>DATNPL010000027.1:0-5418 GCA_036703255.1 Coleofasciculaceae cyanobacterium
CCCTGCTTGACTGACAAAAGTATTGGGAGATGAAACGAAAGCCAGGAGGGAAGCAGAGCCTGGTTTAAGCTGAAAGTTACCACACAAATCGGCAAAATCAATGGCACCTACTTCCCGCCTCTATCATGCGTTGAATGAATATTTGAGTCAATGCCAAGACCTCTGGTACGATGTCAGGCATCTCCAGACCCTGTGTTGGATGATAATTGGTATCCTTCAAAGCCAAAGCGTTCACCTGAATGGATTTGGAGTGCATGTGGTGAGTCGAGCCACCTATGCTCAGTCCCATCAACGACGGTTCCGGCGATGGCTCTCGAATCGACGCATTGACACCGCCGCCGTTCATCACATGCTGATGGCGCAAGCTTTATCTGCGTGGGGCAAAAACCGCATCTATTTGAGCCTGGACACAACGATGGTATGGAACTGTTTCTGTATTGTTTGGGTCGGGGTTGTCTATCGAGGTCGAACCGTCCCTATCGCTTGGCGAGTGGTCGCTCAATCAAGTAGCACTGTCAGGTTATGGACAATTCAACGGGTACTGCGGCAAGCGGCACGAGTGCTGCCCGATGGAGTCGCCATTGTCCTGCTCGCAGACCGAGGCTTTGCCGATGGTAAGTTGATGAAGTACCTCAAAGAAAACCTGGGCTGGCATTTTCGGATTCGCATCAAGCGCTCGTTCCAGTTTCAGATGGAGGGACAGTGGCTTAAGGTGTCATCGGTGTCATTTCAACCAGGACAAGCTTACTTCACCCCTGGGGTGTCTATCGGTAAAACCAAGCCTTACCCTAACGTTTATCTCGCCTTGGCCCATGACAAGCTCAGTGATGAGGACTGGGTAATTGTTAGTGACGAGCCGACAAGTTTGCAGACCTTCGCTCAATATCGTCTGAGGTTTTGTGTGGAGGAATCCTTTTTAGATTTGAAATCCAATGGGTTCAATCTCGAAGCCTCCAGGCTGCGGGACAAATTTGCCCTGTCACAACTGTGTGGTGTGATTGCCTTAACGATGTTGTTTCTGGTGCTGCAAGGAGTACAAGTGGTGGCTTCAGGCCAGCGTCGTCAAGTGGATGCTCACTGGAAGCGAGGCATGAGTTATCTCAAACTCGGGTGGAACTGGATTCGCCTTGCTATCACTCGTCAATGGAAGATTCAAGTTTTTCAGTTCTTATCCAGCCTGCCTGACCCTCAACCTGCCATTGCCTCCATGCGACAACGTGAGGATTCCTTCAAGCGCGAATTTATCGTCCTCAGCCGCATTCCGGTTTCTTAGTTTTGTCAGTCAAGCAGCAATCTGGACAAACAACAGGTTCCAAAACCATAGCTCAATTCAGGAAAAATCACTGGTTTAATCTAGCAGGGGTCAATTCCCCGCCGCTCTGCGGCGAAACTTCAAGCTTGCAATGTCAGCCATTGGCTGACGAGCAAAACGGGTTGCATACCCCGTCCGCTTGCGGCGGGGTCGTTGATTTCTCCCTCATTTCCACACGTCTAGAACACTACCGGTTTCGTAGGGTACCTTTTTTCAGTGAGATCGCCCAATGCATCGAGGTAAGAAAGGCAAGTAATCATTCGGGTCAACCGTTTGCTATCCAACATCAGCGATCGCTCTGCCAGATCATCGAACAGGGCAAATATTTCATTGCCCTGTCACCTCAAACAGCAGATGCAGATCCTGGAATAGTGACTCGTAGGTCATCCAGTGATACTTTTGTAATTGAGCTAGGCAACCAATGTGCTTACCAGATGACGGTTCAAGCACCCACAACTAACCAATCTTAGGCAACACTTCTTCAAACAAAATTTGCAGGAGTTGAGAACCGTGGGATTTGCTCCAATCTTGCGCTAGTTCGGCCATTACAGTATTGGTCGCTGTCAGCACCACACCCGCTTTTTCCATGCGCCGCCGCGACGTTTCCTCAGAAAGCTCAAATGGTGAACCAGAGGCATCCATCACTGCCTGAACGTTATAACCTTCCTGTACCGCACTAATTGAGGGATAGACTAAGCAAACATCAGTCGTGACACCTGCCATGATGAGATTACGTCTGCCTATTGCCTCTATGGTTTGCTTAAAGTTGATGTCATTCCAGGCATTTACAATTCCGGCTCGCTTGATTCGGGCAGCAAACGCTTCCGGTAAGATCTCCTGCAATTCTGGCATTAAGGGGCCTTGCACATTACTCTCCTGGCTGCTGGTCAACACCACAGGCAATTCTAGGATTTTGGCGGCTTTAGCCAGCGCGAGTGTGTTGCGTCTAACGGTATCGAGCGGGATATTTTTAATCAACTGCATGGTGCCTACTTGATGATCAATCAGCAGGAGAACTGAGTTTTCAGCAGTAAATAGATTATGCATGGATGCTTTCTCCAGGTTCAAAAAGGAGTTGTGTTTAGAGTTGAAATAGCCTGATGTTGGACCTCGGTGGATAGCAGACCACAGCGAGTTTTAGCCAATCGATCGTAATTTAACCGCAGTAGGGCGATCGCAGCTTTCAAATCGTCCTCACTGCGGATGTAGGAAGAAATGGTCACGCTCTGACCATTGTTTGCAGTAATCATCATTAAGCTCCTGCTTGTGAGTATCGCAAACTGAATTGCCGACCTAACGTAGGCGTAGGACAACCTGCCTCTTCGTAAACCAACGCTTTAGATCCACCGTAGGCATGGATACGCACTGCTTTCATGATCATTTAAGTCACTATTTAACCTGAGCGATTGGCCGGAGGAACTTAATCATAGATTACGGAGATACATCGGCTCTGTCCCTAGTCCTTTGGTCTGTGCTAAACGCACCCAAGGTCGGCACTAAAAATCACAAACGTTGAGAAAAACCCTTAACTTTCGTTGGGGGCGAAACCGGGTTTGTAAAGTAGTTTGTGTCAAGGGAAGAATATTACAATGGAAACCACTCTTCAAACTCAACGGCAAAGCGATTTAAAGCAGATTTCTAGTTCCGATCGGCATCATCCACCTTCTAGAGATGTTAACGATTGCCAAATAGATGACTTTTATGGCTGACTCATCGGTAGAGAAGGAACGATAATTGCTTAAGACCAAATCGATTTTACGAATTGAGAAACACAACAGATTTATCGATGTGGGCGAGCGCATTGCAGTTAGGCCGAAATCAGATCCCACCGTTGAAACGTCATCCCCCCGCGCCCAGAAATATTGCCCCACAAAGTTCTTCCGCTTTCCTCCATAGTTGCGCGCAATCGCATAGAGCTTCGCTCCGCCAAAGGCGTAGGCACTCTTGTCCTTGATGAACCTGCCCTTGATAAACCTGCCCCAGCCCGCCATAACTATGAAAACTAGGCTTCGGACTATTACCGATCGCCCGATATTTTAAGAAGCTATAGGATACAGGTCTAATCAGGATGGGTGTTGAATCACTCCGTTGATTTTAGTTGACCGTCTAGTCAGTCAAAAACTAGAATGGCGTTAGCTCAATTCATCAGCTCATCAAAGTAGCGTCCAACTTCTACTGCTGAATGACGTTGATGGTGAGAGATAGAGACGATTTTGAAGAAGCGATCGCTATGAAAGAAAGTTGTGCCTGTGGCAGCATTCAGCTGTACGTGAAATCAAAAGTGCCGTGGTTTGAAATCGCTGATGAACTGCTTCAGTATCCTGAAGTGATAGATCTGCGGGTGTAGAGAAAATCAGAATGCCACCTACACCCGCAGAAAACGATCGCATCCGTCGCGCCACGACCGAGCAGATTCTCCAAACGGCATTGAGCCTGTTCTGTGAAAAGGGCTATCATTCCACGTCCATTGAAGAGATTGCTCGACAGGTAGAAATTTCTAAAGGACTGCTCTATCACTACTTCAAGAGCAAGGCGGATGTGTTGGGCGCATTGGTAGACCTTCGTATCCAGGATGTCTTGGTGGTGATGAATGCGGCTCGGACAAAGCCAACCCCATCAGCACAGATTGGGCACATTGCTGAAGGCGCACTCGCCGATGTTCAAAAGAAACCCGATGTATTTCGGTTTTATCTTAACTTATTTAGCCAGCCCAAGCTTGACCCCGCGATCGCAACCTATAGCGAAATTAATGGATGAGCAAGCTCGACAATTTCATGTGCAAACCGAGATGTTTAAAGAACTGGGGGTGCAAAATCCTCAGCAGCGATCGCTCTATTTCTCTTCAGTCCTCCAAGGCACCATGCTGATGTATTCCACCTATCCCCAAACCTTTCCGCTCGATGCAGTAACGGCTCAGATCATCGCAGAATTTTGCAAAAATTCCTGATGAAAGGCATCTGGGCGATTCGCACAAAGTTCGGTAGTTCTGTTTAGGCATGGATGGAAGTTAAGAGAGGGAGCGTGAGAGTATGGGCAGATTAAAACGACAGGAGCTAACAAATATGCCAATGCCATCTGAATATCAACGAGCTTCACTATATCAACGAGCTTCACTGGACTTCGAGAAATTCCTGTTAGATGCCCGTGAAGCGTCTGGTCTAACCACAACCAATCAGACCTACACCATAGTGCAAGGCGTCTTACAAACCTTTAGACGGCGGCTCACGCTTTCAGATGCGATCCAATTCGCTGGAGTCCTGCCGCCCGTTCCGCGAGCAATATTTGTAGCGGACTGGAATACCAATGAGCCGCGTCGCAGTTTTGATGATCGAGCAGAGATGATCCAGGAAGTGCAGTCGTTGCGTGCGGATCATAACTTCGCACCCGATAGCGCCATTCAAGCCGTTGCCGTAGCACTCAAGAAGAACATTGACACAGCAAAACTCATCCATGTATTGGGCAACTTACCACCCCCAGCCCATGACTTCTGGAGCCTACAAACTGCTGACCTCGAAAGTAGATTGGGATGAGTTGAAATTTTTCCGCTTCACCTCTTGACCCTAACGTCGCGTGAGCTTCTTATCATAGAGTCATTCACGGATTGAGTAGTCCTCCAAGCAGCGAATCAGTCCAAGTTTTAGCACGGCGTTGGCGATCGCTAATTGCAGAATTCACAGGCGGCCATTCTGGAATTGAGCAAGCGCTTAATCAGATGTATCAGCAGGAAGGAGTTGAAGTTGCCCGTCAAGGTGCCGTTGATTCAAATCTCATGGAATACATCGGTAGGGCGATCGCTGCCTTGAACGAATAAAAGTAGTACCGTGAGGGTGATTTGAAGCGACGATCGGTGATAGAAGGAATGGTGAATTTGGAAGCGATCTTCAGTTATGGCAAACTCGATATGAAGCATCCGTTTAAACAACTAAAAACACACCCACGAAATGAATAAGGTGCTCATGAAAAGCCAGGGTAAGCGCATCTAAAATCGTAGCCTTCGATACAGACAATTTGAGGGAGTTGCAGGCTTGCGGTAGATCCATCTAGAGTGAGCAGGCACAGGTGGCAAACCGAGGCCGTTTAGGCGACAATCGCTCTCACCCTCTCTG
>DATNPL010000137.1:0-6034 GCA_036703255.1 Coleofasciculaceae cyanobacterium
ATAACAATGTTTATTGAAAGACATAAAAAAGCTCTCAATCCCATATGTAGAGCGGAATAGAGAGTCATGATGCTTACACACAATCACAACAAGAGTATTGTCAACTCAGGCAAAGTGATTCTAATATAGACGCATGACAACTTGGGTACCTAACTTCCTGCCGACCAAAGCTTTCAGTTAGAGTCCCCGACCCTATTTCCACTAGATTAAATTTTTAATATCAGCCGTCAGTCCCCTTCTGTTTCTCAGGCAGTTGGGGATTTTGGCTTTCTAGGGTTGCTAGACCATAGAAATCACCTCACGTTTTTCAAAGGGGAAAACTTGAGCCAGCGGCATCTGACCCGCACAGATGTAGAGGGTGGCGGGAGTGAGCGGTAAGCTATTGTGCAAGATGGAAAGTTGAATCATGACTGCTGGAGAATGCATCCTGTAACGCTACCTGCAAAGGAGAGAAAAGATCAACTGTTTACAGCCAATGCCGAATATGCAGCCGATTCAGCAGGCCATGCTGGCCGATTCCAGGAGTGAACCTTTCGGGTCTCGAACTTCTACTTATTGACGAGAAATCTAGCGACCTGAGAGCGCTTGTTAGCCAGCTTAGGTACTTCGACAATTTAGAAGCATTTTGGGGTTGCCCTTGAATTGCTGTTGTCATTGACCATCTCTATCTATAACTAAATTCGAGAAGGACTTGAGACGTCTCCGTTGCAATCGTCTCTCATTTGTTTCCTTTACTCTCATCATTCAGCTTAGGAAGTTGAGGGGTTTCCCCTCTGAGAACACTAACCACGATTGCAGTAATCAGGTTAGGAACTGTCCTAATTTCTTTATTTGCCCATTTTTCAAGGATTTCATACTGTTCATCCTCAAAAGATACAGTTGTTCGCTTCATTTCATCTGCTGACTGATCTTGATGCATAAATTTTAGGACTCATATAGAAGTTAAGATTGTTTTGAATCAAATTATTCATTTGATTCGTTTGATGCAGATTATGCTAACATGCATTTGAATCATGAGATCCGTCACTTTCTTTCTTAAACGAGCGATGGACGACCCACCAACGAAACCAAACCATGAACTCCCTGAGAGTCAATGGTTCTCCTTTCGCCTCATGCAAGCATCGCTTGCAAAGGTCTGGGGGAATAGAACTCAAGGAAAGACTTCTGCATGACTGCAAACAACAGCAATCTCAGCAGCGGGGCTGGCAAAGGATTCACACCGCAATAGGGCTAACCCTAGTCGAAGCCAACGCTCCTGCAACCGCAGCAGGGGTATGACAGCGGTTTAACCAACAAAAAGCCATTTGATGGGTTTCCACAGGACTCGATTGCTGAAACCCATATTCTTTCATTTCACTGATCAAAAGCTCCGTCCAAAAGAGCGATCGTTGAAAGCCTCATATTGTAAAGGTTTTCAATCAAATGCTCCAATTTTGATCGAGTTGTTTCCCTACCCCACGAGACGCAAACACGACTTTATCCCCCTCACAAAAGCTGAGTCCCATGCCTCCAGTTCAAGCCCTGCTCCCGCCGTTGACTTTGCCAGACCCACTGCCGGACACCTTCCCTGTTCCTAAATTCCAGATAGGGCAGCAGGTCTATTGGTCTCTGGTTTCCACTCAAGACCACGGTCGCATCGTCGGCTGTGTCTTTGCCCAGGAAACTAATGTCCAAGCGATCGGCTACCACTATGTCGTGCAGCTTGATGCCGACAGCTCTTCTCAAAGCTTCGGCATTCAAGTCCATTGGGGCTTTGAATCTGACCTGGCTCCTTGGGGCGATCGCCCCCTTGTCGAGACAACGGCTCAACTTGATTCTCTGCCCCCCTCTCGCTAGTCCCTGCCCCATCGTGTCCCCGATCTATCCTTCTGCCTGTCAGCTCTATCTCCTAGCCTTGTACCAGCGCCACCCCTCCCCGCTCCATCCTGCTCTGTTCCTGCAAGATTGGGCTATGTCCTACGGCGAACTGGCGCAAAGCGCTGGGGTGTCCCTCAGCACCGTCGAGCATTGGTTTAGCTCAGGCGCTTCCCATCGAGAACCCTCCAGCCTCTACTGCCGTCAACTGGAGATCGTCCATCGCCTGTGGGACAACGCCGATCGCATCACGCCAGAGGTAATTCGCCTGTGGTGTGATGCGGGTAAGTCTGCTCGTGGGCAGGGCATTTCTTTTGAAGAAGATTTAGCGCTCAATCTATGACTTTAGAGGTCAAGCAGCATGACTAATGTTAACCAGCAGCAATTAATTGATCTGCACAATCGGATGTGCATGAACCCTGAAACCTTCAGCTATCGCTGGGGAATGAGTGCGGGTGAGATTGCTGCAATCTGTGGGGTTTCCCAATCGAGTGCAAGTCACTGGTTGAGTGGACGCAGTAGTCGCCGCACACCGAGTATTGCCTATCAGCGCATTTTGGCAGTGGCAGATTTTTTGTTAACCAACTCAGACCAGATTCAGCCTCTGCTTAAACGCTGGCATCAGGCAGAAGAATCGGAAAGGTGAGTCTATGTCAGATTGACATCATTTTCTTGCTTTGCTTGTGGATGTAATGGTTAATAGTTTCAAGCAATACGCTTGTTCTTAAGTCTTCAAACTCATGGCACCATTAGCCCCGGTCATTGGTAATCTACTCACGGCTCAGATATCCATCCAAGGAATACGTCCACTTTTGTGGCACCACTTTGGAATAGATGCAATTCCTCTTCAGAAGCAGGAGACAGAAGGGGTTGCGGGGCATAATCCAAACGAGTGGCGTAAAACTGTCTTGATGACCCCCGATCGCCAACTTTTTATCTACAGCACCTACATTTTTAGCTGCATCCGCGCGGCTGCTCCATTCATCAAAAGGGGCAAATCGCTACAACTTGCGGTTTCAGCAACGCTACAGATTGCAGAAGAGATAATTTTAATTAGCGATCGCCTTGTGCCAGAAGATCCAGATCTGATCGAGCGGAGTCAAGCCTGTAAAGACTTGCCTCCGGTCTATGTCTATGTAGAAGGTGTGAGGAATCCAGCAACAGGACGGCGAAACATCCGTTATCGAGTTGCCGCAGCTCCAGGATGGGAGTGTCAATTCACACTGCATTGGGACAAGACGGTGCTCTCCCGCGAAGAGATGGAAGCTTTGTGTTTAACAGCAGGGCAATTCGTGGGTTTGGGCGATGGACGGACAATTGGCTTCGGACGGTTTGATGTAATAACTTTCGCTGTCTCTGACACCTCTTAGGATGTGTCAGACACCACAGGGTGGGGCTAGACAAGGCAAAACAAGATGGGACATGTAGGGGTCCGGCATTGCATGGTTAGTCGGGGCGTGGTCAGGTAAGACTTGGCAAGCCAACTACAAGACAAGACAGGGAACAACGATGCGGAGAAGGCGGCAACCTAGAGCTATTTGGCAGCAAACTCGACAGCGGATTTGGCAAAGAGATAATGGTCGCTGTCAGGGGCCATATTGTCACGAAAAAACTGCACGATCCATACCTCTCAAGAAGGCTCATATTGATCATGTCCTGGAACTCTCTTGTGGAGGTACAAATGCGGACTCGAATCTACGGGTACTTTGCCGTCGCTGCCATGTGTTGAGGGCTAGTCATGCACATCAAGGGATGGTTTTAAATGCTTTACGAGATGGCATTATCCCAGTGAATTGGCGATCGCTGGTTTGGGAAGGCTAGTGATTGAGCAAGGCATTCTACTCATCAATGTAAGGTGAAACCATCGATATACATGGGGCTAGACGTTGTTCTATTAAGATGACTCGTGGCTCTTAAAAGATGCGTTGTTGTCTCTTCAATCGTATTTAAGCGTGTAAATTTATAGCCTTAAGGTGCTCATGGTGTCTGGCAATAGAGCAAAGCAAACAGGGTATTTTCTCGATCGCGATGAACTCCTGCAAGTCCGAGAACGTAAGCTCCTGACTAGCGATCGGGACTATGTGTACTTTGCCTTGCAAATTGACTATCCAGGCAAGCTTAATCCGGCCATTGATGTACAGGAGTTCTGCGATCGCTGGATGTTGAGCAGTGGGGACTTTTACAAGGCGTTAGGCGATTTAAGGAACAAAGGTGTGATAGAGGCGATTTCTAATGAACTGAGCTTGCAGATGCAATCATCTTGAGAGCAAAGATTAGCACTTAGAGCAGCCCGTTTTTAGCGATCGGAAGACATAGGTGAGATGTATCAATAGCCCATGTGAATTGGTAAAGTAAAAGCCGTGAAACGCTTAGTTGGCAAGGCTTTTGGATCTTGAAGATCGTCTGAAGATGAGGTGTAAGTCTTCTGTTTTCAAAATGGCACTGCCAGTATGGTCAATCAAGGACAGCTTTCCTCTAAATCTGGTGTTATTGGGCAGGTAAATGAGACGGATGATGATGCCGTCACATTATCAGAGCCATATGACTCATTTCGCATGATGCCAGTTTCAGCGATTCAAGTCCCTCCTCATCAGCCCCGAAGATATTTTGATCCACAGAAGATGGAGCAACTAACTTACTCCATCAAGACACATGGAATTCTTGAAAATTTGTTGGTTCGCCCTTTAGAGGGTGGAAATTACGAATTAGTTGCTGGAGAGCGGCGGCTAAGAGCGGCGATCGCAGTTGGATTAGCTGAAGTACCTGTAACAGTGCGTGAGTTGACAGATGAACAAGCTTTCGTTCTAGCTCTCGTTGAGAATCTTCAGCGTGCTGATCTTAATCCAATCGAAGAAACAGAAGGGGTTTTGAGGTTGGTATCAACTCGGCTTAAGCTGTCTATCGGAGAAGCGATGTCGCTGCTGTATCATATTCAGCATGAGCGCAGAGGACAAGTTGCCCATAACATTATCGGCAGCCCACAGTATGAGGAGATCGTGAGCCTTTTCAATGAAATTGGCAGATTTACTTGGGAATCGTTCGTCGTCAATCGCATGCCTCTGCTCAAATTGCCCATACACATTTTAGAGTTGGTACGATCGGGAGAACTCGCTTATACTAAGGCGCAAGTTATTTCTAGAGTCAAGGATGAAACTTTCCAATCTTCTCTTTTGCAAGAGACTGTAGAGCAGAAACTTAGCTTAAGTGATATTCGTAAGAGAATTCGAGGCAATTCGTCTAACCCACTTGTAGAAGCAAAGCTGCCGCAAGACATACTCGATCGAGCCTACAAACGTATTCGATCATCCAAGGCTTGGGAAGACCCGGAGAAGCGGGAGCGTGTCAAAGAGCTATTGCAAGAACTATCCTCTCTAATTGGAGATTAGACTTCTTGCAAATTAGGTTTAGTAGGGGCTGTGCCCCCACTAAACCTAATCCCAAAACTTTAATCTGCAAGAGATCTATTAGCTTCGCTCAGCTAGAGGATGACGACTCGCTCTCAATTTGGTTGTTCATGGCAAGCAGTAACGCTAGCTGATCAAGCTCAGAGTCTAAAGGCACAGTTGGTTCACATTGCTCAGAAGATTGAGAGGAACGGCTAGTTTGCTGAGGGGCTTTCTGTAGGGCAAGGAGTTGGGTTAGCTGCTGTTGTAGAAATTGATTTTGTTGAGTGAGCTGGCTAAGCTGCTGTTGTAGAAATTGATGTTGCTGAGTCAACTGCTCGATCACCTGATGAGCGAAGTTGAGCTGAGTTGATGTTCCAGTCGGAGGCTGAGTATTGTTTTGGGAAGGGGCGATCGATGCTGATTCTGGCTCATCCTCTTCAAGATCTACAATTGAATCATCGCCACTTCCACCCAAGTAATGAGCAAAGATCATTTCAGTGCTATTACCAACGTACTCCGCTAGCTGAGCAATATCACTGAGCTTTACTGCTCCCTTTCGAGCAAGTTTATCTAAAGCTAATGTAATGAAGGTATGTCTGGGCGAATACGGCGATCGGTAGTGGTCGATTCCACCGTTCTCTTCAGGAAGATCTGCTACAGCAATCTTAAATAGGAGGTGAACAGATGATAAGCTTAAAGCATGCATCTAAGTCTACTCTACTTGACTCATGGAAACGCTCGAACAATTCATTGCAAGCAATCGTGACTCGATGGAACTCAAACGCGCCCTTGCC
>DATNPL010000035.1:0-16054 GCA_036703255.1 Coleofasciculaceae cyanobacterium
TTGAATCTGCGATTAAGCAGATTGACCGTCGCATACAAATATCGGGTGCTCAGTGGAAAGCAGAAAATGTGCCGCAACTCTTGGCACACCGGACTGCTTACCTCAATGGATTATTCTCTCTAAAAGGGTGACATGCTCCCAGTTATCAGTGCCTAAAAACAGTGTCAAGAAACGATAAAAAGAGTCGTAGTCCTAACCGTCCCTAACCTCCTTACCCTATTGCTAGTTTCCTAGAGGATAAGCCCAAAGGGGTATATTACAAGGGACTTTTGAGGAAATCTTTAAGCCATTTACGGAGCTATTTCAATGAAGTATCGACAGTTGGGTAAGAGCGACCTTAACGTTTCTGAGATCAGTTTAGGCTCTTGGTTGACCTATGGGGGCGGCGTAGAACGGCAACAGGCCGAAGCTTGTGTTCATAAAGCCTTTGATGTTGGCATTAACTTTATTGATACCGCCAATGTATATGGGCGAGGTGCCGCCGAATCGTTGCTGGGTGAAGTCTTGCAGGGAATCGATCGCACCTCCTATATTTTGGCGACCAAAGTTTACTTTCCTATGTCGGATAGCGATCGAGGACTGTCAGCCGCTCAAATTTACAAACAAATCAATGCCTCGCTCCAGCGACTTCGCACAGATTATGTTGACCTCTATCAATGCCATCGTTATGACCCCAACACGCCTTTGGAAGAGACAATGGAGGCATTAACGGAAGTCGTGCGCCAAGGGAAAGCTCGCTATATTGGCATGAGTGAGTGGCTACCCTTCCAGATTCAATCTGCCCTGAACCTGCCGAATGTAGAGCATTTTGTTTCTAGCCAGCCGCAATACTCTATGCTGTGGCGCAAGCCAGAAGCAGAAGTGTTTCCGCTCTGTGCAGCGAATGGCATTAGCCAGATTGTCTGGTCGCCTCTGGCACAGGGGGTTCTGACAGGGAAATATAAGCCTGGAGAAGCGCCCCCATCTGATTCGCGCGCAGCCAATGACCAGATGAATCGGTTTATGGAAGACTTGCGAAGCGATCGCATCTTGAGTGCTGTGCAAAACCTCAAACCGATCGCGCAGCGGCTGAGTTTGTCGATGGCACAACTGGCTTTGGCATGGGTGCTGCAAGATGACCGGGTAGCTTCCACCATCATTGGGGCAAGTCGTCCTGATCAGGTGGCAGACAATGCCGCAGCTTCTGGGGTTCGCTTGAGTGATGAAGTCTTACAAGAGATTGATCAAATTCTCGCACCTGCTTTGCTGCAAGAATCTACTCGATAAAGATGGCAAATTTGGTCAAATCTTAGGCATATTTGAGGGGGCGCAGAGCGCCCCCTCAAATATGCCCTAAGCCAGATGATTACGAGACGAAAGACACCTTGGCGAGCCTTACTGCAACTGTTCCCAGGCTTGAATCACAGCCTGCAAGGATTGAGGAAGCTGATCCTGTTCTAAATCAATATACGCAACCGTGCTGCTTGCTGTTTGTAAGACGGTTGTTGGATAATCAGCGAGTGCAGCTGACGTTAGATACCTCATGCCGTCAAGATTTGGGAACTTTTGCTGATCTAGAATCTGTTGAAACTGCTGTAATTCTGATGGCGACAGACGCTTGATGATAGTTGGCTCAGAGATGGCTGAAGCGCTCATGCTTGTGCCTCTGCGGTACAGAATTCCCTCTGAGGTGAGAACTGTTTCGGTGGTGTCGCCTCTTAACCCGCCAGAGACAGTCATCTGGAAGACAACATCTCCAGTGGGCAAAGGTGTTTGTGTCTCAAGGGATGCAAAGGATGGTGTAATGCTGATGCCGCTGCCGCTGGCGGTTTCATTTTGTACAACCCGCGAACCATCTTGGCTGATGTGGTAAACCCAGCTTTGTTGCTCACCCATCACAATAACGCGGTAGCCTGCAATAGCGATTTTGGTGCAAGCCTGTCCAGGTGCAAAAATTCCCATACACCCATCCCAAGTTCTGGCTTGAGATGCCACCACTTTGAGGGTGTTAGCCGGAACGTTAGCCTGACGTGCGATCGCCTCAAATAGCTGATCGACAGCCTGCGGCGGCAATTCAGACCCATCGCCTGTTTCTAACTTAATCACCCTTGCCCTCAGGTCGGTTCGGTAAACCCAGTCCTGCTGTCCGTTGGTGACTTCAACGCGCCATCCTTCAACGGTTGCCATAGCACACCGCTCATTGGGTGCTGCCAAGCCCAAGCAGCTATCTGACCAAGTTTCGCGGCTAAAATTCATCACCCTTAAGTCGCGCTGGGCTAAATTAAATCGCTGAGCCAAGTCGCGCCGGACGCGTCGGGCAACCCGCTGCGGTAGCTCGTTGGCTGAGGATGGCGATTCATTAAGTTGTGCAGTGATGGGTCGCTCAGTTAGGGTATTGGCGATCGCCATCGGTTGAGCCAAGGTTTGGCAGACGGCTCCGAATAGGACGAAGCTGGTTAGAGCAATTGACCAAGCCTTTTGAGTCTGACGGATTCTTTGGGGTTGTGAATTACGAATCATAATTGAAGCGAGTAGCAGATAGACCTGAAACACTAACTCTTTTAATTTACTGGCTGTATAAGAGTTTCCTAGACACTGTTACAAAATCAGCTACAGAGGCAGGATTACCCGTTATTTTACTGGATGAATGTGACAATAAGTTCCCCAAAAAATGAGAAAAGTGCTTTATCCTTTACCGCCCGTAAAGGTCACGCTTTGAATAAAGTAGCGGTTGAAAAAAACATAGATGCAGAGCACGGGTAGCGTAAACATCATGGAAGCTGCCATGATGTAATTCCAATAGCTAATGTATTGTCCCTTGAAGGTGTTAAGTCCTAAAGGTAAGGTAAACATCTCTGGCTCAAATAGAATCACCACAGGTAATAAGAAGTTATTCCAACTCCCCATAAAGATAAAGACCGCCTGGGCGGCGATCGCAGGTTTTGCCAGCGGTAAGACAATGTACCAAAAGATCTGTAAGGTATTTAGCCCATCTAAGGCCGCCGCTTCTTCTAGCGATCGCGGAAAGTTGATAAAAAACTGACGCATCATAAAAATGAAGGTGGCGTTGATCATGCCAGGAATGATCATGCCTTGATAGGAATTTAGCCAGCCGAACGACTTGAGAATTAAAAAAGTTGGAATGAGTGTTACCTGTGCCGGAACAGCTAAAACCGCCAGGATGAGCAGAAACCAGAACTGCTTACCCCGAAACTGTAACCTTGCCAGGGCATAACCTGCCATAGAGTTGAAAAGCAGATTGAGCACCGTGACACAGACAGCAATGAATATACTGTTAAACAACCAACGCAGAAATAAAGGCTGCTCTAAAAAGATCTGACGGTAGTTGTCTAACGTAAAGTGATGCGGCCAGAAATCGCCTGCAATGATTTCTGACAAGGGCTTAAAGGATGAAGATAAAGCCCAGAGAAAAGGAATGAGCGTCACGATCGCATAGACTGTCAACAGGATATAGAGAATCCAGCGGTAGATCAAGGGATAAATCGAGAATTTCATAAAAGATGAATCGATAGTTAAATTTAAGTAGAGTCCTGATCAAAGATTTGCCGTTGAATCAACGTGACGATGATAATGATGAGAGCCAATAAAAAAGCGATCGCTGCGGCATACCCCAACTGAAGATCGCGGAAGACATACTGATAAATCAGTAAAACAACCGTTAGCGTGGCGTTGTTGGGACCCCCTGAACCCCCAGAAAAAATGTAGGACTGATCAAATAGCTGAAACGTCCCAATGATCCCCATCGCTACGACAAAGAATGTAACAGGGCGCAACTGCGGCAGGGTAATGTAGCGAAACTGCTGCCAGCCATTGGCTCCGTCGATTTCTGCCGCTTCGTAGAGCGATCGCGGAATATCCTGGAGGGCGGCCAGATAGATCACCATGAAAAATGGAGCGGTTGACCAGATATTCATGATCATGATGCCTTTGAGTGCCACCTGCGGATCACTCAACCAGTTGTAGGTGGGCAGTCCGACCCAGGCTAAGGCTTGATTGAATAAACCATCTGCGTTGTAAATCCACATGAAGATCAGCGTCAGGACGGTTGAGGATGTGATGGTGGGCAAAAAGAACAGGATTCGCCAGATATTTTGTCCTTTAATGCCAGCATTCAGGGTTGCAGCCAAAATCAAGGCCAGGATAGTTTGAGCCGGAACCACGATCGCGACATATTCTGCTGTATTTTTTAGGGCAATCCAGAGGCGATCGTCTGTTGCCAAACGAGCAAAGTTGCGGAAGCTAACAAACTCATACTCAATGCCACCCAAGAGCCGTACTTTTTGAAAAGATAAAAATATAGCGAATAGAATCGGGGCGATCGTGAAAAGCCCTAGCCCCAAAATGGCAGGAGACATTAGCAGATAACCAGACGCCTCGGTTCTGATCCCGGTTTCTCTAGTCTCAGATGTTGATCTCTCAGGTGTTGATAGATGCAATCGCGGTCTACGGCTAAGCATGGTTGTTTCGGGTGAAATCGCCAATAGGAGCTGAGAATGAATAGCTGCTGCCCTTAAGCCTTTCTTATTTCTCTGCGTCTTGAATTTGCTGATTGGCACTGTCTTGTGCGCGCTGCAATGCCTGCTGTAGCGGCTGCTCTGCCAAAATAGCGCTAACAAATTGGTTGTTAAAGCTGTTCATAATCGCAGCCGGATACTGTCCTAGCTGCCAAGGAGTAGCATATTTGATGCCTGCCACCAGGGGCGATCGCAGCGGATCGCGATCGTAGCGCAGCGCTTGCGCCACAGATTGACGGCTGGGTAAGGCACTGCCGCCGCCTGTCCAAAGCGCCATGCCCTTTTTCCCGGTCAGATAGCGGATCAGCTCCCAGGCTTCAGATTTGTGTGACGACTGACGGTTCATGACGTAGCCAACAGTATAGACCATCGTGCCAGGCTGGTCTTGGATGCGCGGCACCTCAGCCGTGGCAAACGCGAGATCGGGAAACGTCTCTTGTAGAAATGGAATCGCCCAGTTGCCTTCGATCACCATCGCTGCCTTGCCTTGGCCAAACATCTCTGTGCCGGAGTTAGCGCCAACGTCTGGCGGACGGACAGCGATGCCATCTTGATAGGGTTGGACGATCAGGCTTAATCCTTTTAGGGCGGCTGCCGACGCAAAGGCCGCCTTGCCTTGAGGGTTGATGGCAACACCACCAAAAGCTCGCATCAGGTAAACCAGACGCGCCAAGTCGGGCAATATGCCTAAGCCATACTGGTCGATTTTGCCGTTTTGGTCGCGATCGCGTGTCAAGCGTTGGGCATCTGCCAGTAGCTCATCCCAGGTCGCGGGGGGCTGAGTAATGCCCGCTTCAGCAAATGCCTGCTTGTTGTAAAATAGCGCCAGCGAAGAACAGTCTTTGGGCAATCCGTAGAGGATGCCGTCTTGCTGGAAAGGAGCCAGCAGCGTTGTTTCAAAATCGGCTAAGTCAAAGTCCGGCGTCAGGTAAGCGTCGAGAGGCTCCAAGACCTGATTGGACATCAAAAAAGGAGCCTCAAAGCTGTCAAGGAAAAAAACATCGGGGGCAGCATCCCCAATCAGCCGCGTCTTCAGCACATCCATGTATTGATCGGCAACGGTTTCAAGCTTGACCCGAATGTGGGGATGGGTGGACTCAAAGGTGGTCAGGACTTTCTGGAATAGGCGCTGCTCGGCTGGACTGGAACCCCATCCCCCTAATTTCAGCGTAACGGGGCGATCGCCTTGCCCAAGGGGGCTAATTCCCTGATCGGCTGGGGGTGTGAGGATCTGGCAACTGACGATGCAGAGACAAGCGGCAATCATGAGCGCAAAGAACTGCAAGCATCTGTAAATCATGGCCGCTCCTACATTTATTGGGCATGGCTTAATTCGGCTATAAAGTTTATTTGGGGTGGCTACGGTTATGAAACTAGCAACGCCATTTATTGAAATCGAAAGAGAATTCTCTGAATCACCTGATCGTTAAAATCATGGGGAAATCGGTGCCGCTCTTGGGCGTGATCGAGAAAGAATGTCTTGGGATAGTAGGCCAGACAAGATTCCATTTGACTGATCCGGCGCAGCAAGGGTTCGATCTGATGAATTTTATCTGCATGGCGATGGTGGATCAGGGTTGCCGCATTGCTAAAATGCCGTCCTTCATCTTGCGTGATCGAATGTCCCACTCGAGCAAAACCCCTGCCATAGTGGCAATAGAATTCTGTGATATCGCGGCGATAAGACCAGATAGATCCCATCTCATCAAACATGAGGCCAACTAAAAGGGTGAATTCGCTCTCAAGGATGAATGCAATTGGTTCTAGCTCATGCACCCGAGCTTGGTTTTGTTGATCGATCGCATCAGGAGAAAGTCCTGACACTCGGTGATAGATCTGACGTAAAGCCCGATAGTGCCGGAGTTCATCCTTCAGCCAAAGTTCCATCATCGTCATAAATTCTGCTGAGAACTCCGAACTTCGAGACAGAAGATGCTCGTAAAGGGGCTGGCTATCTCCTTCTGAGAACACATCTCGTCCAAGTAAATCCACGAATCCAGACTGAATGAAAGGCTCAACATCTGGAAGAACAGTTTCATCAGGAATGAATTCTTCTACACACCAATCACTACTTAGAATGGGAATGCCCTGGACATCATGAGTTTGTACTTTCATTTCTCATCTCATTTAGGCAATTAGAACACTATCGCTCACGATATGGGGAACGATTAAGCAATGTCGTCCGGTAATCGGATTGGTATCGCCTCTCAAGATCAAGCCTGCTGGCGTATCTCCTACGATCCAAGACCCCACTACAAAGTGATACCCAAAATATTCAGGTAATTCTTGATATTTTTGAATAATGAAACCTTCACGCTCATACCCCATTGTTTCACGAGCGTGAACGGCTCCAGCAATGGCATCGCCCGTTTCAATCGATACGCCAACGCCCTCTAATCCAACCAGCGGTTTTTTGACATGAAGCTGTGTGAGCAACTCAGTGGATTCCATTGAGATCATGTCTGTAAAAAAGGTAGGCAGAAGGAATTGAGCATAGATCGGGTGGTTGTGAAAGAGTTCCCACATCCAGACCATCGCTCCCTTATTGCTTAAAATTTGTTTCCACAGCGGTTCAAGAATCTTGACATCTCCTGAAAGCAGTCGGGCTGCGATCGCCTCCTGCGCGTTAAAAGATTGGGCTGCAAGCTGAAGATCGAGCCAGTCCACAATCTTCCACAACCGAAAGATGCGCTGGTTGAACTGATCGACAAAAAAACCGTCATCATCTACGCCCAAATGGTGTCGCAGTCCAACAAGCTGAGTAAAGAAGGCATTGTCGCCCAGCGTTTGATTAATGATTTCAACCAGCTGCCCCGCCATCTCCGTATCTTCTGGCAAATCTTCATCGATTAACAAGCTGAGTCCAAAATCCATGAGATCATACTGACGGCTCAGGGTGTGGAATCGGCTGCCGACCTCATCCCAAAAGCTATTGAACTGATCGGCATCCTCCGGCAGCGATCGCAAGCCTCCAGTTGCCTTTCTCATATCCTCAAACCACAGCCACTGATAGACCGTTTCTGCGCCCAGCAGCGGCGTTTCTCCATTGATTTCCAAAAGGCTGATGGTTCCTGTATCGCTCACCGCCAGATCGAAGCGGGTATACAGCGACAGATCTTCCGCTTCATCGATCCGATCCCAAGACACCTGAATCGCCTCCCAAAAAGCGGGCGGAATGGCGAGTTTTCGCATCCGATCGTCTAATCCATCCGCCGTAAAAAACCAGTCTAGGAACTCTCGACACATATCCCACAGGGCCTCGGTCGCATCCCAGATTTTGGCTTCTTCTTGGCGTGAAATGATCACCCCAAAGGGGCTACGCAGCGCCTCTGCCCAGTAGCGCTGGTTTGCATCTGCCAGCGGCTTACATTGGTAGGCATGTTGCAACACATGGTATTGCCAGTTGCGTCGTCGCTGAAATAAAAAGGGGTTCATAACTGAAGAACCTTGGCAGAAGAACCATACCAGTCGGCTGAGCATCGATCGGGAGAAAATCTATTGCGACCCTGAAACGTTGTAGATATCTCCCGCACTGCCTGCACTACTTGCCCCCTGAGCCTTTGGGAGCCGTGGATCGGACTGAGCTGCCAAAACTGCCCCGCCCCTTAATGGTACCCTGAGCCGCGTAGCCTCTAGGACGCGCTGGGGCAGTGCGGCTGGGAGAAAAATATTGAGACTCTAAAAGTACCCCCGTCCGAGGGGGCGCTATCCGAGCACCCGATGGAGTGACAATCTCGCTGCCAGAGCGGTAGACGGGCTGTACAGGATATACGCTGCGGTACGTACCGGAACCCATATAAACGACGGTGCGATCGACATCATTATCTATAGCAGAGGGAAAATAGGTGCCGCCAAAATCGGGTCGCCAACCCGAACCTACGCTCGGATCAGACACGGGTGAGCAGTTTCCGGCCGTGTCTGCTTGACACTCTTGCTGAGTGCTATAGATTGGCGTAATCCGTTCATATTCTTGCAGCGCATATTGAAACTGTACCTGGCACTCTTCCTGGGTTAGCCCATTTTTTCTGGCGACTGCATCGGCAATGCATTGCTGTTCGGAGGCATAGTAGATCACATCTTGGGTCGGAGTTAGTAGGTCATAGGCGAGATAGCCCAACCCTCCGACCACGAGTACGCCTGAGGCAATCAGAAGATAACGGATCGTTGTACTGCGATTATTGTCCTGTGTCATGGCTAACCTTTAATTGGATAGACTCGTGGGTCATTGGGTATCAGCATCCCCATTCTTAAAAAAGGCGGGTTATTCTAACAATTCCCACTTAGCAATCCATTAATGGCTATGCACACAACGACCTGCTAATAGCTCTGGGTGGGAACGGGCGTTGCTGATTTTATCTATGAAATTTATTTTGAGGCGCACCCCTCAAAATAAATTTCATAGCCGAGTTAAGCAATGCCTGGGCGTGAACGATTTTGGGCGTGAACTACTTTGCAGCAGAGTCGCACAACGATTCACGCCTTCAAGAAAGCATTCATATCAGATCTCTAATCTACGCTGTGGAATGAACATCCGGGCAAATCTGATCGCTGGCTTGAGGCCGCAGGAGATCGATCGACCCGTGGGCTGCTCCCGTAGAGATATGGAGCGATCGCCTATGGTTTTCCCAGATAATCTCGTTTGCCCAATTCGACGCCACAGTGCCGCAGAATGTCATAGGCTGTCGTCACATGGAAATAGACATTTGGCAAAATAAAGTACAGGAGATAAGACATGCCCTCAAAGGTCATTGTTTCTTTGCCCACGGGCAGGATAATGGATTTTTCCTCGGAGCCGTCAATTTGCTCAGGGGTTAGCGTTTCTAAGTAAGCCGTGGCTTTGTGCAGCCGATCGATGAATTCAGCAAATGTTGTTTCATCATCTTCCAGCTTCGGAGCTTCCAATCCTGCCAGCCTTGCCGCGCCCTTTCTGGCAATGTCTGAGGCAATTTGGACTTGTCGCCCTAGCGGAAACATATCCGGGTAAAGTCTAGTATTGAGCAAAACAGCCGGATCGATTTTTTTGGCCTCAGCGTGGGCTGCTCCTTTCTCTAAAATAGCCGCAAGATTATTGAGCGATCAAATAAGTGAGGGAACTGAGGCTTGATACATCGAGAGGGTCATGAAGGCTGCTCCTAAAATCTTGGTGTTTAGCGTATTGTCTCCTGCTCAGGGGGCGAATGAATTGATTTCTCTCGCTGAGGTGTCGATCCTTGAGGTGTCGATCGCCTGAACCAGAAGGTACCAAAGACGCCACTCAGATTCAGAGGTCATACACTGAAAAAGCGCTCAGTTTAGTCACGATGTCAAACCCACTGTCCTTTTTGCCTGACAACTACAGTGAATTTCTGCTTGAACTCAAAGCCAGAATTCGAGCAGCGCAGTATGCCGCCCTTAAAGCAGTTAACAAAGAACTGATCTCCCTTTATTGGGATATCGGTGAACTCATCGTGACGCGTCAGGAGTCAGAGACTTGGGGCAGAGCCGTTGTAAAAAATTTGGCAACCGATCTCCAAGCAGAGTTTCCAGGAATCACGGGTTTTTCGGCTTCCAATCTTTGGCGAATGCGGCTTTTTTACGAAACCTACAGAGGCAACGAGAAACTCGCGCCAATGGTGCGAGAAATTAGCTGGAGCCACAACCTCATCATTATTGAGAAATGTAAGGACGATCTGGAGCGGGAATTCTATCTGCGGATGTGCCGCAAATACGGCTGGACTAAGAATGTGCTGATCCACCAGGTTGAGAATCAGACCTATGAGAAAACGTTGCTCAATCAAACCAATTTCCAGTCCACGATGCCAGAAGCGCTCCAAAGTCAGGCCAAGCTGGCTGTGCGGGATGAGTACATGTTTGATTTTCTTGAACTTGGAGAGGCTCATAGCGAGCGCGAGTTAGAGCAAGCGCTGCTGGGTAGAATTGATACGTTTCTGCGCCAGATGGGTGGCATGTTTGCTTTTCTGGGCAGCCAGTACCGATTAGAGGTCAGCGATCAGGAATATTTTATTGATCTTTTGCTATACCATCGACGGCTGCGGTGCCTGGTGGCGATCGATCTAAAAATCGGGCGCTTTGAGCCAGAACATGTCGGCAAGATGCAGTTTTATCTGGCCGTTTTGAATGACCAAGTGCGGCTAGCGGATGAAAACCCGTCGATTGGCATCGTGCTTTGCAAGTCAAAAGACAAAACAATTGTTGAATATGCCCTCAAGGATGCCGACAAACCCATTGGCGTTTCCACTTACCGCGTTGTCTCAGCCCTGCCTCAAGAGCTACGAGGAGAGCTACCTGCACCCGAAGAGATCGCCAAACTTCTGGCAGATGTGGAGTAAAGGAAGGGGTTAAGTCACTGAGATTAGATTACTGAGAGCAGAGGCATTTGGGCTGCGGTTGTTTCAGTGAATTGATGCGTGTCAAAATATAGCTGTTCTATAAAAAATTGACACGCATCAGTTAATCCGATCGCCTGAGCAGAGGCGAGCAAACTGTACAGGCGGTTTCGCAGCCCCATCGCCTTCCTGCAATGGATTTGACAGCGAAATCCACCTCTCCCAAACAACGCACTTAATTTAATTCCCGATTCCTTATGGCTAAAATGGACTGATGCGTGTCAAAATTAAGCTAATTATTCAAAAGCTGACACGCATCGTCTGTGAACTACCGCACCCTTCGCACCAAGCTAACGGCACTAGAGGCAGAATTAGCTGCTATTCGTGCGCAGGGAGAAATTTTGAGCCATGCTCGCATCGACTCCTCCAAGCCGGGAGGTGCCACTGTGCGCGGTACGCCCTCAACTCAGTATCGACTGCGAATCAACGGTCAAAAAGCCCGATACCTCAAACCGTTTGAAATTGCCAAAACTAGAGCTGCGATCGCACGGGGCAAAAGGCTGAAGCAAATTGGACGAGAGATGCCGCGCTTGCAGGCTCAGCTCAAACGCATTGTGCAGCAGGCGGCAACTCTAGGATTGGAACTGCCAGATTCCTGACCGTGACTCGATTTCAGAATAGACGACCCAAAAGCGATACGCTTAGGCCTCGCTCATTTTCCTATTTCTAAAGACAGTTGATTGTCAGCTTTAGCTTAGTTGATGATAGGACTTGTCTTAATTTCAAAAATCATCTCTGTTCTCCTCAAAGAAAATTTGGATAGAGCAGCAGCTTTCAGGACAGCCGTTTTATGGACAATAGGTTGCAAAAGCCCGAACCCGAAGAACTACCCTTAGCCAAGCCATCCGTCAAATCAGCGGATGAGAAAAAGCGATCGCTTGCCCCTGCAATCAAATCAATCACGGGTAAGGTGGCAACCCTGGGGGGAGCGATCGGGCAGAGAGCCTCGCAGACGGGCGGTGCTGCCTCTAGACTGATGACGACCCTGGGTAACGGCATGTTTAGGCGCAGCCACCGTTTGGCTGAGCAAGCCACCGAAGGAGCTGGGCAGGCCGCCGCTTTCGTTGAAGACAGTTCTGTGATTCGGCGGCTGACAAAGGCTTTAAAGCTGGACTGGTTTGTGGGAGCGAGCAGCCAGGTTGACCTGGATAAGGCAGAGGCTTTTGTCCATAAGCTGCAACAGGATCACCCTAATGAATCGGCTAGCCAAATTGCCCATCGCATCATGGTCGAAAAGGCGCTTTATGCGGGTGGAGTGGGGTTAGCGACGAGCTTAGTGCCTGGAAGCGCGATCGCCCTCTTGGCGGTAGATTTGGCAACGACCACAGCCCTCCAGACCGAGATGCTCTATCAGATTGCCACTGCCTATGGGCTTGATTTGAAAGATCCGGCGCGTAAAGGCGAAGTGATCGCCATTTTTGGATTGGCTTTGGGTGGTAGCCGAGCCGTGAGAGCCGGACTCGTGTTGGTGAAAAACATACCGCTTGCAGGTGCTTTAATTGGCGTGAGTGCGAATGCCGCTATTTTATACACGCTGGGATATGCTGCCTGCCGCTTCTATGAGGCGAAGCTCGATCCTACGGTTTCAGAAACCTCTGATCAAACGCTGGAAGCCCTGAAGCAAAAGAGCGACTCGTATCTAGAGATTGCGATCGCCCAACAAACCATCATGGATCAGATTTTGGCGCATATGATCCTGGCTAGCTACCCCGATAAAACCTGGACAGATATTTTGCCCAATTTGCAATCGCTGGGTCTGCACCCTAGCTCCCTCAAAGCGATCGCCGATAATCTCAAATCTCCGCAGCCGTTAGGGGCGCTCCTGCAACAGCTCAACGAAGACTTCAACGTTCTCACGCTCTCCCGCTGCTATGCGATCGCACAGCTTGACGGTAGCCTTTCTCCTCAAGAAACAGAAGTGCTAGAAGCCATTAGCAAAAAGCTCAGCGTTGACCTAGATACAGTCAAGGCGCGTATAGAGGCGGCTCGAATCGCTCAACCTCCAGTGGTTTGAGTATCTAGCGCACCAGAACTGAGTTCTAAGGTCATCAAGTGCTCATCATAAAACTGTCCATCTCTCGAAAAAGTCTCTGGTTCAGTGCCGTAAATGCGGAACCCGAAGGACTGATACAGGCAGATGGCTATTTCTTGTTGGGTCACGACAGTGAGGTTGACTCTTCTGACACCTGGCATGTTGGCAGCCCGAATCAGCGCCTCACGAAGGAGCATAACCCATCCTAACCGCTGTGAATACAGCTTTAACCACCCGCCGAGGAAAGAAACTCAGTCATAGAGGGGCTTTCAGCACTTGTACTTGCATCTTGCGCCTAACCGTGACATACTTTCTGCAAGCAATCTACGGTAAGTCAATAGATTTTTAGTAGATTAAATATAGCTCATTCCTGTAGCAAGGCAACGATGCCTCGACGGCATTGGCAGTGCGGCGAATGGGTCAGTTTTACAGTGCGTCCTCTTATTGACAAAAGGAAGATTTGATTTTGAAATCACAGCAACTTGATGTGACGACAGATTCCCCTGAGGCGATCGCTGCGATCGATCACTTTGTCCATCAAACCCTCATCTATGGCAACGCCGCAGAGGCTGCTATTCTGCAAGCCATTGCCATAGACCCAACCTGCGCCATCGCCCATGCCTATGCCGCCGCTCACTATCTATCACAGGAGTCCAGAATAGGCTGGCAACAGGCTCTACCTTACCTGCAAGCCGCTCAGCGTTACGCCCCACAGGCTAATTTTAGAGAGCAGATTTATATCTTGGCAATTGCCGCTTGGGCAGACCAAAAGATCGATCGCGCCATTGCGCTGCATGAAGCGATCGCCGTGCAGTTTCCACAAGATTTGATTTCTGTACAACAGGGGCAGTATCACTACTTCTATCAGGGAAATAAAGTCGGGTTGCTAAAAATTGCTGAAACCGTTTTACCTGCAAATCAAGACAATGCCTTTCTGCTGGGGATGATGGCGTTTGGACTGGAGCAGTGCCATCAGCTAGAAGCCGCAGAACGGTGGGGACGGCAGGCCACTGAGATGAATCGCCACAATCCTTGGGCACATCATGCCGTTGCCCATGTGCTGGAAACACAGATGCGATTTGAGGAGGGAATTGTCTGGATGGAAAATCTGGCAGACACCTGGGAGCCGTGCAACTCAATGCTCTATACCCATAACTGGTGGCATGTGGCACTTTACTATTTGAAGCGGCAAGACTTCCAAACGGTGCTAAATTTATACGATCGCCAAGTCTGGGGAAAAGCGCAGATCGAGTCTCCCAAAGATCAGGTCGGGGCGATCGCGCTATTGCTGCGGTTGGAATTGCAAGGGGTAGCAGTGGGCGATCGCTGGCAGTCGCTAGCGCAATCCCTACTGCCCCGCATTCATGAACATGCGCTTCCTTTTCAGGATTTGCACTATGTTTATGCCTTGGCAAGAGCCGGAAAAGTGAACGATGCCCAAGAAATGCTGCTGAGCTTAGAAGACCATGCTCAAACCTGCCCGCTTTCGCTACGACAAGCTTGGACTAACGTAGCGCTGCCTGCGGCAAAAGGTTTGGTTGCCTATGCTCAGGCAGATTGGCAGCAGGCGATCGCCTATCTCAAGCTAGTGCTGCCCCAACTCTGGGCGATCGGCGGTAGCCATGCTCAGCGTCATTTGTTTGATCAGATTTATGTCAATGCGGTGCAGCAGGCTGAAGGGAAATGGGATGCAGCTCGAACCAGCCATGCCCTTGTCCTCTGTGGAAAGCGCTAATCATCTGTCGTTTGTTGGACGCATGACAGACTCCCCTTTTGCTTTAGCTAATCCAAGCTTTAGCTGATCCAAGCTTTAGAGAATTCTGCATAAGACATTTGTTGAGCGCAGTACCACAGCAGTTTGTGGCACTCGTGCCATTGCACAGAGCTAGGCTGAGTGGGCACAGAAAGCTCTGAACGGGCAACATATTCTTTGAGGTGGACAACTGCCTCAGCAAACTGATGATCGAGCAGCACTTGCTTGAGGTCTTCAACGAGACGTTTGTAAGATGTGGAAGACTCTGTGGACAGCAGAAGTTGCAGCAAACAAGCGATCGCTTGCGGGTGTCCGGGCTGGAGGGTGCCGAGTCGAAACGCAATACGCCGCACCTCTGTGGTGTTTTTTGCGGTAGCCAATCGCTGCTCTAATCGGGCAATAAGCTGTGCCGAAGTTGGGTGTGCCGCTGGTTTTATTTGACGTTTCTGGCTTGTTTTAACTGATTTCTTTTGTAGGGAATCTAGCGCCTTAACAGCAATCCTATTTTCGGTATCAAGCAGGATTAAATTTTTGGCTGCCACCAATCGCACGGTAGCGTCTAGCGTGGAATCAATGAGTTGTTCTAACACTGCGATCGCATGTGCATTGCCCGGATTCATCTTTCCCAGGCTATAGGCGGCTCTACAGCGAATCTTGTCCTGTTGGGTGGATGCTAGAATCTCTTGAATCGAGCGAAGCACGATCGGATGGTCTGGAGCCATTTTCCCCAAGCTCTCAATCACTTGCAGCCGCAGCGCCTCAGTGTATACCGTATCGATCAGGTGGATCAGCGTGGCGATCGCCATTGCGTTACCCGGATCGAGGATTTTCCCCAGGGTATAGGCCGCTTGCCAAGCTGTAAAGGGGTTGTCCGTGGTCTGGATGCATTGTTCTAGAGTAGCAATGGCTAAAGGGCGATCGGTTTGCAGCAAGGCTACTCTGGCCCCTTCTCTGAGAGGAGGACTTACTTCGCCAAATCGCCACTGGAGAAGCTGGGTGAGAATGCCTTCAGCATGGGTGGACTGGGGAAACTCGCCCAGCCCTGCGGCTGCGAGAAAGTAGGCGCGATAAGAGTAAAAGCCACCACATCCGTCTTCAAAGCCGATAAGCGCAGCCATGAAGGCTTCTTTCGCTTCAGTGGCAATATCCGCTCTGCCCAGCCAGAGCAAGATCACTTCTCGCCATTGAGGATTGAAAACTGGAAAATCGTGGGATGGCTGAAAGAAGAACGTAATTGCTCAACTGGGGGGTTGACAAGACTAGGGAAATCGCTAGAGTGAAAGGCATGAAAGAGCTTCCAGACCTCAAGCAACTCACAGACTCCGATAAGGACGCGCTGATCCAGATGCTGTGGGATAAGGTGCAAAAA
>DATNPL010000059.1:0-8047 GCA_036703255.1 Coleofasciculaceae cyanobacterium
TTTTTGCACCTTATCCCACAGCATCTGGATCAGCGCGTCCTTATCGGAGTCTGTGAGTTGCTTGAGGTCTGGAAGCTCTTTCATGCCTTTCACTCTAGCGATTTCCCTAGTCTTGTCAACCCCCCAGTTGAGCAATTACGTGATGGAAGCGTTGGCAGAATTGAAAACGAAACCGGATCTGCTGTTGTGTGATGGCAATGGTTATATTCACCCACGTCGCTGTGGGTTTGCCTGTCATCTCGGCATTGTTAGCGGTTTACCGTCAATCGGTGTGGCAAAAACGCCTTATCTGGGAGAGCATGAACCCCTTGCAGAGCAGCGAGGCGCATGGCAATCGATTCGAGATAACGGGGAAGTGATTGGGGCGATCGT
Organism: Coleofasciculaceae cyanobacterium; assembly: GCA_036703255.1. GTDB lineage: Bacteria > Cyanobacteriota > Cyanobacteriia > Elainellales > Elainellaceae > Drouetiella. The sequence continues at coordinate 373 of DATNPL010000059.1, forward strand.
TCGCACGCAGTCAAATATCAAGCCTGTTTATGTCTCTGTTGGACATCGGATTAGTTTAAATAGTGCGATCGATTTTGTTCTACAGTGTGCCCCCAAGTATCGTCTTCCTGAAACCACTCGTCAGGCAGACCAACTATCTAAAGGGCATAGCAAGCCAGTCTCTGTAATCTGAGACTTTTTTAATTTGGCAGTTGTTGCCGCGCCCCGATCGCAGAAGCTTACATACTCTCCACCAAACCAACGGTGCGTATCTGGAGGGATACGCTGCAAGCCTGAGACCGATAGCAGGCAAAACTGAAGGGATAACACCCTTCAGCCAAGCTTCTGTAACTTGCGCGGTGACTCATCACCGTTGCGTGCAACATTTGCCTCCTCATTCACTACAACCAGAGGAGGTTCTTATGAACAACAGCGAACGTGATTTGCGCCTGGAAATGCTCAACAGCTTGCTCACCACCCCTCACCGCAAGCTAGAGCAAGTGGCAGAAATCCACCAACTGATCGTCGAACTTGACCCGATCTTCTACGGGCATCTGGCAGTCTGGTATCAGCGGAATGGTGATGTGCGCGACCACAAAGAAGTGTTTGTCGCTCATCTGCTGACTAGCGATCTGGTAGAACACCGTGATGCTGGCTTCATCATGCTGCAAGAGTTGCCGCCTTACCAGGTGGCGCGTGTGGTGGACTTCATGAAGCAGCACCGCAATAAGCTCCCTCGTTCTGCCCGGACTGCCGTGCAGCGGTATCTGAAGGTACGGGAGAGCAATCCTGCCCTATTCGATCGCGCCGCACTGCGGGGACGCAAGGCAATGAAGCACCTGTATGCCTCGTTGCACATCAAGCCCAATGAGCGAGCCAATGCAATTCTGTTCCGCGACCAACCTCCGGTAGGTTCGCTAGCAGAGGTGCTGAAGCAGCTTGCCAAGGCTGAAAGTGCCGCAGAACAGGCACGGCTGATTGTCGAGTTCAAGTTGCCCTACACGATCGCCATTGGTGCTATCAAGCAACTGACTCCCACGGTTCTGGTGGCGCTAATCAACAGCATGACTCCCCAGGAAGTGATCAACAACCTCAAGTCACTGAAGGCAAGAGGGGCAATGGATCACCCAGAGGTGAAGGTGTTGATTGATGGCAAGTTGGACGAGGCATCGAAGAGTGCGCGGGTTGCGGCATTCAAGGCTCAAGTCGCCGCCGATGCAGCGGATCTTGATGACGATACCCTTGCCCGGTTGGAGAAGGTGACCAATGAGCAGGTAAAGCGGCGCGGTGTGATTACCCGTCCGACAGCTTTGCTCGTGGACAAGTCGGGTTCGATGGAGAATGCGATCGAGTTAGGTAAGCGACTCGCTGCCCTGATCTCTGGCATCACTCAGGCAAACCTGTTTGTCTACGCCTTCGACAACATTCCCTACCCTGTCACCGCACAGGGCAAGGAGTTGACTGACTGGGAACGGGCATTTCAGCACATCAAGGCTGGGGGCGGTACGAGCATCGGTGCGTCTCTAGAAGCCATGCGGAAGAAGCGGCAAATCGTTGACCAGATCATTGTCGTGACGGACGAAGGTGAGAACGCGGCTCCTTACTTCGGTGAGGTTTACAAGACCTACTGCCGGGAGTTGGCAGTGATGCCAAACGTGGTAATCGTTCGTGTAGGCGGTTACTGCAACTGGCTGGAGAGCCAACTGAAAGGACAGCAGGCACCTGTAGAGACGTTTACCTTCGCGGGAGACTACTACAGCTTGCCCAACCTAGTTCCGCTGCTGACACGCCCTTCTCGTCTAGATCTGCTGATGGAGATTCTAGATGTGCCGCTGCCTGTGCGATCGGATAAGTAGGAAGTTGGGACTGCCACGTCTCTTTTGGGTGGTAGTCCCCTTCCAACCAAGATTATTGGTGAGGAGGTGAAGACCCATGCCACAAATTTTTGAAGTCGGTGGTAAAGTTCGCGATGAACTGCTCGGCATCAAGAGCAAAGATGCCGATTTCTCATTTGTTCTCACACCCGTGGAGGCGCAGGATAAGACAATCTATGAGGCATTCCAGTTCATGAAGGACTGGATGCTGGAGGCAGGGTTCAGAATCTTTCTGGAAACGGAGGATTGCTTGACGATTCGAGCCAAGTTTCCGGCTCCTCACCAGGCATTGGTGGCTGACTTTGTGTTGGCAAGACGGGAGTTGGATTACTTACCGGGAACGCGAAAACCGACCGTTGTTCCAGGAACCCTGGAAGATGATTTGCAGCGCCGTGACTTTACCGTGAATGCGCTGGCGAAATCCGAAATGGGAGAACTGATTGACCTATTCAATGGGCAAGCAGATCTGGCAGCACGGATATTGAGAACACCGTTGCCACCAATGGTGACACTTGCAGACGACCCACTTCGGGCACTGAGAGCCGTGCGCTTTGCGGTCAAATTGGGCTTTCGCTTAGCTCCGGATCTAGAGGAAGCTTTGCACAACCCAGAACTACCTGACCTGATGGCAACGGTTAGCACCGATCGCGTGCGTGAAGAGTTAGCCAAAGCTATGAAGGTCAACACCTGGGATATGCTCAAGTTGCTGAATCGTCTTCCAGAGCCGCTGGTGAAGAACTGGCTAGAGCGACCGGGGATGTGGCTGATGCCCACTACTCGGCATTAAAACTGTAGGGCAGGAAATCCTTGCCCTACAACCTTCTGTTCAAACTCATGCCATGAAGCTATTAACGACTTCCTACGTAACCCAGATTGCTCAACTGCCTCAAACCGGACGGCATATTGTCGCGCAATACGACGAAACTTCGGTTGTGGTCTATCAGGCGTATTGTCCTAAGATCGCCCACTTTGCAGTTGAACACAGTTACTTTGGTGGAGAATTTAGCTTCAGCCGCATGAGTTGGATCAAGCCTAACTTCTTGTGGATGATGTACCGTTCGGGTTGGGGCACAAAAGCCGGACAGGAAGTGACGCTGGCGATTCGGATTCAGCGATCGGCATTTGACACTATCCTGGCAAGTGCTGTTCATTCCAGCTTTGTTCCAGAGGTCTACACCAGTGAAGTAGCGTGGAGACAAGCTATTGACCAGTCTTCCGTTCGCTTGCAATGGGACCCGGATCATCATCCGTCGGGTGCCAAATTGGAACGACGCGCCATTCAACTGGGATTACGGGGTGAAGTTCTTGCCCAATATGCCCGTGACTGGATTATTGATATTGAAGATATTTCTGACTTTGTTCAGCACCAGTATCAGGTGGTGCGATCGCAAGATTGGGCACAACTGCTAATTCCCAGTGAGGCAGTTTACCCGGTGACTGGTCCAGAGATTGCTGAACGGCTACAACTCTCAGCCTTAGAGGAAATTTAGGATTTCCAAAACTTAATTTATCGCTCAATTCAGGAGGTGATTGTCATGAGCGACATGAAGAAAGCGTATGAAGTGGCAGCGATCGCCGTTCGTCAACGTCTTGCCGAGCAACGTCCTGAAGACCTGCACGTATTGAACAAGCTGCGAAAGCAAGATGTCGCCGTTTATGCAGGAAGTTTCGATCGCGTCGAAGACATTCTGGCGTGTCTGAATGTCCCCTGCACGATGAACCCAGATGCACCAAAACTGGATGCTCAAGTCATTTTTGTGAACTGCTCCAGTAATTACGACAAAGCACTGATTGAACATCTCAGCCAACGGGTAAATGAAGGCAAATGGCTGGTCAGTTCTGACTGGGCACTCGGACGGTTCATCGAACCCGCTTTTCCTGGTATGGTCAAGTTTACCGGACGGGCAACGGGCGATGAGGTGATTTCAGTAGAGCCAAGCTTGAACAGCCTGTGGTCGGATGTGGTGGTATTGGGAGCCGACCCGCAATGGTGGTTGGAGGGCAGTAGCCATCCAATCCAGGTTCTGAGTCCCGATAAGGTGACGATTGAGGCTGCCAGCCATGACCTGCTATCACGACATAGCGCGCCTGTGGTTGCCGTTAGTTTTGACTGGGGCAAGGGACACGTCTTTCATGTCATCAGTCACTTCTGGTGTAAGCGTAGCCGGACACCCACTCAACGGCATCAGGGACCCTGCACCGACTTCCTGAAAGCAGGCATGAAGCTGAGCGATGACAGCATCGACAAGGTGTTGGCGATCGCCCAAATCACATCGGATACTCTCAATTTTGCTCAACTACAAAGTGCCGTCACTTCCACCGAGTTGATTGCTCAACTGTGTATCCGAGCCGCCCGTGCGGTTCCTGTCAAGTCGAGATCAGGAATTTTTGCCTGGTAAGCGGTAGCATTTAATGTTCTCCTGCGTGCCCTGACCTGTAGAGCCTACATACGAGTACGACAGGAAATGTGCTACTGCGAGCAGTGGGCGCTTGTGAACGGGGAATGCAAAGAACCTGGGAGGTAGGCTTAAAAGTAGCCATCCTTGAAAGAGTGTGTAACAACTCACGACTCGGAGCGCCTCAAGTAACTGAGAAAGCGCAATGCTCTCAAAACTTGCACGCAGGAGATTGATTGAAGTGGAGGAACGTTATGGACAAGACACAGCAGATCAAAATTAGCAAATACCTCAGCAAACATTTGCGACATGCACCAGAGCGGCTTGGGCTAACTCTGGCGATCGGGGGTTGGGTGAACGTCGATGATCTGTTATCTGCCTGCGCCGCCCATCAATTTCCCGTCACTCGTGCTGAGTTAGAAGAAGTCGTCGCCACCAGCGATAAACAGCGATTTTCATTCGATGAAACCAAGACTCGGATTCGAGCTAATCAAGGACATAGCGTTGACGTTGATCTGGAACTACAGCCGCAAATTCCACCGGATGTGCTGTATCACGGCACAGGTGAACAATCGGTGCCAGCCATTCTACAATCAGGGTTGCTCAAGATGTCACGGCATCATGTGCATTTGTCTAAAGATGTAGAAACCGCTCGAAAAGTTGGAATGCGGCATGGTCGTCCTGTGATTTTTGCGATCGCTGCTGCCAATATGCACCAGGCTGGGTTCACGTTTTACTGCTCTGATAACGGAGTTTGGCTCGTGGATGAAGTTCCGCCGCAGTATTTAGAGGTGATGAGTATTCAAAACTGAGGATATCGAAAATGCAACTCCATCGATTTGATAGCGTTAAGGAATTTTGGCAATGCGCTCAAAATTATTTGTTGCAATACGAGGCAGAACATAATGCGCTGCTGGGTGTTTTACACACGCTACTGCATCATCCAGAGCGTTATCCTGAACCACCCTATCTAGCACTTATTCACGCGGATGACCAGATTCTGGCGATCGCCATCCGCACGCCTCCAAACAGTTTATTGCTGTCTAAGGTGCAAAATTTGAATGCCTTAAACCTCATTGCTCAAGATTTACAACACGAGCAACTACCGGGGGTTGAGGGTTTGGTCGCTGAGACTGAAGCGTTTGTACAAATTTGGCAAACCCTCACTGGGCAAACTTATCAACGAGGAGTTGAGTCAAGAATTTATCAGATCAACGACCCCGCCGCAAGCGGACGGGGTATGCAACCCGTTTTGCTCGTCAGCCAATGGCTGACATTGCAAGCTTGAAGTTTCGCCGCAGAGCGGCGGGGAATTGACCCCTGCTAGATTAAACCAGGTAGAACCTGTCACAACGGCTAAGGGGTATCTCAGGCTGGCAACACCCGGCGATCGCCCCTTGTTGTTAAAGTGGGTTGCTGCATTTAATGCTGAAATTGACATTATGAGTGATGAGGAAATTAAACGGAGAGTGGATGTTGAGTTGAAGCGGCAGAGTACCTATTTGTGGGAGGATGGCGTTCCCGTTTCAATGGTTGGCGGTCGGCAATTTTCCTCAACAGCGGCTCGGATTGCTCCCGTTTACACTCCTCCTGAACACCGTCGCAAAGGCTATGCAACGGCTGGTGTGGCTGCCTTAAGTCAGAAGCTTTTGGATCAGGGGTGCGATCGCTGTTTTCTTTTTACTAATTTAGCCAATCCCACCTCAAACGCTATCTACCAAAAAATTGGTTATCGTCCCGTTTGTGACTGGCATGAATATTCATTCAACCTAAAGGGGCAACCGTGACCATTTACTTCTATGTTGAGCGAGAAAAGCCCTACGGCTGTTTCTCCAATTTTTCAGCGCATGGTTTCATGCTCGATGAATTGTATTGGGCAACCAGCGAGCATTACTTTCAAGCCCAGAAATTTATCGATACTCCTTATCGAGAGAAGGTACGACAGACTAAAACACCGAAAGATGCAGCTAATATGGGTAGAAATCGTTCTCTACCTCTTCGCTCTGATTGGGAACAGGTCAAAGATGCGGTGATGCGGAAAGCCGTGCTGCAAAAGTTTAGAACCCATACAGACATCCAAGAAATTTTGTTGGCAACAGGTGATGAAGTCCTGGTAGAAAACTCTCCCATCGATTGCTACTGGGGCTGTGGCAAAGATGGCAGTGGCAAAAATAAATTAGGACAAATTTTGATGGAAGTGCGTGAGGTTTTACGCAAAGGAGATTAGTTTCAAACCGTCAGTTTTGAGAGGTTGTCATGGTGGACATCCACAAGCTACTTAACCAGATGGCTAGTGCTGAAGCGCAACTACAAACAACCCAATTTCTCGCACCCTGCGTTAAGGGTGGACGAGTTCGCACACGGGTAGCAGGGATGGTCTATACCTTCACTCCTAAGCCTTATAAGTTTGAAGGATGGGGTATTTTTCAGCCTGTGGATGAACAAACCGCAACGCTCGTTGAAGGAGCAGATTTATCCCAAATTGCAGCTTACTTACAACAGCTTCCAACTATCCGGTTACGGTTGGCTTATCGTTTACAAAATCAAAGCTGGTTGGCGTACCCAATCAATGAAGCAGATATGCGGCAACGGTTTAAGGCAGTCAAACCCGTGGTTGTGCATCTGGTGACAGAAGGCGTTGCCTTTGAACAAGTCCTCGCTCGCTGGAATGGTAGCTCCTGCTGGTTTGAGGAAGTCGATCGCCGCGCTGACCCTGCGATCGCAGAAACCTTGCAAGCCAATCTCAAGCAATTAACTCCCGTTGAGGAATTGCAATTTAAGGGGATGACTCCCGAAATGCGATCGCTCTACAGATTAGCAACTCAGCAAATAGAGGAGTTTGCTCAACCTCAACGAGATGAAAAGCGACTGCGGCAGGCTCTCAAACTGGGTGGGGGTGAACTCCACCAGTTCCAGGATCGGGGTGACTACTGGACAGTGGATTGGACAACATCGGATGGCGCGCGTCATACCAGTGCGATCGCTAAGGCTGATCTAACCGTTGTGAGTTCTGGCATTTGCCTGAGTGGACGCGATCGCGATTTCGATCTGCAATCGTTAGTGGGTGTGATGGAACACCGGGAGTGGTGAAACAATGAGCATCTTTTTTCACGAGCAGCTTTACCGGACGGATGCAGTCATGGCAAAGCTAAAAGAGTTTCCTGTCACCATTTGTGGCGCAGGAGCTTTGGGCGCAAATCTGGCTGAGAATCTTGCTCGTGCTGGCTTTGATAAGCTCAAGGTGATTGATTGCGATCGCATCGAAGAACGCAATCTTTCCACGCAACCCTCAGCAATTCTCATTTTGGTGAAAAGCTGTTCAAGCCTTGGAAATGTCGGTATTGTAAGGACATCTGAGAGATCGAAGAGAGCCAGAATCGTTGAGAGTGCGGGGATTGTTTGACACAATTGTGGGTTCTTTTCGCC
>DATNPL010000067.1:0-30753 GCA_036703255.1 Coleofasciculaceae cyanobacterium
GTTGGTGCGATCTCGGTCTCAAAAGTCTTGGCTGTGATGACGATGGATGCTTCGATGGACGCGGCGGCCTTTAAGGTCTATATCGCCAAGTGTCTTGTCCCCCAACTCTGGCAAGGGGCTGTCGTGGTCATGGATAATCTGCCTGCCCACAAGGTAGAAGCGATTGCACCGTTGATTGAGGTGGTGGGAGCGAAAGTGCTCTACATGTCTCCTTACTCGCCAGAATTTAATCCCATTGAGCATGGGTGGTCACAGTTAAAGGCTTTCCTCAGACAGTTCTCGCCGACAACCTCGAACAGGGTAGATACGCTCATTGCGACAGCGATGAATTTGATTGATCCTCAACATTTGCACAACTGGTTTGCCCACTGCTGTTACTGTTCCTCATAACACTGCAAATCGCTGTATTTAGTCAGATTTCCCAAAGCTGGCGAGGACAGCCCTTAACCAGCAGACAGATGGTAGTGAATTTGATCAGTAAAACTACGACTCAAACGGGATTAAAAGTTCACGCTCAACTCGATGAACAAAGCTACGAAACGGGAATTGAGATTCTTGAAGATGAGTTTGCTGCAATTGCCATTGAGCGTGATGAATTTCATGGGGAGTAGAATTATCGAATTAAACCCCGAACTCCGAATGGTTCTATTGACTAAGTTTTTTTTCTAGCTTCCTATCAGAAACTGAGAGTGTTGATTTAATTCAGGATCAGCTTCACGGTGTTGATCTAAATCTAATCGCTATCCGTCAGCTTTACCAGCAGACAAGCGGTATACCCGCTGCGATCGTTTACGCCGTCGACCTTGTGTCTAGCGGCTATCCGATTGAATTATCTGCCGTTGCTACAGGCGACTATGCCTACTTTTACTTTGAGAGTTCGGTCAAGTCTTTGGGAAGTAGCGGATTTGAGCAAATCCTAATGGCGATTGCAGTATTTCCCCGTTCGGCAATCAAGGAAGCGATCGCTCACATTGCGGGTATCAGTGACGGGCAGACTGTCACTCAGGGGCTAGCAAAATTGCAGCAGCTTTCGCTGATTAGCCAGCAGGCAGGGCGCTACGACATGCTGCCGCTGACGCGAGAATATGCGATCGCCAAGCTAGAGACTGATCCCGACTTTAAGGCTTTTGCCTACAGTCGCCGCGTTGAGTGGTATCTCACGTTTGCGGCAACGCATGGCGGCAAAGATGGGACAGACTGGCAAAACTACAGCGCCCTAGAGCAAGAATGGGACAACCTGCAAGATGTGATTGAGGGATATTATTACCAGGGCGAAATTGCCTATAAAAAAGAAGACTATAGCCAAGCCCAAACCCATTTTCAACAGGCATTGCAACAAGCGCAGAGCTGTGACTGGCGTCGCGTCATCTTTTTGGCTAAAGATTGGCTAGCCGATATTGCGCTGAAGCAGGGCAACCTCTCTGAAGCACGGCTGCTGATGGAGGCAGGATTGCAGATGGCTCAAGCGCATGAGGATCGCTGCCGCACTGCTTTTTGTATGCGATCGCTCGCCCGTTTAGAGCAAGTTCAGGGCGATCGTGCCCCTGCCTATCGTTGGGCAGCAGAAGCCAAGCAATTGTTTGAGCAGCTAGGAATGCAGATCGAAGCTAGAGAAACCGCCGAGCTTTTGCAGTAATTTGGCGATGTTCCAGGCAGGCTGTTGATTGTTTGAAAGCGGTGTTGCCCTTAGCAAAAAATTAAAGTCGGTCATTTTCAGTCATGAATTCAGTCAACTTAGAGATGTGATGGAACTAAAGCGCTTTTACCTGGCTCTTAAGGGGACATCATGTTTTCAAGTCAACAACCTGATACTTTTACACTTTTCTTACAAAAAGCCCGACAGCTAGACCTATCGCCTATCGCCTATCAGTTGATGCAGTCTCCTACAGGCCCACGCTGGATCAGAGAAAAAACGGTCAAAGCGATCGCTCGATACTTAGCGTTTCTGTATTTAGCAGATTCTTATCGTCATCTTCAGTTAGTTCCCTCTCAAGAGATCGATCAGGTCTGGCATTATCACATTCTCGATACCAGTAAGTATGTAGAAGATTGCCAACTGCTATTCGGCTACATGATTCACCACTTTCCCTATTTAGGATTGAGAGGGGAGCAAGATCGGTACGATCAGAACAAAGCTTATTCGCTAACGCAGACTCTATTTAGCAAGCACTTTAGCTGCTATTTTGTCGATCAAGCGTTACACCCTAGTGATTGCGAACCGATTCGCTCAGAAATATTGCCAATAGCTGGCTGCTCTCATGTATCACAGTTGCGATCACGGCTGCACACCCCCCTAGCCACAGAGGAGGTGCTAGCCAAGATTGCTCTATCGCTGAACTAAAAATACATAGTTAAGGGGTCGCGCTGCGACCCCTTAACTATCCCTACATAGATTCAGAGTCAGGCTATTCTGAAGATTTTTCTGGAACAAACTCCAGAGAGACTCCATTCATACAATAGCGTTGACCTGTCGGAGCAGGGCCATCCTCAAACACATGCCCCAGGTGTCCTCCACACTTGCTACAGTGAACCTCGACACGGGTCATAAATAAGGAGCGATCGGTTGTCGTTTCAATGGCCTCTTCAAGAGGAGCATAGAAGCTAGGCCAACCTGTACGGCTGTTAAATTTAGTTTCTGACGTGAAGAGAGGCGTGCCGCAAGCAGCACAGGTATAGGTTCCGCGATCGTAGACTTTATCCAATGGACTAGAGCCGGGTCGTTCAGTACCATGCTTCCGCAGCACATGAAACTGCTCAGGAGTTAAGGTAGCTTTCCACTCTTGTTCAGTTTTAGCGATTTCAAACTCGTGATTTGCAGAAGTTGCCATAGGGTTAGCCCTTTTTTGAATTGTGCTGATTCCTCAAAAAGTAATGATTTTTGTTGTTTGAGCGAAGTCCACCTCACAAAAATCGACATTGCTTAATTCGGTTATGAGATTTGTTTTGAGAGGCGCGCCTCTCAAAACAAATTTCATAGATAAAAATCAGCAATGCCCAAAAATCATTACCTCAATATCCTAGCGAAGTCGTTACTTCAAGCTCTGCAAGTACGCATCAACCGCTTCGTTGACGATATCGGTCATGGGCTTGCCTTGCTCAGTGGCGGCAGCCTTAAGCCGATCGTAGACGCCATCTCGGATGCCGACACGGTAACGGGGCTTGCCGCTGCCCAAAATCGCTCCCACCAAACCGGGGGCGCTGGGTTCGTAAGTGGCTGCAAACTCGCGGAGGACGGCAAACCCAACGCGATCGCAGAAATCACCAAAGCTCTCGCCCTTCTTACGGTTTTTCTTGAAGTAAACAAACAGTGGCTCTAGGGTCGCTTCCAGATCAGCAATCGGCATGTTGTCTACATAAGCCTGAGAGAGTCGCGTCTGGTTGGGTGCAGCCCCTAGCCAAATTTGGTATGACTCGGGAGATTGACCGACAAAGCCTAACTCTGCCAGGTAGGGGCGGGCGCAGCCATTGGGGCAACCCGTCATGCGAGTAATGAAGCTCTCTTGCGGTAGTCCCACTTTGTCTAATAAGGCACGAACGCGATCGAGAATGCTGGGCATCACCCGCTCTGACTCAGTGACCGCTAACCCACAGGTGGGCAAAGCCGGACAGGCCATAGAAATCCGTACCAATGGGTCAAGCTGCTCGACGCGCTTAACGCCTGTGCGATCGAGAATACCCTGAATTTCCTCTTGATCAGCCGGATCAATCTCATACAGCACGAGGTCTTGGCTAGGTGTGAGCCGTAAGGGAAGCTGAAATTTTTCCTCAATTTCGCGCAGAGCCGTCTTGAGCTGAAGACTGCCCTCATCCTTGACCCGACCATTTTCCACAGAGAGGCCCAAGAATAGCTTGCCATCTCCCTGCTCATGCCAGCCCAAATAGTCTTTATACGCCCACTCCGCCGTTGGCTTCAGGGGCTGCATAGGCTTGCCCAGATAGCTCTCCACCTTTTCTCGGAACTGGTCAACGCCCCAGTCATGCAGCAGATACTTGAGGCGAGCATGACGGCGGTTAAAGCGATCGCCATAGTCTCGCTGGGTAGCCACGATCGCTTTAGCCGCATCGTAAATATCAGCTTTGTCTACATAGCCGATCGGATCAGCCAGCCGAGGAAAGGTCTCTTCTTTATTATGGGTGCGTGCCAAGCCACCACCCGCATAGATATTGAAGCCTTCTAGCTCACCTTGACTGTCTGTAATCACGACCAGGCTCAAATCCTGAGAGAACAAATCAACCGAATTGTCTCCTGGAACGGTGACACAAGCCTTGAATTTGCGCGGCATGTAGTGAACGCCATAAATGGGTTCTGCCGTATCGTGGATGATCGTGCCGTTACCGTTGCGATGCAGAGCAGCCACGACATCAGGATGAGGCTCAGCGGTAAGCGCCTTCTCGCCATCTAACCAGATTTCGTAGTACGCCTCAGTTTGAGGGGTAAGCAAATCTGCAAGGCGATCGGCGTACTCTCTAGCCAAAACATATTCTGGGCGGTTTTTGTAGGGAGCCGCCGGAGCCATGACGTTACGACTCACATCGCCACAGGCTGCTAAAGTCGAACCCATGTTGCGAACAATGCTAGAAATCACCGTCTTTAGGTTTTGCTTGGGCACACCATGAAGCTGGAAACCCTGACGAGTGGTTATTCTCAGCGTATGGTTGCCATACTCATCTGCTAGCTTGTCTAGCGTTAAGTAAAGCTGTGCTGGAATATACCCACCCGGACTACGGGTGCGCAGCATGAAACTGTAGTCTTTCTCTTGGCCCTTAACGCGGTTGTCGCGGTTATCCTGCTGATACGAGCCGTGAAATTTGAGGATTTGAATACCATCTTCGCTGAAGTGCGTAGTATCTTGCAGCAATTCAGTCGCAACAGGTTCGCGCAGGGCATTGCTGCGCTCTTTGATGCCTTCAACTTTGGAAACTTTGGCAGGAGTGGTAACCATTTTCTATTAGCTAGAGCAAGTCTAAAACAGGGGGTCTAACAAGTTAGGTCTAAAACCGCCTGGGTAATGCTTCTAGTCTTGCTTACTGATTTGTTGATAAGGTAAGCTGTAGGCACCTTTCAAGCAATTAAGTCAAGATTTAGAGCATTTCCACCGCTAAGAATTAGCCTAATCAGCGCGGAGCAGCGTACTGCCATTCACGGTATTCCGATCGGAATTAAGGTGAATTTGACAAACATCCTAATTCTAGCATTACACCCTTTTATTGGAATGCTCTGCAACATTAGGAAAAGTTTTAGTTTGACCTTGGTAGTCAGCTAAAGCTAGTAAGGTTCTAAACGGTTCAGAAACTGGGCATCTGTCGCCTATAGCCTGTTCTCAAAGGCAAAGGATGTGATCGATCGCGCCGTGTAAAGCACTGTTACGATCGCCAGCCCATAAACTTAAACTAAATACATATTTTAAGAGTCAATATAAATTTTCGGTAAGGAAGAGGAGGAGATCTTTATCTCTACTTGCGCCTTCCTCTGTTCCATGACAGCTTATGTAGTGATACCCATAGGGAAAAGTCTATGACTCTATGCGGTTAGATAATGAGCTGCCTACCGCTTCGAATTCTGATGTAACTTGCTGAAGCGCTTCCCAAAGCTATGCGTCACTCTAGCAAGAAATCATCTACCGAGGGCTAAATCTGCTTGGTGCTTCTAAGATATTGCCGTAAGCGATCGCATCTACTGCTTTGTTAATAGGCTACCCTAAACAGCTATACGCAGTGAAGCGTTTGCGCCTCCTAGCATTTACCGCTCTCTTTTCAAGAAAAGATCGTATCAATTTGCAATTGATCGTCAGATCGTCCGGCAAACTCTAAATTTTTCTGAAGAATCTACCAAACGTCAAGGAAACTTTGTAGCCTCCGAGCTTGACTTTCGGACAAATTTGTAAATTCTCCCAGGTAGACCTTAGAAGAATTATGCTAAAGGCATTTCCCCCAATCCAAAGCGTAATTGGATTCCCCGTAACCGCTCTGCCTTTTAACGCCCAGATTAATTTAATCATGAAATGGGCAAGTTCGCGCTTAAGCAAATATGTCTGTGTTGCCAATGTGCATATGCTGATGGAGGCGCGGACTGATCCCACATTTGCTGCCGTTTTAGAAAATGCAGATCTGGTGACTCCTGATGGTATGCCGCTTGTCTGGCTCATGAAGCTGATGGGCGTGATGCATCAAGATCGAGTTGCTGGAATGGATATTTTCCTAGCGTTATGTGAGCAGGCATCTGAGAGACAGATCAGCGTATTTTTTCTCGGCTCTAAGCCGGAAATCTTAGAGCGCATGCAGGAGAAACTCCACCAAGACTTCCCTAAGTTAAAAGTGGCCGATATGCAGCCTCTGCCATTTCGGTCTTTGACCCCAGAAGAAGATGAGGCAACAGTACGGAAGATTAATGAAAGTGGTGCAGGGCTGGTACTCGTATCGCTGGGCTGTCCCAAACAAGAGCTGTGGATGAGTCAACACCAGGGAAGAGTAGATGCAGTCATGCTAGGTTTGGGGGGAGTATTCCCCGTCTATGCTGGCATTCAGAAATGGGCACCTAATTGGATAAGAAAGGCGGGTCTAGAATGGCTCTATCGATTAATTCAAGAACCCCGTCGGCTATGGCGGCGTTATTTAGGCACCATTCCTCCTTTTATCTACTTAGCTTGTAGACAGGTATTCGTTAATTGGGTCAGTCCTCTGCCAAAAGAGCGATCGGACTATTCACGTTATCCATAAAGACTTGAGTTATCCATAGAGACTTAAGTTACGGTAAGCAGTAGGTTTGACAGAGTGATGATGAGATGCATCATGTCGTCTCTTATCTGTTAAACCTACTGAAGATTATCTAGGCTGAAATGGGCTTTTAATTGTCAGCGATCGCTAACAAATAGAATTCTCTTCAAGTATCTTTGCTGTATTTTTTAAGGTAAAATCAAGCTACAAAGTGAAACTTCTTTGTGTCAAGTTACTTATCTTCTGAAGGCTAACGATCTTTTATATCAAAGTCGTCTTACTGCCTCATCTTGATTCAATGTGGCGATCGACTTTGTGTTATGAGTCTTTCCGTATAACATTACCGAGCCTTTAAGCTTTCTCCTTTCTCTCAATAAATTTCATAGATAAAATCAGCAGCACTGATGGCTTCGGATTCCCGTAGATCGCAACATATCGCCATCCACAGGAATATTTGCCTACCCATCCACAAAATTCTGCCAATTGGGGTAAAGTTGGGATAAATCAAGCCGACTGAGCCTCCATGCCTGCTGAAGTTGTTTTAATTAAGCATCCCCTAGTGCAACACAAGCTGACCATCATGCGTTTGGCCGAAACCCATACGCAAGATTTTCGCCGCTTGCTCAAAGAAATCTCTATGCTGCTGGCCTATGAGGTCACGCGAGATTTGCCTTTGAAGTATGAACCCATTCAAACGCCGCTGGCAGAGATGAAAGCGCCGATGCTGGCTGCCGACAAAAAAATGGTGATTGTCTCAATCTTGCGGGCAGGTCAAGGCTTATTGGATGGGATGATTGAGCTGATTCCGACGGCAAAGGTGGGGCATATTGGTCTGTATCGTGAGCCAACGACCCTCATGGCGATCGAGTACTATCTTAAGCTGCCACCTGATGTCGAGCAGCGCGATATGCTCGTGGTTGATCCCATGTTAGCTACGGGAAATTCTGCGGTTGCGGCAGTCGATCGCCTAAAGGAAGCCAATCCTGCCTCTATCAAGTTTGTTTGCCTACTCGCTGCTCCCGAAGGCATTGAGCATTTTCATGAGCAGCACCCAGATGTCCCTATTTATACAGCAGCGATCGATCAAGGCTTAGACAGTCACGGCTACATCATTCCGGGTTTAGGGGATGCGGGCGATCGGCTGTATGGGACAAAATAGCGACGGGATACAGCAGCAATGAAAGGTGCAGAACAGCAAGCTATTACCTACCTGCGATCGACTGCGGCCATTCGCGATCGCTGCGGTCAGCTCTTTGCCCTAGCAGAAGCCGATCGGCTAGAGCATTTTCGGTTAGACTTAAGCCAGCTCGATGCGGTCGCAAACTATGTGCTGGAGGTGATGCGATCGAACTACCCTACCTTACAAGTCCCCTTTCACAGCCGTTGGCGGCATTTTGAGGCAGGTGGCATACCCCGCCCAGAGTGGCTCGATGCGAAGCTGAACGGCCTTGATCCGTTAGAAAAAGCCCGCGCCAAGTTTGATCTCGCTATTACTAGCGTATTGCTAGATGCGGGCGCAGGGGCAGATTGGCGGTTTTCAGAAGCTGAGACAGGACTGGTTTTGGGGCGATCGGAAGGGCTGGCCATTGCCAGTTTCGAGCTATTTTTGCAAGGTGGATTTTCTAGCGATCCGGCGCATCCTTTTCAAGCCGATGCCTTGGGCTTGCAAAACCTGACGGAGAGCGCATTCACCCAGGCTTTTCAGGTCACTGCTCAAAATCCTTTGGTGGGTGTGGCAGGACGGCTGGGATTAATGCAGCGATTGGGTCGGGCGATCGCTCAACAGCCCGAACTCTTTGGCAGTCAGGCTCCGCGTCTGGGCAACCTCGTCGATTATTTAATGCACCAGGCTGTGGATCACCAGCTCAAAGCACATGACGTTTTTGCAGCCGTTCTAGAGGGCTTGAGTGAGATTTGGGCAGGACGAGTGGCGATCGCAGGACTCAATCTAGGAGATGTCTGGATCTATGAAGCGTTACCCGATCAGGGGATAGGCGCGCAACTGGTACCGTTTCATAAACTTTCTCAATGGCTAACTTATTCATTGCTAGAGCCATTACAAGAATTAGGATTACAGATTATTGATCTAGACGAACTCACAGGATTATCTGAATACCGCAACGGGGGACTCTGTCTAGATTTGGGATTACTGCAACCTAAACACAAAGCTGTAACCGCTCAAGCCCATGCGCCAGATTCCTCGGTGATCATAGAATGGCGATCGCTGACGGTGATCTTGCTCGATCGCATTGCCGAAGCAATTCGCGCCCAGCTCCAGCTTGATGCGACTCAACTGCCGCTAGCCAAGGTCTTAGAAGGAGGCACTTGGGCTGCGGGGCGAAAAATTGCGGCAGAGCTGCGAGCGGGTGGAGTGCCGCCGATTCAAATCATCAGCGATGGCACGGTATTCTAGTAGATCTGGACTCTTATTGATCTAGTTGCCTGCTGATCTCATTGCCAACTCTCATTGCCAACTTAGTTGCCTTTGCACGCCCATGACTGCTACACCTCCCGATAACTCAGACCTTCAGCCCGCTGGAGAGACTTTAGAACAAGATCTGGTGCGATCGCTTCGCCGCAAGGAGGGCAACTGGATAGGCTGGGGGCAAACCTGTCAGCAGCTCCAAAAGTTGGGATATTCGCCCCAAAGGGTTTTTGAAGAAACGGGCTTTGAGCCAATTCAGCAAAACCAGCTGATTGTGGCCGCCCAAGTCTATGGCTCAGTAGAAAGCGGTGGTGCCTCTCCAGAAGTTTTGGCGCGGTTTGAACGGACGGGCAGCGACTCACTTTATGCTCTACGCATTTTGACGCAATCTGAACGGGTCGAGGCGGCAAACCTGCTCGTTGCCAAAGGCTTAGACTCTGAGGGGGCACATGAGGTTGCCAAAGCGCTGAAGGAATATTCGCGCTTATCCAAAAAACCGGAGGAGTTTGCCAGCTATCCTGATGATGCCGTTGCCTATGCCTATTGGAAACTGGCTCGGCAGCAGTCTGATCTTCAGGCGCGATCGCGTCTCATTGCCCTGGGTTTGCGCTTTGCCCAAAGTGCGTCAGCCCGCCAGCAAATTGAAAAGCTCTTAACTGATTTCACTGTCACCCGCAGCCGTCCGGCTCCCCGCATGCCTTTTTACCGCATGGAGTCTGTTGATGAACAGCCTGTGGTGATCCCAGTCGCAGGCAAAATGCCCCTCAGCACAGCCGATCTCAAAGCAGTGCCTATGGTGAGCGCAGAGGGTCTGTTTCAAATCGTGAAGTTTTCTGGCGCAGGAGCTTGGGTGGCGCTTCCGGGATGGCAAGTTGTCTTGGCTTCCGAAGATCCGGTGATGGTGCTGATTTCGAGTGAGCAATTGCCCACTTCGACGCTGGATGCGCCCTTGGAGACTGTAGAGGAGATGCTGATTATGGTGGATCGATCGCAGCGCCAATGGGACAGTGAGAGCTACTTTATCCTCGATGATGCGGGGCAACTGCGAATTGACTGGTCTGAGGAGGCCCCTGAACTGTCGGTTTTGGGAAAAGTCGTGCTCGTGCTACGCCCCAAGAAAGTTTTGGATGAGGATTTTAACAAGCAGCTCTGGCAGCTAGATGAGTAAGTTGAGCGCTGTAGGCTTGCTGTGGTCTTTATGGGGGAGAGTGCCTGCCCGCAGAGCGGGAATTCTCTAATTTGATGTTTATTAGACTGCTGCTAATACTCAGGTACAATTGCTTTCCAACAGTTATCCTGATACCATATTCGGACTTTATAGGGTTGGATGTTTCTAACCCCCAACCATGCCAGCAAGGTTGCAAATCAAAGCAGAAGATTGCTCTCCTCTAGGACAATTTATTCTGAAATATTTGGAGGAACAGGGCATCAGCATGAATCGTCTGGCTGAACTGTCAGGCGTACCGCAGCCACGGCTACGGGGAGCTTGCTTTAAAGGCACCTGCCCTACCCCCGAAACTTTGAGAAAGCTAGCCCGAGTGATGGGGAAACATCACTTAGAGCTGTATACTCTGGCTTACGAAGGCAGGATAGAGCAGATCCCTGGCGATGCGGATGATAACTCGCTGGATATGTTGATGCGAGAGCTGTTTGAAACCGCTAGAGAGCTAGGACTCACCGTGCCCAAAATTCGCCCTTCTAAAGCGAAGATCCGCAAAGCGCTGCTGGAGTTAGGTTTTCGCGTAGAGAGCGATGAATCTGCCTAAAGCAAGGCAAACTGAACTGCAAAAATAAAAGGGGAGAGGGCGATCGCCCTCTCCCCTTTTACAATTGATTAAAAAGCATGGATAGTTTTGTGCCGAAGCCGCAAAACTATCCATGCTAGAAGATTGTTAAAAACTGGCACTTTAGGAAACTGTGACACATTGATTGCACCACAATGCTTTAGCGCCTGCCCTCTCTACTTCTTACGGTAAGGTACAGACTTCTCGATGTTGATGTTCAACGCCGAGATTCTCTGAGGTGGGTTGCTACGGGGATTGATGCTCCGCGCCATGTCAAGGAACTGATCAGGGCTACCTGCTCTAGCTTGCTTGTCTTGCGGGATATAGCTGCGAACCGTAGTTTGCCAGATAACCTGCGGGAAGCCCAACTTGCCGCGATAGTAGTCATCGTAGCGGGGAGACTTGATGTTGAAAGGCAGCTCACCTTCCGATCGCCCAGGCAGAACCCGGCGGCGCTGGTAAGGCAGGATATCGTAGCCAAAAGCGCTCAGATACTCTTCGCTATTGAGCAGTTGGTCTACAAAACCGACAATGCCCTTAGTCGCCACGACGATCGACCAAGCAATCTTTTCGCGCTCGTTATAAACATCGCGACCCAGTACCCGCTGCACAGTTTGTTCTACAAAGCGGTAGTTGCTATTGAGTTCATAGAAACTGCGCTTGTAGGTATTGGAAAGCAACAATCCACGTACAAAGTCGCGTACTGTGATCTGACCGCTACGGAGCTGAGACTCCAAAAACCGCTCCCGATCAGCCGCAAAGGCATGAAAGAAAAACTGACGATAGGCTGCTTCAATCAGCAGATCCATGTCTGAGGGAGAAAGCAAGTTCTCTGTAGAGTAGATCCTGGGCTGCTCATCCCCAGGAATTTCATAGCCCGTGACCCGCTGATTTTGACTAGCAGGGGAATATTCTAAAAGAGGAATTGCCACGCTTATCAACACTCCCTTTTCTTACGAAATCTTACAAATTACTCATAATCATACGGGACAAGGGAAAGCATTATTCGATGTAGTCTGATAAAAATTACATAACTTAACAGCCTACTAAATCTTGCAGAAGTTTGGCCATGAAAAACGCCTGGAATGCTCTGCCAGCAAAAGGTTCCAGTTTCTAATTTTTACCATAAAATGCGACAGATCGCAGAGAATCTAGAACTCCTGGCCGAATCTTAGTTGCTCTAGAACAACCAAGATTCAGCCCCAGTACTCTGCGCGCTGCAAAAAATCTGACCTCTTGCTGTTTTCAAAAGCTGATGAAAATAATTGCCACCCAGCTCAAAGGGATGAACTGGGTGGCAAAGCTGTCCTCGCAGCGGTTAGAACAAGAACCTGTTTGGGGTGCCTTTACAAACAATGCTCCAAAAACGGGTTTTAATCCTGATGGTTGCGGCCACAGATGAATGAAAAAAATCGATCGCCTATCCCGGCGGATTTACGGCTGCGGCAGAGATTGCTAGAGAAAGGAGGATCAGCACCAAAAGTACCAGCGTTAAGCCCGACACCCGAGTCCAGTTAGCACGGCGAACGAAGGTGGCAAAATCAAAGGGTTCAAATTTCCCAAACAGTCCCTCAGCCCGATCGCTCAAGCCAAAAGCATAGGGGCTGGGCAACCGATCGCGGTAGTCTGTCCCGTAGCGTGCCATGCGAGCAAAGGGCAACTCTCCCTGTGGCCGCTGAGGCAAAACTCGGCGCTGCTGATAGGGCACCGTGTTCTCTCCAAAGCGATCGTTGTACTCTTCACTATTTAGCAAATCGCTAATAAAACCCTGTAGCCCTTTAGTGGCTAAAACGATCGACCAAGAGAGTTTTTCGCGATCGCTATAGACCTGCCGCCCCAGAACCCGCTGCACGCAAAGTTCGACAAAGCGGTAGTTGTTGTTGGCATCATAATTCAGGCGTCGAAACGAGTCAGAAGTGACTAATCCCTGAATAAATTCTTTGACTGTGATCTGTCCGGCTTTGAGCTGAGACTCTAAAAAGATTTGACGGTTGCTAGACAGCATTTGCTGTTCATGAAAGATCTGCCGATAGGCAGCAACGATTAAAGCATCTAGCTCATCGGCAGATAGCAAGTTCTCAGTGGTGTAAATTCTTGGCTGTTCATCGCCAGGAACTTCAAAGCTAGTGACCCGTTGATTTTGAGAAGTTGGAGCATACTCTAGCAGAGGAATTGACATACGGATTACCTCAGTCTAAAAGGATTTATTCTCATGAAGAATTCCAGCATCGAGCCAGTAAAAACATGGATCTAAACTCTACTGTCCGCTTACGGAATCTCAAAACTCAGGATAAGCCCGAGTAGGTACTTCAACCTACGAAGTGAGAGAGAAAGCATTAATTTGTAATATGCGAGTGCTGCCTTGCGGAGAGAAAGTCACTGCCACAAGGCATTGCCCGATTAAACCAGACCCTGCCAAAATGCCAGGGGATCAGCTGTGGCTGGACAATAGGGATAGGATCGCAAGAGTTCTTCTAGGCTGGCTTCAGTATGGGAATGACTCGGTGGAGACGCGATTCCTAAACCCAGGCAAAGGTGAGAAAGCGATCGCGCAAATTGTGAATGATGCCCTGGAGAACCCGCATGGGCGTGGGCACACTCGTGAGCCACTAGCAAAAGCCAGTCCTGTGGCTGTACCCGCCCGACATCAATCAGCAGCGTGATGGGATG
The DNA here is from genome assembly GCA_036703255.1 of Coleofasciculaceae cyanobacterium. Taxonomy (GTDB): domain Bacteria; phylum Cyanobacteriota; class Cyanobacteriia; order Elainellales; family Elainellaceae; genus Drouetiella. The sequence goes on from DATNPL010000067.1 coordinate 13,594, forward strand.
CGTCTGAAAATTGCAGAATCCATCTATGCCAAAAGTCTGAGCTAAGGGAGCCGCAAAGATTTGCGCTGCTGGCTGCTCCCAGAGATGAAAACAGTCCTGACAAGCTTGAAGATAGGCTGTGAGCTGTAGGTTTACAGCCTCAATATGTTCACCAATCCAGGTGCAGATGGGAATCCGGCGATCGACATCATGCATCGCATTCACCATCTCTGGCTCCGGGGCTAAACTGCGCACGCCGTACAGGTAGTCCAACCCGCGAGTAAACGGATCAGCACTAGTGGTGATAATGAGATTATTTGTCAAAAATCTTATGCATCCTCAACTGCCACACCTTGTCTAGCCCTAGCCATTCCTCTGAGGAGCGCGAATCAATTAGCCTAATTTTTTGAAAAAGTTAATTCGCAATTCACGGGAAATTTTTGTGGTCGCGTCCACAAAAATTTCCCGTCTCGAATGTAGCTACAAGCTGGCGTTACCCACCAAACAGAGAAAAGTATTTTTCAGGTTCAGCAGTCTTCTCGCTAGAGGTATCCTCGGCATCTTCTGCCATGCGAAATTCGGTACAGAACGTAGCGGTGCTAAAGCCGCCAAACCGTTTGACGGTGCTAGTTCGCATCCGCAGACTGGGGCTAGGAAACCAAAAGCGCTCTACCGAACTCATGGTTTCGTAGTCTGTCGTTAGGACTAAGCCATCTTCTTCATCCATATGATAGTGTCCGGCAACCGGGACAATCTCGGCATAACCTCGCTCTCGCAGCATGGTGCCTTGGCGGGGTTGCTCAGCATCTGGAATTAAGGCAAAGACGGTAGAACCTTGGTGATTTTCATCTTCTTTGTCCCAACCCATAGACCCTTGCCAAGAGACAAAGGCTCCCCCGATCGCCAGCTTGGGATCAACCTCATGCAGCTTGCAGATCTCGACAACTTGAGGATGATCGGCAGCGAGAGCCTCAACCCGGATTTCTGATTCTCCGGCCTCAGAACGCCTGAAGGCAAGGTGGTGGGTCGTGCGCTGCGATCGCCATTTCCCAGTACTTAGCTGAAAAAACTCCATTACATCCATTGCAAGCTAGCCCTAAATAACGATATCTCCACTGATTTCTTTATTATGACTCCAAACTATGACTCCAAATAATCGGGCGATCGACTGCTCTACAGCTTCCAGGGATATTGGCCTTCAACCCATAACTGGGAGGGCTGAAATGGCATTATTCGGAAACGTCTAAAACGGCTCACTTGTCAATTACCTGTAATTTTTGTTAACCTTGAGTCATTAGAACCAAGGTAGATAAACAAGAGAGGTTTACCTGACTAGGCCGTGCCATCTCGGCAGTCTGAATAATTTGAGGAATTTCAGCTCCCAGCTAAAGACCCACCCTCAGAGACAGGTAATCATCTCAAGTTTCACGATACAAAGTGCAGATAAGCCCTAGTGTTGCAAAGCAACGGAGCATAAGTACTATGGACATCCCTATGGGTCTCAACTTAGAGCAAGAGTTTACCCTTAAGACCTATGAAGCGCAGGTCAAAAACTTAAGCACGGAAGAATCCCAAGAATTTCTCCTGGAAGTGCTGAGGCAATTAATGATTAAAGAAAACATGATTAAGCACTTGATCAAGCAGGCTTAACATGTCCAACGTGAGTCGTTAGTTCAGCGGAGATGAGGCTGAATAAACTCTGAAGCGCAGATTTAATATAGCTTTCAGAGAGTTAAGCTACTGAGGAGTCTAGACAATTTAACCCAGCGCATCCCCTATCAGAATCAGTCTGATGGGGGATTGTCTTTTGAATGTTAAGGATTATTGCTTAGTTTCTCATAACTGAGACTGCTGCCCCCCCCATCTTCTATCTTCTAAATTGTCTCGTTGACAGAGACAAGCAATAACGATTTACAGATCACTATTTTTAAGGAGAGCGAAATGCTTGACGCTTTTTCTAGAGCTGTAGTTTCAGCAGATACCAGCACTTCCACAGTTACCGACATTGCTGCCCTCAAGGCATTTGTTGCCAGCGGCAACCGTCGTTTGGATGCAGTAAATGCGATCGCCAGCAACGCAAGCTGCATGGTGTCTGATGCTGTTGCAGGTATGATTTGCGAAAACCAAGGTTTGATCCAAGCGGGCGGCAACTGCTACCCCAACCGTCGCATGGCTGCTTGTCTGCGTGATGCTGAAATCATTCTACGCTACGTCACCTACGCTTTGCTAGCTGGCGATGCTTCCGTTCTGGACGATCGTTGCCTGAACGGTTTGAAAGAAACCTATGCAGCTCTAGGCGTGCCCACCACCTCCACCGTGCGTGCCGTTCAAATCATGAAGGCTCAAGCCGCTGCTCACATCCAGGACAACCCCAGCGAAGCTTTTGCAGGTGCTAAGCTCCGCAAAATGGGTACCATCGTTACCGAAGATCGTTGCGCTAGCTTGGTTGCTGAAGCTTCCAGCTACTTCGATCGCGTAATCTCGGCTCTGAGCTAATCAATCGCCTACGCGATTCGCTCAAGAAGATTGAACCTCACAGTCATAACTCATTTTGGGAGATTTAAAAAATGAAATCAGTTGTTACTACAGTTATCGCATCTGCTGATGCCGCCGGTCGTTTCCCCAGCACCTCCGATCTAGAGTCCGTTCAAGGTTCTATCCAGCGTGCTACTGCTCGTTTGGAAGCTGCTGAAAAGCTAGCTGGCAACCTTGATGCAGTGGCTAGCGAAGCCTACAACGCTTGCATTAAGAAGTACCCCTACCTGAACAATGCGGGTGAAGCAAACTCCACCGACACCTTCAAGTCTAAGTGCGCTCGTGACATCAAGCACTACCTGCGCTTGATCCAGTACAGCTTGGTTGTTGGCGGTACCGGTCCTCTGGATGAGTGGGGTATTGCAGGTCAGCGTGAAGTTTACCGTGCTTTGGGTTTGCCCACCGCTCCCTACGTTGAAGCATTGAGCTTTGCTCGTAACCGTGGTTGCGCTCCTCGCGACATGTCTGCTCAAGCTCTGACCGAGTACAATGCTCTGTTGGACTACGCGATCAACTCCTTGTCTTAATTGAGTGGTCTGGGTTGATCTGCCTGAGTCAAATTGCAAGAGCTTGTGATTTCATGACAGGATAGATTTTGCCCCTGCAAACCTGGGGGTTCTTGGCTGTTTGCTTTGCCTGTTCAGGTTGAGTAATTGCAAAGAATCTCCAGGTTTGTTTTGTTTTAAGCCGCTCTCAGCCGCTTTCCTATGGATAAACGTTTTTTTAAGCTTTTTAATCTGACCGAAGATCAGGCGATCGCCCTACTGGATACGCCTCAAGATCAGCTTAGCGAAGATGATTCTCGCTATATCGCAGCTTCTCATCTGGTGAATTTTCCCACAGAGCGATCGATCCAGGCGTTGATGCGAGCCGTGCAGCAAACCGATCCGGCCTTAGACAACCGCATTGTTCGGCGTAAGTCGGTGGAAACTTTGGGCTGGCTAGAAGCGCCTCAAGCCTTGCCGTTAATTCACACCTGCCTGGCAGATGAAGACTGCTATATGGTGGAAAATGCCGTGTGGGCGATCGGTGAAATTGGCACCGATGATCCCGATATTTTAGAAGATGTCGCAAAGCTGCTAGACAGGCCAGGGCAAACTCACCGGGTCATTATTCACACCTTAGCAAAGCTAGGCTACAAGCCCTCTCTAGAGCGCATTCGCAACTTTACTGAAAGCACTGACCCCACCACTGCCAGTGCTGCGATCACAGCCATTTGTCGTTTTACCCAAGATTATTCTGAGATGGGAAAAGTTGTAGCCATGCTGCAACACCCCAATGTCCTGGCACGACGCTTGTCGATCCAGGATTTAATTGATGCCCATTACGACGCTGCTATTCCTCAGATTGCCCGCTGTCCGGTATCGCTCGTGTTTCGGTTGCGCGGCATTCGGCTACTGGCAGAGGCTGCTAGAGAAGCGATCGCGTTTGAAACGATTCAGCCTGATCTAGAGCGGGTTTTGTATGACCACCCTAAGGACTTAGATCTCGTCCATCGTTATGAACAGCTACCAGCTTTGCCCGCGCTGATTCGGGGACTGTACGAAACTGACTTTGGGCGCTGCTATCTGGCGGTGCAAACGATCTTAGACAACTATGCTGAAGAGGCTCCTGAAGCCTTATTTGCTACCTACGCCGAGGAGGCTGTCTACGACTATGGAGCACATTTCCATGTCGTTAAGCTGTTTGGCTGGCTGAAACATGCCCCTGCCTACGACCTGCTGATTGAGGCTTTGCACAACACCCAACCGCAGTTTCAAAAGTCACGGGCGGGAGCGGCGATCGCCTTGGGCGAACTGGGCGATCGGCGAGCCATTCCCGAACTCAAAGCCTGCCTGGAAACCAAAATTTGGGATCTCAAATATGCGGCGCTAATGTCTCTAGAAAAGCTGGGCGATCGCGGCTATGAGCAAGTTATAGATGATCCGGATTGGCTGGTTCGGGCGAAGGCCAAGTCGCAGCAACACCAACTGGCCTAGTCTCTCATTACAACCTTGCTGACCACCGCTTTGTAACACTTAGAACCCCTCCTCCTGAAACTTACAGCCACTCTCCCTCACTCCCACACCCACTCTTCCTCTCTACTAAAAGCGCCATGTCCACCGAAGATCTTTTGCAACAGCTTAAACATCCCAACCCCCACCTCCGCGATCGCGCCATGTGGGAGCTGGCTGAGAACCCTGACGAAACCACAATTCCTCGGCTGATGGGCATTTTGGATGAGGAAGATACGACTTACCGACGAGCGGCTGTTAAAGCGTTAGGGGCAATCGGGTTTGATGCCATTCCGCCTTTGGTAGAGGCGCTGTTGCACAGCGAGAATGTCACGGTGCGGGGGAGCTGTGCTAAGGCTTTGGCGCAGATCGCTATTAATCATCCCGAAGTGCCCTTTCCAGATGAGGGCGTGCAGGGCTTGAAAACGGCGCTGAATGATGCTAATCCTGTGGTTCATATTGCTGCCGTCATGGCGTTGGGTGAGATTGGCACTCCTGTGGTGGATATCTTAATTGAGGCACTGCAAGCGACCGATAACCCAGCCTTGGGTATTTCGCTGGTCAATGCCCTGGGTTCGATCGGCGATAGTCGTGGGGTCGAGGTTTTGACGGCTTTGATCAACGATGAATCTGCGGATTCCTATGTTCGAGAATCTGCCACTAGCGCTCTGTCTCGGTTGGAGCAAATGGCGAAGTTTAAGGGAGGATAGAAGAGGGGTGTGAGCGGTTGTGATCTTGAGCGGCGCAAGCGGCGCAAAAAATAGCTCATCGGTTCCAACCCTGACCTCAACCCATCCCTCTATTCCATCTCTAGTAAGCCATGCCAGATTCTCAAGCGATTAGTGCAGCAGTTGCCAAACTGTACGACACCTACCCTTTTCCACCCGAGCCGTTATTGAATGAGCCGCCTCCGGGTTATAACTGGCGCTGGAACTGGCTAGCAGCATTTAACTTTTGCACAGGGCGCAGGCCAGACAGAGAAAATGTTCGGATTTTGGATGCGGGGTGTGGCACAGGAGTGGGCACAGAATATCTCGTGCATCTCAACCCTCAGGCCAGCGTCGTGGGGATCGATTTGAGTGCTGGGGCGTTGGCGGTGGCTCAGGAGCGCTGCCAAAAAACGGGAGCCGCCGCAGAGTTTCATCACCTCAGCCTGTTTGATGTCGAGCAGCTACCGGGTGAGTTTGATCTGATTAACTGCGTCGGGGTTTTGCACCATACCCCTGATCCGATTCGCGGCATTCAGGCACTGGCAAAAAAGCTGGCTCCTGGCGGCATGATGCACATCTTTGTCTATGGTGAATTGGGGCGTTGGGAGATCAACTTAATGCAGGAGGCGATCGCACTGCTGCAAGGCGATCGGCGGGGTGACTACAGCGACGGGGTGCAGGTGGGGCGACAGATATTTGCGGCGCTGCCCGAAAATAATCGTCTGCGCCAGCGAGAAACAGAGCGCTGGTCTTGGGAAAATCAGCGAGATGGCTACTTTGCGGATATGTATGTGCATCCGCAAGAGATTGATTACAACATCGATACGTTGTTTGAGTTGATTGACGCATCGGGACTAGAGTTTATCGGCTTTTCTAATCCGCAGATCTGGCAGCTCGACCGATTGGTTGGGCAATCTCCTGAATTAGTTGAGCGGGCAGCAACGTTGAGCGATCGCCAGCGTTACCGATTGATTGAGCTACTTGATCCCCAAGCGATTACCCACTACGAGTTTTTTCTGGGACGTAGCCCGATCCATCAAGAAGACTGGCTAGGAGATTCTCGGCTGCTATCGGCAATACCGGAGCCAAGCCCCTGTATTTATGGCTGGCAGGACAGTTCTCAGTTTTTTAACCTTGACTATCAAGTGGTCAAACTCAATGATGCCGAGTGGCAGTTTCTTTTAGCCTGCAATGGCAATCAAGTCCGGCAAAAAAATGTCGGTGAAATTTTGCAGTCTGTTGAAGCCAGATTAGAAGATGTGCGATCGCTCCAGCGGCAGCAGATTGTGTTGCTGGGGTTCTAAACGTCGCTGGTTGCTGGGATGAATTTTTGTTGGGGAGGGGCGCGGAGCATCCCTCCCAACACTTAAGCAATCGTCTACCAGTCGTCAGCTTCAGACTGCCGCTCTACCTGCGCGATCGCCAATTTTGCCAGAGTTTTGACGACCGCCGCTTCATCATTCAGAGCGTCATGCAAAGCTTCTAGCACCGAGCGATCGCCCGTTTTGCCCAAAGAGCTGACTGCCGCTTTTCTAACTTCTACATCGGCATCTTGCAGCGCCAAAATTAAGTGGGGAATCGCAGGCGGATAGTTGACCTGCCCCAAGACTGATGCGGCCTCTGTCCGCACGATCGGTTCTGGATCGGTCAAGGCTGACACCAGAATATTGCAAGACTTGGTATCAGATTGTTCTTGGGCGACATGGGCGATCGCCCCAATCACGGCACAGCGCACATCGACCGAGTCAGAATTGAGGGCTTTGTATAAATGCTCTGTCGCTTCAGATCCAATAAAAGCCAGCGCCCAAGCAGCATGACCTTTGGTGTCTTGAGGATGACGATCGGAAGCTAGAATGTCGAGCAGTGCAGGCACAGCCGCCTCTCCAGTTCTGGCTAACGCTCCGGCTGAAGAACTTCTGACAACCGTGTCTTCATCATTCAGAAAAGCATGAAGCAAATGGGGCACAGCGCTGGGATCGGCTATCAGCGTCAAGGTTTTGGCAGCAGCCCGACGCACCACTACATTGTCATGGTGGGCTAGAGCCTCGATCAGGAAAGGGGTGGCAGGTTCACCAATGTCTCCCAGGGTTTCTGCGAAGCGGAGCCGCACTAGCCCCCGCGTGTCGCCCAACCCTTCTACGAGCTGCTTCAAAACTTGTGGATCGCTAGAGTCAAAAGCGTCCAACGTGATCTGCTGATTGACCCTTTGCACCAGCGCATCGTTGGCGATCTGGGCTTGCAAAAGGGCATCATTCACGGCTGGAGTGTCGGAGTTGAGAGACATCACAAATTTCCTGATCTCCAATACTGTCTAGTACGGTCTAATACGGTCTAAATGCGAATTTCTGTTGAAATGAGGCGGGTTGAATGCTCGAACTGAAACCCTTATGGCCTATGAGCTAGCGGTCAAATCACCCTGTTGCTGACGGAGCGCCTGAATCTGGGCGTCAATTTGAGCCAGGTTAGGCTGTAGGCTTGCCATCGCCTGAGACTTCATGATCTTGGCTCGCTGCGCCATAGAGAGCGTATCGTTGACCAAACGTTCCCGATATTGCTCTAGCTCGGCAATGATTTCGGTGAGATCTTGAGAAGTTGCTGGCTCAGCCGTTTGTATTTCATCCATGATTTTATTTAAATAAGCGTCTTAAAGTGCATTTCTAATTTTCTCAGATCTCGCGACCAACGGGCAAACCTTTTTAAGGATAGGTTTTAAGGATAAGTAATGCTCAGTCAACAAAAAATGGCGTGCTTTATGTTTAAGTCTGAGTCGATCGCCCCAGGCTGGTATGCTGAAACAGCCTCTGACGCGTGATCAAATTATCAACGCTCAAAAAGTAATAGAGAAATGGAAAGTAATTGGCTAGATTGGATTGCCGGAGGGCTGGCGATTGTCATTCTTTTAGGGGGTTTATTCATGCTGCTGAACGGGGTGTCCGCCATGAATCAAGACGCAGACTCTAACAAAAAAAAGTAACGCAATTTTCTGGGCTTCGATATGTTGAGTTTCGGCTTTTTAGATCACACCCGTTTGTGGATACTTTCCACACTCTTGACGCTTCATTGTGCCTTTGGCGTGATGGCGGCGATCGTCGCTCAGCGCCGAGGAAAAAGCTTCAGACAGTGGCTCATTTGGGGATTAATTGGCGGCACTCCTGTCCTGATGATTGCTATTTTTCGGCTTGAGCAAGCTCAACCTCCGGCAAAGTAGCCATTTCAAGGTCTTGCACATTACCTACAGCTTCTAGATGAATGCGATAGACTAGCAAAGCATTACATGAGGTCAGAGCAGGATGGGAAAACAGTCAACTGGCGTTAAGGCACAACCTGAGCAACCTGACAGCCTTCAGACCAACGGGGTTCAGGCTAGTTCTCAGGCTCCGGCTAGTTCTCAGGCTAAAGCGGCACAGGCGCAGCACCATGACCCAAGCCTTGATTTGTCTTCCAATTCTCCTGCCGCCCAGCCCCCTGAAAAGGTGCCAGCAAAAGCCTGGACGATCGAAAGTAGCGAAGAGTTATACCGGATTAACGGCTGGGGCGAACCTTACTTTTCTATTAACGCTGCTGGACATATTACCGTCTCGCCCAAAGGCGATCGCGGGGGTTCTTTAGACCTGTTTGAGCTGGTTAACGCCCTTAAGCAGCGCAATCTTGGCTTGCCCCTGCTGATTCGCTTCTCTGACATTTTGCAAGACCGAATCGAACGGCTAAACGCTTGCTTTGCCAAAGCGATCGCCCGCTACAACTATCCTGGGGTCTATCGCGGCGTATTTCCCACCAAGTGCAACCAGCAGCGCCATTTGATCGAGGATCTGGTGCGCTTTGGCAAACCACATCAGTTTGGGCTAGAGGCTGGCTCGAAACCAGAGCTAATGATTGCCTTAGCGATGCTCGACACCCCCGGTGCCCTGGTAATCTGCAATGGCTACAAAGATCGGGAATATATTGAAACCGCAACTTTAGCGCAGCGCTTAGGGCATACGCCGATCATTGTCCTGGAGCAGATCGAAGAAGTGGAGCTGGCGATCGAAGCCAGCCGCAACCTGGGGATTCAGCCCATTTTGGGGGTGCGCGCCAAGCTCAGCGCTAAAGGGATCGGGCGCTGGGGTACCTCGGCAGGCGATCGGGCTAAGTTTGGTCTGACCGTGCCCGAAATCATCAAAGCCGTCGAGCAGCTCAAGGCGGCGGGTATGCTGGATGCCTTGCAGCTCCTGCATTTCCACATCGGCTCACAAATTTCTGCCATCAGCGTGGTCAAAGATGCCATCCGCGAGGCCAGCCAGATTTATGTCGAGCTAGCCAAGCTGGGAGCCAACATGAAGTATCTAGACGTAGGCGGTGGTCTGGCCGTGGACTACGATGGCTCCAAGACAAACTTCCACGCCTCCAAAAACTACAACATGCAAAACTACGCCAATGATGTAGTGGCAGAAATTAAAGAAGCCTGTGAAGAGCGGAATCTGGTTGCCCCAACCCTAATCAGTGAGAGCGGTCGGGCGATCGCCTCTCACCAGTCGGTTTTGGTGTTTGATGTGTTGGGCACTAGCGAAGTGGTGTCCGATCCGCCTGAACCTGCCGAAGAAAAAGAGCATCTGATTATTCGCAACTTGTACGAAACCTATCACGCGATCGCGGCCGAAAATTACCAGGAAGCCTATCACGATGCGGCTCAGTTCAAAGAAGAGGCGGTGAGTCTCTTTGGCTTCGGCTATCTCAGTCTCACAGAACGGGCGCGGGCAGAGCGGCTCTACTGGGCTTGCTGCGCCAAAATTCTAGAAATTGTTCGCCAGCAGGATTATGTCCCAGACGACCTAGAAGATCTGGAAAAGATCATGGCCTCGATTTACTATGTCAACCTGTCGGTCTTCCAGTCGGCTCCTGACACTTGGGCGATCGATCAGCTATTTCCCATTATGCCTGTTCATCGCCTTGACGAAGAGCCAACGCGTCGCGCCACCCTAGCCGACCTCACCTGCGATAGCGACGGCAAAATCGATCAGTTCATTGACCTCTGGGATGTCAAATCCGTTTTGGAACTGCACCCGCTAAAACGCAAATCTGAGGGGACGCCCTCAGCTTACGAACCCTACTATCTGGCAATGTTTCTGAATGGTGCCTATCAAGAGATTATGGGCAACTTGCACAACCTGTTTGGCGACACCAACGCCATCCATATCAAGCTCACGCCCAAAGGCTACCAAATTGAGCATGTGGTCAAAGGCGACACGATGAAAGAGGTGCTGGGCTATGTGCAGTACGATTCAGAAGATCTGATTGAGAATATTCGGCGGCGATCGGAGCAGGCACTCCAAGAAAACCGAATTACGCTTCAGGAAGCACAGCTTTTGCTCCAAAATTACGAACGCAGCTTGAGCGGCTACACCTATCTTTCTTCGTGAGGCCAAGATAGCGCCTAAAATTGTTCTGCGTCTTCATAAACAATTTCTTGTAGAGAAAGCTGCACGAAGTGCAGCTTTCTCTACAATGCCGTAGCGTTATGACTGCGGCACCCAAATTGAGACAGACCCTGCTTGACAGCGAAACTCAGCCCAACCTTCTTCATTGGTTGTGATCGGTTCGTCAATATGTTCCGTCAGATCAATATAGGTACGATTGGGTTGACCGATCTCCATATATTTGCTGCCCTCATCCCCATTGCTCAAAACAACAGCAACTCCGCCCGGATGATCCTCATCTCCCAGGCGTGTCCAGCCGATTGTATTGGCATGGTCAAAGTAGTCATATTGCTCACCATAAGCGTAAGCCTGCCGTGCATGCAGCATTTTGTCGAGTAAGAACTGATGCTGATCCATCCACACCTCACACTCGGTGCCATCACTGGCGGTGTCTTTGTAATGCGCGCCATAATAGTCTGCATAAAAGACGCAAGGATATCCTTCACGCCGCAGCAAAATTAGCGAATAGGCCAGAGGCTTAAACCAAGGCTCAACCACAGATTCGAGAGACTGCAAAGGCTGTGAGTCGTGATTTTCGACTAGCGTGACGGCCAGAGTGGGCTGCTGCTGGACTAGGGTATTGTCAAAAATTTGACGCATATCATAGCCATTACCAGCTTGACTGGCGACGTGAAAATTGTAGTGCAATGGAGCATCGAACAGCGTCACCTTACCATCTGTTGTTTCGATAAAGCTGTGGAGCGCTTCAACCTCGTAAGACCAATACTCTCCGACCGCAAACAGGTCACGCTGAGCATAGGCGCTAACATGATCCATCCATTCTCGAAAGAAATCTGCCGACACATGCTTGACGGCATCAAATCGGAAACCATCTACGCCCGTCGTGTCTATGTACCATTCTCCCCAGTACTTTAATTCGCCTACGACTTCAGGGTGATCCATATCCAGATCGCAACCCATGAGGTAGTCAAAATTGCCATTTTCTAAATCAACGTTTCTGTCAAACTCTTTTCCCTTGAGCAGATAGACTGCGTTCTCAGATTCATTGTAGGCGTTGTAGTCGATCGCATCAAAATGCCACCAATGCCACTGCATACTGGAGTATTTTTCGCCACGACCTGGAAAGGTAAAATGTGTCCAAGCTTTAATCTTTTGATATTCACCGATCGTTTCATTGCGATTGTTAGGATCGAACGGAGTCGCTTCTGCCTCCTCTTCTGCATCAGCGCCTAACTTGTGGTTAAGGACAACATCTGCATAGATCCGAATCCCCACCTTTTGTGCCGCTTTTATGGCTCGAAGATACTCTTCTTTCGTTCCATATTTCGTTCGCACAGAGCCTTTTTGATCAAATTCTCCCAAGTCAAATAGATCGTAGACTCCGTAGCCAACATCGTAACCGCCGCCTGTCCCTTTGTAAGCAGGTGGCAACCACAGAGAAGTAACCCCGGCTTTTGCTAAATCCTCCGCAGAGTCTGCCAACTGATTCCACAGACTGCCATCGTCTGGACTGTACCAGTGAAAGTACTGCATCATTACGCCATTCGTCTCAGACACACTTGCCTCCGGCAAAAGAGAGTTATTTTTTCTACCGCCCTATAATATGCCAAATGGTAGGACTAATCATCTGCCAATTTGCTTATACAAGCTGTTCAAAGATCTACTTATAGATAGATGACATTTTTGTTTAGCTTTGCGTTCCTCTTGTTTTACCAAAGCTTCAGGCTTAATCCCTTAAGATAGCTTCCGCGCGGCACGTCTAAAAACTATTGTAGGTTAATCGATTCTGTTTTTTGAGGTGACACCTCAGATACAGGATTGGCCTTGTTAGGCGACAGTTCTTTAGCTAAGTTGTCTTGGAGCGTTTCTAAGACTGCGATCGGGTCAGCCGCCTCCTGCATGATCTCAGCTTCAGGATCATGGCGATCGATCACGTTGGGTAAGTCGGTGCGCAACTCTTCTAGCAATGCGATAATCTTGGCTATCTTTTGTTCAGAAAGCAGGTTGAGTTGCAGCATTAGCTGTGCCCGCTGCTCGGCAAAGCTCTCTTGGCGAGACTGTCGCACTAGCACACCCGTTGAAATTAAAAGGGCGGCTGCATCTAAACCATAATCTGACCAAATAAAAGGCGGCAACCTAAAGGGTAACATTCCGGTCTGGTTAATAAAGTCGGCCAAAATCCAAATTGATAATGCCACCAGCAAACCGTACAGAAAGGACGATCGCCCAAAGAAAGCTGCCATTTCTTCTAGCAGGCGCTGATGTGCAGGAATATGCTGCACTTCCTGATTGTGCAGCGCAATAATGGCCTCAATATTTTTGGTAACGGGATCAGGCAGAGGAGCCGTTAGAATTCGCTTACGGCTGGCTCTAAAATTAAGTTCCGCCACGCCTGCACCTGGATGTAGGGGCAAATCAGGACTGGGCGAATGGCTAGATGGAGGATCGGTAGGGCGATCGTCTTTGGCATCAACGGCATCAGCCGCGTTAGTCGGGTCAGGAAGCATAGGTCTAGCGGCGACATCTTGTGCAGCTATCTTGAGCAGATAGATACAGGGAGTTTAGCGCATGCAGCCGCTGAGTGGCTTGCTCGAAGCGGGGCTACTCAAAGATAAACCGCTTTAGCGCTGTGCCGAGAGTCTGAATCAATCCCTGACTGGCTTGGCGATCGCGCTCATAGGAAACCGCTTGCTCCATGATTGACTTATCGACTCCCTGCATCCATTGCCGCAGCGATCTTTGTTCAACAGGATAGGCAGAAATCTGGGTTAGAGCCTTGTGCCATAGCGTAATGGCTTCATTGAGCTGCTCCCTTTGGATGTAAAGAATTCCTAGATTGACCCATGTTTGTGCTTCTCTGACGCGATCGGGCAGTGATTTTAGCAGGGTGAGGCTTTGCTCATAATATTCTTCAGCTTTATCCCATTGGCGCTGACGCAAATAGGCATTCCCCAAGTTATTCAAAATAGCTGCTTGCTGCGGCTGATGGTCTAAATGTTTTGCGGCATCTAGAGCCAGACGGTGCGTTCGTTCCCAATCCGACCAGCACATGCGAATGCTGTAAAAATTGATACTATTGTCAGTCAGAGCAATCACCTGTTCCCAGGCTTCAGCTTGGTATGCCCACTCTACCGCCGTCAACAGATTCAACCGCTCATCGGCAAACCAATTCAGCGTGCCTAACCGTACCTTTTGCTCTAACACCACTAACGATTGCCGACTCTTACGACTCAGCGCTAGGGCAATTTCTTCGCTTATGCCAGGTTCTAGCCCTAACTTCATGATTTGGGTCATGTTCAAAGACCAATTGCAGACCCGCAGACGAGCTGCCTGCCGTTCTTCGGCTGATTCTTCGGTCGCCAACTGCCCCCGGACGAAAAGCCGAATTAAATCATGACTAAATCGAAAGCGCTGGCTTTTTCCCTTGACTGAAGAACTGCCCGCCAAAGGTTTCAGTAAGTGCAATGTGATGAGCTGCTGGATGGACTCTTTCGCGATCGCTAAGTCTGACTCTAGTAATACGCTAGCCAAGTCCAGGCTAAAACTGGACTCTACCAGCAGCCCCAACAGGCGCAGCAATCGGGCAGCAGTCGGCTGAAGTTGACGATAGCTGAGCATGAAGTTGGTGCGGATATCGGTATGACTCAAATTGAGTTGCTTCAGCCGTTTTCGGACATCTGCAAGCTGCGAAACAGCTTCTCGCAGTGGTAAATCCGAACAATATCGCAGGAGATGTCCAAAGGTGCCGATCGCCAGGGGTAAACGGCTACAAAGATTTACGGCACTCATGCCAACGTCAGGCTGCGACTGGATGAGGCTGGCCGCAACGAATTTTTGCAGCAGTTCTGACGCTTCAAGCTCCGACATCTCCAGTAAATTGAGCAGCGTTACATCTGATAGATCTGCGAGTCGTTTGCGGCTCGTGATCAGAACTGCACAAACGCCATGTGTTGGCAGGAGCGATCGCACCTGCGCTTCATCGGCGGCATTGTCCAGCAAGATCAACATGCGTTTGCCTATGAGAAAAGATTGAAAAAGCTGCGATCGCTCCTCCAAATCTACGGGTATAGCAGCATCGCTAAGGCCAAAGGCTCGCAGAAAGCTGGCTAGGGCATCAGCAGGAGCCAAAGGCTGCGAGTCATTACCCCGCAAATTAATATAAAGTTGTGCGTCAGCAAAGGTTTGGCGCATCTGATGGGCAACATGAATAGCCAAAGTAGACTTTCCCACTCCGGCTCTGCCACTCATCGCTAGCATAATAGGCGATCGCCGTCCGAGGAAGTTGGCTTGCTTCAAGAGGGCGATCGCATCATCGATTTTTGCATGGCGACCCGTAAACTCCTCTAGGTCAGGTGGGAGTTGATAGCGCGATGAAGCAGGAGTGGCGAAGCTCTCTATGAAACGAGCTAAACTTTCGTAGTCTTGAGAATTTTGGGTTTCTGAATCACGTTGTACCAAAGGATGAAACTTTAAGGGCATCCCCGGTTGATACCCCAGTTGTTCTCCAGCCATGATTTGCTCCGTCTGGTAGCGTATCACCAAAAGTTATTAAAATAAGAATAAAAATAAGAGAAATAATAATCTGTAAATATACAGATTTGAGAATAAATCTGGACATACAAAGGTTGCCGAGTAAGTGCAAGATTTAGGCAAGCATGCGATCGTCCTAGCTTGACTTTCAGAAGTGATGGGTCAATAGCTAGGACGATGCTATGCATGAAGAAACCGATCGCTAGGCCAGGATAGCTTTTAACTCTGCAACAGCCCGCTTGATTTCCAACATCAGTACACCCTGCTTGGCAGCTTTGCTGGCTAACACCAAAAACACTGCGTCATCGCCACAGTTAGTCAGGACGCTAAAACCTTCATAGCCTTCCACATAAATGCGATCAATTCCACCTCTCGCCAGCTCCATACCAATTCGCTCACCCAGCGACAGCATTGCAGCTGACATGGCTGACACCCGCTCTTCATCCATAGCACTGGGCAAGTTTGCCGAGAGCGGTAAGCCATCCGGTGTGACGACTGCTGCTCCTTGAATGTCGGCAGTATTTGTGACGAAGGTATGCAGAATGTAACCCAGCTTTTCGATATCAATTGCCATCGTTTAATTCCTTGCTTATGCCTTTAAACAGTTCAGGTTTCTTCAATGGAGTGCAGCATTTTCTCAATCTCATGAAGACCAGCTTTTCGAGCTTTTATACGGCATGAGTTGCGGCATAAATCCAAGATTGAGATCTGTTCACTCTCTCCCACTCAACTAAATGAGAGGGTGATAAAACAAAACATCATGAGTACTGCCCCGCAGAACAGACTCTGTGTGTTGGCCCCGCATTCTTTTCCCCGAAAATGCTTCTAGCAAACCTTGAATCGCACCCAATGTATAGGTACATTGCCGAGACGATCCTTCTTCTTCGTTAATGGAACACACTGTTTCTCTGACGTAGAAAATCCACAGTTCCCCATTCCTCTCAATCTTGTCAATGACACATAGACGGGTTCCGCTCTCTCCCAATGCAAATCTCAGTTTTGCTGTAACTTCCTCAAGCGGGATATGTTCACTGCAATTCTCAAGATTTAGCTCACGAGCCAACTGCTTGCCGCGTTGCCGTCCAGCAGCAATGAGAGCGATCGCGGCTGCCTTGGCTCCTAGTGCTTCTTCCATGCCGACAACAGCCGCCTTAAAGCAAGTTGTGCTCATGAAATCACCCAATTCATAACGTACTGACTTTTGTGCAATTGCCATATTTCGGCTCCTCCAAATATTCAATGCATTTCAGCGATTGTTCGCCCAATTTGACAGTTTTATGACGTAGATGGCCTGATGTTTAATTTCTGCAAGCTTGCATACCATTCCATCCTTTTCCATCTCTCTTCGCAAACGATCGTCATTAAAGAAATAGGTTGCTAAAGATATGGAGCTATGGAATATGGAGTGGATCTTAGGTAATTTCAAATTAATCTAATACAACTTATCTCATCCAAAAATAGGTTGACCAGGACATTTTTGAGAAGATTTTTATTTCTGATGTGCGATCAAAATTAGAAACATCCTCCCAGTTAAACTTAGAAATCTTTAGGGCTATATTTGCTTGAAAAATACTTGAAAAATAAATGTAATATTAATTTCAAGCAAAATTTTTCAGAGAATGATCTGCTTGCAATACAAGCAACAGAATTCTCAGAGGATGTTTGAAAAGTCCAACTATGGGCAGCAAAACGTTTTAGACCCTCCTTAATCCCCGTGCTATCGCGCCGCTGCGCTAGAAAAAAGGGAGACTTTAAATTCATTTCCCCTTTTTTAAGGGGGCAAGGGGGATCAATAGGTGCCTAAGAGGATGTTTGAAAAGTCCAACTATGGGTAGCGAAACGTTTCAGATCCCCCTAAATCCCCCTTAAAAAGCAGGGTGGTTTCATTTATGGAGATAAAAATAGAATAGATTGAGATGCATTGTGTTTAACCATGAGTCACGCTCAAACTCTCAATCTCATCGAACAGTTGCAAGCCATTCCAGACTATCGTAAAGG
>DATNPL010000096.1:0-113660 GCA_036703255.1 Coleofasciculaceae cyanobacterium
TCAAGTTTTTCAGTTCTTATCCAGCCTGCCTGACCCTCAACCTGCCATTGCCTCCATGCGACAACGTGAGGATTCCTTCAAGCGCGAATTTATCGTCCTCAGCCGCATTCCGGTTTCTTAGTTTTGTCAGTCAAGCAGGTATCAGAGCCACTAAGGCATCAGTTCTCATTTTTCTTGGATGATTTCTTAAAATTGGTCACGATCTTGAGCCAGGTATAGGATTACCAAATTCTCTTCTAACAGAACCAGGCATCAAAAGTGAAAAACTACCACCTCTGAGGCGTATCATCAAAGTAAGCCAGATAACCGAAGGCGTTCGTCTAATCTGTTTTGATCCATCAGCTTTTTGCCAATAGCTGCTTTAAATCCTCTACCATTGCCGCCAGTAGATTAACGCTGTCTACCTGCATCGCCACCCAGGCATTCGCTCCTCCCTTTGTTTTATGGCGATCGTCAAATAGCGTTTTGCCCCTTGTCCATTCACCTTGCGTTTCGATCTGTACCTGGGCGCGACGGAACATCAGAGTTTCTGGATAAAACAGGTAGGCCAATGTGGCCGCATCATGGACTAAAAAGCCGGGGATGCCTGCTGTTTCCCGGAAGGCCATCGCTGTTCCTATCATGAATTTGCAGAGGGACACGATAAACTGAGCGATCGCATTCTCCGCCTGGGTATTGGCTACCCGCTGCGCCATCTCATCAGTAAAAATCAGATTGCGCGTGATATCCAGAGGCAAAACAACCAGGTGGGTATATCGATCGAAGATCAATCTTGCCGATTCTGGGTCGTAGGCGATATTAAATTCTGCTTCTGAGGTGACATTTCCTGGCACCTGAAAAGCACCTCCCATGATCACAATTTCTTTCGCTAGACCGAGAATGCCGGGAGACTTCTTTTCGGCAGCCGCGAGATTGGTGAGAGGGGCGATCGCGACGATCGTAATTTCCCCAGGAAACTGCTTCAGCTTCTCAATTAAGAGATCATCTGACGATCGAGCCGACTCATAGATCTGTATCGCCTCTGGTAACGTATGGGATAAATTTCCCATCCCATCTGCACCATGAATTTCTCCAGCATCTTCGACCCGATCGCTTGCCGAGCCGCCAATGACGCCCCGCCCCACTTCTATAGTCTCGTAACCGCAGAGCTGCAAAAGCTTACAGGAGCCAACAAATGTCAGCGCTCGGCTGACATTTCCATCGACGCTGGTGACCGCGACAAGATCGGCTTTGCCCTGCTGAACTAAGCTAGCCAGCCACAAAAAAGCAAAAGAATCGTCGCCGCCGGGGTCGGTATCCAGAATAATCTTCGGTTTTGAAAGAGTCATGGCACAAGGAGTTTGATTTGCGTGCTTAAGGGAGTAATCGCTCTGCGGCCACTTTGACAACGGCTTCAAAAGTGGTGAGCGCTGTATAGTAGCCTTCTAAGCCAACCTGGTTACATTTAAATACTCCCTCGCTTGTATCAATCGCTCCTTCTAACATCAAGTTGTCGTGCGTTTCAAACGGTTCGATCGACTGTCCCTGCTCGTCAATGCCCGGTGCGCTGGCGGGTACGCGATCGGCATAGATGCGTCCGTCATTGCTATAGCCAAAAACGGGTTTTCCTTGAGCTGCCATGTAGCCCATTTCAAAGGCCGTTCCGACATCCATACTTGCGCCTCGAAACGGTGTCATGTTTGCCACAACCAGATCGCAGCGATCCATCAAGGCAATGTTGCTTTTGTAGATAGCCAGCGCTGCTTCAAAAGGCGACAATCCCGAAAAGTCCAGTTCATTATCAAAAGGAAACAACCCTTCAAAGCCATAAGCCGAACAAATTGCCTGTTTTGCGGCTGCGGCCTGAAGTGGGGCGGGCAAAAACACATCAGGGCCAGCCAAGTAAATTTTCATTGTTCATCTCCCAATATGTTGCCTCAGCCGATCGCAACCTTTGCTCAACGTTCCAAAGTCTAGACTATTTGATCTGGGAAACCAAGCCTCATCCGTTGCTGACGTTATCCCATCGTTAGTTATCTTTGATGCCTTGACTGCTTGCTCTAGTAGAAATCATGGTAGATTCAGGGTTGAAAATCTGATCGGACAGGCTGATCAGGTGCATCAAAATCGGCATGAGCGTTATTGTCTTTGGCAGCATCAACATGGATCTAGTGGCTCGAACCCCGCGAATTCCGGCTGCGGGAGAGACGCTGATCGGCCATTCATTTGCAACGGTTCCAGGCGGAAAAGGTGCCAATCAGGCGGTGGCTGTCGCCCGCTTGGGAGTGCCGACTCAGATGGTTGGGCGCGTGGGAAATGACTTGTTTGGACAAGATCTGTTGAAGGCTTTGGAGGAAAGCGGCGTAGGGTGCGATCGCCTCACAATTGATACCTCAACCCACTCTGGCGTTGCCGTGATCACGGTCGATGATGCAGGTGAAAACAATATTGTGATTATTCCTGGAACCAATGGAAGGGTCGATCAAACAGATTTGGAGCTGTTAAAGCAGGTCTTACCTACCGCCAAAATCTTGATGCTTCAGCTCGAAATTCCGCTGCCAATGGTTGTGGCAGCAGCTCAGGCGGCAAAGGCGAGTGGCGTGACGGTCATTCTCGATCCGGCTCCAGCGCGATCGGATTTGCCCGATGAACTCTATCCCCTAGTTGATATCATCACACCCAATCAAATCGAGACAGAACAGCTGGTCGGCTTTCCCGTGACAGATGCCGACAGTGCCACCCAAGCTGCTGCTATCCTGCATCAACGCGGCATTCCCACCATCATCCCCAAGCTGGGTCAACAGGGAGCCTACTGCATCACCGCAGCGACCTCTTTTCATATCCCTATTTTTCCTGTAAAGGCGATCGATACCGTAGCGGCGGGAGACTGCTTTAATGGCGGATTGGCGGCTGGCTTGGCTGTAGGCTTGTCTCTCCGTCAGGCTACAACCCAGGCGGCAGCGGCAGCAGCCCTTTCTGTAACCCGATCAGGGGCACAGTCTTCACTGCCCACTCAAGACGAACTCGCGGCTTTTCTCGCCCATCACTCTGCTGCCCGTGAAGAAGAGGGAGAGTACGGATAGGCAGGCAAGCGAAAGCCAAAGCTGGCACCGTGGGGGACACGATTTTCTGCCCAGATCGTACCTCCGTGGGCTTCGATAATTTGGCGGGTGAGGTAGAGTCCTAGGCCGGAACCTTTGGCTTGGCGATCGCTGTGTCCCTGATAAAATCGCTCAAACAGGTGAGGCAATTCTTCTTCAGTGATTCCGGCTCCGCTATCCATGACTTTTGCCACCTGACTTGAAGCATAGGATTCCAAAACAATTTCTACTTTGCCGCCTCGGGGAGAGTGGTTGATGGCGTTAGTGATCAAATTGACAAACACCCGCTGGAGCTGCAATGCATCCCCATTGACCCAAAGAAATTTCCGAAAGTCGGATTCACCATAGCTAAAAGAAAGATGGACGCGCCGACTGGCTGCCAATTCTGTGAGGCTACTGGCGACCTCCTCGACCAGCGCCACTAAATCGGCAGGGTGGTTTTGCAGAACCAGCCCTTCTGTATCGTTGCGATAGACATCTAGCAGGGTTTCCACAAGCTGCAAGCTGGTCTGGTGGCTGCGTACCATTGTTGCCAAAACCTTTTGCTGTGTTGTCGAGACGACGCCAAACAAGCCTTGTTGAAAGGCTTTAAGGGTTTCGATCGCCCCTAACAGCGGCGTCTTCAGATCATGGGTCAGCGTCGAGACGAAATCTTCCCGCACATCGGCCAGCTTTTCCTGCGCCTGAAGCTTTGCCTGCTGCTGCGCCAAGGCTTCTTCATAGCAGCGGTTGCGATCGCTGAGCACTGCCGTCACCAGCATCGCCAAAACTGCGATCGCTCGACTGGCCACAGTTGAACTACTCACCACTCTGTTTTCTGGAAACCAAGAATTCAGCATCGTCAAAATCGTTGCGGCCAATATAATTTTGACTGCATCGATGCGGCTGAAGCGTGAAGTAGCCAGCAGAATTGGCCCAATGTAGAGATACCCGAACACATATTCAGGCGGAGTCGAGAATTCTAAAACAACGACAGTAATAAACAGTCCTAGAACAATCCAGAGTGTGCTGACTCGTGGATCTCTAGCAGTTGAGGCTGTCTTGAAAGGTTTGAAATGCATCTGATCAACTGTAATAAAGGTGATAGATGGACTGCGAAATAAACTAATGTGATCAATCTTTGAAATAACGAAGTCTAGAAAATTTGATTGAATGACGGTGTTTAGATGCGTTTAGATGAATCTATATCTATAAGTATAGACTGCACCTAAACACCCGCAAACTCAAACTATATCTTGACATATAAAACCTGAATAGATGGCAATCTATATCTTGTTATTCCGTAGAAATGGAGAGATGATGAAAGTCGAAAGCCATTGAGCAAGGGACTCTGAATGACCGCAGGGTTTTTATGAAACTGTTGAGCTAGGACTCTGTTAGAAAGGTTATCTTCATCCACTTTCTTAACTTGATATTTGCTCAATTGCCAATACCCACATTCTTTCTAGAATTCTTGCGGTAATGGTTAGCAGATTGCTGGCGATAGCAAACAGAATCTCTATTGGCTGGCTTGTCTTTAATAGCTTGACCTAATTTATCGGGAGTCTTTTCAATTCATGTTTCAAGGATGGTTGCAAATTGCGTTAACGATCGCCCTATTCGTTGCGCTGGCTCCCACATTTGGGGGCTATATGGCTCGGGTGTACTTGGGTCACAAAACGCTGCTTGATCCAGTCCTAGTTCCTGTTGAGAGAATGCTTTACTCACTCACAGGCACAGAAATAAAAGAAGAAATGACAGGCTGGCAGTACGCCAGAGCTATCCTATATAGCAATTTGGTGATGGGGCTGCTCGTCTTTTTTCTGATGATGAATCAGGGCTGGCTGCCTTTGAATCCTTCAGGTCTGGGCGCTCCAACATGGGATACTGCCCTGCACACTACTATTTCTTTCATCACCAACACAAACCAGCAGCATTATTCAGGTGAAACTACCCTCAGCTATGGCAGTCAAATCCTGGGGCTGGGATACCACATGTTCACCTCGGCTGCGACAGGTTTGGCGGTTGGAATTGCCTTTATCCGGGGTCTGACAGGTAGACCTCTGGGAAACTTCTATGTCGATCTGATTCGATCGATTACTCGGATTCTATTGCCTATCAGCATCGTGGGTGCAGTGGCTCTGATGCTGCTGGGCGTCCCTGAGACATTGGCAGGGCCAGTGGTGGTGCCAACGCTTGAAGATCCGGCTGTGAGTCAGGCGATCGCGCGAGGGCCAGTCGCGCATTTTGAAATCATTAAAGAGCTAGGAGAGAACGGCGGCGGTTTCTTTGCGATTAACTCTGCCCATCCGTTTGAGAACCCTAACCCAGCAACTAATCTGATTCAGATTGTCGGAATGGTGGTGATTCCTTCGGCTTTTATCTACACCTATGGAGTATTTGCCAATAGCCGCAGACAGGCTTGGCTGATCTACGGCATGGTGCTGATCATTTATCTTCTGTTTGTCACCTTAACGGCGATCGGTGAGTCCCAGGGAAATCCTGCGGTTAACGCGCTGTTGGGAAGCGTGCAACCTAACCTAGAAGGCAAAGAAGTTCGCTTTGGTTGGGCACAGTCTGCTTTGTTCGCCACGACAACTACAGGAACCATGTGTGGAGCAGTTAATAGCCTTCACGATTCATTTATGCCGCTTGGGGGCTTTGTCTTGCTGTCCAATCTGTTTTTGCAAATTATTTGGGGCGGACAAGGCACAGGAACCGCTTATCTATTCGCCTATTTGATCCTAGCGGTTTTCGTTACGGGGCTGATGGTGGGAAGAACGCCTGAATTTTTGGGACGCAAGATTGAGAAACGGGAAGTTGTTTTAGCCAGCTTCTTAATCTTGCTGGTTCATCCCATTACGATCTTGATTCCGGGTGCGATCGCCCTCTCCTTCCCCGAACAGCTTGCAGGCATCAGCAATCCTGGATTTCATGGCCTCAGCCAGGTGATCTATGAATATGCTTCGGCTGCTGCTAACAATGGTTCTGGTTTTGAAGGATTAGCAGATTCTCAACCTGCCTCTACGGGGCTGTGGTGGAATCTGAGCACCTGTTTCAGCTTGTTAGGGGGACGCTATATTCCCATGATTGCGCTGCTGCTGCTGGCCGATAGCCTGTTTCGCAAACAGCCTGTGCCGCTGACGGTCGGCACGTTGCGCACCGATACCTTCCTATTTACAGGGGTGACGGCAGGTGTCGTGTTGATCTTGGGTGCCCTCACCTTCTTCCCAGTGCTGGCCTTGGGGCCGATCGCTGAAGCGTTTCAAATGGCCAAAGGCGGCTAAATTCAACCCTCTCTAAACCTGCATTCTTCAAGTCCATTATGGAATCCAGCAATCAATTTTCATCAACTCCGCCGCGTGCTCCGGGTGGCCCTCGCCAATCTCGCAGACACACCCCCAAAGCCGATATGAGCGGACTCTATCAACGGGCAGTCAAGCAGGCGTTTGTCAAACTTGATCCGCGAATTACCGTCAAAAATCCGGTGATGTTTATCGTTTGGGTGGGGACGATCGTGACCGCTCTGGTAACCCTTAACCCGAATCTATTTGGCAACGTTTCAGATGCAGGGTTAAACCAGCAGATTTTTAATGGGCTGATTACTTTTATTCTGTTTTTTACCCTGGTTTTTGCCAACTTTGCCGAGGCAGTTGCCGAAGGTCGAGGCAAGGCACAGGCAGATTCTCTGCGATCGACCCGATCTGATACGATCGCCCGCAAAATGCTGCCGGATGGCTCTGTGCAAGAGGTTAGCTCCACCGATTTGCGGCGGGGTGACCAGGTGAAGGTGATTGCAGGCGACATGATTCCTTCGGATGGTGATGTCATTCAGGGCATTGGCTCTGTGGATGAGTCTGCCATTACCGGAGAATCGGCTCCCGTGTTGAAGCAGCCTGGAACCGATATTGCCAGCTCGGTAACGGGCGGCACCCGTCTGCTGTCCGATGAGCTAGTGGTGCGGATCACGGCTGATCCTGGCAAGGGATTTATCGATCGCATGATTGCCCTTGTAGAAGGCGCAGAGCGGACGAAAACCCCAAACGAAATTGCCTTGACTGTGCTGTTGGTGGTTCTCACTCAGGTGTTCCTAATTGTAATTGCCACACTGTCACCCCTGGCGAACTATGTGCAGTCTCCTACGACGATCGCCATTCTTATCTCGCTGCTAGTGGCGCTGATTCCTACGACGATTGGCGGTTTGTTGAGTGCGATCGGTATCGCTGGCATGGATCGGGTGGCACAGTTCAATGTGATTGCCACCTCTGGACGGGCGGTAGAAGCCTGTGGCGATATCAATACCTTGGTGCTGGATAAAACTGGAACCATTACCCTGGGAAATCGCTTGGCAAGCCAATTCATTCCGGTCAACGGCTACTCTGAACAGGCGGTCGCCCAGGCGGCTCTGGCAGCCAGCGTTTTTGATGAAACCCCCGAAGGCCGATCGATCGTGCGACTGGCCGAAGAATGGGGGGCTACCCTTGATTTCGATCGCAAGGCGGCAGAAGGCATTGAGTTCTCGGCTCGGACGCGCATGAGCGGTACCGATCTACCGGACGGTGGCGAGGCTCGTAAAGGGGCCGTAGATGCTATCAAAGGATTTGTGCGATCGCGGGGGGGCACCCTCTCTGCCGATCTCGATACAGCCTATGAAAAGGTTTCTCGCTTGGGCGGGACACCGCTTGCCGTCTGCAAAAATAGCGATATTTACGGGGTCATCTACCTGAAAGATATTGTTAAACCGGGCTTACGAGAGCGCTTTGACCAGCTTCGCCGGATGGGCGTTCGCACGATTATGCTGACAGGCGACAACCGCATCACGGCCTCTGTCATCGCCGCAGAAGCAGGCGTAGATGACTTTATTGCTGAGGCTACCCCAGAAGACAAAATTGATGTGATCCGTCGCGAACAGTCGCAGGGCAAGCTGGTGGCCATGACGGGCGACGGCACCAATGATGCGCCAGCCTTAGCGCAAGCTAATGTCGGCGTAGCGATGAACTCCGGCACACAGGCCGCCAAAGAAGCGGCAAACATGGTGGATTTGGACTCTGATCCCACCAAGTTAATTGATCTAGTGGCGATCGGCAAACAGTTGCTGATTACACGAGGGGCTTTGACCACGTTTTCGATCGCCAATGACATCGCTAAGTACTTTGCTATCATCCCAACTATCTTCGCGGCAGCAGGGATCGGCTCACTCAATGTTATGGGGCTAAAAAGTCCGCAGTCGGCCATCATCTCAGCGTTAATCTACAATGCGCTGATTATTCTTGCCCTGATTCCCCTGGCGCTCAAAGGCGTGCAGTTCCGTCCGCTCACGGCCAATCAACTGCTGCAACGCAACATCTTAATCTATGGGGTTGGCGGTGTCGTTGCGCCCTTTATTGCCATCAAGCTGATTGATTTGATCCTGCCGATCGCTTGAGATCTAAGTTAACCCATGACTTTTTTTTCCGATTCTTTCTGGATTCAAACCTATGAAATCTCACCTTCTTCCTTCTCTCGTGATCGCTGCTCAGATTTCAGCTCAATCAACCGTTCAACGATCTGTCTGGCGTAGACAAAAGCTGTCTATCTACTTGTTTTTAGCCCTTTGCGTTAATACCCTCTTTGCACCTGCTGTTTTCGCGGCTACCGGGGGAGAACTCGATCGCCTCCAGGCTTGGGCACTGACGCTGCTGGGTGTTGCAACGGTGGCGCTCTCCGCCTACCTGTTCGCAGTCATGTTTCAACCCGAAAAGTTCTAAGTCTCTTTCATTTCCCCTCTTTATCGTGAGTTTTTTCAGCTATGAGTTTTGCTAGAGAAGCCAGTAGAGCCATTCGATCGACGTTTGTCCTTTGGCTGCTAACAGGCATTTTGTATCCGCTACTCATGATCGCCTTTGGACAGCTTGTTTTACCCGATCAAGCCAACGGTAGCCTCATAAAGAACGCACAAGGAACTGTGGTCGGCTCTGCTTTAATTGGGCAACCTTTCACATCCGATCGCTATTTCAATAGCCGCCCCAGTACGACCAACTACAGTACGGCAAACCCTCAGCAAGATGAGGCAGGCGTTCTGAAAACTGGAGTTTCAGGAGCCAGTAATTTAGCCCCCAGCAACCCTGCGCTTTTGGAACGCATTCAGGGCAAGAGCGATCCTGATCCTGCCAAAAACATTACAGGCGACCTAGAGCGTCTGCGATCGGCAGGGATCGCGCCCACAGCTGATCTGGTATACACCTCCGGCTCTAGTCTTGACCCTCACATCACGCCAGAAGCGGCTCGTAACCAGGTGGCGCGAGTCGCAGCCTCTAGAAGTCTTCAGCCTAGCCAACTTGAGCTGCTGATTGATCAAAACACAGATGGGCGTTTTTTAGGTATCTTTGGCGAATCTGGCGTTAACGTCCTTAAGCTGAATTTAGCGCTGGATGCTTTACAGCCGTAATCATCGGGATTGGACATTTTTGAGAGCATACGCCCTCAAAAATGTCTCCATCTTAACAATCCGCGTAGGAATTTCTTGAGTAGCCTGTTGTGTATTGTTGCAAGAGTAACGTCTTTCCAACAATACTCAAGAAAGCTTCCCTTAATGATTCCAAAACTTTCCAAGCATTAGTTCATAAATTTGTCTGCTTTGCTATTCTAGAACAATGTACAATCCTTCCCCCGATACCCTCTACAGCAGCATCACGCGCAGAGGTAAACATAAGATCTTTATTGGTATGGCTCCGGGGGTGGGCAAGACCTACAAAATGCTAGAAGAAGGGCATCGGCTGAAGCGAGAGGGCATTGATGTCGTTGTTGGACTCCTAGAAACCCATCGTCGCAAAGAAACCGCAGAAAAATCGATCGGCCTAGAGATTCTGCCGCGCAAGCATCTGACACATGCGGGAATTATCCTTGAAGAAATGGATACAGAGGCTATCCTCACCCGTCGTCCGCAGCTCGTCCTAGTCGATGAATTAGCACACACCAATGTGCCTGGATCAGAGCGAGAGAAACGCTATCAGGATGTTGAGATCATCCTCAATTCAGGCATTGATGTTTACTCCACGGTCAATATTCAACACCAGGAAAGTCTGAATGATCTGGTGGCTCGAATCACAGGTGTTGTCGTCCGGGAGCGCGTGCCCGATCGCATTATTGAAAGCGCTGATGAAATTGTCGTGGTAGACGTCACGCCTGAAACATTACAGGAGCGTCTGCGGGAGGGCAAGATCTATGCTCCTGAAAAAATTGAGCAATCGCTGCAAAACTTCTTTCAGCGAGGCAATCTGATTGCCTTGCGAGAGCTGGCTCTGCGAGAAATTGCCGACAACGTTGAAGCGAACGGGATTGATACCGCTCCTAGCGGTCAGTTTTGCAATATTCATGAACGGGTATTGGTCTGCGTCTCTACCAACCCCAATGCGTTGCAGCTTTTGCGGCGTGGTGCCCGTATTGCAGACTATATGAAAGCACCTCTCTATGTTCTCTTTGTGAACACTTCAGATCGATTTCTGACCAAAACTGAGGCGCTGCACATAGAAACTTGCGAACGCCTCTGCAAAGAATTTGAAGGTGAATTTTTGCGCGTCACCCAAGTTGATATTGCTGAAGCGATCGCCAAAATTTCTCAAGAGCGACGAATTACGCAGGTGGTATTGGGAAAAACCCAAAAATCAAGATGGAAAATTTTGCTCAAAGGATCATTTGTTGAACGACTAATGCGATCGCTTCACGCAGTTGATATTCACATCATCGCAACAGACAGTTAATTTAAAAAAATTCTTCAAGCTATTTCTGCGAAGATCCTTAGGCGACATGATTTGAAACTGAACTTTTGAAAGATGTATAAAGCTGCCCTGTAGAGTTTCATGGAGGGTGTCAATCAATAGAGAGTGAAACCTATGGCTAATTTGCTAGAAACTGCTGCCAGTGCAGGCTCCTTTCAAACGCTGATTCAGGCTATAGAAGCCACAGAAGTAGCCGATATGCTGAATAGCCCTGGCTTTTTCACCGTGCTGGCTCCGACTGACGAGGCTTTCTCAGCATTGCCCTCAGGAACCCTGGAGGGATTGCTAGACAACCGCCCGCTGCTGAAGCGAATTGTGATGTATCACATCTTATCGGGCGATGTGCGCTCAGATGACTTGGCTCAAATTGATGAAGCCCCTACTGAAGAGGGTTCAATCGTTGCTGTAGAGCGATCGCAGGGAGGAATAAAAATCAACCAGGCTCAGGTGACTCAGCTTGATCTGTTGGCTGATAACGGCGTTATTCATGCGATTGACCAAGTATTGATCCCAGGAATTTTAGAAGACAATCTATAGGCTGCCCATTAGAGATCTTTTCTGGGAAGAGGCGAGAATGTATCAGGAGAATCTTTTGTGTAGAGAACCGGAAGACTCAAGTTATAGTGCAGAGCCAGCATTCTCATCACAACCACTGTGGCGAATCCGGTCGCGCTTGCGAAAGCGGGAGGCAGCTTGAACGACAGAAACAGCAGGTACACCCATCCCCCCAAGAAAGAGCAGGTGGCATAGAGCGGCGATTGACGGAAGATGCATGGAATTTGCACTAGGGTAATGTCGCGCAGAACGCCCCCAAATACGCCCGTGATTACACCAAAAAGAACGGCAATAAAGGCAGGAATGCGATCGGCTAGGGCATAGGACGTTCCTGAAATGCTAAACAGTGCCAGACCCAAAGCATCTATCAAGTCAAACGACCTTCTGGCTAACGGTTTGACGGGGGTTATGCGTTGAGAACAGGCAAGAAACAGAATAGACAAGACAAAGATCAAAATGGGGTATTCCTGGTGACTGACCCAAAATAAAGGTCGCCGATTCAACAGCAAATCTCGTAAGGTGCCTCCGCCAAAAGCAGTGACAAAAGCAATGAAATAGGTGCCGACAATGTCTAACTGCTTTTCACGGGCGGCAATCATGCCTGAGAGAGCCGAAACAATCACGGCAGAAGCCTCAACGAAATATTGGAGTTCAGCAAATTTCTCAAGCTGATTGGCGATCGCGTCTAGAGGCATGATGAAAAAGACAGGATAAAAATCGAAGTTCTGCATCGAATTGTAAGGTCAAGGCTTTTATCCTGCGTTGTCAGCGTGAGCTAAAATTGCCGATCGGTAGATGAATGGGCTAACCCAGCAGTCCGCAAGGCCTCAAAATTTGCCCGATTAAAATCAGTAGAAATCCTGGAGGAACGTCAGGAAATCTAATAGATAATAGGGGGTACCTGAGTAGTGCATTTCACAACTTTCTCTTGCGAAAGGCTTTAGCCATGATGAAGACCTGCAACAAGCCCTTGAAGACCAATCCTTTCAGCAGCTACCGCGATCCCGCCACAGGTCGATGGATTGTGGTCAAAGGAAATTCTGCATCCAAGAGCCAAAATAAAAGCGGCGTTGCTTAATCTGGCAATGAAACAGCAGCGCCCCAAAAGCTAGCCGAAGTCTAATAAGAGCCAAACGCCAAACAGCGCTATCACCACTCCCGCCACAGATCGCAGGCTTGCTCGTTCTCCCAACGCCATAGCCAGTGGAATGATGAAGAGTGGGCTAGTTGCCGTTAGCGCCTGAGCGATTCCGGCAGCGGTATATTTGAGCGCGGTTTGTTGCAGCCAAATCGCCAGATAGGTACCCGCAAAAGCGGTGCCAACCAATATCCGCAGAAAACGAGGCGATCGCATCGGCTGAAATCCGAGCCACGCCTGCCGTCTTGAAAAAATCAGAACAGACAGGACAATCATGCCCGCCGCCAGCCGAATCAGCGTGCTCCACAGGGGACTGACATCGTTATCGGCTAAGGCAGCCCTCGACAGCACGGCACCGCTTGCCTGCCCGAGAGCCGCCAACAGTCCAAAGCTAATCCCGCGCAGGGGGCGAATATGCTGTACCTGATCGGGAGTACGCTCCACCACTACCCAAGCTACTCCCGCCACCGTTAACAGGATACCGATCCAGGCTTGTACACTGAGGAGTTCGGCTAAAAAAACGCTTGCCAGCACAGCCGCCAAAGGCGGAGCAAGGGACTCTAGCAAAAGCGATCGCCTAGCGCCTAAGCAGTTCAGCGACTCCAGAAAAGCCGTATCGCCAAAGCCAATGCCAATCACCCCACTCAGCAGCAGCAAACCCAAGTTTAAGCCGCCAATCTGCGGCGCAAAGTTGCCCTGCACGAGCAGCGTTAGCAAGATCAGCGCGATCGCCACCCCGTTCTTGGCAAAGTTTAGCAGCAGCGGCGGCATCTGCTTGCCCAAGCCCACGTAAATCAGAGAAGCGATCGCCCAGATCAGGGCAGCACTCAAGGCGGCTATTTCGCCTCGGTAATTCAGAAAAAAGAGCATAGGAGCAGAGAAAAGAGTTGGGCTTGATTTTGATCTTAAGCCCGCCCATCTCTAGAGGGAAAGTCCAGCATCGTTAAGTTCCGTTAGCCAAGAGTCATGCGGGAAAAGCGCAAAGCCGAGCTTTTGCTCGCGCCTCTAGCTAGATTTCGTAGCTCAACTCCTTCTCCTGCATCGCTTGCGCCAGCTCAGCCGCAACCTCAGGGCGCGAAAATTCTGGCGGCGGCAGTTCACCTCGACGCAGCATTTCTCTCACCTTGGTACCTGAGAGATGAATCCGCTCATCCTTATTACTGGGGCTGGTTTTGCTCGTTGCCATGCCCTTGGTGCGCAAACAGTAAAAGGCATGTTCAAACTTCAGCGGCATAATGCCCAACTTACCCGGAGCAAACTCGTCAAAGATGTACTGGGCATCGTAGGTGCCATAGTAGTCGCCCACGC
Organism: Coleofasciculaceae cyanobacterium; assembly: GCA_036703255.1. Classification (GTDB taxonomy): domain Bacteria; phylum Cyanobacteriota; class Cyanobacteriia; order Elainellales; family Elainellaceae; genus Drouetiella. The sequence goes on from DATNPL010000096.1 coordinate 13,818, forward strand.
CCGCATGATCGCGCCCGACAATAAAGTGAGTGCAGCCATAGTTCTTGCGCAAGAGAGCATGAAAGATAGCTTCACGCGGACCTGCATAGCGCATAGCCGCAGGGTTAATCGCTAGAATCACGCGATCTTTAGGAAAGTAATGCTCTAGCATGATCTCGTAACAGCGCATCCGCACATCCGCTGCAATATCGTCTTCTTTGGTGGCACCCACCAGCGGATGCAAAAATAGACCATCTACGGTTTCTAGAGCGCACTTAATAATGTACTCATGGGCGCGATGGATGGGGTTGCGGGTCTGAAAGCCGACGATCGATTTCCAGCCTTTGTCTCTAAACAATTGACGGGATTCTGCCGGATCAATTTGGTAAAGCGGAAAGCGCTTGTCGGTATCACGCTCCAGCAGCCAGACATTGCCTGCTAGGTTGACGGCACCCTGAGCATAGACGACATGCACGCCCGGATGCTTTTCCTCATTGGTGCGGTAAACCAGCAGCGCCTCATGCACCTTGTCATAGGTATATTTCTCTGTCAGCTCTAGCACGCCGACAAACCGACCGCTAAAGTCATCAAGCCGCACCCAGCTGCCTTCTTTGAGGGGAGCAGCCACCTCCTCAGTGACTGAGAGCGTCACGGGAATCGCCCAAGGTAACCCGTTGGCCAAATGCATGTCATTGACGACGCCGTCATAGTCTTTCTGCCCCATAAATCCGGTCAGGGGGCTAAATCCACCGATCGCAATGAGTTCTAAATCTGAAAAGGCTCGCCCATCAAGCTGCACTCTGGGCAAATGCTCGCCTTTAGCCAGAAAATCGGCGCGTTGTTCTGGCGTACAAATGCGGTTAATCAGCGTTCCACCGTGCGGCGCGATACTATTAGGCTGAGTCATGGCGATTTCGGCTTCTCTTCTTCTCTTTAGGATTGACTGCCAGAGATGATCCTACCAGAGGTTGTATTTCAAAGCTGTTGTTTATTTAAGCGAGATGCCCGTATCGCGCCAAGCGGCTTAGCTTTCTGGCTTGGAATTGGGGATAAATTAATCTGAAATATTTTTTGAACCCGGAGCCGTAGGCTCCGGGTTCAAAAAATATTAAATGCGTGATCTCTAGTTTTCTGCTTCAGGGGCAGGACTAGCCGCTTTGCCGCCGCCCAAGGCGATCGCAATAGCATCCACGACCCGCGAGACAGGCACAATTTCTAGCCCTGCCGATGGAAGTTGCCCGGTAGGCACGATCGCCCGTTTAAAGCCCAGCTTAGCGGCCTCTTTAAGCCGCAGCTCCATTTGCGAAACGGGGCGCACCTGTCCTCCCAGCCCCACTTCGCCAATTAGCACTGTGCCGAGATCGACCGTGCGATCGCGAAAACTTGCTGCCACCGCCACCGCAATCCCCAAATCAGCCGCAGGTTCGCCTACGTTAAGCCCACCCGATGAAGCCACATAGGCATCTAGCTTAGAGAGCGGAATGCCAACCCGCTTTTCTAATACCGCTAAGATTTGCAGTAGGCGATTATATTCAATGCCCGTTGTCGATCGCCGGGGCGAAGGATAGCTCGTGGGGCTAACCAATGCTTGCAGCTCCACCACCAGCGGTCTTGTGCCTTCACAGGCCACGATCGTCGCTGTTCCCGGAGATTGCTCTTCGCGATTGCCCAAAAATAGCTCCGAGGGATTGCGAACCTCCTCTAAGCCGCGATCGACCATTTCAAAGACCCCCAGCTCGTTGGTCGCCCCAAAGCGATTTTTTACGGCACGCAGCAGCCGATGGCTGGCAAAGCGATCGCCCTCAAAATACAGCACCGTATCCACCAGATGCTCCAAAACCTTAGGCCCTGCGATCGCCCCTTCTTTGGTGACATGGCCGACGATAAACAAAGAAATATTCTCTCGCTTTGCTACCTGCATCAGAGCAGCCGTACATTCTCGGACTTGGGCAACCGAACCGGGCGCAGAATTGAGCGAGGCAAAATAGAGCGCCTGAATACTGTCGATCACGGCCACCTGCGGACGCAGCGACTCTAGCTCGCGCAAAATGGATTCCAAATCAGTTTCAGGCAGCAGATAGAGATTGGTGGCAACTTCATCTTCTGGATGCTCATCTTCTCGACGATCGTCCTCATCCCGTGCCCCTCGTCCAATGCCCAACCGTTGCGATCGCAACTTCACCTGTTGCCCCGATTCTTCGGCACAGACGTAGAGCATGCGGTATCTTGTTGCCAGACGATTGGCCGCCTGAAGCAGCAGGGTTGATTTACCGATACCCGGATCGCCGCCAATTAAAATGAGTGACCCCGGAACGATACCGCCGCCCAAGACGCGATCGAGTTCGGTGTAGCCCGAAGACAGGCGAGACTGGGGATAGTCAGCAATTTGCTGAAGCGTCAGGGCAGAAATGGGCTGGGCGGTTTCCGAATGAGCTGAGTGAGCCGTCCGCGATTTGCTGTTTCCTGGACGAGACACCAGAGCAGTGGCGCGGTTGCTCGTCGGCGTAGCGGCAACAACCTGCTCCAGCAGAGAGTTCCACTCTTTACAGGCGGGGCATCTGCCGTAGTATTGGGAAGATTCGGCTCCGCATTGATTGCAAACGTAAAGCGATCGAGACTTGGCCATAGCTCAAAATAACTTGGGTGAAACCTTAATTTTTACGGAAGATATTGTTGAAAAAAAGGGCGATCGACTATTCAGTAATCTATTTAGTTATCCCTCAGAGATTATTGATAGCTTGGGGAGGTTTGATTGCTTTAAAACAATCTCAATTAAGCCATCGAGTTTTCTCTAGAGCTTGACTCAGCAAGTTCAGAGCTTGCGAGCAAGAAAAGTTAAGAAAACTTTGAAAACTGCATATAATGAGAAATCTGAGGCTCTAATACTTATTGAATCAGCCAATACCTTAACGACGAAGTGGTAAAAATTAACTTTGAAAATGAATTTTTAAGGAGTGTTAAGTAAATTGGAAAATCATAAAGAAAAGATCTTGGTCGTTGATGATGAAGCCAGCATCCGTCGAATTTTAGAAACGCGGCTTTCAATGATTGGCTATGACGTCGTTACGGCAGCGGATGGAGAAGAGGCATTAGAAACTTTCCGTAATGCTGATCCTGATCTGGTCGTGCTGGATGTGATGATGCCGAAGCTGGATGGCTACGGGGTCTGTCAAGAACTCCGCAAAGAATCTGACGTACCCATCATTATGCTAACGGCTTTGGGAGATGTTGCCGATCGCATCACAGGTCTGGAGCTAGGTGCCGATGATTATGTGGTCAAGCCTTTTTCGCCCAAAGAGCTAGAGGCTCGTATTCGTTCCGTGCTGCGGCGCGTCGAAAAGGTCGGCAGTTCTGGCATCCCCAGCTCCGGCGTGATTCACATTAACAATATTCGGATCGATACCAACAAGCGGCAGGTTTATAAGGGCGACGAACGTATCCGGCTGACGGGTATGGAGTTTAGCTTGCTAGAGCTGTTGGTGGGGCGATCGGGTGAGCCTTTCTCGCGATCGGAGATTTTGCAAGAGGTATGGGGCTATACGCCCGAGCGCCATGTGGACACGCGCGTCGTGGATGTCCATATTTCTCGGCTGCGCGCCAAGCTAGAGGATGACCCCAGCAATCCTGAGTTAATTCTGACGGCACGCGGTACAGGCTACCTGTTTCAACGGATTGTGCCACCGGGCGAAGTTGAGTGAGCCATTAGATTCTGGCAGGGGTTTGTGAGGCAATGCTCTACAACCCCCCTTTTTGCGCGGAGTTTATCCAGGGTTTGACCCAAGCATATGCAGTAGAGCGCTAAGCCATCCCAGCTTTTAGGGTTTTGTGGTGCATTCCGCGCACCACAAAACCCTCATTTGCAATCTACTAATATGGGTTGATCTCTTGAACCTGGGAGTGAATCTTGAGTGAATCTGGGAGCAAATCTCAGATTCCCGTTAATTCTCTGCACCGATGGGTAGAGTCCATCTGATAAAATTTGTGAGGTTTCTATCACTCTTCATCAATGGGATCGACTCAGGCAAGGATCGCAATTGACGCGATGGGGGGAGATTTTGCTCCCGCCGAAATAGTGGCTGGCGCACTGAGGGCACAGGCCGAGCTGGGTGTAGAAATCCTGCTCGTTGGCGACCCCCAGCAAATTGCCAGCCTAGTGAAGCAACATAGCTCCTCGATTCAGGTGGAGATTGTGCCCGCAGAGGATTTAGTGGAAATGCATGAGGAGCCGCTGACCGCGATCCGCCGCAAGCCCAAATCCTCGATTAATGTGGCCATGAGTTTGGTCAAAGAGGGACGGGCTGATGCAGTCGTCTCAGCCGGACATTCGGGAGCCGCTATGGCATCGGCATTGCTGCGACTGGGTCGTCTGCCCGGAATCGATCGCCCTGCTATTGGCACCGTTTTGCCCACCATCTTGGCCGGAAAGTCAGTGCTGCTGCTCGACATGGGCGCAAACGTAGACTGCCGTCCCAAGTTTCTAGAGCAGTTTGCCGTCATGGGCACCATTTATGCCCAATATGTCTTGGGTATTGCTACACCCAAGGTGGGTCTGCTCAATATCGGTGAGGAGCCTTCTAAAGGCAACGATTTGGCCTTGCGCACCTACGAGCTATTAGAGCAAAATCCTCGGATTCCTTTTGCCGGAAATGCCGAAGGGCGAGATGTGCTGTCGGGCAACTTTGACGTCATTGTCTGCGATGGCTTTGTGGGCAATGTCTTGCTGAAGTTTGCCGAAGCGGTGGGGGGTGTACTGCTGCAAATTTTGCGAGAGGAATTACCCCGAGGCTGGCGCGGCAAGCTGGGTACGCTATTGCTCAAACCCAACTTAAAACGCATCAAACAGCGGATTGACCATGCAGAACATGGTGGAGGGCTACTGCTGGGAGTAGCGGGTATCTGCATTATTAGCCACGGCAGTTCCCAGGCTCCTTCTATCTTTAATGCCATTCGGTTGGCCAAAGAAGCGGTGGATAACCAGGTACTCGATCGCTTGCAGTCGCAGTATCAAAAAACCGTAGCTCAAGCCACAGCGCCAGCCCCTGAAGCCACCGCCACAGACGGAGAGTAAATCTTGAACGCAACAGGCATCGCCATTACTGGCAGCGGCTCTGCTGCGCCAGTTCATGTATTAGACAACGCCGGGCTGAGCCAATTGGTAGAAACTTCGGATGAGTGGATTGCCGATCGCACGGGCATTCGGCAGCGACACTTAGCTCAGCCCCAGGAATCCTTGAGATTAATTGCTGCTGAAGCGGCTCAAAAGGCGCTAGAGATGGCGCAGCTTGCGCCTATGGATGTGGATTTAATCATCCTGGCAACCTCAACGCCAGATGATTTATTTGGTACGGCTAGCCAGGTGCAGGCAGAGTTGGGTGCCATGAAAGCGGTCGCGTTTGACCTGACGGCAGCCTGCTCTGGGTTCGTGTTTGGCCTCGTGACGGCGGCTCAATTTATCCGCACTGGCGTTTATCAAAATGTGCTGCTGATTGGTGGCGATATTCTCTCGCGCTGGACAGACTGGAGCGATCGCCGCACCTGCGTTTTGTTTGGCGACGGAGCCGGAGCCGTGGTCATGCAGGCCAATACAGAGAGCGATCGCCTCTTGGGCTTTGAGCTACGGAGCGATGGGACGCAAAATAACTGCTTGACTCTGGCCTATCAGCCACAGCCTAAAACCCTGCTTGAACCCGTTACTATCGGGCAAGGCAGCTTTCAGTTCATTCAAATGAATGGGCAAGAGGTTTATCGCTTTGCCGTTCGCAAAGTCCCGGAAGTGATTGAGAAAGCCCTATTTCGCGCCAATCTCAGCGTCGAGCAGGTCGATTGGCTGGTGCTGCATCAGGCAAACCAGAGAATCTTAGATGCCGTTGCCGATCGCCTGGGCATTCCTTCTGAAAAAGTGATTAGCAACATGGCACGCTATGGCAATACCTCGGCAGCCTCTATTCCGATCGCTCTGGATGAAGCGGTGCGATCGGGCAAAGTTAAACCTGGTGATGTGATTGCCACCTCTGGCTTTGGGGCAGGGCTAACCTGGGGCGCAGCTATTTTCCGCTGGGGAAAGTAGGCTCGATCTGAGGGTTTTTATCGTCGCCATCCAGGCCGTTAGGGCTTTAAAAGTTGGGTGCTGTGCGGAGTACAGCACCCAACTTTTTTCATTCTGGCCAAGCCTTGGGATTGGATTAATAAAATCCAATATTTTTTTGAAAGTGCTGCGCGAAGCGCAGCACTTTCAAAAAACTTTACAGGTGATTAAATTCGTAATTCTTAGGCAAACATAGAGCTACCCAAATCAGGCGGCACATCTTGCCAACGGCCATTGCCGACGGCTCGAATCGCCTCCGGCAAAACAATATCGCCTGTGTACAGCGCCCGTCCGACGATCGCCCCACTCACGCCAATCGGCTCTAGTGCCAGCAGATTCAGCAAGTCTGTAATAGAACTGACGCCACCTGAGGCGATCACGGGAATGGAAATGGCCTCTGCCAACTCTCGCAAGGCTTCACGGTTGGGACCCTGCATTGTGCCGTCGCGGTGAATATCGGTATAAATAATGGCGGCAGCTCCAAGAGTCGCCATCTGCTGCGCCAGCGCCACGGCTTCCACTTCAGAAGTTTCTAGCCAGCCGCGTGTTGCCACCTTACCGTTACGGGCATCAATGCCCACAACAATTTGACCCGGAAATTCTTGGCATAGCGCCTGCACTAATTCTGGCTGCTCAACGGCGACTGTGCCCAAAATGACTCGCCGCACCCCCAGCGCCAGCAAATCCGCTACCGATTGCCGATCGCGCAATCCCCCCCCAACCTGCACAGGCACATCAACCGATCGCACAATGTTGGCGATCGCCTGTTGGTTGACCGGATGCCCTACCTTTGCACCGTCCAGATCGACCAGATGCACCCAGGTTGCCCCTTGCTCTGCCCACTGCTGCGCCACCGCTACCGGATTTTCATCAAACACCTGCGACTGGGCATAGTCTCCCTGATAGAGCCGCACACATTGGCCGTTGAGTAGGTCGATCGCTGGAATAACATCCATTTCACTTTGTCCTTAAAGAGTCCTTGAAATTATTGGCATTGCTGATTTGATCGAGCAGTGCATTGGGGTGAATCAGCCGTTGAATCAGCGACACCTATTCAACAAAAAATCATTTTCACAACAACCCTCATCGTTGGTCAGGCGCAGCCGTTAAGAATTCTACAATGCTCCGTTTGTCTTGAGATTGATCCGGGCACATTAGTCTCAACGCAGAAGTTTTATTTAGAGCAGAAATTTTGCTCGGGTTCACCTGACTCACGCGATTTAAAGGAGTTTTTCCATGACCAATTCCACCTTACCGGGCGCAGATAAAAAAATTGCTGCCGGAATTTGCGGTATTTTAATTGGCGCTTTTGGCGTGCATAAGTTTATCTTAGGCTACAAGTCTGAAGCCTTCATTATGCTAGGGGTTTCGGTAGCAGGAATTGTGCTTTCCTGTTTCGTCATTCCAGTCTTAGCAACGACTGCAATGGGCGTTATTGGACTAGCCGAAGGCATTATTTATCTGACCAAGAGCGACGAAGAGTTTGTTGCTACCTACATTACAGGGAAGAAGCCCTGGTTCTAAGCGCATGGCATTGATTAGGTCGGGCATGGCTGGATTATCAACGACTCCCTGATGGGTTAGAACATCATTTTTGACTGAATGCCCCTGACGAAATTTGCTCAGCCCAACATTGGTTTGGCACAACATTGGTTTGGCACAACATTGGCTTGAAAGAGGCTTGAAAGCAATGACTGAAGAGCTTATTGACCGATCGCCCCTCCTTTCAGCGCCCCGTCTCCGGATGCGATGGGCGATTTTGGGGCTGAGTCTTACCCCCGTTGCGGGTGCGTTCCTCTACAATTTGGGGCTGAGATTCACGCCGCAGAAGTGCTTTTTTCAGCAAATGCTCAGCTTTCCTGGGCCAGCTTGTGGCATGACGCGATCCTTTATGGCGATCGCCCAAGGAAACTGGCAGCAGGCGTTGTCCTATCATCTATTTGCTCCTTTGCTATTTAGCGCGTGTCTAATTGCATCTGCCCACACGGCCCTTGAGCTGCTCGTCGGGCACAAGATACCCGCACCCTATGCGCGATCGCTCTGCCGCCCAACGGTAATAGGGATCGGTATTTTGCTGTTTTTTGTCTACTATGCGCTGCGCCTGTATGCCCGCTACAGCGATGGCATGCTGCCTTTTGATCTAGACAGCCCCCTCGTTTGGCAGCAGCTCACCGCAGGAGCCAAAGCCCTCTAAGAGGATGTTTGAAAAGGGGTCGGCTGTGATTTTAGGCACCTGTTGATCCCCCCTGCCCCCCTTAAAAAGGGGGGGAATGAATTCAAAGTCCCCCTTTTTAAGGGGGATTTAGGGGGATCTGAAACGTTTTGCTACCCATAGTTGGACTTTTCAAACATCCTCTAAGTTCTCTTACTCTTTTGCGATCGCCATGCCCACGCTCAAGCCCAAACGGCTGATGTTTGCCTTGCCTCTCGCCCTGCTCGGTGCGGGCTATTTTGCAGCTTTTTCGGCATTGGAAACTCCGCCGATTCTTAAGGAGCAGCTTGTCTTGCTGCCTGTCCAGCTTGGGGTGCTAGTTTACCTGCTCTGGTGGCGACAGCGAGAAGCACCCTAAGCCAGGTAAATACGACTATTTATATCCTCAAGAACTGCGATCGACTTTAGGGAGCGCAATCTGAAGCTGTCGTAGCTGGCTGCTGTAGCGTCATAGCCGCCGCCTTAGCCACTAGACTGACATGCCCTGCGCCATCCTTTGCCCAGCCTTGCGCTTCCACGATCGGCAGGAAGGATTGAGAAGAACTTTGAGCTGAAGTCTGGGTTTCTTCTGCGCTCTGCTGAGGCAGCATCGCCCAATCTGAACCTCCAGGCTGGCTGCTGCGAGCCTCGCCTGGGCTGGGCGGGAGTCCACCCCGCCCCGTGACCACAAATTCGCCCAAACTGCGAGCCGTACCGCCTCGGCAGGTCTGCGCCACGAGCTGAGACGCATCCACTATAGTTTCTGGCAGCTCTGCCAACCGCTGAGTCGGATCGACTTGTAAGCTGCTAATCGTAATGTTGCCGCTAATCCCTTGCTGCGAAAAAGCCGTAATGTCACTTTGGGAAGTTTGATGCTGCTGTGGAGCGATGCCAATGACAGTGGCGTTGAGGGTAATGTTGCCGCCATTACCCGTAAAGGCATTGGCGGTAACGTCGCTATTCTCAGCCAAAGAAGAGACGACAAACGGGGTATCAATCCTGATGCTGCCGCCATTGCCGCCTGCATTGGCGCTGCCTGCACTGGTCGAAAGGGTACTGCCGCGCCGCAGAGTCAGCAGCGATCCGAGCTGTAACCGCAAGTTGCCCCCGTTACCGGAATTGGTTTCAGTTTGCAGCAAAGCGCGATCGTCCAAATTAACCCCTTGAGCTTTGATAGAAACATCACCTGCGCTCACCGCCTGCGATCGGTTAAGACTGCTGCTAGACACTTGCGCCTGATTGCCGCGAACCGTTAACGTTTGGGTATTCAGTACAATATCTCCCCCCTGTCCGGTAGCGACCTGTCCCGTTGTGGGAGCGAGGGCATCCCCTGAGATCGAGCGAATGCCCGCAGAGAATAACCCGCCTTGAGGGCTACCGCTAATTTGAATCGCTGTGGCATTCACCTGCAACCGTCCGGCGTTGCCGCTGCCAAAGGTTGTGGTTTGCAAGCTTGCCCCATCCGACAGGTTCAGGCGCTGGGTGTGAATCACCACATCACCGCCCGCTCCGCTGGCTAAGGTGCCGCCATAAATGCCGCTGGAATTGGGCAGATTTGTCGGTTTTCCTGCATATTCGTAAGGAATAAAATCACCGTTTTGATCGCGGGCAATTCCGGTGAGATCAATGTCAGTGGCTGTAATGCTTAAAGTGCCCGCATCTCCTGTACCAAAACTGGTGGTGTTGATCTGGGCACCCCCCCGCACCTCAAGGCGCTCGGCCTCGATGGTTAAATTGCCGCCCTGTTCTGCGCCATTGCTGATCGCATTGACAAACAGGCCGCTGAAGAGATCATCTAGCAACAGAGTTCCGGCTCGGATAGACAGGTTGCCCCCTGCCCCCGTTGCTGCAACTTCTGCCTCAAACCCTGTCTCCACATTGGTCTCAATCCGCGATCCTGCCACCAGGGTGATGCGATCGGCCTGGACTCGAACATCGCCGCCTCGACCAGAGCCAAGGGTGCTGGCCGAAATGAAGGCCGCCCCCTGCATTTGCAGATCGGAAGCGTTAATCAGCAGGGGTTCACCGTTTTGGCTCCCCAAGGTTTGGGCTAGCACCACGGCATTGTCCAACAGAATCCGATCGCCCCGCAGTTGCAATCTGCCACCCCCCTCGCCGCTGGTGTAAACCCGCGCAGGCTGAGTCGCTGTGCCCACGATTTGCAGGGTGCCAAAGTCTTGAATGCCCCCATAGCCGATCGCCCATCCTTGCGCTAGTGGCTTGAGGCTGACCTGTCCCTGCGCCACGCTGCCCAACTCAATCCGTCCCGACTCGGCAATGAGTCCGCTACCAGACAGAACAACATCTCCGCCAATCAATGCCAACGTCTGCCCTGCTGGCACCGCCAAACCGCTGAGGCGACTGCCAAAGTAATCCTCTACGGCTTGTCCGGTGCTGTTGCGGTAGGGCGCGATCGACTGGCTGACTATCCTGCCGGAGCGTCCGGCACCCCCAATCTGTAATCCCACAGGCAGGCTAACGGTCAGCAACGCCGAAGCTTGCGGATCAACGGCACTAAAGCGATCGCCATCTGCAAAATCAATCCAGTTGGCGGTAGTGGCGAGAAATGAGCCGCCAAGATTTAGCGCCGCATTGGGGCCAAATAGAATGCCATTGGGGTTGAGCAAAAACAGGTTGGCTGCGCTAATGCTGCCGTTGCGCTGCCGCAACTCCACCAATCCATCAATCTGAGACACCGAAGCACCCGTGACTCTGACAAAAACGTTGTTTAGCGCTGGGTCAATGCCCTGAAAGGAGGCTGTGCTGCCCCTCGGGACTGAGAACTTTCGCAAGCTGTGGAAGAGGTTGGCGCTGCCTGCCTGCGAGCCGCCTGTAATCACAAAGCGGTTGCCTTGCCGCTGGACTACAGAAGGCTGAGGCAGCGTCTCATCTGGGGCAATCTGTGCCCATGCGGGCTTTGTCCCACCGAGTTCCCCACCGAGGATTCCAACTAGCAATAGAGCGATCGCTTTTTTTCTCTTCACACCAGCACAACGTCCTGACTCAAGTTAAACGAGGCAGGGCTGCCCTGAATCTGCATTACTTCCGTTTCATTGCCTGCGCCGATATAGAACAAAGAACCTAAGCTATAGCTAAAGTTGCTGCTCAACTGATCATTAGCAGTCAGACCAAAATCATCTCTGGAAATTTGAATTTTGTCGCCCTGACTGCGGCTAAAGTCCTGAACCAAATCCACGTTGAGGATTTGTTCGCCATCAAAGTTGCTGAAGAAGATCTTCTCGACCACAAAGCGATCGCTGCCGCTGCCGCCAATCAGCGTATCGTTGCCCAGACTGCCAATCAGCGTATCGTTGCCGCTCTTGCCGTTTAAAGTATTGCGGCCGCTGTTTCCCGTGAGCGTGTTGTCTGCTTCGTTGCCTGTACTATTCAGATCTTGGGTTCCTGTCAGGATCAAATTATCCAGTCTGGCACCGGGTGCTTTGGCTCCCAGATCAAAGCTGATGGAAGATTCGACCGTTTCTATGCCCGTCTGGGGTTTTTCAATAATTTGGTCGCCTTGACTATCGACGATGTAGAGATCGTCACCGTTGCCCCCTTCCATGCGATCGTTACCGCTGCCGCCTTCCAGCGTGTCGCTCTGGAGGCCGCCAATCAAGGTGTCGTCACCTGAGCCACCGTTGAGATAATCATTGCCGTTCCGACCTTCTAACCTATCTTTGCCTGAGCCGCCGAATAGCTTGTCGTTTCCCTTATCGGCAATGAGTGTATCGTTGCCTTCTTCGCCCAGAAGCGTGTCATCTCCGCCGCCGCCACGAATGACATCATTGCCCTTGCCCGCCCGCACGATATTAATGCCGCTGCCGTAGGTTTTGGTGTCATTGTGGCTCTCACCGGGTTTATGGCTGAGCACCACGGTCTGAGGCCCTTGAGCATCTTCAATAATGATCGTTGCTGTGGAAAACCCGCTACTGGCTACCAGCTTGGGAGAGGTGATATCGTCTGTCTCAAAGAGTGACCCAACCCCAGCCTGCTCCCGGAAAATATAAGTCTCTTTTTCAAACCGAACGGGAGAATTTGGATCATCGATCGTGAGAACGAGCACATCGGTACCATCGGCTGCGCCATCGTTGTAAACCCTGAACCGTAGCGATCGCGCCACGCTCGTATCAAAACCCGAGTTCCAGGCATCATCATCTGGCTGGAAAAAGTCTCCACTGTCGGTGTCGAAGTCGATCGCATCAAAGCCGGGTCGCCCGGACAGTTGAGGGGGAGTGGTGCGTTTGGGTGGGCGGGGGCGAACTTTGCCCATGATAGGTGCTCCTTAAAGGGATGGACTTGAATGAAAAGACTTTTCAAAACACTGTATTTTTCAAGACACGTATTTTTCAAGACAATACCAGATTCCAAATTAATGGAGGGTGGCTTAAATGGGTTCAGTAATACACAAACTTTTCTCCATTTTCAATCAGGTTGGCTTTCACAAATATTTCACAAACGGCAGCTTTGAAACTTACCTTTCAGGACTGTTTGGCACGCTCCATGCGATCGCTCCAGTGTTTGCCTCCTTATAAATCAACAATGGATTCATCAGGCCGAAGCACAGAAATTATGTGAACTTATATGTAGAAATTTGTAATGAATTGTAAGTGAGAATTCGGTTCCCCATCTGTTGCGAAAACGCTACTGCAAAAATGATTGAGACTTTGCTGGTTTTTAAGAATTATTAGCCATAAGGAATCCGCTACGTTCCTACCGATAAGCGATCATCTCTCAATTAAGCAATGCTTCAAGTGCCTGAAGCGACGGTGCCTTACACATTGGTGTTTTACACAGCAATGTCTTTTAGGGAGCAGCTTATGTTCCTTGTCGTAACCACCGTTGCAGGGGCTAGATTTCCGCACGCTAGATCGCCATTACGCTGTGGGGATTGGTTAGTGTCTGGGAATACTAGAAACGCTATGAATCCCAGCTATAAATCCCATGTGTGGGTTGGCTTGTCTCTAACGGTTTAGCAATCAGGAGTGCTTATGTATGGATTGGTGAACAAGGCGATCGAAGGCATGATCCGCAGCCAGTTTGGAGATGCAACCTGGGAAACCATTAAGCAAACTGCTGCCGTGCCAGACGAGGTGTTTATTAGCATGGAGGCATACCCTGACGACCTGACCCATCGCCTCGTGAGAGCGGCTAGCCAAACGTTAGATCTGTCAACCGCAGAGATTATGCAGGCTTTTGGCGAGTACTGGGTGCATTACACCGCCCAGGAAGGGTATGGAGAGCTATTAGAAATGGCTGGAGATACACTCCCCGACTTTTTACAAAATTTGGATAACCTCCATGCCCATGTGGGAGTCGTATTTCCTCAACTCCAGCCGCCCTCTTTTGAATGCACAGAGCTAGAGGCCGAGTCGCTCAATCTGCACTATCGATCGTCTCGTGAAGGGCTGGGCGAGATGGTGATTGGACTGGTCAAAGGATTGGGCACAAGATTTGATACGCCTGTAGAAGTGACTCAGACCCAGAGTCGGCAAGCTGGAGCCGAACACGACGAGTTTTTGGTGCGCTATCAACCCACTGCATTTGACAATGACTCACTTCGCCCTTAGCTTGTCGCCAGACCTGTTTGCTCAAGCGTTTCCTTTTCATCTTGTAATGAATCAGGATTTAGCCATCCTGCAATCGGGTGAAGTGTTGCAGCGAATTATCCCCAAGCCGCTGATAGGCAGCTATATGGGGGAGCATTTCCGCATCCATCGTCCGCATATTCCCCTCTCCTGGGCGGCCATTCGCCAACAGACGCGATCGCTGTTCTTGCTAGAGTCGCTTCACCACCCCATGCAGCTCAAAGGGCAGATGGTAATTGCCGAAGATCCACCCCTTCTCTTTTTCCTCGGCTCTCCTTGGCTGACCCATACGGCTCTCCTTGGCCCATTGGGGCTGAAGCTGAAAGATTTTGCGATTCACGACCCCGTTGTCGATTTCCTGTTTTTGCTCCAGGCTCAAAACACGGCTCTGGCAGACTTGAAAAACCTAACGGAGCAGCTTTCTCAGCAACAGGCTCAACTGCAAGCCGAAATTGCCGAACGTCAGCAAGCCGAACGTCAGGCTCAGCTTTATCAAGCTTCTCAACTTCAGATAAAGGAGCTGGAAAAACTCAATCGGCTGAAGGATGATTTTCTCAGCACGGTTTCTCATGAATTGCGCACGCCGATTTCTAACATTAAGATGGCAGTTCATTTGCTGAAACTGTCTCCTACAGAAGCTCAGCGCAGCCGTTATTTAGACATCTTGCAGACCGAATGTACTCGGGAAGCCAACCTGATTGATGACCTTCTAGATTTGCAGTGTCTAGAATCAGGCAGCAAATTGTTAGAACTCACCACCATTTCCCTCAAAAACTGGCTCACTACCCTGATTGAACCGTTTCAAGAACGCACCCAAGGCTGCCAGCAAACGTTGCAGCTTGAGTTAATGAACGACATTCCTGACCTGATCTCTGATGCCACTTGTCTAGAAAGGATTCTGGCTGAGCTATTAAATAATGCCTGCAAATATACGCCTCCTGGCGAAAAGATTATCGTCACGGCACAGGCGTACCCAGGCTCTGGCGATCGCCCTACCCCAGAAACAGCCGCAGATTTTGTTCTGCTGACAGTTCGGAATTCAGGTGTTGAAATTCCTGCCCATGAGCTGCCGCAGATTTTTGAGAAGTTTTATCGCATTCGGGGGAGCGATCCCTGGAAGCGGGGTGGCACGGGCTTGGGGTTAGCGCTCGTGCAGAAACTGGTGGAGCACTTGGGGGGCAATCTTCAGGCTGAAAGCTCGCTTAATCAAACCTGGTTTACGCTGAGGCTGCCGATCGTGCTATCTATGCCCTAGTAGAGCTATGTCGTGATGAAAGCAAGACTCTGATGGAGCAAGGCTCTAGCAAAATCAAGCCTGAATCAAAGTAGATCTATGGGAAATACCGAATTATTCCCTACGCTTCTGGGCAATTGGGCATTGCTTGGCCTACTCTCTAAAGTAGAACCCTAAAGCACAGTCGGCTTGGGGTTCGGTCTAGCCTTTACAAGAATGTATGCAGGTCATCCCAAACCCAATCATTGCTAACGAGAGCGTTCCCACACCGGACATTCCAGCTACAGATATTTCAGCTACAGACGCACCTGGCCTAGAAACCATCACCCTCAGCGTCCAGGGCATGAAATGTGCAGGCTGTGTCAGAACCGTAGAGAGCCGCCTGATGCAGCAGTCTGGCGTTGTGGCAGCCACCGTTAACTTAGTTACCGAAGTGGCGATCGCCGATTGTGAAGTCGGCAAAGCGGATGCTGCACTTTTGGCGCAAAAGCTAACAGAGGCCGGGTTTCCTAGCCAGCCTCGGCTGTTGCCGGGTGAGGCTGGCTGGGAAACTGCTGGCCTGGAAGGTACGCCTGTCGATCGCCAGCGGCAAGAAACGCAGCAGCAAATTCGCAGAACGGCGATTGCCCTCTCTCTGCTGACGCTTTCGGCCATTGGGCATCTGGTACATTTCGGCTGGTTAAATCTGCCTGGACTCGGCAACATCTGGTTCCACTGGGGATTGGCCACTCTGGCGCTGCTGTTTCCCGGACGATCCATTATTGTGGATGGTTGGCAAGGACTGCGCCGCTCTGCCCCCAACATGAATACCCTCGTGGGGATGGGCACGCTTACCGCCTATGTCACCAGCTCCATCGCGCTTTTGTTTCCCCATCTGGGCTGGGAATGCTTCTTTGATGAGCCAGTCATGCTGGTGGGGTTCATTCTGCTGGGTCGGACGCTAGAGCAACAGGCGCGCAGTAAGGCTACCCACGCCTTTCAGTCTCTGTTGGCGTTGCAGCCAACGATCGCCCACTTAATTAGAGAAGAGGGCAACTTGTCTCCTACTGAGACAATCGCCTCAGCGATCGCCATTCCTGCCAGCCAGGTGAAGGTGGGTGAGCTGTTGCGCGTGCTGCCCGGAGAAAAGATTCCGGTGGATGGCAAAATTTGCTCGGGGCAGACCACCCTGGATGAGTCGATGCTGACCGGAGAAGCTACCCCCGTCTTGAGACAGGTCGGGGAAGGGGTGAGCGCCGGGAGCCTTAATTTGTCGGGGGCGATCGCCCTCAAAGCCACCCGGACTGGAAAAGATACCACCTTGGCGCAGATTATTGCGTTGGTGGAAACGGCTCAGACGCGCAAGGCTCCGATTCAAGGACTCGCTGACCAGGTGGCCGGATATTTTACCTATGGCGTCATGGCGATCGCTTCGCTCACCTTTCTCTTTTGGTACTTTGTCGGACTGCCGCTTTGGGGCGACCAAATTTGGGGCAAGCTGGGGGGTGCCGTGATGGGCGGAGCGACGCATGAGCATATGGCTGAAAATATGGCCGCCAGTATGGCCGTCCTGCCGCCCTCGCCGCTGTTGCTCAGCCTGAAACTGGCGATCGCAGTTTTGGTGATTGCCTGTCCTTGTGCTTTGGGACTAGCTACGCCTACGGCAATTTTGGTCGGTTCAGGGCTAGGGGCTGAGCGGGGCTTGCTGATTCGCGGCGGCGATGTGCTGGAAAATGTGCATCGGCTGCAAACGATCGTATTTGATAAAACCGGGACG
Organism: Coleofasciculaceae cyanobacterium; assembly: GCA_036703255.1. Classification (GTDB taxonomy): domain Bacteria; phylum Cyanobacteriota; class Cyanobacteriia; order Elainellales; family Elainellaceae; genus Drouetiella. The sequence continues at coordinate 30,648 of DATNPL010000096.1, forward strand.
CTGACGCTGGGAAAACCCGAAGTCACGGACTGTATCGCCTTACAGCAGGGCTGGTCTGATCTAGATGTGCTCCAGTTTGCTGCCTCTGTGGAAAGCGGCGCTCAGCATCCGCTCTCAAACGCGATTCAAAACTATGCCCAAAGCCTTAAGCTGGCGCTGCGATCGGCGACAGATTTTCACACAGAGCCAGGATTTGGCGTTGCCGCCCAGGTAGAGGGACAGCCAGTGGTGTTGGGCAATGCCGATTGGCTGGGGCAGCAAGGCATCGCCATTAAGGGCATCCCAGCCGTACTGGAGGCGGCAGGCAAAACGCTGGTCTATATTGGCATATCGGGTCAGCTGGCAGGCGTGATTGCCGTTCAAGACAAGCTGCGCCCAGAGGCTCAAAAGACGCTGCATGACCTGCGGCAGATGGGGCTACGGGTGATGCTGCTCACAGGCGATCGCCCTGAAGCGGCGGCGGCGATCGCTCAGTCTTTGGGCTTGTCTCCGCAGGATATTCGCGCCAATATTCGGCCAGAGGGCAAGAGTCGAGCCATTGCCGAGCTTCAGGCGGCTGGGCAGTCGGTGGCGATGGTGGGCGACGGCATCAACGATGCCCCGGCTTTGGCTCAGGCCGATGTCGGCATTTCGCTGCACTCAGGTACGGATGTGGCGATCGAGGCGGCAGATATTGTACTGATGCGCGATCGGCTGAGCGCCGTAGTAGAGGCGATTCATCTCAGCCAAGCCACCTTTAGCAAAATCCGGCAAAACCTATTTTGGGCGTTTGCCTACAATATTTTAGGCATTCCTGCGGCGGCGGGCTTGCTGCTGCCCACTTTAGGAATTGCTCTGAGTCCGGCTACAGCGGGGGCATTTATGGCGTTTAGTTCCGTTAGCGTGGTTACCAATTCTTTGCTGCTGCGCCGCACGTTTGCGACCGCTGCTAAACCCTCTGCTACGCCAATTTAGGATCGACCTTTTGGGAGTGCCGCGCGAAGCGCGGCACTCCCAAAAAACTACTACCACAAAGCTGGGACAGGCGTTTCTCTCGTTTCCGTTCGATCCGCACCCGAACTTGCAGGCGCTGCGTTAGGAGATTGCCGAAAGGCCGGGGCGAAGGGGGCTGCGGGCACAGGTTCTTCGGTATAAATCGGATCAGCCAGCAGAGAGCTAGTAAAAGGATTGGGCAAATCTGCGGTGCGAATGGTGGGGTCGCTCATAGATTGCTGCTTCATGAGATCGGTGTAGAGGTTGTGCATGACCCGTCCGTCACCTGAGATCTCATTTTCAGGAAATGAGCCAAAAATCCAGAACGCATTGCGGACAAAGCGACGGTTGTAAAAATAGGGTTGGTCAAATGTGAAGAAGGTATCTTCAATCTCGTCACTCACGGTGGGGCGATCGTCAGCCACTTCTTGTGCCATTGCCACGCTACCGCCTGCCAGCACAATAGAAACCGACAGCGCGACTGTGCCTAATATCTCTCTAAGCTTGAAATTTCTGTTGCAGAGACTGGCTGCATTCTTTGCCTGGGTATGCATGGTTCACTTATCCTTCTAAAGACTCTGAACTTGATGTCTTGCCCGATCGACCAAATCCTTAGTTAGAAGTTCATCACTCGTGCGATGTTCTCGTTCTGCTATTCATTTTTTGAAAGCCCTAACTCATCATAGAATCTATGATGAAAATTGGCGCATTTCAAGATTTGTCTAAATTTTGACTCAACATCATTGACCTAAATTATTCACCCAAATTATTGACCTGAATAATTCACTCAAATTATTCACCCGACAGGTTAGCAGCTCTCTGACGTGACTCTTTGACCCACTTTATCAAGATTGCCCAATGTCAGCCTCACTTGAATCATTGTCTTTTATCGTCCAAACTGATTTGCCCTCCTTGCGTCAGTACCTGCTGGATTTATTTTGTCAGGTTGCCTACAAGCAAGGAGACTTTGTTCTCTCTTCAGGGCAGCGCAGCACCTACTACATCAACAGTAAGCAGGTGACATTGCATCCCCAGGGCGGGGCGGCAGTAGGTCGCATTCTCCTGTCGATGTTGCCTCCTGAAACTGAGGCCGTTGCAGGGCTGACCCTAGGAGCCGATCCAATGGTGACTGCGACCAGCGTGGTAGGAGTCTATGAAGGCAAGGCGATCGTGCCCTTAATTGTGCGCAAAGAAGCCAAAGGTCATGGCACCCAAGCCTACATTGAAGGGCCGATCCTGCCGCCCGATACCGCAGTGGTGGTTTTAGAAGATGTGGTGACGACGGGGCAATCGGCACTCAAGGCAGTCGATCGCCTGCGGCAGGCGGGCTACAAGGTGAACGAAATCATTGCACTGGTCGATCGCCATCAGGGTGGGGCAGAGCTATATGCCGAGCAGGGCATCCGCTTTCAGACCGTGTTTTCTATCACCGATTTGCAAACCCGATCGGCAGAGCTGTAGGAAGTTGGCGTTGGCGAGGGGTGAATTTTCGTGAGCGAGACGCTCAGCACCCCGCTTGACGCCAGAGGCTAGCAGGGTGGTTTCATTTAGGTGGAGAAAAACCTTGAGTGAGGATCGCATAGACTTGCCGCACCTGATTGGTGAGGGCACGCACCCCTTGAGGGATGGTACGGAAAGCGATCTGACGGATAATGGTGATGAGGAAGCAATTCAAAATCGCCCATATCACCGGAGCCGTGCCCCCCGGACGCGCTTTGTCCTCCTCAAAGGTGACATCCCTGACCCAGTGCAATCGATTTTCAATCGTCCAATGCTGCTGGATAGATTGGAGGAATTGAGCGGCACTCAATTCGAGACTGCTGATGTAACCGATTTGCTCGTGAAACGGTTTTCCATCCCGCATCCCCCAGCGCTCGAGCCAAATCAAACACCGCAGCCCAGACCATTGACGAGCCAAATAAGTTGGGGCGCGATAGACCCAAACTCGGCGATAAACATGACGATTGTGAGAAGTGTCAACGCTTTGTGCCTCGCTCAGGTAGGCTTGCCCCTGATGCAACTGTTCTAGCGTGCGATAGAGGATGGGTTGATTGGCCTTGAGCGCTATCAAATAATGCTGCTGTTGCAGGGTAATTTGTTCGACCGTTTTTTTTGACAATGCAGGGCATCGAGGGTGAACACGATGGGCTGTCCGGCTAAAGCCGTAATGAGCTGGCGGACAACTGTAATTTCGCTAGTTTGTTTGTTGTTCATTACCTGCAAGTGCAGCACGACCCCACTCTGGTGAGTGAAGGCAGATACCGTCGTGATGAAACTTTGGTAGGACTCACTGTAATCGGTAAGGGTACTTTTGATACTTTTGCCGTCGGCCGCGACCCAGGTTTGCTCCGTCAGTTGGAGAAACATCTGAGCCCAGCGATTGAACAGGGTGGCAATCGGCTCAAAATCGACCCGCTGTAAGACACGGCGAAAGGTGGAATAGGAAGGAATCCGAGTCTCAGACGGCAACTCCAACAGTTCACACAAGCTTTGCCAGTGTTGGTGAGCGAAATCGGCTAAGGGGCGATACCCGCGATACCCACATAGCGTTCCTAACAGCACCAGCATCATGATTAGCCACAAGGCATGACGCCTGCCTTTGCCTTTACGATAGTCTGGAATGGCTTGCAACTGTTCGATGAGATTGAGAGTTTGAGCGTGACTCATGGTTAAACACAATGCATCTCAATCTATTCTATTTTTATCTCCATAAATGAAACCACCCTGCGCTTGACGCCAGAGGCTAGGGAATCAAGTTTTCCATCGCTGCCCCCACAACACGATGATCTTCATCCTGGCGTAGCTGCGCCAAAGCCTCTTTGGCTTCAGGTTGATCAAAGTGCTTGAGGGCATAGGCAACCCGTACCCGGATGTATTCTGCGTCGGCATGGCTTAGCGCCAGCAGTTTGGTCAGGGCGGCACCGTCTTGGCGAGATGTCGCTAAGGCTCCCAGCCCATCAACCGAGGCTTCCTGCACGGCGGCATCTTCCCCCGCCAAGCCCAACTGACAGACCTCTAGAACTTCTTCTGGGCATTCTAGCTCGACCAAAGCCGCCAAAATGCTGCGTCGCAGCAGCCAGTGATCGTCTCTAAAGAAGGCTTCTACCAGGTGAGAAGCCGAAACTCGACCAAACAAAGAGAGCGAATTCGCCGCTTCTGCCCGCACGTTCGGCGTATTGTCAAACTTCATGATTTGCAGCAAGGCCGCAAAAGAATCGGAGTTTTTTTGTCTACCTAACTCTCTCGCCACAAACGATCGCACCAGAAACTCTGGATCATGAATCTGCTGAGTCAGTAGGGGCACAGCAACATCTGCGGGATAATCTTTGAGAGCAGAGATAGCCTTAAGCCGATATTGAAAGTCTGAGTTTTGTAAATCGGTTTCAATTTGATTGAGATCCATGAAAGCAAATCTGAATATTTTCTCCACTTTAGATCTGAAGGCGATCGGGCGTTGGCAATTTCGGGGATGAATTTTTGATATGCGGGGTGCCCACCCACAATTCATTCGCTTCCCTCAGACGTTTTGCAGGCGATCGAGCGGTTGATGAATGACTATACCAATTAATGACAGACTTGCAGGAGGATCATCTCCCCCATGAAATCTGAGTGGGACTGCGTTTTACAAAATCTGGGAGAATGGCAAGGGTCTTTTACCTCTTTTTCCCCCCAAGGTGAGCTGATCCAAGATATTCCCAGCCTGATTTTGCTGGAAGGCGTCAATCAGAATCAGAGCATTCGCTTGGTGCTAAAACGGTTTTATCCCGTTCCAGAGTCTGCTGACCTGCAACCCCGTGAGCTGGTGATGGATTTCAGCGCTCCGGCGGCAGGGGCAGTCTTTTTTGAAACGGGCGCTTTCTCAGACGGGAGAACTTCCTTTTCTTCCCATCAGCCCTTTGTGGCAGAGTTTTGCCTGCTCGATGGTGAACCCAACCGCGCTGCCACCCGCCGATCGCGTCAGGTGCTGATCTTCAACGCAGAGAACCAGCTCCAGCAGGCCACGCTGATCCGTGAGCATCGGAGCGACCTGCCTACGCCAGAGCGATCGCCCCTGCGGGTCGAGGACTTGCTGGGCACCTGGCAGGGCAAGGCTGTGACGCGATACCCCGGACAGGCCACAGCCGATAGGGCTGACATGACGACAATCTGGCTGCGCCCCTCTGACGATCGGCTGATTCAGCAAGTTTTGGGTCACGAAGCGATCGATATCACGCTCAGCCAGGGCAATCTCTGCTTTGATCAGGAGGGGCAATGTTACCGAACTTTGCTGTTGCCGGATGGGGCATCCTCAACCTATCCGGTGCAGATTTGCCCCCGCCAGCCTTTTTCCCTGGAGGCGGGTTGGCTACTAGCGCCCGGTGTCCGTCAGAGGTTAATCCGTCGTTACAATAGCGAAGGCGATTGGATCAGCGTCTCCTGGATCAGCGAATATCAGGTTAGTTGAACTTTAAAGAAATCCCCTCTCATGACAAAGCCACAGTTGAGCGAGAAAGCCCTTGAGCTAATCAAGCAAGCCCGGATTGTCAGTTTTAGCACCTGGCACACAACCTATCCGCCAGAAATTATTCAGCGGTTTCAGGCCGCCGATGATGCAGGCCGCTACTTAACCGATGAAGATTTAGAGCAGATTCAGGCGATCGCCCCTGATGCCGATCAGGCAGCCAGCCTTGAGGTGGTGAGAATGCTGCGCGATCGCGTCCGCGAAATCGTGGATGAAGCAAGAGGTCAAGTCTTGGAAACTTTTCCGCAGATTACCCAACCGGGCGGCGGACTGTATCCTGCAACTCGTGCCGATGCCTGCTGGCGAGACTTCTGGCATTTTCTGCGCTGCATCACCTACGGCATTGCCGGACAGCGCACCGACTATACCAGCGCTGAGGGGCTGCACTACATGCAGTTGCTCTATGAAGAATTGCAGGTGCCGCTAGATGCGATGGTGGTGGGTTTAGAAGGAATTAAAACCGCTAGCTTAAAACAGGTCGAGCTAGACCCCAAGGTAGCCGATCAATCAGCCGCCGCTGCGCCCTACTTCGATCGCTTAATTGAGCTAATGAAGCAGTTTTAGTAATAATTTGAGCAGCGATGGAGAAAAAACGGTCTGCCGGACTCACAACTATAGTGATCTACAAAGCTTGCGAAGCACTGCTGTTGGGAGCCACCTCGATCGCCCTGCTGTTGGCGCTCAAAGACCATCAGGCACTTGCGGCTTTCTCACGATCGTATGTCCTTGAAGGCAAAGCCGTGCTGATCGAACAGTTTCTTAACCGAGTGATCAATATCAATCCGAGGACATTGGCATTCAGCGGGATTACAGCCGGACTCTATGCAGCGGTAACGGCGATCGAGGCGGTGGGTTTGTGGTATCAAAAAACCTGGGCAGAATTTTTGGTCGTCGGGCTAACGGGCATCGGCATCCTCCCCGAACTTTTTGAGCTATCTCAGGGCGTGTCTCCCCTAAAGCTGAGCGTTTTGGTGATCAATATCCTCGTATTTCTATATTTTCTCCGCCGCCTTTTGCAAGGCAGACGCAAGAGCCGCAAGCATCCCTAGCCTTCAGATTACGCTCAGAGGATGTTTGAAAAGTCCAACTATGGGTAGCAAAACGTTTCAGATCCCTAAATCCCCCTTCAAAAGGGGGACTTTGAATTCATTTCCCCCCTTTTTCTAGACGCGAAGCGGCTTCCCGCAGGGTAGGGAGGCCGGGGGGATCAACAGGTGCCTAAATATCACAGCCGACCCATTTTCAAACATCCTCTTAGAGCCTCTGGGGCTTAATTATCGCCGAATATCTTCTCGAATGGCAGCCAAATCAATGTAGCGATCGGCAACGCTGATTAGCGCTTCGCTCGTCATAGAGTACAGGCTGACCACCTCTACCTGCACGCCTTTATAGGCGATCGCATTCACCGCGTAGGTTAAATCCCCATCGCCGCTCAGTAGCACCATCGCCTTGCAGTAGCTAGACATTTGCATCATGTCCACTACAATTTCGATGGCTAAGTTAGCTTTTTTGGAGCCGTCGATATGTTGAATCAGCTCTTTAGCCACAACGCGGTAGCCGTTTCGTCGCATCCAGAGCAAAAATCCCTGCTGCTTGTCGTTGGCGCGATCGACCCCCGTATAAAAATAGGCTCGCAAGAGACGTCGCCCTCGGGTGAGCTTACACAACAGCTTGACATAATCAATTTCTAAGTTGAGGTGCAGCGCTGCATAGAAGAGATTGGCTCCATCCACAAAAATAGCCACTTGCTCGTGGCGCTCTTCGTCAGTGGGCAAGGGTTCTGTGGCAGGACGCGATCGGGATTCTCTGTGAAGAGCCGAGAGATCGATCGCCGAATTAGCGGTATTTTCATTTTGAGTATGGGCAGCTTGAGCACTCATGGCTTGACCACTCGGTTTGCTGCTGTTCGCACTGTTTTGACCAGACCCATCGTTTTGACTCAGCACACTATTCTCATTCAGCAACAAGCGCTGCTCCACATCCGTTTGAGTGAAAGTTTGAGTGAAATGTTTAAGGTTTTTTTAAGGTTCGCTTCAATCCTAGGGCGTTCTCGCGATCAAGTAAATAGCCCCTTAACGTGTCGCAATTTTTGATCTATAGAGATAATTTTTTGATACATAAATTATCTCTACGATAGGTTGCGACTCAATCTATATTACGAATTGTTTGTTAACTTGAGAATCGCCTCATCGATCGAAAAATCAATCGCGGCGCTGTCCCGTCCTGACGGGAGGTAGTCATTTTGAAACGAGTCCCTCAGCCCCGCAACCACATCATACTGCGATCGCCAATAGAGGTCTTTCTGGGCTTTGTGAATATCCGTAAAGAAATGTTGAACCCGCATCGGAAAGGCTTTGCGTTTGCCCAAATCGAGGTGGGGATCATAGTGAACGAGTTTCAGCGCCTCCGGATCTTTGTCGGCCGCCACGGCACAGGCTTTTGCCAACCCATCAAAGCTGATGTAGCGATCGCCGGACACGTTATAAATCTGCCCCACGGCTTTGGGATTGCCCAACACCGCCACCATCGCGGCAGCGAGATCTTGCACATGCCCCCATTGGGTCAGATGCATCCCATTACCCGGAATCGGGATGGGGCGATCGCGCGTGATCCGATCGAAAAACCAGGACTCTAAATCGTTGTAATTTTGCGCCCCGTAGATATAGACCGGGCGAATAGAGGTAAAGGGAATGCCCTGAGCTGCTAAATAGGCTTCTGTCTCCGCTTTACCCTTGTGGCGGCTTTGAGGATCGATCGGATCGCTTTCCAGGTGGGGCATCTGATCGGACTTTTGGTAAACCCCAGCAGAGCTAACGTAGACAAAATGCTTAATTTGCCCTTTAAAGATTTCGATCAAAGGCTGGGTATCGCTGAGTTCGCGCCCGTTATTGTCAAAAATGGCATCAAACTGCTCATCCGCCAGCTTCTCTTTGAGTTGGGCAGGGTCAGTGCGATCGCCCAGAATCTGTTCAACCCCCACAGGCGTGGGCTGGTTCCCTCGGTTAAACAGCACCACGTCATGGTCTTGCGCCATGAGCAGACGGGTGAGGTAAATGCCGATAAACCGGGTTCCGCCCATAACTAAAATTCGCATTGCTTCTCCGCAAGATGATCCTGAATATCTGGATGGGGTGGCTATGCTGGATGGCAGTGGCTGAACAGCTAGCCTTTCCTATCCTACGTTGCCGCTGTCTCTGTGGAACTGCCAATTCCTAAAACTGAGGGTTGCCCAATTGTCACAGCCGCCTGATAACCGTCACAGTTGTGACTGTTCATCTTTGCCCTGCGGTCGTAGGATGAGAACGCTTACCTAATTCATGAGAGGAACTCTATGCTGTTCTCTGGTGCTCAGCCTGCATTGCTTGTTCTGGCAGATGGAACGACCTACCGGGGCTGGTCGTTTGGTGCGTCGGCAACTGCCATTGGAGAAGTAGTGTTTAACACTGGCATGACGGGCTACCAGGAGGTGTTAACCGATCCCAGCTACCGAGGGCAAATTGTCACCTTTACCTATCCTGAGTTGGGAAATACAGGCGTTAACCCTGAAGATGAAGAGTCGGGTCGGCCTCAAGTCAAAGGGGCGATCGCTCGAAATATCTGTTCGCGTCCTAGTAACTGGCGATCGACGCAATCGCTGCAAGACTACCTGAAGAAATACGGCATCCCCGGTATCTACGGCATCGACACCCGTGCCCTCACCCGTAAGCTGCGATCGGTCGGTGCCATGAATGGCGGCATCTCTACTGAAATCCTCGATCCGGCTGACTTGTTAATGCAGATCCGGGAAGCGCCTAGCATGGCAGGGCTAAACCTAGTGCGTGAAGTCACAACCTCTGCTACCTATGAATGGTCTGAAACAACCAATGTCGCCTGGGACTACACCTCTTTGACGGCAAAACCGACTGACTCAGGGGCGATCGAACCCACTCTAACGGTCGTCGCGATCGATTTTGGCATTAAGAAAAATATCTTGAGACGGTTAGCCAGCTATGGCTGTCGGGTAATTGTTGTCCCTGCGGATACACCACCGGAAGAGATTCTTAAGCACAACCCAGACGGCATTTTTCTCTCGAATGGCCCAGGCGATCCGGCCACTGTTGCAGAAGGGATTGCCACAGCAAAGGCGCTGCTGACGAGCGAAAAGCCCATGTTTGGCATCTGCATGGGGCACCAAATTTTGGGGCTATCGCTAGGTGCAGAAACCTTTAAGCTAAAGTTTGGCCATCGAGGCTTGAACCAGCCCTGCGGCATGAGCCAGCAGCCCGTAGAAATCACCAGTCAAAATCATGGATTTGCCATTAGCGCTGAGTCTCTGCCCGACGCTGAAGTGGAAATTACACATCTCAATTTGAACGATCGCACGGTGGCGGGTTTGCGCCATAAGACTTTGCCGCTGTTTTCGGTGCAGTATCACCCAGAAGCCAGTCCTGGCCCCCATGATGCAGACTATTTGTTCCAGCAATTTGTGCAATCGATGCGGCAGCACCGTCAGCAAAGCGTCTCAACTGTCTAGGAGCGGGGCAAATGAACCCCACAATTTTTTTGAACTAAAAGGATGTTTGAAAAGTCCAACTATGGGTAGCGAAACGTTTCAGATCCCCCTAAATCCCCCTTAAAAAGGGGGACTTTGAATTCATTTCCCCCCTTTTTAAGGGGGGCAGGGGGGATCAACAGGTGTCTGAAATCACAGCCGACCACTTTTCAAATATCCTCTAAGAGGCTCTGTCTCTGGATTCAAAAAAATTGTTGGGGTTGATTAAATTCGTGACCCTGAGAGGGTAGGACGGGGGCATTACAGGATTTCGTCATAGGGCGCGATCGCAGATTCTTCAGCGTTCAGAGTGGCGATCGCTTTGCTCCAGTGAGCTAATTTGTCGGCCAAGACCTGCTTTTGCACAGGTTTGCTCAGGTAATCATCCATGCCCACCTGAATACATCTGTCCTGATCTTCCTTCATTGCATTCGCCGTCATGGCAATAATGACCGGATGTTTGGGCTGACCCTGAAGCCCTGCATCCTGAGGCTCGCCATTCTGAAGCTGCCGGATGGCTTGCGTCGCGGCATATCCATCCATAATGGGCATCTGACAGTCCATAAATATTAGGTCGTAGCCAATTTGTGACGCCAAATCCAGCGCTTCTTTGCCGTTAGCGGCAACATCGGCCGTGTAACCCAGGTTCTTGAGCTGATTAAGGGCAACTTTTTGGTTGACAAGACTATCTTCAACCAAAAGAATTTTGAGTTTTTTGAGGGGGCGATCGCTCGTGCTACCAACCGAGGCGGCACTTATAAGAGGCGGCATGAGGCTCATCTGCGGTTCTGAGGGGCGATCGGCAGCCTGACTCACCTGCATCAGGCAATCTAACAATCGGGATTGCTTCACAGGTTTCACCAAGTAGGCCGAAAATCCTAGCTCTCGCATCCGATTCATATCATTTTTGGGGTTGAGTGAGGTGAGCATTACAAGTTTGACGTGGGCCAATAGCGGATGGGCAGCGATCGCCTGTTCCAGCTTTTCTCCATCGCTGTTGGGCATTTGCACATTCAAAATGACAATGTCATAAGGGGCGTGAGCCAGCCTCTCCCAGGCGATCTGACTGCTCGCAGCTTCGTCAACCTGTACGCCCCAGCTCATGGCCTGCTGTCGCAAAATTTTGCGGCTAATGGCGTGGTCATCAACGATGAGCAGCCGTAGCCCATTCAAGCGGGATGTGTCTAGAAGAGGAGCCGCAAGCTGTTGGGGTTGTTTCTCAAACGTTAGCTCAAACTGAAACTTAGAGCCTTGCTCTGTCGCACTGCTAACCTGAATGGTGCCGCCCATTAGCTCTACAAGCTGCTTGCAAATAGCCAACCCTAACCCCGTGCCGCCAAATTTGCGCGTGGTCGAAGCATCGACCTGAGAAAAGGGGAGAAACAATTTTTTTAGCGCTTCTGGCGCAATGCCAATTCCGGTATCTTCTACCGAAAAGAGGAGAGTGGCGATCGCTCCTGATGCGGATACGGCCTCAGATTGCAGGGAAATCCGAATAACGACTTCGCCTGTAGGGGTGAATTTGATCGCATTGCTGACCAAATTGGTTAAAACCTGCCGCAAACGGCTGACATCGCCTCGCAGCAGAGTCGGCACCTCTGGCGCTACCCAGGTGGCGATCTCTAACCGCTTGGCATGGGCAGAGGCCGCCAAGAGATCCACGACTTCTTCGGCACAGGCAACGACATCAAAATCTAGGATCTCTAGTTCCATTACGCCCGCCTCTAGCTTAGAGAAGTCCAGGATTTCGTTCAGCAGCGTCAGCAGATTGTCACCGCTGGCGCGAATGGTTTCAGCAAAGTCATGCTGCTGGGCATTGAGAGGCGTATCCAGCAGCAGCCCGGTCATTCCTAGCACCGCATTCAAAGGCGTGCGAATCTCGTGACTCAGGGTTGCCAAAAAAGTACTTTTCATCTGCGCTGCCTGCTCAGCCCGTTTGCGTGCCAGATCAAGCGCTTCATTCTGTTCGGCCAACTGCTGATTGCGAAGAATTTCTTGCGCCTGGATGCGCCGTCGTTCGAGTTCACCCCGTTTGGCTTCGCTAATGTCCACTGTTGTGCCTTCGTAATACAGCACTTCACCCCTGTCGTTGCGGATGGCCTGCACGCTCTCTGAAACCCAGGTGATGCTGCCATCTTTGCGATAGACCTCAGACTCCAGATCGGTGATCTGATCTTGGGTTTGCATGCGCTCGACCAAGGCATAGCGTTGAGTGGGGTCAACATAGACCTGTTCGGCAATGTTGCTTAAGCTTGAGATAAATTCTTGGGGCGAGGCATAGCCGTAAATTTTAGCCAATGCTGAATTGGCGCTTAGCACACGCCCATCAGGCGTGGTTTGGAAAATACCGACGATCGAATTCTCAAAAATGCTGCGATATTTTTCTTCGGTCTGTCTTAGCTCAGCTTCCGCCCGCTTCCGCTCTGTGATATCTATCCCAGTGGCAATAATGTACTTTGTTTTTCCTTGAGCGTCTAAAAGAACGGTATTTGTCCATGAAATCAGGCGGCGATCGCCTTCTCGAGTCACCCAATTATTTTCATGGTGTTTAGGAAGCTGGGGAGAGTCGATCTGCGAAAAGGCCGTCTTCATGAACTCCGCATCATCCGGGTCAAGGAAAATTCCCCAAAACGGCTTATTCCGCACCTCTGAAAAGGAGTATCCGGTGATATCCACACATTTTTGATTAAAACGAACGATTTTTCCAAACAAATCTAGAACAACGACCAGTGCATCCGTGGTATCTACAACTGCGGTTACAAAGTCACGCTCACGTTCTAAAGCCTGTTCTATAATTTGTCTTTTCTGGGTCGCTTGCCAAATAAAACAAAAAACTCCGGTCAGGAGGATAAATTCTAAAACTGTACCCGCCACTAGGGTATTGACGATGCGATTTCTAGGAGCCTTAGCTTCTAGAAGTTCCAGGTTTTCTGCCTGTTGGACATTTTCTGTTGTTCCGGGCGATCGCACCAAGCTAGCAAATTGGTAGTAGACTAGCCCATTCACCGCTATCAATAGAACGGATGTAATGCCTAGCCAGCTGGCAACTCTCCGGACAAATGCATTTTTAGCGGGGTTCATCACTCGACCCACGCTAGAGCTAGCGGCCGATCGCTCAATTTCGGCTAAATTCCGACGGGTCTCAATTTGATCAACCACCTGCCGCGATAGAGCCTTAAGCGCGTAGATCTGTTCAGAGGTGAGCTGTCGCGGCACATGGTCAATCACGCAAAGCGTACCTAGGCTGTATCCTTCAGCCGTGACCAGCGGGACGCCCGCATAAAACCGGACAAAAGGGGCGCTGAGGGTCAGAGGATTAGAGGCAAATCGCTCATCTTCTAGAGCATCTGGAATGATAAAAATATCGTTTTGCAGGATGGCATGGGCGCAAAATGCCAAGTTGCGATGGGTTTCAGTCGGCTCCAATCCCACTTTTGCCTTGAACCATTGCCGATGCTCATCGATGATGCTCACGAGCGCTATTGGCGTCTGACAAATGTAGGCAGCCACCTTACAAATATCATCAAATGCGCGTTCGGGCGAGGTATCCAGAATATTGCATTGCTGGAGCGCCAGGAGCCGCTCAGGTTCATTCACTGGGAGAGGAGCAATGCGCATGTCAGTACCGTAATCTTGCTGAAATCGCAAAGAAGCCGCAAAGGTTACTCAGCCATTAAAACTCTGGCCTCCAACAGCCTGTTGATGACCTTAAAGCCAGAGCCTTCTCTTTTAAGCTACCACTGGACATTGATCCTAAGCTCGTAAATAACCCGCAAACTTTTAGAGATTAGATAAAGAACTGTTGAATTTACCCGTACAAACACTGCTGATGCGATCGCCACTGCTGCCAAACCCACTCCATAAGCTAGATACGGCATGGCTTCATCCGGCAGCTATGAAGTTTTTGGCAGGGGCGCTCCGCGCCCCTGCCAAAAACTTCATAGCTAAAATCTAGTTTGCCGAAGGATTACGGGCGCGCTCAATTTCTTCTAGCGTATTTAAAACCAGCCGCTTGGCTTGCAGCTTCCAGCCGCGCTTTTGTAGGGCGATCGCGGCAGCGACTCCGCCAATAGTTGCCAAAAAGTCTAAAGGCTGAAACATAGAGATGCCAAACAGCAAGCCCAGTCCGGCGATTCCCCAAAATGGCAGGGCGACTGTCTGTCGCTGAGTCTCAAGCAGCTTGCTCAACCCGTCATTAGGCAATTCTTCTAGCAATGCGGCCTTAATCTGCTTTTGCTCGGCTAGAGACACCGATAGACCAATTTTCTGCCGCAGCTTTTCGATTTTGCGAGCGTCAGTACTGTACTGCGTCAACTCATCTTCGGCCATCATGATCACGCGATCGTACTGTCCCACGACTTACCTCAAGTTCTGAATCAAAAATTTAGAGTCTGGGCGTTACTGATTTCAGGGATGGATTCGTTGAAAGAGCCTCTCTGCGACCCCTGCAAAAAATTGATACCTAGATTCAGCAATACCTCTATCAGTATGCCAGGAAGTCTGACCTTTCCTCCTTTGGCAATCCCTGATTGAGACGGGTGCAAGATCTCAGTTATTTTTTAAAGATGTCGAAAAATAAATCGAGGCGCAGGTCTGCTAAACGCTTCTGTAAATCTGCACTCAATATGATTGATGCTGTTGCAGCCGTCGAAATATAGCAGTTAATCTCAAGGGAGTATCCCTGTCTCTCCAATTCTCGCATTGCAGATTCACGGCCTTCTAAAGCGTCGCACCAGTGAGATAACTGTTCTGCTAAGTTCAGATGCTTTTTCTCCTCTGGTAGGAAGCATTTCCAGCCTCCCCATTCATATACATCATTAAATTTGCGGACAGTGCCGTTATTTCGCACGAACGACTTCTGTTCCCCTTTACACCATGATCGATTAGGCTGAAGTCCAAGTTGTTCTGTAACCTCCTGTGGATCAAGGTCATCAGCTAAAATTATCAGCGTGGCAGAACTTAAATACTCAGGTTCTTGAGCCATAACCTATAAATTACGGGAGAGAAACCGAATTTTTATTGGACTGAATGTTTCAGTATCAACATTTCAGAAAAGATTTGCCAATTTAGCGAGATTAAGTAGAACTTTTCTACCTCTTTCACTATGCTTCCTTGATGAGGCTGGACACTACCTTAACGAATGCTATCCGATCGCCTCATTGACTAGACTCTTATCAATAAAGTTTGATTGTGGAGAAAGACGATCGCCCCCGCACCTTTAGAATTACTATCTTGATATTGAAGATGCAAACCTTGATTTAATTTAGGCTCTTTACAACATTAAAATGAAGAACCTTTTTGAGAAAGTATGGCGGAACTGCTCTTTCTCAAAAAGGTTCTTCAAGTTATTTCTGTGAAGATCGTTAAAGTAGCACCTGAGAATACAAGTTTGGGAAACTCGAATTAGCGGTACTCCTGTGACTGAATTTCTCGAATGCGCGACTCCGATCGCTTGAATCGATCGAGTTGGGATTCAAAAAACTTGCGATTTGCCAGCAGATGTTCTGGGTTGGGATCATCCAGGGGATAAAGCAAAGCCGTCCGGAGTGCCTGAATCACAGCGGAGGTGACGCAATACATCGATCGCTGAAAGCTAACCGCCAACTGCACCAGCATGTCATCTTCACCCCGGCAGTGCTGCTGATAGTATTCCACGAGGTAAGGCGGCAAAAAGTGCAGCATATCCTGCGCCAGTAAGGTGGGCGGAATTCCGGCAGAGCCAACCGGAAACTTGTCGGCATACAGCACGCCATAGTGAAAATCTTTTTGCTGAGCAGGCACCTGTCCGGCTTGGGCGTTGTAAGATTTGGTGCCCCGGAAGGGAGAAGTGCGGTAAAACACAGCCTCTACATAAGGCAAAGCAGCCTCATACAGCCACATAAAGCCTTTGGACTTGGGAACGATCTCATAGCATTCGTCGCCAACATAGAGGTGGTGATAGATGGGTCGTCCAGCAACCACAAAGATGCCGTTCACCAAAAAATTCATCGCATCGGGGACGCTGGCGATCTTGCCTTCGTCGTACAGATCCGACATTTCAAAAAACACTGGAGCCATGACTTCCCAAAATAGCCCCAGGTTGGAATAGTAGGACAGTTGCCGCACCTGCTCTAAAAACATTTCGGGGAAGAGTTTGTATAGCCCCAGCATGGCAGGGTTGCCTTTGAAGTAGGCTTTGATGGCGCGATCGGCGTTTTGGCGATATTCCTCGCTGTCGAGGTAAGCATCAAACTGTCCCATGCCCATGTCGCGCCCATGCCAGAGCATCGATCGCATACATTCTTCGGCAAACTCCATATTGATGCGATCGTGCCAAAGATGGTGAAATAACCGGGGCAGTTTTGATCGGGTTTCGCCTTTAGCCATGAATTCCAACAGCTCGGGATGAGCCGAGGCTCTGCCGCGCCAGACCCGCAGGTCGGCAGTTTCCCCTGCATAATGATTGGGACGATCGAGATAGTCCTGTGAAATAAAGTATTTGAAAAACGGCAGCGGATTGAGAAACACGTGCTCGGCAATGTACAGCAGATCGCGCCAGTAAAAATCCATCGGCACCGCATAGGCTTTGTATAACCCAATGATCTGCATCAGGTTCTCAGGTGTATCCGGCAGCATCGCCCCACCGGACTCTAAGCGATGGATAATGTCAGCAAATTCGTGCGTAGAAGGCGGTAACTGAGCGATCGCCGAAGCTTCGAGTGTGGTAGTCATAGTATTGAGTAAGAGATTGTGATAAAGGCATGGATTGCGAGTTGTAACTGCCCCCTAAATCCCCCAATTCTGGGGGACTTCCGATCCAATTTCCGTTCAAAGGTTGCGTTCGGCGGCTCGGCGGCTCATCAAAGCTTTGAATATCCTCAAAGGTCAAAGAACTGAGGCGCTCGGCGCATTCGCCCTAACCACGATCGCCCGATCGGGTACTGTCGCCACCAAAGCTGTAGTGGTTGTCTCTGTCCAACGCACCAGCCACACAGGCTGAATGCCTAAAAACAGAATCAAAACTGCCAAAATCAAGGCGGGGGTTTTGTCAGACCAGTCCACTCTAGGGAAATAGGCAATCTTGTTGTCCAACTTTCCAAAGCAGGTGCGATTCAGCAAGATGACAAAGTAGACGGCTGTGAGTCCTGTCCCGATGACCGCTAGCAGCGTCTGCCAGGGAAACACGGCATAGCTGCCCTGAAACACTAGAAATTCGGCAATGAAACCCGCCAATCCTGGAATCCCGGCGCTGGCCATCGCCCCCAAAATCAGCAGAGAAGCCACCGAGGGCAAACCTCGAATCGGGTTGAGCAAGCCATTTAGTACATCCAGCTCTCGGCTACCCACCTTGGTTTCAACCACGCCCACCAGGTGAAACAGCAGCGCCAAAATCAATCCATGCGCCACCATCTGCGAGACGGCTCCGACTAAAGCTAGCGGCGTTAAAGCGGCTGCCCCTAGCAAGATGTAGCCCATATGCCCGATCGAACTGTAGGCCACCATGCGCTTGATGTCTTTTTGCGCGATCGCCGCCATAGCGCCATACAGAATGCTGATAGCGGCCCAGGTAGCCAGATAGGGAGAGGCGATCGCCCAAGCTTGCGGAAATAGCCCCAGCCCAAACCGAAAGATGCCGTAGGTGCCCAGCTTCGCCAGCACGCCGCCCAGTAAAATCACTACAGGTGTGGAAGCGGCCACATAGGTGTCAGGGAGCCAAGTGTGAAAGGGCACTAAGGGAATCTTGATGCCAAACCCCACGATCAGCAGAGCCAGCAGAATGAGTTGCAAACCCAGCGGCAATGTCTGTCCCAGCACCGACTGATAGGAGAAGTCAGCCGCCTTGGTCAACCAAACCAATCCGAGGAATCCGGCCAGAATTAAAATGCCAGATGTTGCCGTGTAAATCAAAAATTTGGTAGCTGCATAGCTTTTCTTATCGCTGCCCCAGATGGAAATGAGCAGATAAAAAGGCACTAGCACCAGTTCATAAAAGAAGAAGAAGAGCAGCAGATTTTGGGCTAAAAATGCGCCCGCAACGCCGCCGCTGACCAGCAGAATCAGGGAGTAAAACAGACGAGGGCGATCGGTGGTTGGGCTGCTGCTCAACAGCGCAATCCAGGTGAGAAAACTATTGAGCGCCAGCATGACGATCGCTAAGCCATCTGCCCCTAGCTCGTAGTTCAGCCCCAGGGTTTCAATCCAGGGCAAATATTCTTGAAATTGCAGCCCTGAATTGCCAATGTCAAACTGAGTCAATAGCCAGATCGTCCAGAGCAAGACTCCACCCGTCAGCCAGACGGCACCTGCCCGAATCTGCTGATGGGATTGAGAGGCGGGCAAGCAGGAGACAATTGCTGCACCCAAAACGGGAAGCCAAATGAGAGCGCTCAGCATAGGAAAAAGAGAATAGGTTAAGTTAACTGCCAATAACCAAAGAAACGATCTGAGTTGTGATTTGTAGCTGAGACAAAAACGACCAGCTCACCAGAAAAGCCGTAATCACTAAGCCAAACACGATCGTCAGTACGTAGGATTGACTCTGACCCGAGTTGCCGTATTTCAGCGCTTCACCACTAAACAGCGAAGAGATACCGACAAAGTTAACGAATCCATCCACAACAAAGCGATCGAGCCAGTCCGTAAGCCGAGACACAATATCGACACTGCCAACCACGCTAGAGCGATAGAGCGTAGGAGTGTAGAAGTCATAGGCCAGAAGATTTTGCAGCGGTGCCCAAGGCAGACGAATTGGTTTGGCCACAAAGTTGCCGATGTAAAGGATGCCACCCAAGCTCATGCCAAAAAAACTTGACCAGGCCAGCAGCAAGGCCAGATTAATATTGAGGTTTTCCCAAGCAGGCAGCAGATTGAGGCTTTGCAAAATCATGGGCACATGGAGCGAGAACCCGGCCAGAACGGTCATCGGCAGCGTGACTGACCAAATATTTTCGGGCGATCGCACGGTCATGGCGTGAGAGGTTCCTGCAAACATCCGGCCAAAGGTGCGGGTCAGGCTAAAGGCCGCCAAGCTGTTAATCAGCAGCAGCAAGCCCACCAGCCAAGGTTGCGTCGCCCATAGCCCATCCGCCAGCTCCAGCATCGCCCAAAAGGTGCCAAAGGGCGGCATGGCAATTAGCCCGATCGCACCCGCAATAAACGACAGTGCCGTGATCGGTCGGCGCGACCACAGACCGCCCATCTGCGTCAAATCTTGCGTGACCGTGTTCAGCACGATCGATCCCGTACTGGCAACCAGTGCCGCCATCGCAATGCCGTGGGTGAGCACCAGCAAGAGAGCCGCCTCGGTTTGGTGGCTTCCCACTGCGATGAACACCACGCCCATGTAAGCACTTACTAGATAGGAGAGCGATCGCTTCACGTCAATTTGGGCAATGGCGATCAGCGTGCCGCCGATGGCGGTAACTGCTCCAATGGCGATCGTCACACTCATAACCACAGGCGATAGTGATAGCACAGGCTCTAGCTTTACTAACACCCAGGCTCCGGTCGCCACCACCACCGAATTCCGCAGAATGGTGCTGGGTAAAGGCCCTTCCATCGCTTCATCAAGCCACAGATGCAGGGGAAACTGAGCGCATTTGCCCATTGGCCCTGCTAATAGACCCAAACCTACCCAAGTTGCCAGACTCGGATCGATATGGGCAGTTTCGGCCCAAGTTGCCAACTCGCTGTAGTCCCAAGTGCCTGTTAAGGGATAGATGGCTAACACCCCCATTAGCAGAAACAAATCGCCCACCCGCTTGGTGAGAAACGCATCGCGCGCGCCTGTCACCACCAGCGATTGATTGAACCACATTCCAATCAGCATGTAGGTTCCCAACGTCAAGATCTCTAAGATCATGTAGCTGATAAACAGCGAATTCGACAGCACTAAGGCACACATCCCGGCCTCAAACAGCGCCAGCATGGCAAAAAAGCGTGCCCAAGCCCAATCCATTTCTAGATAGCCGATCGCATAAATTTGCGCCAAAAAATTCAGACCGTTAATTAGAACCGTGGCTCCGATCGTCAGCGCTGAAAGTTCTACCGGAATACTCAAATCTAGCCCTGCCACCTGGAGCCAGGAAACTGAGAGGTATTGCGGGGGCTGATGCAACGCTAGGAGCAGGGCGAATACCCCATGCAATAAGGCTAAAAAAGTGGTGATCGCGTTGATATATCCCGCAGGTCGAGGGCCTGTGCGTCGGGTGATGGCTGGAAACCAGGCGATCGACAGCACCATGCCCACGAGGGGATAACAGGGAATAAACCATGCGGTTTGAACTAAAAATTGGAGCATCGACAGCATCCTTATATCTCTAAAATTGTTTGATAAGGCATGAAGTCACCTCAGGGGCAACTCGGGAAACTCAGAGAAAACTGCGTTTCGGGGGATTGCCTCAGCCTTTGAAAGAAATAGAGTATTCTCTATGGAACTAAGCTTGTCTATTGAAATTAGTCTTTATCGTACAGCAGCGATCGCCTCTAGGGGAATCCATCTGCTATCACAGTTTTTTCAAGAAATATAAGTAAAGCTAATAGCTGTTGCAATCGCCGATCTTGAGGCATAGCTAAAGTCATAAGGGTTAGGCCGGGGACAGTTTTGTGGGTGCGCTCCGCGCACCCACAAAACTGTCTTAAGAGCCATAGCTAAACACGCTCTCGTCTTGGCTAGCGTTCCTCAGCGGAGGCAGCGAACAATCCGAATCCCTTCCCGAGAACGCTGCGAGTCACGCCCTCGGTCACTTACCCCCGCGCCACCCACAATTCGATCGCCATCCCAGCACCAGCAGCCTATCGATAAGGCAACAGGATGGTTCTGAACTTCGCTGAGGGTGGGTAATCGAAAGCGAAAGTCACCCATAAAAACAGCCATTTCGCCTTCTAAATAGGTTTCGCCCAAGCCGCTGCTATGTTGGGTGAGCCAGTCACAAAAGGCTTCTGCATCGCTGGCTCGGACGCCAACGATCGCCTGATTTGCGGTTCCGGGCGTAAAGCGATCGCCGATCCAATGCGGCGGTTGATACTGTTCGCCAGAAAGCCGCTTCTCATCCACAAAAAGCTGATATTCGGCGCAGCTGATGTAGCCCTGATCAATCTCGGTGCGATCGTCAATTCGGAGTAGCTTGCCCAAGCGCCGCTGGAGCTTCACCTCTGCGGCGAGTTTAAAGATGGCTGGATCGATCGCCGCCAAACCTTTTTCTAGCGCATCTTCTAGCTCCTTACGGACTCTGCCATCCTCAACGCTCAAGCCCTCTTCTAGGCAGTCATAGGCCAAGCTCAGAGCAGCTACCGTGCCCTTTTGCAAAGCGGTAGAGATTAAATAGCTAGCATCGCTCTGGGCGGCATAGAGGCGGATCGTTTCCTCCCACCAGGGGTCGTCAATATGCCGTGCCAGCAAGATTTCCTGCTGGCTCTCTTTCACCTGTGCCGATGCCAGATATTCCTGAAAACTCTTGTGGGCAAAGGCGTACTTGCCCGATTCTTTTTCTAGCAGCAGACCGCTGACGTTCTCGACCTGTTTGAGAAACGCTTCCGGTGAAACGCTGTCTCCCGCCACCGCCACCAGCTTCTTTTGAATTAGCAAACTCCCCTGCAACAGTGTAAAGTCACTCGACGCTTTTCGCATGCGGTTGAGCGCCAACACTTGCAGCACCGATCGCTTTTGGGTGGCGGTTAGCTTATCGGGCAGTCCCTTAGCTTCCTGCCTGCGTCCCAGCAGCACATCACAAATTTCGGCATATAGCTCTACTCTGCGTCCGGGTAGCGCGCCTCGATAGCAGTGGATCGTAGCAATCATGGTGAGCAGCAGCGGATTGAGCGCCATAGCGGCGATCGCAGGACTGTCTTGAATGCGCTGAATCAGGTCACGAGATTGGCGCGCTGCCTGATGGCGCACGCCCGCATCCTCTTTGCCCAATCGCCGCATGATCTCGTTTTGCAAATACCAGTTCTGAATAAACTGCTGCATTTGCTTCAGGTCAAACGGCTGAATCTCTAGCACCATACCCACTTGCATCAAAGGAGCCGATCGATAACCAAAAGGACGCGAGGTGAGAATAAAGGGCGTGGTCGGATAGCGCTGCATCTGGCGATCGCACCATTGGCTCACCTGCTGCCGACGATGCAAATCGGCTACTTCATCTAGCCCATCCAGCAACACCAGACATTTGCCTTGCTTCAGTCGCGTTTCAAACCAATCAGGCGATCGCTTCAGGTCTTGCAGGCTCTCCTGTTGGTCAATCAAGGCTGCTAGGGTTGGGGATGGATCAGTCGCGATCGCCTCCTGCACGTCCCGCAGGTACAGCAGCACCGGAATCAGCCGAGGGGAAGGGACACGGGAATTCTGGGCATAGCTGAGCGTCAGATGTTCTAGCAGGGTGCTTTTGCCCGAACCCGGAGGCCCCAAAATCACCATGCGCCGAAAGCTGGGCTGCTGAGGCAAAACGGCCAGAATATTCCAGATGCTAAGCTTACCCTCTTCTCTAGGTTGCACCAGCGTTTGGATCAAGGCCGAAGGAACGCGATCGGCGCTCTCAGGAGCCACCTTCAAAGGCACAAAGACCTTCTGTAAGTCGAGGGAAAACGGCCCTTTGGTCTTTAACCCCTGCACGCGAAAATCTCGCAGCCGATAAATTAGCGTCTGGTAATATTTGCCCTGAAATTGCCCGGTAGCACTCCACCACAGCCGCAGAATGGACTGTTCAACCTGGCTGACGCTCCACTCCGCCAGGGCATCTAAGCGCGGATCGAGCTTAGTGAAAAACTTCAGCAAAAACGTGAGGAGGGCGGTGCCCAGGAGAGCGGCGATCGCACCACTCCAATTTCCCTGAATGCCAAAATGCACAGTCAAACCCAATCCAGCTCCGGGCAATCCCCAACTTAGCAGGGTGTTCTGCACCAGCTTTTTAATTTGCTCAATAAATGGAGTCTGCGAATCTGAAGAAGGTTGCGTCATTGACCGGAGCGATTGACCTGAGCGCCACAAAGGCTTTTCTTTCTTTCACCCGCTGCCCTGCGCCAACAGGATGAATCGGTAACGCAGCAGGCATCTACCAGAAACTACGGAGAATTGCTCCTATAGGTTGAGAAAACTCCACGCAGTTCGGTATTTCCAGCAATAGCTTTCATTTGACGCAGATGGTTCTATAGACACATCAGGCAACTCACTGAAAATAAGAGAAAGCAGAGATGACACTATACATTACAGGCGCAGCGGTAGTCTTCGGCACTTTACTCCATGCTTTCCTGAAAGATACCACCACGCCTAAAACCCACGTCGCTTCTTGGATGGTTTTGGCCGTTGCAACAATTTTATGGCCGATCGCCCTCCCGTCTATGATCCGCAAGCGGTTACAACGAACCGAAACTTTCAACCTGGACTATCTTAACTAAGGGCTTGTAACGAAATAACTTTTACAGGATGCTTCTGAAAGGCTCGAATTTATAAGCTCTCTTAACCAGTGAGTGTCAAAGTTATTTCATGACAGCTCCTAAGGCTCTGAGGCAGTTAATCTGAGGCGATTAAAGCCCTTTACAATCCATCTCCACTCTCCACATGGGGAGACACAAAACAAAAGGTTGATTTTTCCGACACTTCACGGAGAAAAATCAACCTTTGATGTTTATTGACAGTCAATCGTCCCAGACTATTGAAAGCTCAAGGCACACAGAACGCTACAAGGGGTAAGTGAGCCTGACTTCCACAAATGAGATCTAATTAAGCTGTAGGGCTATCGGATTGAGCACCCGTCTGAACAGTCCCTTTCTTGCTAACAAAGTACTGGTTCAAGAAGGTGGTGGCAAGCGATAGCACGATGGGCGCGAGGATGATGGCCAGCAGCCCATGCACTGCAAAACCCGGAACAAACAGTGATGCTAACCAAAAGCAAACACCGTTCACCACTAGAGAGAATAAACCCAAAGTCAACAAGTTAATCGGCAAAGACAAAACCGATAGTACAGGTCTGACTGAACCGTTGACAAACCCGATCGCAACTGCTGCTAGCAAAGCGGCTGGAAAAGTTGCAATATCTACACCTGGAACCACAAGATCGACAATCAGCAGCCCTAAAGCACTAATGACTGTTGTTAAAAAGAATCCAAACATGTTCTTCCTCCGTAATTAATGGTTTCCTCTAGGAATCAAACGTAGATTCTCAAAGGGAAAATTGATAGAACTAAACTGAGCCTTCCTGCTGATTAATCTGTTGATTGATCTTTTCTTCATGCTTGGCAAGCGCCCAAACAGCGTGAATCACGCCTGGAAGCCAGCCTAGAAGGGTCAACAAAATGTTGATCAGCAACGTCGTGCTGACGCCATAGGCCATAAAAACGCCAACTGGAGGTAGCAGAATACCAAGAGCAAAACGAACGAGTTTCATAGAATAACCTCACTTTTTGAACAAATTTACGGGAAAACGGCTGGAATTGAAACCTAAACTCACAAATCTTCAGCTAAAGAGATTGAGAGCTGCATTCTTCGCATCAAAACCTAAAGCTTAGATGCGGCAGTTTGCAAAAGGTCTTTTAACTGCTGCCGAACTTGATGCTCCTTTTGCGCCAAAACAGCTCCAGCTTCACCAACCTTATCTTCGACCTCAGCCTTCTTCTGTTCCCAAGCATACGAGTTGACAGGTTCAGAAGCTTTAGCTTGCGCCTGGGTATTTTTGTACCAGACCACTGCCTTATCGAAATTCTGCTTAACAACGCTGAAGACACTCAGGAGGAGAGTCTGGAGACAAGCCGAAGAGTTAGTGTCGGATGTGGGTTGAGATCCATCTTGAAATCTCTCACGAGTTTCATTAACATCTTCAGAAATTGCAGAAAATGTATCCTTGGCAATCTCTTTGACCTCACCTGAACCTTCTTTAACTTCAGCCATTGCTTGAGTAGCCGCGTCTTTGAAGATTTCTCGAATGCGATCGATTCGGGGTTTGCCAGTCGATTTCGCCTTTTCAAAGTTGGTGGTGAAACGATCTTGAATGGGATTAGACATAGTTGACCTTCCGTGAATTTTGCAGAAAAGAGTTAAAACAGGCAGTCTAGGATGAATTTTCGGAGGCGATCGCCCTAACTGACTGAAGCTGTCGTTGAAATAGTGGTAGCGTCGGCATCAGCACTGAGGTCTTTCGCTTTACGAATGTTGCGCTGTTCCACAAGCATTTGAGAAACCTCAGTAACCAACAGGGTGACAATTACGCCATCGTCTAGCCAGCCCACGAGAGGTACTACATCCGTGATTAGATCGACAGGGCTAAAGAGATAAAGCAGACTGCCTACTACAACCAACCAGCGATACTTAGGATGACGCAAAATGGAACGGTACCAGTTGTAAAGCGGTTGAATCAGAAATTTCATTGCCCTGCCTTTTAGTGACTTAACTTTGACCACAAATTCATCATCTCAAATCCCTCAGAAAAGGTCTGGTGTGGATAACCCCTAATTTAGTTGTAGCATCCTCACCCCATTGAGAATCATACTTTTGGCGGATCTATTAGGTTGAAGTGATTAAGCCAATACGGTTCCTCAGCGCTTAGCTTTAGGTACTTGGTTAAGCAGCAGCTTTCGGTTCTTCTCAAGACCGTTTTGTGAATAGTTTTGCGCCAGTAAAGTTGGTTGACTAGCGTAAAAATCTATTCATTAAGATAGAGAAATTTCAGCCTAAAATTATGTAATTGAAGAGAATAGCGCAGCTCTTAAACTAGCAATGTAACTAGCAATTTTGGAACCTTCTTTGTAATTTGCACAGCGCCTGCATTGCACTGAAGTTTCTGCCTAACACAGATGGCTCGATCGCCTTTGGTCATTCATGGCTTAGGGCAGCAACGTCTTAAATTTGAGCAGATTCAACAGCAGCAGTTGCTAGCGGTGACAGCGCGTTAGACCGTACAGCCCGAAACATACCAAAGCGGCACAGACCCGTACCAAAGGCAAGCCGCATCAGCAGCAAAGTCGGGACTTCTCGGAGAGACTTCATCAGCCCCGCTGGCCCAAATTTTACCAATCCCTCAGGACGAATGATGCCTTGCCAGATGGAGTCTAGCCATGAAGGGAGGGTTTGCTCTGTCCAGTCGGCTGTCACGACGCTACCCTCAACCCAACCTGTTGCCTCCAAAAGTTCTGAAAAGCCCTCAATGCTGGAAAAAGCAGGATGAGACCATTGATCGAGAAGTTGCTGCATTACAGGTTTTTCCCAGAAATTGAGGGGCTTTTGGCGATCGTCCCGCTGATTCCAATCCGCCATAACCATGACACCCCCTGGCTTGAGGACTCTCATCAACTCACGGGCAAAGACGGCTTTGTCTGGCATATGAGGCCCTGCCTCGATCGACCAAACAACGTCAAAGCTTGCATCTGGGAACGAAAGCGCCATAGCATCATCCACCAAAAACTGAGCGCTCAGACCCTGAGGCGTTAATTGCCGAGCGCGCTCCACCTGCTGGGGGCTAATCGTGATTCCTGTAACGGCAAACCCATAGTCTTTAGCCAGAATGCGGCTGCTGCCCCCAATTCCACAGCCAACATCCAAAACAGTTGTGCCACGAGGCAGCTTGTCTAAACCTCCCCAGCGAACCATTTCATGCACGAAGTCTGATTTGGCCGTCAAAAAATCTTTGCGTCTGGGTGGCAAACCATAATGTCCTAAGTGGATATGCTCTCCCCAATAAAACTCCAGAATGCCGTCTTCTGTCCATTGATCGTAGGAATTGGCAACTGAGTCAGACGATTGATATCGACGAGCTGTGACAAGGTAGAGTGCAATGCCTAGTGCTAGAAGGCATAGGAGAAGTTTAAGGGCTAAAAAAAACAAGCTCATCGTGATCAAGCCTTTCTCTTTTCTGATGGTTTTATGAGGTTCTTTGCAGCGGCACACCCAGAAATTTCGGTGTCCCAGAGGTAGTGCTTCAGATAACTTTGGAGTCTACAGGTTACAGACTGCGCGTCGGCCTATGGGGAGCTTTGCAGATTTTATTAACTCTAAGAAGTTCTTCTATAAGCCTACATAACCGCACTGCTTGCGCCATGTTATTTGCGCCGTAATTGTGTGGTGCATCAGCTGAGAAAAGTCTGAAATCTCTCCGACTCCTTCTTTATCTTCCTTTATTCTATGTAACTTTACTTAAACTAGACGCCAGCCGTTAGGCTTCAAGTGTCTCTACCTCAATCGATTCAATAGAGCTTAAGAGCAAAGCTGAATGCCCTTTCTACCCTATCGGTCAGCAACAGCAGAGCAGGCATCCTTTAAAGTGGGGTAAAGGCTAAATTTTTCTGTAGGGTACATGGACAAATTTAGCTGGCAAAACAAAATCTAGTGCTGACAAGAGGTTGCATTGCTTCATCCTTCCGCCGCCTATCTTCTGGTTTCTCATGGCAGTCGCGATCCGCGTCCTCAGATTGAGATGCAGTATTTGGTTAAACTCGTGGCACAACGGTTACAGCAAAGCTCGGTAGGCGATAGCGATCGCCCGCTTGTCGAAGCTGCGGTGTTAGAACTGGCTCAACCCTTGCATCAGCAGATCCAGCAGTTTGCTGAGCAGGTGCTGGCTGTGGGTGGGCGGCAACTGCACATTGTGCCGATGTTTCTGCTGCCTGGGGTACATGTGATGGAAGATATTCCGGCAGAAGTGGCGATCGCCCAGCAGAGACTAGGAGATGCGATCGCACTAAAGATTTGTCCTTATCTGGGAAGCTATGCCCATCTGTCAGAGGTTTGGCTGGAGCGAGTCTCGAAGGCCAGCGATCCTCAGGTTAAGCGGATTTTGCTAGGGCATGGCAGTCGTCGAGTTGGGGGAAACCAACCGATGGAGGCGATCGCGCTTCAGTTAAATGCCTTACCTGCCTATTGGTCGGTGTCTCCCAGCCTCATCGATCAGGTCAATCATCTCGTAAGTCAAGGCTTTACTCAGATTGAGATTCTGCCCTACTTTTTGTTTGCGGGCGGCATCACAGACGCGATCGCCCAAGCCATTCAGGACATACAGCAACAGTTGGGCGTGCATCTGCGCTGGATACCGCCCCAAGGGGCAACAGAGAGCCTCGCTCGTTTCGTTGTGGATGCGATCGCTGACCCGAATGCAGCTTTGAATACGGTTCGCGCAATGGCCAAGCCGTAGCCTATATTAAGAAGACTTCGATTCTTTCAGAGTTTGACATGCAGCTTTCAGGAAAAGTGTACTTGCTAGGAGCAGGCCCCGGCGATCCGGGCTTGATGACGATTAAAGGAAAAACGCTGCTAGAATGCGCCGATGTTGTCATCTATGACGCGCTAGTGAGTCCGCAAATTTTGGCGATGATCAATCCCCATGCAGAGCAAATTCATGCGGGCAAGCGGCGTGGGCGACATTCGCTGGTGCAAGACGAAACAACGCAGCTCTTGATTGAAAAAGCTCAGACCCACGCGATCGTAGTGCGGCTCAAGGGGGGCGATCCGTTTGTCTTTGGGCGCGGCGGCGAAGAAATGGAAGATTTGGTTAAGGCGGGTATTCCCGTTGAGGTGATTCCGGGTATCACCTCTGGCATAGCGGCTCCTGCCTATGCGGGGATTCCGCTAACCCATCGTGCCCACAGCTCCTCTGTGACGTTTGTGACGGGGCATGAGTCAGCGGGTAAATATCGGCCTGCGGTGAACTGGAAGGCGATCGCCCAAGGTTCCGAAACGATCGTCATCTACATGGGTATCCACAATATGCCTTACATTACTGCTCAGCTTTTGCTGGCAGGATTATCTGCTGACACGCCGATCGCCCTTGTGCGCTGGGGCACCCGAGCCGATCAGCAAGAGTTAGTCGGCACGCTGGGCAGCATTCTCGACCAGATCGAAGCCTCAGGGTTTGAAGCTCCGGCGATCGCGGTGATTGGCTCTGTGGTAAATCTACATGAAACCCTGTCTGGATGCCGTCCTGTTATGGTTTGAGGCAATCGGGCGAAATAATTCGCCCAGCCATATAGGTGCTGCTTGATTAGGCTATGGCTTAATCCGGCGATCGCTGCTAGCGTCAAGGGCGCTATACCTCATCCTGCACCATATCTAGCCAGACTTCATTGCTGCCTTGATGGACTGTTTTAACCCACTTGAGGCGCTTTGGACGGATCGACATTCGAGCTGTCGTGCTGGCCATAACGGGTAGCCAGTGCAGCATGTAAAATGTGCCAAAAGCGGTATGGATCAGCGTCATCAAAACTGATAGCGGAATACGTTTGCGACGACCCTCTCCAGCCATGCGGGCACGCCGCATCCCGACAAACATGCCTAGCATCGAGAGCGTCACCGTTAGGCTGGTGACGGGCAGCAGCATGGGCGAAGAACTCCGAACGATCGCCATCAAAAAGTCGGGTACGGCAGCCGTTGGCAGCACATATTGCGTCAACCAAAACAGAAACAGATCCACGGTTTTGCGCGTGCCTAGACGATTCTGCGCGATTAGCCGCCAGTAGTCGAGATAGCGTTGATAGCCGCCTTCCGCCCAGCGATTGCGCTGATGCCAGAGTCCTACAGCACGCGTTACGCCCTCTTCACCCACAGCTGGATGCATGAGCAGGTCAATATCCCACTGATCAAGATGCAGCCGAAAGGTCAAATCTAGATCATCGGTGATGGTTTCCTCGTTCCAGCCGCCACAGCGCTCTAAAGCCGATCGACGGACAAACTGGCCGTTGCCGCGTAGCTCACCAATACCGCCCAAGGCAATCCGCCGCTGCTGAATAAAACTATCCAGCGCCATTTCCCCTTCTTGGCCACGCGTCCAAAGGTTCGTAGCTGCATTGGCGATCGCCTTGCGTACCTGTACTGCCCCCAGCTGCGATCGCTGAAACATAGGCACCACCTGCCGCAGCAAGTTGCTGGGCACATGGGCATCGGCATCAAACACAGCAATAATGTCGCCCTGCGTCAACGGCAAGACCTGATTCAGCGCCCCCGACTTGCCGCCGCCTGAGTTGGGCAGACGATGAACGACATTGAGCTGTTGGTATTCCTGCGCTAAGCGATCGAGCAACAGTGCGGTGCGATCGGTGCTAGCGTCATCAATAATCCATAGGTCATAGCGGCTGGCAGGATAGTCAAGATTGCACAGATCCTGTACCAGCGATCGCACGACTGCCTCTTCGTTTTTGGCCGCAACCATGAGTGAGACATAGGGATAGTCTTCAAGATCGCCCCCCGATAGCGGATCGGGCAACGCCACAGAGCGAGCAAAAACTAGCCGGAGCGCGTGAATTCCCATCACGGTGGTTAAGCCCAGCACCAGCCAATAGCCCCAGGCAAACAGATGCAGGGCGATCGTACTGCTCCAGATAGCGGTGAGGGCGATCGCGGCTTTGCGTCTGCGCCCCTGCCCGTGAAGGCTGTTTCCTAGCTCACTCGGGGGTTCAGAGAACATCTCTGGCCGATCAGACTCGAGTGAGGTGCTTGTCGGCAGCTTTGTCGGATTGTTCGGCAGGCTGTTGGGTAGATTGCTTTGCAGCTCGTTGGATAAATCGCTTTCGCGCCAGGAATTCTCCGGCATAAGTCATTTGATTAAGGAACCAGTACTTGTCTAAACCCTTGAAGAAGCTGGGGATGAGGTAACACCACACCGTGCAGCCTTCGCAGACCGACAGCTTGCCCTGAGATTGACGGTAGCTCTCCACCACTTTTGACTCGCGGTACATGTCGTACAGCTTTCCTTCGATGGCAAGCCCGGCTTGGGCAAAGTGATAGCAAGGCAGCAATAGCTCATCATTGGGCGAAATGGCAATTACCGCATCCACCGCTTTGCAGCGAGGATTTTGGGTATCGTTGCCGCCTGCTTCAATGAAGGCAAGGGCAGCCTTATTGTAGCCAACATTGCGATACCGTCTGGCAGAAGACTCGATCGCTTTCACCAGTTCAGGCGTAGGGTTTTTCTTGTTGTTATAGCTCTCGTAAGCCGTAAACGCCGGATTGAGCCAGACGCGTACGCCTAGCTTTTCACCTAGCTCTGCCACTTCGCCAATGCGATGAAAATTCTGTGCCGTAACAGTGTGATTGAGAACTGGAAATTCGCCCAGCGACAAGGCAATTTCGACAGACTCCACCAGGGTGTCAAAGATCTTTACGCCGCGAGACTGGTCGTGGGTATCTGCATCGCCCCCATCCAGCGAAAAGTTGAGGAAATCCACCAAACCCTGCATTTCCTTTGCCCGCTTGGGGTAAAGGATCGTATTGGTGGTCATGCTGGTGATGAACCCTTGACGCTTTGCCTCCGCAAAAACTTGGTTTACATCCGATCGCAACAGCGGCTCACCGCCCGTGAAGTCTACATACTTCACTCCTAAGCGCCTGAGATCGCGCAAGTTGTGCTGAATCGTTTCAAAACTCGCTTCTTGCTTCGGCTCTAGCGCCCAGATGTCGCAGAAGTGGCACCGGGCATTGCAGCGGTAGGTCAGGTAGTAGTTAGCAACAAGGGGGGGCATAGGCATCCAGGGAATGGGTCTGAAGATCTGTAGAGAACTTCCTCTATAGATTCCTGTGTGTGGAAGATAAGAAGATTATTGATCTGAGTTTGGGTAAGCGTCAACAAAAGCCGATGTTAGCAGGCTGAACTAAATTGCTTAGCCTCACTTATGCTGCACTGACACTCATTCTGCACTGAATTAGGGTGTGAGACAGCAACCACTGTGATTTGATACGGACATTTGATACTGGCATTTGATACTGGCAACAGTCTACCAATCTGTGATGGGTTTTAATGCGATCGTGAAAAAATCAGATGATTGGCGCGCCATAGCCCTAACTGTGTCTTATTTCTGCAAGGCTGCACAAGATAAACTGTGTTACGTCGCTCCCATTAGCTCACCCAAGTTTCTCCGAGATTCCTCATGGCAACCATCAACGATAATTATCTCAAGCTTAAAGCAGGCTACCTATTTCCTGAAATCGCCCGTCGGGTGACAGCCTTTGCTGAGGCCAATCCAGAAGCAAAAATCATTCGCCTTGGCATTGGGGATGTCACCGAGCCTTTGCCAGAAGCTTGCCGCACCGCCATGATCAAAGCCGTCGAAGAGATGGGCGATCGCGCCACCTTCCAAGGCTATGGCCCAGAGCAAGGCTATGCTTGGCTGCGTCAGGCGATCGCCCAGCACGACTTTCAAGCTCGCGGCTGTGAGATTGACGCCTCAGAGATTTTTATTTCCGATGGCTCTAAGTGCGACTGCGGCAATATTCTCGACATTTTTGGGGCAAATAACGCGATCGCTGTTACCGATCCGGTCTATCCCGTCTATGTCGATACTAACGTCATGGCTGGGCACACCGGAGAAGTCAACGAGCGCGGCGAGTATGGCGGCTTGGTCTATTTGCCCATCTCAGCTGAAAACGGCTTTACGGCAGAGATTCCGACTCAGAAGGTTGATCTGATCTATCTCTGTTTTCCTAATAACCCCACCGGAGCCACCGCCAGCCGCGAACATCTGCAAGCTTGGGTAAATTACGCCAAAGCCCACGGCTCTATCATCTTCTTTGATGCGGCCTACGAAGCTTTTATCACCAACCCCGATTTGCCCCACTCGATCTACGAAATTGAAGGCGCAAGAGACTGTGCGATCGAGTTTCGCTCTTTTTCCAAAAATGCCGGATTTACAGGCACCCGCTGCGCCTTGACTGTCGTACCCAAAACGCTCATGGGTAAAGCGGCTGACGGCTCTGAAGTGGAAGTCTGGAAACTCTGGAATCGCCGCCAGTCTACCAAATTTAACGGTGTATCCTACATCGTCCAACGGGGTGCAGAAGCGGTTTACTCTCCTGCCGGACAAGCACAAATTAAGGCGCTCGTCGGCTTTTACATGGAGAATGCCAAGATTATCCGTGAACAGCTTACCGCTGCCGGATTTCAAGTCTACGGTGGAGTCGATGCACCTTACGCCTGGGTAAAAACGCCCCAAGGTTTGACAAGCTGGGACTTTTTTGACAAGCTGCTGCACAGTTGCCATGTTGTCGGCACTCCCGGTTCAGGCTTTGGCGCAGCCGGAGAGGGCTACTTCCGCATTTCGGCATTCAACAGTCGTGCCAATGTCGAAGAGGCGATGAAGCGGATCACAGCTAAATTCAAAGCTTAGAAGTTCAGAGCTTAGAATCACATATCTAGAAACCAAAGATTTTTTTGAAAAAGTAGGCTGCTTTTTCAAAAAAATCTTTTAGGTTAATTTGTTCATAATCAACTTAAGCCGCTATTCTTAGAAGCGATCGCCATAAAGCCTCAGCAGTAAATTCAGTATGATTGCCGAGATGCCAATCTGTTAGATACGGAGGGATACGGAGCTCTTATCTGTGCTTTCATGATATCTTTACAGACTCGGTATTCATCGCTCTATTGGCATACAAGAGTTGAGTGCTACAATGCGGGGATCAATCCTTTTGGGGTAAGAATGCATGAAATCAGCAGAATCTGTCCCACCGGAGGTCGTTCAACAGGTCGCAGAGTATTTCAGCGTGTTGGGCGAACCCATGCGGTTGCGCATCCTTAACTTGCTGCGCGATGGCGAAAAATGCGTCCAAGATCTGGTTGAGGCCACAGCAACAAGTCAGGCCAATGTGTCTAAGCACCTCAAGGTCATGCTGCAAGCGGGTATTCTCTGCCGCCGTAGCGAAGGAACTTCAGCTTACTACAGTGTGGATGATGGACTGAGCTTTGAGCTGTGCAATTTGGTTTGCGATCGCATTGCCACCCGCATCGAAGAGCAGGCTAAGCACTTTCGGGCTTTCAGCATTGCAGGAAAGGATTAAGCAGGTTTTGGATCAAATCAACGACCCCGCCGCAAGCGGACGGGGTATGCAACCCGTTTTGCTCGTCAGCCAATGGCTGACATTGCAAGCTTGAAGTTTCGCCGCAGAGCGGCGGGGAATTGACCCCTGCTAGATTAAACCGAAACATAGCTGCTGCTCTGGTTTGCACCTAAAAACGTCGCTTGGGTAGCAATCCTAAAGCTGAAAGTTTTGCTCAAAGCTTTCGCGAGTCATAGGCTGATCAATGATCAAGCCTTCACCTCCCAAAACTTCTAAAGGCTGACCTTCAACAGAAATCCAAACCTCTGCTGCTGGATCAAGGGTTGTGGCTGTATAGATCACCTGACCCAATCGGCCTGTCATAGAAGTACTGCCGCCGCCCGACACAAATTCAGGTGACAGATCAATATGCACGCCATCAGGCTTGACTTCGAGCTTGCGGAGGCGGGTCTGGGCAGGAATGGCAGAAATCAAGTCTGGATCAGTAGGCTTTTGCAGAACTTGCTCAAAAGCTGCCTCTAGCATTTGGCTGGGTTGCTGTTGGGCATCGAGATTGACGGGTGCAGCGGCAACTTCGATCTGATCGCTGATGTTCTTGAGCCAGTAAACCTGAACTGTTTTTTGATCGATCGCCTGGGGGCTTGCCGTTTCTGGGCTAGATGTTTGAGGGCTTGCCGCTTCAGGCGTTATGACTTGCGAGCCGGGAGAACCACCCAATGTCGAAGACTCCGTTGTGGGAGTTGAGCTGATCGGTGCTGGACTATTGTGCCATGTCCACCAAGCCACCCCAGCGCCTGCGGTCAGCGCGACTGTAGAGAGACCCACCAAAAGACCCAAAGGAAGGAAGCGAGTTGATTTGGGCGATCGAGGGGATTTGGGGTCAGACGTAGATGGGTGGTCTCGCATGAGAAGACTCCTTTGAAAGAAACTTCCCAACCCCTCGCAAAGAGAGGCCGGGACAGTGATGGACACATGAATGTGAGTGACTACACGCCTGACTCACCGGATTCCAGAAATAGAAAAACTTGGATCAATCTGAATGAAGGCCGCTAAGGTGAGCGTATTTTCCTCTGTCTTTAAGCTTAACACCCGTGCCGCAATGCCAGAAGCTTGTAAGCGTTGTAAATCGAAGGATTGGCTGATGCCTCCGGTGAGGAAGGCAATCACCTGGGAGGGCAGCGCTTGCTCATTCAGCCGAACAGCCGGATCGACGAACTGAACCCGTTGCCCTGAGAGAATTTGAATACCTGATTCAACAATTATTTGATCTTGATGCTGGGTTTGCTGTCCCTGAAGTGTGACCTGAAGCCGAAAACGGCTGTTAGGGAGAAATTCGATTTGGGGATTCACTAGATCAAATTTTTCTGCGCGATCGCCCGAACTGCTGAGAAAGTTGAGGTTGAGATCGCGCAACCGCCCGACAATCGGCTCTGATTTTAAGATCTGATTGATATCTTCCTGGGTGAGCACGAGCTTGATGCCTGCCTGCAAGGGGGCATCAAGCCGGGGCGTTGCGGTTCGTAGGCTGGCAAGATTGAGGGCAATGGGGTCTGTCTCGACTTCTAGGGCTGCAATCCTCACCCCGGCGATCGGATAAATGCCCCGAGCGGCAATGCGAACGCGATCGGCTCTGCCCTGCGCCAGACGGTAGCTAGGAGTGTTATCAATCCGCACGGCGAGTTGCTCTACAGCATCGACCTGATCGCGGATGGCATCTTCGGCCAAGCGATCGGCCACCAGACCCACCGGAGAGAGGATGCCAATCAAGCTAGACAAAAAGATTGCTAGGAACTCCATGCCACGACTCCTGAACTTGCGACTGCTGAAATTCTGGCATCATCCTGGCTATCTGGCGATGGCTGCAACGGATAAAAGCTTTGAGCAGGATTTCCCTGAGGACACAGAATCAGATAATCGCCACATGAACAACGCTTTTTTAGATGGCTATATTGTCGGTCATTCTGCATCGACCCCTTCCCACATCTGAGAAAGCGGGATTCTTTGTCCGGTGGTTGCTTGTTGTAAGGCTCTGCGTAAACTTGCTTTGATCTCTTCTGCTGATGTATCGTCCGGATCTTGCCCAGATTCTTCCGCGAGATCAGGATACAGAAGAATGACACGAACAATTCCACCAGCAGGTACGGGCACAGGTTCATGGAGGGACAAATTCCCTTGCTCATCTACAACGCCTGTGACTTCAACTGCCCTCATCAGTACGACCTCATCTCTTTACAATCAAGAATAACTGACTCTTAACAGGATTGCGTATCTTCTTGCGGCGGATACCCTACTCATCTCAGCATTTCATAGAACTCATTCAAGATATTACAGATCTCCTGGATACTGATATCCTCACGATCTGACTTCGAGTAAATTGTTAGGAGGAGTATAGATGTTGGTGACTCAACCTGATAAATCAAGCGGTAGCCAGCACTTTTACCCTTCTGGATATCCCGATTCTTCACTCTCACTTTGAGTACAACGTAGCCTTCACCGATCCCTGCAAGACGATCGCCAGCAAAATTGCCTGCCTGCAATTCCTGAATCATAACTTGAATATCAGAGCGGATACTGCGATAACGCTTTGCCAAGTCACGAAGACTCTGCTGAAATTCAGGCGTTAGATCTACTTGCACAATAGATGGCTGATCCTGTGAATGAGCCTGAGGATCAGATTCTTTGTCAGAATTTTGCTCATTCTGCATGATTTTCACTCCGGTTGATAATCAGCAGCAGTTTTCAGTAGGAAAACTCCTAGCCGCCTTGCCTCGACAGAAGTTAAATCACGCGATCTCCTTGTGCAAGATAAATCAGAGTGGAGCGGAAATAGAGAGCGTTAAATCGCTAGATGCTTTTGTCTTAGCCTCTGTTTTTTGACATGTTTAATTCGATCGCTAGCCTTCCCAGGTGGCGTTCACCCAGAAAGGCTAGAGGCTAGAGCTGACGTTAATCATTGCCTGAGCTTAAGAGGACAGCGCTTCGGCAATCCATTGCTTTAAGGTGGGCACCACAGCTTCGATCGCCATTTCCTGAGATTCTCGATTCGCCCGTTTCACCACTTCGACTTTGCCCTGCTGGAGCGATCGCCCAGTGACAACCCGAAAGGGGATGCCCACTAGCTCAGCATCTTTGAACTTAACGCCCGCTCGCTCACTGCGATCGTCTAGCAGAGTCTCTACCCCAGCCTGATTTAGCTCGGTATAGAGCTTTTCGGCAGCTGCGACCTGATCAGCTTTGCTGATGTCGGGAATGACCACGATCGCCTGATAGGGCGCGATCGCCACCGGAAAAATAATGCCGTCCTTGTCGTAGGATTGCTCGACTGCCGACTGCGCCAGCCGCGACACGCCGATGCCATAGCAGCCCATCACCAGCGGCAACTCTTCACCTTGCTCGTTAGTAAAGGTGGCATTCATCGCTTTGGAATACTTAGTACCCAACTGAAAGATATGCCCGATCTCAATGCCGCGTGCCGTTTGCAGCGTTTGGCTAGGGTCATGCAGAGCGCGATCGCCCACCATAGCCTTCCGCAGGTCAACCACGATCTTGGGCAACTCAAACTCCTTGCCCCAGTTGGCTCCAACAACGTGATAGCCCGATTCATCGGAGCCTGTGACAAAGTTTTGCAAATCCGCAACGGTCGGATCAGCCAGCCGCAGAAACTTGGGGGCAAAACTCTTGCTAGTCTGGCTATCCGATTGGATGTAGCTATCGCTCAGACCGGGCGAAATGTAGCCGAGCGGCAGCGCCTTTTTCGCCCATTTTTGCTGGGCTTCTGCATCGGGAACCGTCAGCGCCAGCAACGCCTTACCGCCATACTGTCCGGCTTGACGGACTAGCTCGTTTTGCAGCTTCACCTCGTTGACATCCTGATCGCCCCGGATGTTGACCAGCACCAGCACTGCTATGCCGTTGTCATAGGTGGCTTGATAAAGGACATTCTTGACGATTTGGGTGGCAGAACACTTCAGGAAATCGCAGAGGGTGGCGATCGTTGCTGTTCCCGGCGTGTCTAGCTTCTCGTACTTTGTGAAAGTCGAAGGCTCAGCATCTGCGGGCAGCGAGGTTGCTTTCTCGACGTTGGCGGCATATTTGCCATCTTCTGTATACAGCACCTCATCTTCGCCTGCTGCCGCCAGCACCATGAACTCCTGCGAACCGGAGCCGCCGATCGCCCCAGAGTCGGCATCTACAGCTCGAAAGGCCAGTCCGCAGCGCTTCAGAATACGGGTGTAAGCCTCATGCATGTCTTGGTAAGTTTGTTTCAGGCTCGTTTCATCGACATGAAAGGAATAGGCATCCTTCATGATGAACTCGCGTCCGCGCATCAGCCCAAACCGAGGACGAATTTCATCCCGAAACTTGGTTTGAATTTGGTAGAGGTTGAGCGGCAGCTGACGATAAGAACGAATCATGTCACGGGCGATCGCTGTAATCACCTCTTCATGGGTTGGCCCTAGCCCCACCTCGCGGTTTTGCCGATCGGTCAGGGCAAACATAATCCCTTCTGCCTTGGTGTAGGTGTCCCAGCGACCGGACTCTTTCCACAGCTCCGAAGGCTGAAGCTGCGTCAGCAGGCATTCCTGTGCGCCCGTAGCGTTTAGCTCTTCCCGTACAATTTGGGAAATCTTTTGCAGTACCCGCCACATCAGCGGCAGGTACGCATATAAGCCGCTGCCCACCCGACGAATATATCCAGCTCGCAGCAGCAGCTTATGGCTGGGAATTTCTGCCTCTGCTGGATCTTCGCGCAGGGTGACAAACAGCATTTGAGACAGCCGCATAGTTCCGGTTCCCTTTTCTTAGACAGAAGGTTCGATATATAAGTCTAAGGCAAGTGAAGCCGGATCAACCCGTAACACAGCCCTCTATTTCTGTCCGGTGATGCGGGCTTTGACTTCATCGGCCACCCGAATGGCGATCGCCACAATGGTCAACGTGGGGTTGGCATAGCCTCCGGTGGGAAATACCGAACTGCTGGCAACAAAGAGATTTGAGACGCCATGCACCTGACAGTTGGCATCCACCACGCCCTGCTTCGGGTCGTTATGCATTCGCGTAGAGCCAATATTGTGGTGAGTGCTGGGCAGAAATACCTGCGGCACGCCGTGATCGAGTTCTAGATTTAGCTTGCCCAAGC
The DNA here is from genome assembly GCA_036703255.1 of Coleofasciculaceae cyanobacterium. Lineage (GTDB taxonomy): Bacteria > Cyanobacteriota > Cyanobacteriia > Elainellales > Elainellaceae > Drouetiella. The sequence continues at coordinate 69,514 of DATNPL010000096.1, forward strand.
CAGCTTGGGCAAACTCTTCGGCAAAAATCTCCTGAGCGCGGCGGGTGCTGCGGATGTCAATTTCATTCCAGCGCCAGTGAATCTTGACCTGACGGTTGCCCAGGCGATCGCGATTGTCGTTTAGCACAATGCGGTTTGTCGGGTCAGGCGCTTGGTCGGTAATGTGAAACACTTCGTAGCAACCAAACCGCTTTTCTTTGTCGGCTAGCTCTGACCAACCGCCTGTATCTAGCCCATAGGGATGGGTGAGGCGCTGTTTGCTGCGCCACTGAAAGAACATCAGGTCATCCATTCCTGTGATCAGATTGCCCGTGTGCCTAAGCAGATCTTTGGGCAGCTTTTTGTCGCGAATGGCCTGCTTAAAAGCCCGTCCGGCAGCAGTAGTTTTTGAGTGATAGTGCTTGCCTTTGGGAAACAGCATCCGCAGAGGATTGTACTGATAGATGCTGGGACGCGGAAACAGAGCCGCATTCATATTCAGCAGCTTTTCGCGGCGCATCACGGCCTCACTGAGAACAGGCTTGGCAATCACCTTAGTGCCCTTAACCCAGTGAGCATCATAAAACGAGAGGCTGTTAATCACCTGGCGATTGGGCGGCACCATCATTCCCGATCGCACCAGCGGATGATCCATGTAGTAGCGTCCAACCACATCATTTTGGTTGCCCAACCCTTGCTTGTTGGCTTTGTCAGAAAGCAGCAGCAGGCGAGCGTTCTCGATCGTTCCCATTGCTAAAATCACAATCTTTGCTGCCACCCAAAACTGGTTGCCCGCCAGCGTAGCCACACGCACCCGCGTCACCGTCTGAGCCAGATCATCCGACTCTAGCTCTGTAACAGTGGCATACAGATAGAGAGAAACGTTATTGGATTGCTCAATTTTTTGGCGGTAGTCGTGCAGAAAAATGTCGCGCCGTCCAAACTGAAACATGCGGTTGGAGAGGCGATCGCTAAACTTTAGCGCCTTAGCTTGCTCAGTTTCCCAGTAGGCGACATCGTAGTTGTAAGGCCCCGTTTCGCAGAAGGCATGGGCACGCTCATAGTAGGGATCGAGCGTTTCTTTGCCAAAAGGCCAGCCGCTGTTGGGCACCCAGTCGCGCTTTTCAAAATCGATCGGGTCTAGGGTGACGTAGCGCACACCGCGATCGCCTTGAGGATCGTTGTTCTGCATCCAGATACCCCACTGGTGCGCTGTGCCGCCAAACTGACGCGTCCGCATGTGAATCGCGCCAGGGTAGGCATCCCCTTCATTGTTGCCCTGCGCCATAGATTGGATCGCTGCATCTGGCTCTAGCCCGCCTGTCTCTAGCAGGCTAACGCGAAAGCCTTGTCCGACAAATTGGGTTGCTAGCGTAATCCCTGCTGGGCCACCACCAATGACACAAACTTCAGTCTCGATTGTTTCTCCAGTCGGAACATGGCGGGCATCAATCACCATTGGGGGATAAACCTTTTTTATCAAAATTATTGAACTGCCGGGGTCAAGACCTAGCGCAGCTCAACCGACGCCCCTTCACCCTGGCACAGACTTAATCTATCGCTGGAAGCATAAAGCCTTTATGTAGCACTATTAATGTTTCAGCAAAATTAATGTTTTAGCCTGGCATGATTTATGTCGCTGTAGCCACTTTCCTATCCTAACCTTGCTGTCTACAGCCATACAGCCCGTATCAGCGCTCTCCAATCTGCTGTCGCCACATGGCATAGTAAAGCCCTTTCTGATCCACCAGCTCTTCGTGGCTACCGCTCTCCACAATCCGACCTTTTTCTAAAACAAAAATCCGATCGGCATGCAGGATGGTCGAGAGTCGATGCGCGATCAGAATCGTAATTTGCTCTTGCAGGGTCGAAATTTCTTTGATCGTTTCGGTAATTTGCTCCTCAGTGAGGGAGTCTAGGGCAGAGGTTGCCTCATCAAAAATTAAGAGTCGCGGGTGACGGATCAGGGCACGGGCTATAGAAATCCGCTGCCGTTCACCCCCCGATAATCTAACGCCGCTTTCACCGATCGCTGTGTCAAGGCCATGTGTCGATCGCGCCAGCAAATAATCGCAGGAGGCTTGTCGCAGCGCCGCAATCATTTCGGCATCGGTGGCACCCGGTTGGACGAACTGGAGGTTTTCCCTAATGGTGCCCGCAAATAAATGGGTTTCTTGAGTGACAAAGCCGATTTGCCGCCGCACCTGGTTATAGCGAATATCTTGAGTGGAAATGTCGTTATAAAACACTTCGCCGCTACCGGGCTGGTACAAACCCACCAGCAATTTTACCAGCGTCGATTTACCCGAACCCGAAGGCCCCACAAAGGCGATCGTATCGCCCAGATTAGCGGCAAATGAGATGCCATCTAGCGAGTTTTGCGACGCACCTTGATGGCGAAACACCACATTTGAGAAGCGCAAATGACTGACTAATCCAATTTCGATCGGAGATTCGGGTCGGCGTTCGATCGGTTTTTGCATGAGTAGATCGAAGTTTTGCAGGGACGCTTCGGCTTCTCGATAGGCCAGGATAATGTTGCCCAATTCTTGCAGCGGCGCAAAGATAGAGACTGAAATAAACTGCATAGCGATCAACTCGCCTGTGCTCAACACATCGCGAAAGATGAGCCACAGCAGCGTGAATAAGATGGAGAGCTTTAACAGGCTCAGGGTAGTGCCCTGCAAAAACGACAGCAGCCTGATTTGTTTGACCTTCTCCATTTCTAGCGCAAAGATTTTGACGGTCTGATCCTGCAACCGCCGAATCTCAGGGAAGGTTAACCCTAAACTTTTGATTAGCTCAATATTTTGCAGCGACTCGGTAATAAACCCAGAGCTTTTGGAGGTTTCACGCACGATCGATCGCTGCTGCCCCTTAATTTTTTGACTCAGCAGTCCGGTGAGTCCGCCTAAGCCCAACACGCCCACCACAAACACGGGTACCAACGCCCAGTGTTTGGTGACGGCATACCAAACCAGAAAGCCCACTCCCACAACGGATGAGAAGAGGATGTTGATAAACGCATTGATAAAGCGCTCTGTGTCAGTGCGAACCTTTAACAAAATGGCTAGGGTTTCGCCACTGCGCTGATCGGCAAACTCTTGATAGGTGAGCCGCAGGGTTTGGCGGAGTCCATCGTTAAAAATTTTGGTGCCAAATTTTTGCACCACCAGCCGAGTGAGGTATTCTTGCATGGCTTTGGTTAACCGCGACAAGACGGCCACTGCCACAGCTAGCGCCAACAGCAATAGCACTCCAGAGATCAGCTCCTCGTCGGTTTTGACTCCCCGCTGGGTGGCGTAGTCGTCGATGATGGTGCCAAAGATGATGGGGTCTACAAGAGATAGAACCTGACTCACGCCTGCGAGTAAAAGTGACAGAGCGGCAAGCCACCTATAGGGCTTAAGGTAATTCCAGAGAATGTGCATGGGCTTGGCTAAATTCAGGCTCCGATTCACTGGGAGCAGCTTACAGCAATTTTCAATTGCGTCAACCGCAGTTGAGTTTAGCCAGCAGTGATCATCTTGGATTTCAATTTATGGATTTCAATTTGAGGAATTTGCGCCCGCAGCAGCTTCTCAAAAGATAGAGCCTTTGATTCAGAGCTATAGCCGTAGCTACTCTTCTGAGGAAGTTTTGGGTGGCGCGCTTCGCGCCACCCAAAACTTCCTCGTCTGAATCTCGCTGTTTACAGCTATATGCGATCGCCCCCCGCTTCAGGGTTATGGCAAAATCAGGACATGAACGAAATCTACCGTGATTTTTTGATTCGAGACTGGCAGCCAAGCGATCGCCAGATTGCCGCCGACTTAATTCAGTCGGTGCTGGCGGAATATGGGCTAGGCGGTGAGCCAGAGGGAGCCGATCGGGATGTATTGCAGGTCGAAGCCGATTACTGGGCAACCGGGGGCAAATTTTGGGTTGTCGAGCGGCTGGGGCAAGTGGTGGGGACGGGCGGTTATTACCCGATCGCCCGAGGTGAAAATGCCGTCGAAATTCGTAAGATGTATCTGCTGCCCGCAGCCCGAGGTCATGGACTGGGGCGCTATCTGCTGGCGGCACTAGAGCGAGACATTGCAGCCAAAGGCTTTACTCAAGTGTGGATTGAAACGGCTAGCGTGCTCAAGCAAGCCGTCCGACTTTACGAATCTTGCGGCTATCTGCCCAGCACAGGCGTAGAGACTGCGCGATGCGATCGGATCTATTACAAGCAGCTCACCGCATCTTTGCCCTTAACAACCTGAAAACTTACTGTACGGCGAGTTTTGCCGATAGCTTAAAGCTTTTCTACCCAGTAGCCTGTTAAATCTGCCCTTACCCTAAATATCCTTCTATCAGCAAATCTCTGCCGATCGCCTGCCACTTAACCTGGCTGAGTGTCAAAGCGGCTGTCATTTGTGTCAGCCCCAAATCGCCGACTGGAGAGGGAGCCTCGACACCGCCAATGATTTTGGGTGCAATGAACGCCAAAACTTTTTGAATAGCGCCATCGGCGATCGCTTTTGCGGCCAGCGTTCCGCCGCATTCCCAAAGGACAGACAGACAACCGCGATCGTACAGATGGCACATGACTTGGGCAGGGGTAAGTTCAGGTAGCTCAATCACCTCAACGCCTTGCCTCACCAATTTTTCTTGAAACTCAGGCTTTACACCTTGTTGGGTAAACACGAGGGTGGGTGCGACCTCAGTTTGCCAGAGCTGAGCAGCGATCGGTAGATCGAGCGATCGGCTCATCACAACGCGCAGCGGATTGTGCCTGCCTTGATTGTGAGTTGTCAACAGTGGATTGTCTTGGCGCACCGTGTTGCCCCCAATGACAACCGCATCGCATCCCGCCCGGATTTGATGAACTCGATTTCGAGATTCTGGAGCCGTCACCCAGGCGCTGTGACCTGTCGTAGTAGCAATTTTGCCATCTAGCGTCATAGCATATTTCAATAGGCCAAACGGGCGCTGATGCAACACTCGATAGACAAACGCTTCGTTTAGCGCCTGACAGGCGGCTTCCTCAACACCCACATCGACAGCAATGCCCGCTTGACGGAGGCGATCGATCCCGGCTCCAGCGACTTGAGGGTTCGGATCAACCATGCCAACAACGACTCGCCTAACGCCTGCCTCAATCAAAGCATTGGCACAGGGGGGCGTGCGACCAAAATGGCTACAGGGTTCTAGGTTAACGTAAACAGTTGCGCCCTTTGCGCTTTCGCCAGCGGCTCTTAGGGCAAAGACCTCGGCATGGGGCTGTCCAGCCTGCGGATGAAATCCCTCACCCACGACGCGATCGCCCTGGACAATAACAGAGCCAACTAAGGGATTGGGGGCTGTTTGTCCCAATGCTTGCTGGGCTAGCTCCAGACAGCGCTGCATCATAAGGCGATCGAATTCACGCTCTTCCTGGTTTGCCCAATTCTTTGCCCGATTCAAAATCTCTGCCTCACAGACATCAAGCTACATATTACGGAAATTACGGAGCTAGCGATGCTCGGCCTCAGCGTTGCTGATTTTATCTACAAAGTTTGGGAGGTGTAAGGAGCGCACCTCTCAAAATAAATTTCACAGCCAGATTAAGCAATCCCGAAAAATCTTTACCCCTAAAGGCGATCTTTTGCTCGAAGATGCAAACTTACGGGCATTTTATGGCAAGCATTCTACTTTTTTGTTGGCAAGATAGAAAATTAGCGCTATTAATAACATGCACCTTTGTAATTTCGGGCTGATTTGCCCCTCGACCCTCTCCCATTCAACTCATGTAGCTGCGACACATCGATCGCCTCGACATTCGTTAGAATTTACCGCAATATGACCGTCATCCCGTTCGCCTGACTTGCTCTACACTGAATGACCGCTGTGCCAGTTCCTCGTCAGCCTTCCCAACCTCCCGATTTGACTGGTGGCAATGTGCCGCCAGACGTGACTCCTGTGTTTGCCCTCAAGGAGCTAGTTTCTCGGTTGCATCGAGAGCAAACCAAGATTCAAGACTTGCTGAGTTCTTTGGGATTTGCGCTGCGCAGCTTCAAAAATCTTAATCAATTCCTAGAGCTAACTCCCCTGATTGCCAGCCGAGTCACCGATGCTGATGGCGGCGCGCTGGTTCTCTATAAGCCCAATGGGCAGGTGCGGCTAGAGCGGCTCCATTGTCAAGACAGCCGCTGCCAAGATGTAAAGGCGGCGATCGAGTCTGCGGCGCGCCAGCTCACGGCTACTGCCCCCATTCCGGCCTATGGCAAGATGGCTGCCAACACCAGCAACCGCACAGCAGCGCTTGACTACCACGTCAATCATTTCTTGGGTTCCAGCGTTCATCTATTCGGGACAGCCATTCTCACCAAAAATATTGAGCGGGGGCGGCTATACGTCTTTAGCCGTGATCCTGAATATACCTGGACAGAAACTCGCCAGAAACTGGTGCGGCTTGTGGCTGACCAAACGGCTGTGGCGATCGAAAATGATGAGCTAACCGTAGAGCTACGCAAAAAAGAGCGGCTCGATCGCGAACTGGAAATTGGGGCAGAGATTCAGCTTCAGCTATTGCCACGCCAATGTCCCAAAATTGATGGCGTCGAGCTGGCTGCGCTCTGCCGCACGGCTAGCCGAGTGGGTGGAGATTATTACGACTTTATTCCTGTCAATTACGATCCTGAACGCGCCAAAAAAATTGGGCGGATGGAAGCCGCCCGCTGGAGCGTGTCGATCGGCGATGTCATGGGTAAAGGCGTTCCGGCTGGGCTGATCATGACCATGCTGCGAGGAATGCTGCGGGCAGAAGTGCTCAACGCCCACTCGCCATCGCGAATTTTGCAGCACTTAAACCACGTCATGTATGCCGATCTGGAGAACTCCAATCGCTTCGTGACGCTGTTCTACTCTGAATATGATGCCAAAACTCGCACGCTGTCCTATAGCAACGCCGCCCATAACCCGCCTCTGCTCTGGCAAGCCGCTACAGGAACGATCAAGCGACTAGACACTTTGGGTATGCTGATTGGGCTAGATATCAACTCTCAATACCATGAGGCTCAGGTGCAGCTCCAGCCGGGTGACACCCTGATCTACTACACCGATGGATTTACGGATGCGGCCAGCCAAAACGGCGATCGCTTTGATGAAGAAAGTCTGGCAAAACACTTCCAATGGGCCTGCCGCCATTGTGAAACGCCTCAAGCTATCTTGGACTACCTATTTACTCAGGTGCAGCAGTTCATTGGCTCAGAGCGACACAATGAAGATGACATGACTTTAATCGTCATGCAAATTAAGAAGGATGCCGCTGTTCTATGAAAAAGACCACTTTGAGAAATTAGCCCTCAGAACAATGGCTACGGCAATACTATAGAAAAATGGCTGAATAAGGGATAGAATCAGCGGGACTCCGACGCAGGGAGGCAATAATCCAACAGTCACAGACGAAAGCCGCTTGTGGAAATGTTAAGGTTATCGGCCGCCGCTGAGGGGAGCGTTATTTAACACTGGCAATTTTGTGTGAGGACTGAGGAATCATGGTGTGGCTCAACTTAATGCAGCATCTCACTCTGGTAGATGTAGCCTCCTGGCATCAAGGGCAGGGGCTACTCTCAGGCGCAGGCTATTGGGACTGGAGCTATTTGGCAGCGGTTTTTAACACCGATGTGTTTTCTGCAACGCGCAACTTCTTTAATGGTTTTGTTAAGTCGGGTCAGATTTGGGCTTTGGCGATCGGGCTAATTTTAGGGTATGTGATTCGAGGCTTGACAACCTACGGTTAAGCGGGTGGCTCAATGCGGCTCACCCTGACAGTCAGGCAAATCCACAGGCGACTGGTGCGGCTCTGATGCCGCTTTGGGGCTTCGATCGCGTCAGCCTTAAGCGAAACCAGTCAGAAAGTTTACTGCGATACAACATCTGGGAACTCAACCCTCAAAACTTAAAGCTTTAACCTTCAAGGTAGATATCGTGGTTAACAGTTCTCCGCAATCTCAAACCTCTCAGCCCCAAACTTCTCAGACCTGGAGTCAGCGTTTTGAGTCGGCTTTGCATCCAGCGATCGCCCAATTTAACGCCAGCATTGGCTTTGACATCGAGCTGATCGAGTACGACCTAACGGGTTCTCAAGCTCACGCCAAAATGCTAGCGCATACAGGCATCATCTCGTCCGCAGAGGGCGAACAGCTCGTGGCAGGGCTAGAGCAAATCCGGCAGGAGTACCGTCAGGGCAATTTTAATCCCGGTATTGAAGCAGAAGATGTTCACTTTGCGGTAGAGCGGCGGCTGACCGAAATTGCGGGGGACGTGGGCAAAAAGCTGCATACGGCGCGATCGCGCAACGACCAGGTTGGCACAGACACGCGCCTGTATCTGCGCGATCAGGTGATGCAAATTCGGCAGCAAATTCAGGCTTTTCAGTCAGTTTTGCTAGATTTGGCCGAGAAAAATGTAGAAACCCTGATTCCAGGCTATACGCATCTGCAACGGGCGCAGCCGCTAAGCTTGGCACACCACCTGCTGGCTTATGTAGAAATGACTCAGCGCGACTGGGAGCGCCTTGGCGACGTCTACCAACGCATCGATATCCTACCGTTGGGTTCGGGAGCCTTGGCGGGCACTACCTTCCCGATCGATCGCCATTACACCGCTCAGCTTCTCAACTTTGGCAAAGTCTACGGCAATAGCTTAGATGGGGTAAGCGATCGCGACTTTGCGATTGAATTTGCCTGTGCAGCCAGCTTGATTATGGTGCATCTGTCGCGCCTCTCGGAGGAAGTGATCCTTTGGGCTTCAGAAGAATTTGGCTTTGTGACGCTCAAAGATAGCTGTTCTACAGGCTCTAGCATCATGCCTCAGAAGAAAAATCCAGATGTCCCTGAGCTAGTACGGGGCAAAACTGGGCGCGTCTTTGGGCATTTGCAGGCACTACTGGTGCTAATGAAAGGATTGCCCTTGGCCTATAACAAAGACTTGCAGGAAGACAAAGAAGCGCTGTTTGACACTGTGAAAACAGTACGTGCCTGCCTGGAGGCCATGACAATTTTGATGCAAGAGGGAATGGAGTTTCGCACTGCTCGTCTGAATGAGGCAGTGGCTGAAGACTTTTCCAATGCGACCGATGTGGCAGATTATCTGGCAACGAAAGGAGTCCCCTTCCGAGAAGCCTATAACCTGGTGGGCAAAGTCGTGAAGACCTCACTGGCGGCAGGTAAACTGCTCAAAGATTTGACCCTAGAGGAATGGCAGGCCATTCATCCGGCGTTTGAGCCAGATATCTATGCTGCGATCGCCCCTCGTCAGGTGGTTTCTGCCCGCAACAGCTATGGGGGCACCGGATTCGATCAAGTACGGCAAGCGCTTGCCGCAGCCAAAACACGGCTGAATGCATCGTAGCGATAGGTGGCGCAACAAGGGTGCAGGCGTGCAAAATCCGCCTGCATAGAGGATTTTAGGCTGACTTTATCTATGAAATTTATTTTGAGAGGCGTGCGCCCCCCCAAAATAAATTTCATAGCTGATGGTAACCTTAAATTCTATTAGGGAAGTATTAGAGAAGTGCATACTGCGTTTCCCATAGCAAAACTCATCGCTAGATCACATCAGTGCCCAAATGTGGGATATTTGCTTCGCTCTTTATGGGAACTTCTAGAAGCTGATGTAAAGAAATACGATCGCCTCATTAAAGTTTAACTAAGAATCACGGTCTTACAGGAAATCAAAGTCTAGATTGTATATGGAGAACACAACGTTACTCATCTCAAAATCATTTGCAGTTGAGTTAGCCGCAGCAAACAGCTCCATTCCTGTTTGTTAGTAGTCTGTCAAGTTTTGTTTGTAGGATATCTCACAAGTAAAACTTTTAATTGAGTCATTTTTGCAAGGTCTATGCCTCTTCAAACATGATGAATACAGACCACCAAGGCTGGAAGTTCTCACAAGGAGCGCGGCTTTAGGGCGATGTTCCGGTCTTTACCCACCCGCTGAGATTGAAGTGCCATGATCACCCAAGACATCCCAAAACTTGATCAACAGACCGTGCAATACTTGTCCGAAATTTTGGTGCATGAAAATACTACCGGCGATGAGTTAATCAAATCTCTCATTCGCGATCGCTGGATGTCTTTACAAAATGAAATGCCACCTCTGCCGAAGCGAAAAAACAACAAGCAGATGATTGCAGAATTTCTGCGCAAAAAATCTACCCAACCCATCAATCGTGCATCTGATCTGTCGCGGTAGCCTATTGGTTGGAAAAACCGCGAACGCAATGAGCGCCGCCCCCAGGAGCGGCGCTCATTGCATTTAAACTGCTGACAGGCGCAAGTGCTAAAACCTGCGCACTAGATGAGGTAATGACTAGTCAGCATTCATGATCTTAGGAACCTTAAAGAAGTCACCCTGAGCGTTTACATCCCGATCGGGAGCGCTTTCCAGGATGAGTTCTCGATCGCCACAGGGATCTAGGCGATCGGGGCGTGTCACATTACTGACATCGATTGCCCGAGTCGTGGGCTGAACGTCATCGGTGTTGAGTTCGCTAAGCTGCTCAAAATATCCCAAAATGTCGTTGAGCTGCTCTGTGAACTGCGTCTCTTCGGCAGGAGTTAGGTCTAGCCGAGCTAGATGCGCCACTTTGTGAACTTGTTCGCGATCGATCATGAGAAATTTAGCTCGTCAGAATAGAGGGAGATTTAGGGAAACTCTAGAAGAAAATATCCGCTTTAGAGCGCCCAGTTGTTTTCAGCCAGTTTTGCGCCTCAATGTAGTTGTTAGGAGCCTGACGGATGGCGCGCTGCCAATAGTCAGCCGCCCGATCAAAGTAGGCTTCAGCCTCGTCAGACTTGCCAGAAGCGCTGGCTTCCTGCAACTGCTCGCCTAAATGGTGATAAATCACGGCAATGTTGTTGAGGGCTTGCGGCATACGGGGGCTAATGTCGATCGCCTGATGATATAGCTCTAGGGCGCGAGTATGGTCGCCATTGCTGGCGTAAATTAAGCCCATATTGTAGAAAATAAAGCTGCGATCGTAGGGATCTTCTTCCAGCTTCAAAGCTTCCTCGTAGTTGGCTAGCGCCTCGGCATACTCACCATCTCCTTGGGCAGACATGCCATCTCGATAGTAAGCAAAAGCCTGCTTAGCCGTTTTATTGGTAGGTATCATCTTCAAGATCATGTCTGCCATGACCGTGAAGGTTTTATCGATGAAGTTGTCGTTTCGTTGAGATCTGGGCATAGTTGCCTCACGAGTCGGGGTTAGTCAGGAGCCAGTTGATTAAGCAACCTATTGAGAAGATTGAACGAAGTCGGCCTCTCGCGTCAAGTAACCGTATCTCAGCTTAACTCAGAGGGCTGTTTTTCAAAGCTGTTTTTCAAATAGAGGGTTTTCAGGAAGACCGTAAAGTCCTATTCCCTTGAGGATTTTAGGGCGCGCCACTCAAAACGTTTTAAGTAAAGAAGCTACGCCTGTAAGTCTAGCCCACAGCCTCCCCTTCCAATTCCTATACTGGAAGGAACACTGTTCTTCATGACCGCTTAAGTAAAGCTGAGGCATAAAAGACGCATGGCTCCAAATCCCACCGTCATGCAAGCCGTAGAGAAGCTCAAGTATCGCGTTACCGTTGGCGATGTGGCTGCTCAGGCGGGGCTAGACATTAAATTGGCAGAGCAATCCTTGCTGGTGCTGGCCTCCGAAGCCGGAGGGCACATGCAGGTATCAGAGTCAGGTGAAGTAGCCTACCTGTTTCCGCGTAACTTCCGGGATGTGCTGCGCAATAAATATTGGCGGTTGCGGTTCCAGGAAACCTGGGGCAAGATTTGGCGGATCTTGTTTTACCTCGTCCGTATTTCGTTTGGGCTGATGCTAGGCGCATCCATTTTGCTGATTTTGCTAGCGATCGCCCTGATTCTACTCGCCCTTAACTCTCGCGATGATAACGGGGGTTCTAGCGATAGCGGCTTTAGTGGCTCCTTTCCCTCGATCTTTCTATGGGACTGGTACTGGATTTTCTCCCCCAACTACGGCTATTCCTCTCACCCTCGGCGGGCTTCCTCTCGCGGTAGACGCAGCCGATCGGGGCAAGAAGAGGATTCCATGAATTTCCTAGAGTCTATCTTTTCCTTTCTGTTTGGCGATGGCAACCCCAATGCTGGACTCGAAGACCAGCGCTGGCGATCGATCGGTACCCTCATCCGCAACAATGGCGGGGCGATCGTAGCTGAACAGGTTGCGCCCTATCTCGATCGTCTTTCTGGAGACTTTGAAGACTATATGCTGCCTGTTTTGACCCGTTTTAACGGGCGACCCGAAGTGAGTCCAGAAGGAGAGATTGTCTATCATTTTCCCGATTTGCAGGTCAGCGCCAATCAGCGCCAGTCAAAGTCAGTGTCGGCCTATTTGCGGGAGTCGCTCTGGCGCTTTAGTCAAGCCAGCAGCGGTCAAATTATGGCGGCGATCGGTCTGGGCAGTGTGAACCTGGTGGGGGCGCTGGTGCTGGGTAGTCTGCTACGCGATGGCGCGATTGCAGCTCAACTGGGCGGCTTAGTAGGGTTTGTGGCAGGCATCTACGGCTTGCTGCTGGCCTACGGCATTGGGTTCCTGGCCATTCCCCTGATCCGCTATTTTTGGGTGCAGTGGCGTAACCAAAAAATTGAAGCCCGCAACCAGCAAAGACAGGAACGGGCGATCGCGTTGAATGCGGCCTTGCCTGAACTGAAGCAAAAGCTGGCCTTTGCCCAGCAGTTTGTGGCAGAAACGATCGTCAGCGAAAAAGATCTGGCTTATACGACCGAAACAGATTTGACAGAGCAAGAGTTCCTCAACGCTGACAAAGTAGATGCCGACTGGCAAAAGCGGCTAGGACAGCAAGAAAGCTAGGAACTTGCCGTATGGCTTGATCTGGCTATTCGTTAAGTTTTGCAATATTAATCTAATAGAACTTGAACTTTCGATAGCTTGAGTAACGAAGAGTAATATTTTCTTGCGTTAGATTCAGTGCCCAAGCGTCCTTCTCAGCCCTCATCCCGGTCGGGTCAGTCGCCTAGCTCAGCCGATTCGGCTCAGCGGCAATCGCGCAAACGATTGCTGCAACCTGTGTTTGAACATACCCAAGATGCGATCGCCCTCTTGGATGATCAGGGCAACTTAATGGATGTAAACGCGACGGCTTGCCAGCTTTTTGGTCTATCGCGCAAGGTTTTGATGACGCGATCGCTCTCGACTTTTCTGACGGCTGAGTTCGACAGCGATCGGTTTCGCCAAAGTATTCAAACAAGCCAGCCTTTAATAGGAGAACTTTGCCTCTCCTGCGCTCACCAGAGGCAGCGAGAGGTAGAGTATAGCCTGACGCCAAACGTGCGACCCCACTGCCATCTGCTGCTGCTGCGCGATATTAGCCGCCGCAAGGTAGAAATGGCGGCTGAGCTACGACGGCAGCGACAGCGGATTGAGCTATTTTCGGAGGTGACGCTCAAAATCCGCCAGTCTTTGCAGCTCAAGGAGATTCTGCGAACTACCGTTACCGAAGTGCAGCGAATTTTGCAGGCCGATCGCGTGCTAATTTATCAGGTGCTTGCCGATGGAACGGGAAAAACCATTAGCGAATCTGTGTTGCCTGACTATCCCCCCTTAATCGATCTGGAGTTTCCAGAAGAGGTTTTTCCAGAAGACTATCAGCAGCTTTATGCCGAAGGACGGGTGCGGGCGATCGCCGATGTTCAGGATGCCAGTTCGGGGCTAGCAGAATGCCTGGTGGAGTTTGTTACCCAATTCAATATTCAAGCCAAGCTGATTGTCCCGATCGTCCAAAGCGTTCCTCTGCAAAATATCTCTAGCCCACCCGCTGGCCCTCAAGGTCGCTCCCTACCGCAAAATCAACTTTGGGGATTGCTCATTGCCCACCAATGCAGCAACCCTCGGCAGTGGGTCGAATTTGAGCTAGAGCTAATGCAGCAGCTTGCCGATCAAATCAGCATTGCTCTGGCTCAAGCTCAGTTCTTAGAGCATTTGGAAGAGATGGTAGAAGTCCGCACGGCAGAGTTGCAGCAGGTCAACCGCAGTCTGCAACAGGAAATTGCCGATCGAAAGCAGGCAGAAGCGGCTTTGCTGCAAAGCGAAGAACAGTTGCGCCTGATTACTAACGCCATGCCTGTGCTAATCGCCTATGTAGACGATCAGCAGCGGTATCGCTTTAACAACAAAGCCTATGACGATTGGCTAGGACAGCCACCCGCAAGCATTTATGGCGCTCATCTGCGTCAGGTCTGGAAAGAAAGCTACCTTCAGATGCAGCCCCACATTGAAGCTGCGCTCTTGGGGCATGTCGTCACCTACGAAAACGAAATTGTCTTGAAGCATGGCGAATGGCGATCGGTCGATATCACCTACATTCCCCACCGGGATGAGCAAAAGGTAGTGAAAGGTTTCTTTGCGCTGACGAGTGATATTAGCGATCGCAAAGCCATTGAGCGAATGAAAGATGAATTTATCTCTGTGGTCAGTCACGAACTCCGAACTCCGCTGACATCGCTGCATAGCGCCCTCAAAATCTTGGCGACCGGGCGGCTAGGCACGCTGTCGAGCGAAGGTCAGCAAATGCTCACCATTGCCGATGACAGCACCGAAAGGCTAGTCCGACTAATCAATAGCGTTTTGGATTTACAGCGGATTGAGTCGGGGCAAGTCATTATGGATCGCCAAGCTTGCAACGCCGCTAATCTGATGGTTCAGGCGACAGAAGCCATGCAGGCTATGGCTCAACAGCATGAAATAACGCTCGTGACTCAGCCCCAAAATGTTTTGATCTGGGCGGATGCAGACTACATTTTGCAGGCGCTAACCAATCTGCTGAGTAATGCCATCAAGTTTTCTGCCCCTGGCGGGACAGTCTGGCTAACGCTTGGGCAACAGCAGTCTGAAGCGGTAATGCGGGTGCGGGACGAGGGGCAGGGTATTCCAGCTGATCAATTGGAACGGATCTTTGAGCGATTTCAGCAGGTAGACTCTTCTGACTCGCGCAAAAAAGGAGGTACAGGCTTGGGACTGACCATCTGCCGCAAGATCATTGAGCAACATAACGGCAGAATTTGGGCTGAGAGTACGCCTAGCTATGGCAGTACCTTTTCGTTCACCTTGCCCATCTTCAGTGAGTAAAATCTACCCTCAGAGCTGCATCCCTTTGGCGTATCCCTATATGACCCATAAACGAGTTTTAATCATTGATGATGAAGAAACAATTCAAACTGTGGTGCAGTTTGGCATTAAGTTAGCGGCAGGGTGGGAAGTTTTGACCGCTAGTTCCGGACTGAAAGGAATTCAGACCGCTCAGACCGAACAGCCTGACGTCATTCTTCTAGATGTGATGATGCCGGATATGGATGGCATTGCCACCTTTAAAGAACTCCAAGCTTGTCCTGAGATTCAGCAAATTCCCGTTATTTTGCTGACTGCTAAAGCTCAGACCGCCGATAAACGCCAGTTCAATGACTTGGGCGTCAGCGGCGTCATTACCAAACCCTTTAACTCTCTAGATTTACCAGAGCAAATTAGCCGAATTCTCCATTGGTAGCTGCATCGGATTACCTGTTTTGGAGTTGCTGTAGTCATGAAGATTTTGCTTGTAGAAGATGATGAGGCGCTGATTGCCATCTTGACCCGGAGCTTAGTGGCTCAGCACTATGTGGTTGATGCCGTTCAGGATGGCGAAATGGGCTGGAGCTACGGCTCAACTTTTGAGTACGACCTGATCGTGCTGGATTTGGTGCTGCCCAAACTGGATGGCATTAGCCTATGCCAGCGGTTTCGTGCAGAAGGCTACACCACCCCAATCTTGCTGCTCACGGCTCAAGACAACAGCACTGCCAAAGTGCAGGGCTTAGATGCTGGAGCCGATGACTATGTCGTTAAGCCCTTTGACCAAGACGAATTGATTGCCCGAATCCGAGCGCTGCTGCGGCGAGGCAGCACCCAGCCTTTTCCCTTGTTAACTTGCGGCGACTTGCTGCTTGACCCCAGCACCTGCGAGGTGAGCTATGGCAGCCAGCCTCTGGTCTTAACCACCAAGGAATATGAGCTGCTGGAGCTGCTGCTGCGGGATAGCCAGCATGTGCTAAGTACAGATGAAATTCTCGATCGCCTTTGGTCTTCTGAAAAATTCCCTTCAGAGGCAACCGTGCGCTCTCACATCCGGCGGGTGCGGCATAAGCTAGTTGCCGCAGGTGCGCCGTCAGATTTCATTGCCACTCTGCATGGGCGAGGGTATTATCTCAAGGCGCTGGAGCTAAGGGCGGCAGAAGCATCTAACTCTGGGTTTTCGGGTAATGAGCCTGCGGATCGCGGACATTCCAGCAATGGGGCTGGTGCCGCGATCGCCAGCCTCAGCGAAGCTTTACCCGCAGAAGAACAAGCCCTCAACGCTAGAGCACAGCCAGAATCTCAGCAGCAATACCTTGCTTTTCTCAACGAAACCTGGCGCACAACGCAGCCCAAATGTCTCGAGCAGATCGGGATCTTGCTGCAAGCCCTCACCGATTTACAGGGCGATCGCCTCAGTCGCCAGCAGCAAACCCAAGCGCAACAGGCGGCTCATAAATTGGCAGGTACGCTGGGAATCTTTGGGCTAACCCAGGCCATGCACCTCTCCCGGCAGCTAGAGAATTGGCTGTGCAGCAGTGAAGCGCTGCATCCCAAACAGGCGGATCTGATGCAAACGTTGGCGATCGCCCTGCAACAAGATATTGCCAATACCCAAACGATCCGCTCCTCTCAGCTTCCGGGAGGATTGCCGCTGCTGCTCGTCGTCAGTGCCGATGCCGAATTCAATCAGTCGCTGGTGCCTGTGGCGATCGATCGGGGCATTCGCATCAAAATTGCGCCCAGCGAGATGGCGCTAGTTGAGGAGCCTTTGCCTGATGTCATTCTCTTCCGGTTTCCGCCTCATGCGCTGGAAGAGCCAGATCGGCCAGATGCCTCTGATCTTTGGCAAACGCTACAGGCTTATGTGCATCGCTATCCTGCCCTGCCTATTTTGGTGGTGGGCGATCGGGGTGAGTTGAGCGATCGGCTCAAGATTGTGCGATCAGGGGGCAATTTTTTTCTGGAATCCTCAGTAGTTCCAGATCAGGTCATTTCTGCGGCGGTTCGTCTGCTGCATAGTTCCAACCTGTCTGCCCGGGTGATGATTGTGGATGATGATCAAAATTGGTTGCGCATGTTGCCGACGTTGCTCAAGCCTTGGGGCTTTAAGGTCACAACTCTGGCCGATCCGCAACAATTCTTGACGGTTTTGCAAGCGGTTACCCCCGATCTACTGGTGTTAGATGTAGATATGCCACACATCAATGGGTTTGAACTATGTCAAATTCTGCGTAGCGATCCGGATTGGCAACGGTTGCCAGTATTATTTTTAAGTGTGCTGACTGATGCCGCTAGCCAAAGCCAAGCCTTTAGGGTTGGTGCCGATGACTACCTGTGCAAACCTATCATGGGGATTGAGCTTGCTAACCGAATTCTTCGTCGCTTACAAAGGGTGCGCGCCTGGGCAAGTTGAGGGTTGGGTCACTTGCTGCAAGCTCTTGCTGGCTCTGGGCTTTGGGGCGGCTTTGTTGCAAAAACTCTACTGCAAAAACCCGTTGCACAGATTTTGCACGAAGAATACGTCAGTGTAAGGATTCATCCTCTATGTTGGACAGCAGCATGGCGAACACAATACAAAACTTTACACAGAAGTCTATACAGAACTTTACACAACAGAAGTCTATACCAATGTCTTTAAGAAGCCAACAGCATTCCCTCATTCATCGCCTAGCAGATTGCATTGAAGAAACCTGGCGTCAGCACCTGGAACTTTCTCCTTACACTGTCCCAGAGGATTTGGGCTACATTGAGGGTGCTTTAGAAGGGGAAAAGCTGGTGATTGAAAATCACTGCTACCAGACCCCTCAGTTCCGCAAGCTGCACCTAGAGCTGGCTCAGGTGGGGACTGGGCTAGATATTCTGCACTGCGTGATGTTTCCCAATCCTGACTATGCGCTGCCTATTTTTGGGTCAGATCTGGTGGGTGGGCGCGGTGGAGCCATTAGTGCTGCTATTGCCGATCTCTCTCCTATCAACGTTGATCGATCGCTGCCAGAGTCTTACTATCAGGCATTATCAGCATTACCTCAAATCCAGTTTTCTCAGCCTCGCGCCTTGCCAGAGTGGGCAGATATTTTCTCAGATTTTTGCCTGTTTGTGCGTCCAGTAGGGGCGCAGGAAGAAGACTTATTTTTGCAGAGAGTGCATGACTTTTTGACGCTGCATTGTAAAAACGCCAGTGTTGCTACGCCTCTGACTTCTCAGCGGGACATTGCAAGTGCGATCGCCGGACAGCGCTACTACTGCACAAAGCAGCAGCAGAATGACAAGACTCGCCGCGTGCTAGAAAAATCTTTTGGAGCAGAGTGGACCGATCGCTACATGACCACCATGCTGTTTGACTATGCATGAATCGCTGTGCGCTTGAATCGCTAATTTGAGTCCCTATAACTTGAGTTACCGTGCAACTTGCAGCGCGATCGGGCAATTTTTGTTTGTCTTTAAGACCCTTTAAAACCTTGGTTTTTCAAGTCACTGACCTGAGAAGCTAAGGTTTTTAAGTTTTGTAACGTACTTCATAAAACTTTAATTTGCGCTATAGCTTTTTGAAAGCAGGCTTTTAGCGCATTAGGAAGCTCTGAGAGTCTATACGCCTTGTTTTGCGTGGCACATTCTAGGCCATACGCCTTCTGGGAACCCCACAAACAAGCTGCGGTGAATTCCCAAGGATGTCCTCTTAATATTTTTTAATCAATTCTCGCTGGATGCTCCCAAATTTGCACAAAATTTGCACAAATGGATTGCTTTAATCAGGAATAGGTTCAAACCCACCGAGTAGATTACTTCTGTTAGGGTGACGCTCTCCTGAAAAGTATTTTCCTAGCATTGCGATGGCATCGTAAATCTGATTAATGATGTCGAGCTTGTCTACTCATAACGGCAGCATTTTAATGTTTCCCTTAATACCTGGATTTGAACCTTTTCTGATTTACATCAATATGATTAGGAGATCTTGGAATGTTAGATGCGTTTACTAAAGTAGTGTCTCAAGCGGATACTCGGGGCGAATACATCAGCGATAGTCAAATCGATGCGCTGAAGAACATGGTGAACGAAGGCACCAAGCGCATGGATGTGGTTAACCGGATTACCTCAAATTCATCCACGATCGTGGCTAATGCAGCTCGTTCCTTGTTTGCAGAGCAGCCCCAGCTAATTGCTCCGGGTGGCAATGCTTACACCAGCCGCCGGATGGCAGCCTGCCTGCGTGACATGGAGATCATTCTCCGGTACGTGACCTATGCGACTTTTGCTGGAGATGCTAGCGTTCTCAACGATCGCTGCCTCAACGGTCTGCGCGAAACCTACCTGGCGCTGGGCGTTCCAGGTGGCTCGGTAGCAGCAGGCGTTAGCAAGATGAAAGAAGCCGCTATTGCGATCGCCAACGATCCCAGTGGGGTAACGCGCGGTGACTGTAGCAGCCTCATGGCTGAGTTGGGTGGCTACTTTGATCAGGCAGCATCAGCAGTCGGCTAGTCGTCGGTTCGTCGTTGACTTGACTTGAGCTTTTCACGAACAGCATTGCACAGTTTTTTGATTTGAACACTTTTTGGAAGGAATAACTCGCATGAAAACACCTTTAACCGAAGCGATCGCTACCGCAGATTCTCAAGGCCGTTTCCTCAGCTCCACAGAGGTTCAAGTTGCGTTTGGTCGCTTCCGTCAAGCTGCTGCCAGCCTGGATGCTGCCAAAGCCTTGAGCGCCAAAGCGCAAACCTTGGCTGACGGTGCGGCCAATGCAGTCTACCAAAAGTTTCCCTACACCACTCAGATGCAGGGTGCTAACTTTGCTTCTAGCTCTGAAGGCAAAGCCAAGTGTGCGAGAGACGTTGGCTACTACCTGCGCATGATCACCTACTGCTTGGTGGCAGGCAGCACAGGCCCTATGGATGACTATCTGATTGGCGGCATTGCTGAAATCAACCGCACTTTTGATCTGTCGCCCAGCTGGTATGTAGAAGCGCTGAAGCACATCAAGTCGAACCACGGTTTGAGCGGTGATGCGGCAGTAGAAGCCAATTCCTACATTGATTACGCTATCAATGCCCTGAGCTAATTTCTAGCTGCCCAGATCTTTAAAGAGCGATCGCCTTTTGGGGGAGAGTTTTTTAAGGATCTGGGCATCGTCCTTTTTTACGATTTTTGGGTTTACGTTTTTTGGAATGCTCTCTTATTAAAACGGGCAGTGCTTAATCTGCTGATGATTTTGTTCAGGCAGATCTGCGTTTAGAAAGACCTGCCTGCCCCAGCAAAATTCATTACTACAGCCATACCAATTAATAACGATATGGAGATCCGCTCATGACGAGTTCTATGGCAGCCACGCAGCTAGGATTTGAGCCATTTGTTGGCACATCTCCCGTTGAGTTACGGTCAAATTGGACAGAGGACGATGTGCAGACGGTGATTTATGCCGCCTATCGCCAGGTTTTTGGTAACGAACATTTGATGCAGAATGAGCGCCTGACTAGTGCAGAATCGCTGCTGCGTCGGGGTAACATTACCGTCCGAGATTTCATTCGATCGCTGGCACAGTCTGAGCTGTATCGCCAGAAATTCTTTTATTCAACGCCTCAAGTCCGCTTGATTGAGCTGAACTTTAAGCACCTGCTGGGTCGTGCGCCCTACGATGAAGCAGAAATTGCTTACCATGTTGATCTTTATACCCAAGAGGGATACGAAGCGGAGATCGATTCCTATATCGATTCGCTAGAATATCAAGAAAATTTTGGCGAAGCGGTTGTACCTTACTATCGCGGGTTCGCAACTCAGCGCGGCCAAAAAGTTGTGGGCTTTAGCCGCATGTTTCAACTTTACCGAGGCTATGCCAATAGCGATCGCGCTCAGGGCAAAAACAAGTCTGCTGGGTTAATTGGCGATCTGGCTCGCAACACGGCTTCTCCGGTGCAGACTGCAAACTTTGGCCGGGGCTTGACGGGTACTGCCGGGGGCGATCGCGGTCAGCTCTATCGGGTGCGGTTTACTCAGGCAGACCGAGGCCGGACTCCGCAAATTCGCCGCAGCGTGCGCGACTGTCTCGTGCCGTATGATCAGCTTTCGTCTACGCTGCAACGGCTCAATCAGCGGGGAAGTCGGGTGGTAAATATTTCTCTTGCCTAAGCAAGCTGGGTGGCTAATCGGGGGATAGCCCCGTTAGGGCGCTTGTTGTAGTGCGAGCATTTTGTCGGCCTGTTAACAAAGTCTCTCCACAGGAGAAGCAAGATGCCTGCACTACAACTTCATTAATTGAGTTTGCAAATTCATAAAATAAGGAGATTATTCTGTGGCAATTACAACCGCAGCTTCTCGATTGGGAACAACTGCTTTTAGCGAATTCCGTCCGATCGAATTACGACCCAACTGGACATCGGCTGATGCTCAGTCAGTGATTCAGGCGGTCTATCGTCAGGTGCTGGGGAATGATTATCTGATGCAGTCAGAGCGCCTGTCCAATCTAGAATCTTTGCTCACCAATGGTCAACTTACCGTTCGAGATTTTGTCCGAGGATTGGCAAAATCTGAGCTATACAAAACTAAGTTTCTCTATCCCCACTTTCAGACGCGGGTGATTGAGTTGAACTTTAAGCATCTGCTAGGGCGCGCGCCTTACGATGAATCTGAAGTCATTGAGCATCTCGATCGCTACCAAACGCAAGGGTATGATGCCGACATCGATTCCTACATTGACTCAGAAGAGTATGAGCTTAATTTTGGCGATGCGATCGTCCCCTATTACCGGGGTTTCTCGACCCAAACTCAGCAAAAGATTGCTGGATTTCCCCGCATGTTTCGCCTCTACCGGGGCTATGCCAACAGCGATCGCGCTCAGCTCGGCGGTTCTAGCTCTCGCCTAGCGGGTGAACTGGCTCGCAATAGCGTTTCTGCGGTCATTGCGCCTTCGGGAGGCAGCGGCGGCTGGGCCTACCAACCCTCTAAGCAGGGCGTCGCGCCTACTCGGACTTTTGGGCGTTCTTCAACAGGCTCAACCGATCGCCTTTATCGGATTGAGGTAGCTGGAATTAGCCTGCCCCGCTATCCTAAAGTCCGTCGAAGCAACAAAGAGTTTATTGTGCCCTACGAGCAGCTATCCAACACCCTTCAGCAAATCAACAAGCTGGGTGGCAAGGTGGCTAGCATTACGCTCTCCCAGTAGCTTATTCCGAGGCGCTTCTAGATGCTAAGGATCAGGGATTAAATAAAACCCAATGGTTTTTTTGAAGTGCTGTGCTTCGCGCAGCACTTCAAAAAAACCATAACAGGTTAATCAATTGGCGATTCTAATAGGATGTTTGAAAAGTCCAACTATGCGTAGCGAAACGTTTCAGATCCCCCTAAATCCCCCTTAAAAAGGGTGACTTTGAATTCATTTCCCCCCTTTTTAAGGGGGGCCGGGGGGATCAACAGGTGCCTGAAATCACAGCCGACCACTTTTCAAACATCCTCTAAAGTGCTTCTCGTAAAAGCGTCGCTGATGATAGCGATGAAGTGTATTGGGGTTGAGTCGCTCTGCGCCCTTGCCAAGATACACTTCATCGCTGCATTGAGCAACGCCAAAAATCTTTAACCTCTAATCTAGTAAGGAGATCGCTCATGTTGGGACAGTCCGCTTTGACTAGAGCCTCTAACTCCAGCGCAGATGGCCGCATGTTTGTCTATGAAGTCGCCGGGTTGCGGCAAAACGATCAGACCGACAAGAATAGCTATGCGGTGCGCAACAGCAGCAACATTTTGATTCAAGTCCCGTACAGCCGCATGAACAATGAGATGCGCCGGATTAACCGTCTGGGTGGCAAAATTGTTGACATCCGACCTCTAGCTGAGCCAGAACAGGCACCAGAATAAGCTCTAAAGATGAGATCTTTTGCATAAAGGGTTGCGCGGCTCCGCCGCGCAACCCTTTATACGTGCTATCCGCGACCTATTCAAATCGGCTCCAGCGGATCAAGGCGCTGACGATATACAGCACGATCGCACATCCAATGATGGCGGGGATGATCAAAACTCCCTGAATCTGCCAATAGAGAAAAGCCAAGTTAAGCGCAAACTCTTTTCTAAACAGCCCAAAAGCCCACTCGCCGAGCCAAATTCCTGCCAAACCCAGCAAAATTAATCCTACCAATCCGCCCGGAATCCGCCGTGGCACCAAAATATTGGCAAGACTGCTGCACACGATCGCAATGACTAACTTAATCAGCAGATTAATCAGACTTTCCGTCATATCATCTACGCTGCGCTCCCTATTTTTTGCTGCTCTCTATTGTTAGCGACCCTCTACCAAAACCTCATTTTCCTAATTCTTGTGCGCGTCGATAGGCTGCCTTGACCGCCTCAATTAAGGCAGATCGAAAACCTGAACGTTCTAAATGGGCGATTCCGGCGATCGTCGTTCCCCCCGGACTCGTCACCCGATCTTTAAGTTCGGCAGGATGCATACCCGAAGTTTGCAGCAATTCTGCCGTTCCCCGAACGGTCTGAATGGCTAGCTGAGTGGCGATCGCTCTGGGCAATCCGGCGGCAACGCCTCCATCAATTAGCGCTTCAATCATGACGGCCACATAGCCAGGGCCAGAGCCTGAAAGTCCGGTGACGGCATCCAGTTGCGTTTCGGGCACTTCTACAACTTCGCCCACCGCCGCAAAGATTTGCTGAGCGATTTGCAGATGGCTGGCCTGGGCGTGCTGGCCTGGGGCGATCGCCGTCATCCCTGCGCCAATGGTGGCAGGCGTGTTGGGCATGGCTCGCACAACAGGTTGACCCGGAAATGCAGATTCTAGCCGCACCAAAGGCATACCCGCTAGGATAGAGAGCACTAGCTGATTCGCTGCCGATTGGCCTGGAGAAATGTGTAAGGCAGCGGCTACGGCATCAAACGCTTGAGGTTTGATGGCAAGCAGCAAAACATCTGCGGCTAAGACCGCTTGATTATCGGCAGTGGTGTTAATGCCATACTCAGACGCCAAAAAATCTCGGCGTTGCGGCTGCGGATCGCTCACCCAGATCTCGCTAGATCCATAAATGTTTTGCTCAATCAAGCGAGACAGCAGCGCTTCTCCCATGACCCCGCCCCCAATAATTCCAAGCTTTGCTAACGGCACCTGTGTTTCCAAATTTTTGTCCTCCGCACCCCGATCGCCCGAAGGCGCATTTACCCTAGCCCTCAAAGATTAAAGGGGCTTCCCGCAAGGATTGACAAACCCTTAAGCGATCGATTTTCAGCGAAAGCTATGAAGAGAAAGTCTGTCAACCTTGCAAGAAACCCCACGTCAACTGCTCAATTTTAGAGCCGCTGAGCTTAAGCCATCCGAGCGGTTTGCTCTGTCGGCCAAGCAGGAGCCGAAGTCATTGGACGGTTGCGCATTTGCGCCTGCTGCATGGCAATATCAGCCATGCCACCCAACTGAGTGCTGACTTGAACACAGCTTGGCGTAAACAGAAAGATGCTTTCGCCAATCCGCTCTTGATGACCGTCGATCGCATAGGTGCCACCTGCAACGAAATCAACGGCTCTCTGCGCCTGATCAGGGTCCATGATGGTCAAATTCAGCACAACAGACTTGCGTTCCCGCAGCGCCCGAATCACTTGAGGCATTTCCTCAAAGGTGCGCGGCTCCATCACCATGACTTCCGACATACCATTTGCTGCACCGGGCATTCCGATTACGTTACTCACAGGTGAACCCATATTTACCTCACTAGAAAGAATGCTGCGTTCGCGAAGTCTGTTGCTGGCGGCGCGCCGCCGAGGCTCCTCTTCTTGGGGTTGTGGCACAGGCTGAGGATGCTCTTCTTGATAAATATTTCTATACTCTTCTCCGTCTACTTCTGCATATTCATATTCATAATCAACAGGATCATTCAGCCCAACGAAGTCCCGCAATTTCGAGAAAATGCTGTTCACAATTCACGCTCCATCATCACAACTTAAGGTTTATTTGAAATTCAATTAGGGCGGTTCACTTAAAGCGAATCACTTCAGCAGGACAACCGCAGGTAGAAATAGCCAACTAAAGATAAGACCAGGCAACAAGAACATCTTAGAGAAGCTAGCTTTTGCAAGGCTTCTGAGCTTGACCCAGTCCGGTTTTTAGAAACCCTGCCATGACTCCGTCACCATGACCGCAGGAGGAATTCTAGAATAGTTTGGCTCTAGAAGCTGCACCCTAATTCGCCCTGGCCTCTCTGTTTTGAGTCATCAGTATACATCAATTTTCTCAATTGGAAAGCCTGGGCAGAAAATACGCAAAAACCGTTTGACATCAACACTTTGGGGAACACAGGAAGCAGTAAGTCTTAAAAACAAACTGAGAAGTCAGGAATCGCTATCAAGATCGATATGAATACATGTAAGACCGATAAATCTAAATTATCTTGGCGATCGCAACCCTTGAGGCTCAGAGTGTTTTTTAAGTCTTGCTCTGGCACTGTTCAATATAGGGGATTCAGCTCTCAAATTAAATCGCAAAACCTGAAGTGATTCTTAAGATCTTCTTAGCCGCCTAATAACCTGCTTTCCTTGAGCCTTATGAACACAAAAAGGCATGAATTAAGTGCCAAAGTAGAACTTTTTGAAACTTAAGATCCTCGACTTTACTGAAGCTGATTGAACCCTATGGAGACAAGCCTAAGATTAAACGTACTATATATAGCGTTTCACCTCGTGCTCTCATACCATCCGTAGAGTATACAGCATGAAATGCTTTTTGATCTGTTTCCTGAAAAAAATAATGTACTCCGGATATTAGTTCAAAATTAGAAAAATTATTTAATGTTAAATGAGTGCGGCGGCTGTCATGCCTGTGGATTTTGGGCAACCTCCTGATCAAGCCAAAATGACGCCCTCACCCGCTCGCAAGGGGTACGGCTATACTTGCCTGGGCGATCGCTCCACAATTTAATTCAAGGGTAATCTCACTAAGGTTTAAAAGCTCGACTTTTTATAAAGTTCCTCTAAAAATCCGTAAGTTCGCTGAAATCTGCTCAAATGGCCACCTATGATCGCAAGCTACCACCAAGGAAGCCTCAAGAGCAGCAACTTTCAAAACGTCCCCGTCATAACCATCTACTGCTATGAGACCCAGGAAGTAAGACCTAAGATCAGGTAAGCTAAAGCGAAGCGAAAATCTGTGCGATGCTGGACTCCATCTCCTTTTCAGACACCAAGAAACCTGATCTCAACGATGTATTACCTCTCTACGTCGCAAATTCCTGGTCGTCTGCCAGCAAGCCCGATCGACTCATACAGGCGCTCCATCACTCTGACTCTTTGATCACGGCCTGGGAGTACCAGCGTTTAGTTGGGTTGGGCAACGCTATATCTGATGGCTATCTGGTCGTCTATTTCCCGCACCTGATTGTGCATCCCAAGTATCAAGATCTTGGCATCGGCTCAGAAATTATGCGGCGGCTAATGGAAAAATATAGCGGCTTCCATCAGCAGATGCTCGTAGCCGTTCCTGACGCGATCGAGTTTTACAAAAAATGCGGGTTTGAGCGTGCCGGAGAGACTGAACCGATGTGGATCTATTCCGGAAGCGACTGAATCATCCGCCTTGCTCGATTGGCTGTTATGAGCCACTGAACCTGAAATGCAGAAATTTAGCCTCAAAGCTGCTGGAATCATCGCCCGACGAGAAACCAACGATCGCCTCTTTTTTTTAGTCCAGTGCGATCGGGCTGAGTCTTTTTATCGGTTTGCAGGGGGCGGCATTGAGTTTGGAGAAACGGCAGCCGAGGCGATTGTCCGTGAGTTTCAGGAAGAGTATGATCTGATGGTAGAAGTGGGCAAGCTCTGCTGCGTCTGCGAAAACTTCTACCCTTCAGACGGCCATCTGCATCATCAGCTGGGTCTGTTTCATGTCTGTCGGCTCTTGCAGGAGCTGTCGTTGGCGCGCACTCTCTGGCATAAAGAACATGACAATATCAAGCTTGTCTGGCGAGAGCTAAGGGTGCTGCGCGATCGCACCCTACACCCCAAAGGCATCGTGCAACATCTGGACAACCTTGAGGAAGCGCCTCTACATCTGGTGGTGCGTCATGCCAAATTTGGATAACTGTAGAGGTAAATCTGGATATAAACAGTGGATAAGGCTACCTTTTCCAGCTATGAAACCGCTAAACCGCCCTCGTATCACGATTCCGCTTCAGGTCATTTGGCTGGTGCTGATTTTTGTTGGCATAGCCAGTGCGATCGCCCTGCCCTCCTGCTCTCTCAGTTCATCTCGCTTCTCTAGCTCAGCCAGCCCGTCTAGCCCCATCAGCCCTAGCTCTACCCTGCCCTCTCAGCCTCCGAGGAGCCACCCCATGTCTCTATCTGTCACCGCCGCCGATTCGGGCAAAAGTCTTGAAGTTAGCTCAGGCGATACGCTCTCGCTCCAGCTGCCTGAAAACCCCACAACGGGCTATCGCTGGGCTGTGCAATCCCCTGAAAATCAAAACCTGGAGCTGCAAAGCTCAGAATTTTCTCCGCCCAGTTCGGGCATTGGCGGGAGCGGCCAGCGCGTCTTTACCTTCCGGGCAAAATCCTCTGGAACGGCCAACCTTCAGCTCAAGGAATGGCGAGAATGGGAAGGCGATCGCTCCATTCTCAACCGATTTGAGCTAACAGTGCGGGTGAAGTAGGTTAGTCTCCCCAGAGCCGCCGTCTGGGTTCTCCGTTGAGCCGACGGTGGGTATCGCGGAGCAGACGGGGAATATCGAGAGTTTCGGGACACCGAGGTAGGCAGTCGCCACAGTCTGTACAGCGATCGCCCTTGCGTCCTGGAAACCAATGTCCGGCGTTTTCAAACATGCGATAGCGATATTCTCCGTAGCGCGTCATGTCATAGGCGATCGCCAAATTTCGCAGCCGCAGCACCTCTGGGATATTGATCGCCTCTGGACAGGGCAAACACTGGTTGCACTGGCTGCATTGATCGGAACCCAAAGCTTGAGCCAGGTGTTGCTGCAATCGCTGGAAGGCTGCCGACTCGGCGGGCGTTAGTGGCGTACCTGCTACTTCTAACGCCGATAGCTCTTCGGGACGCGCCGCTCCAACGCTCAGCGTTGTAATCCGGCGATCGCTTAACAAAAACCGATAGGTCAGCTCTAGTGGCAAAAAGGGGTGACAGAGTTGCTTAAGGGTAGGCGGCGGCGTATGCAGCATCCCCCCTTTGTCAGCAGGTGAGATGATGAATACGCCCATATCTTTGGCCTCAGCTAGGGCAATGGCCGGAGCATTGCGCTGATTAAACCAGTAGTAATGCAGATTGACGAACTCAAATTGGTCGGTGGCGATCGTCCGCAAAATCACATCTAGAGACGCATGGGTAGAAAATCCCACATGGCGGATGCGTCCGTCAGCAACGGCTTTATGTATCGCTGTCATGCAGCCCTGGGCGTTTTCGATCCAGGCGAGATGCTCAGGTGTATTTACCCCATGCAGCGCCAAGCAGTCGAGCGCATCTACGCCTAACTGCCGCAAAGATTGGTCAATCTGCCGCTCTAGGGTATCGGCATCTGGGGTCGGCGGAATTTTGCTGGTGATGTAAATCGGCTGCCGAGGTTGCGATCGCCCTGACCGCAGTGCCATTCCCAAAAACTGCTCACTGCTGCCGTAGCTCTGGGCGGTTTCTAGGTGGTTAATGCCTAAAGCAATGGCGCGTTCTATCGTGGCGATCGCATTTTCTTCAGATGCCAGATAGCGCATCGTTCCGAGTGAGAAAATCGACAGGCGCAAATCGGTCTTACCAAAGCGCCGATACTGCATTGCGGCTTTACCCCTCGTCCTGTTTGCTAAACCGCCCGCCCTGCTTAAAGTCGTCTGGACGGATGGTGGCTAAAAAGTCTCTAAAGGCTCTGCGATCGGCTTCATCGGCATCACGATCGACGGGCATCGAAGCATCGGCAACCACTTCTTCCATTACCCAAATGGGGCTTTTGGTGCGGATAGCCAGGGCGATCGCGTCACTGGGGCGAGAATCAATTTCTTTGCGTGCCTCACCCTGCCGCAGTTGTAAGATGGCGTAAAACGTGTTGTCTTGCAGAGAGTGAATGACAATCCGCTCTAACGTCATGCTCCATTCATTAAAGAAGTTGACCATCAGGTCATGGGTCAAAGGGCGAGGCGGTGCCTGGTTTTCTAAGGCGCTGATGATGGCTCTGGCTTGATCTTGTCCAATGTAAATTGGCAACTGACGACGCTCTGTGGCATCTCTCAGAAGGACGATCGGACTGCGGGAGACTGCATCCAAAGCAATTCCAGCGACTTTCATCTCAATCATTGGCTTAAGCCTCTAGAATCCATTAGAGATAGAAATAAGGTAGAGATAGCAATAAGGATAGCTGAATCAAACAATAGGCTGTGGCTGCACATAGACATTTTGACGGCATTTTGATAGATATTCTGTAACGCACTCCAGGCAGAGGGTACAGCAGATATCAAATATAGATATCTATTTTTAATGAGTTCATTTGAATTAGACCACCTGAATCAGGTCAAGCCATTTTCTCTGAGCAACCTGAACCGATCGCCTAGCCAATTCACCCACTATTATCCGCCTAGCGATCGCGCGTATCAGGACGACGGATACTCGCAAATAGAAGCAGAGATAGCATCTGTGATTGGCAGCCACCAGCCCGTGGAAGTTTACTGACTTCCAGTATGCCCTGATCTTAAGTCGGATCTTGAAGATCTACCTTGAAAGTTTGACGAAAAGATTCAAAGTTTAAGCGAGAGAATTTTAGGGAGATGTAATATTGCTCGATTAGGCGTCTAGCTGGAGATTAAGCCACTCCATTAACAGCGCATCGGCAAAGTCTTTGACGACGATCGCAGCTCCCATAGATTTTAACTCTGCCGGATCATGGGTTGAGGCAATACCCACGACGGCAATTCCTGCCGCTACCGCAGACTGGATGCCCGATGGCGAATCTTCAAAGGCGATTGCCTCTTCAGCCGAGAGATCGAGTAGCCGCAGCGCCTCTTGGTAGGGTAGGGGGTGAGGTTTGCCATAGGGCAACTCGCCACCCAGCACCACCAGCGAAAAGGCAGAGGCGACGTTGAGCGATTGCAGCATAAATTCAGCGTTTGCCTTGGGGGCATTGCTGACTACTGCGCGAATTAAGCTGCGATCGCTTGCCCAGCGCAGGCAATCTACCAGGCCGTCGAGGGGCTGAAGCTCTACCTGTTGGCGAAAAACGGCTTCTTTATGTTCGGCAAAGGCGACCTGCTGCTCTGGAGAGAGGTGGGGCAGGAGATCGCGGACAATATCGGGGTTGAGCCGACCGCTAATTTTTTCTTTGTAGGCAGCATTGTCGATCGCTAAATTTTCCTCTGCTAGCACCTTGCGCCAGATCTCGTAATGGAGCGTGTCTGTTTCGACCAATGTGCCGTCGATATCAAACAGTAAAGCCTTGAGCATAAGATTCCTTAGGAGATCTCCTGCAATATATCAAGCCTGACCTTTTCCTGGTCAAACTCTTCCATCCGGCTCTTCTTGCTGCTACACGCCTTCGGGTATAATATCCTCCCGAAGTCAAGAATTTTGTTCATTATTTTTTTAAGAAATTATTATGTACATTGTCCAAATCGCTTCTGAGTGTGCCCCTGTTATCAAAGCTGGCGGTTTGGGTGATGTTGTGTATGGGCTGAGCCGAGAGATGGCGATTCGCGGGCATACCGTCGAAATCATTCTGCCCAAATATGACTGTATGCGGTATGACCATATTTGGGGTCTGCACGAAGCTTATAAAGACCTGATGGTGCCCTGGTTCGATGGGGCAATTCGCTGTCAGGTTTTGTGCGGCTGGGTGCATGGTCAGCTCTGCTTTTTTATTGAGCCGCAGTCGCAAGATGAATTTTTCAATCGGGGCGTTTACTATGGCAGCTCTGACGACAACCTGCGCTTTGCCTTTTTTAGCAAGGCGGCGCTAGAGTTTTTGCTCAAGGCCAACAAGCGCCCTGATGTTTTGCATTGCCATGACTGGCAAACGGGCTTGGTGCCTGTGATGCTCTACGAGATGTATCAGTATTCGGGTATGGAGCATCAGCGCGTCTGCTATACCATCCACAACTTTAAGCATCAGGGTATTGGCGGAGCAGACATTCTCCGGGCAACTGGGCTAAACCGAGAAGACTATTATTTTGAATACGATCGCCTTCAGGATAATTTCAACCCCTTTGTCTTGAATTTTATGAAGGGTGGAATTGTCTACTCAAACTACGTCACGACGGTTTCGCCCCATCACGCTTGGGAAGCGCACCATACCGAGATTGGCTATGGGCTAGGGCATACGCTGCACCTGCATCAGCATAAGTTTAGAGGGGTGCTCAACGGTATTGACTATGATGTGTGGAATCCAGAAAGTGATCACTACATTCCCCACAATTACACAGCCGAGAAGCTAGAGATTAAGGCAAAAAACAAGCGAGCCTTGCGCGATCGCTTCTTGCTGAGTCAGGATGACGACAAGCCGATCGTGGCCTATATTGGGCGGCTAGATGAGCAAAAAGGGGTTCACCTGGTTCATCATGCCCTCTATTTTACGCTGGGGCGTGGGGCGCAGTTTGTCTTGCTGGGTTCGGCGACAGAAGCGGGAATTAATGCCCACTTCTGGCATCAAAAGAACTTCTTGAACGACAATGCCGACTGCCATCTGGAGCTAGGCTTTAATGAAGAGCTGTCGCACCTGATCTATGCCGGGGCAGATTTGATCATTGTGCCCAGCAACTACGAGCCTTGTGGCCTGACTCAAATGATTGGCTTGCGCTATGGCACAGTGCCCATCGTCCGGGGGGTTGGGGGCTTGGTGAATACGGTGTTCGATCGCGACTATGACGAGTTTCATGTGCCGGAAGAACGCAATGGCTATATGTTTTACCAAAGCGATAACTATGCGCTGGAGTTTGCGATCGATCGGGCGTTGGGGCTATGGCATGGCGATCCGGAAGGCTTTAAGGATCTGGTTGTTCAGGGCATGAAGTATGACTATTCCTGGAACTATCCGGGGCAAGATTATCTGGCTATCTATGAGCTAATTCGCCATAAGTAGATCGCTGCTGGGCTGAGCCATAAAAATTCAGAAAGCTGGGGGTGCGTGATTGGCGATCGCACCTCTAAAGTATCCCTCGATCGATGTGTTGGGAATGAAGCGATCGAGTTGTGGGTGGGTTTGCATTGAAGGCGATCGCAATGTTTTGAATTGGAATTTAATAGTAGCCCATTGCGATTGCTAAACTTAACTGCAAACGATATTGAAAGGTATTTAAGGCAATGCTGCAATTGTCACACGTCCACCTGTAATACCCTGAATTTTCAATTCGTAGCCTTCCAGTAATCCCATTCCAACTAAGGGATCAGCCTCTGACTCATTGATTTCAACAGATTTGACCTGGCCATCCCAAATTACTGAAGCCTCATAAACGTTAAACATACATAGGCTTCCATCGCCTAGAACGCCTTCTTGCTGCATATACCAGGTTAAATCTAGAGTTAGGATGACAGCAGATGGCAAAGTTAGAAAGCCAGTGTACCCAGTATCAATAATGGCTCTGATTCCCTGTTTCTGTTGGTTTTCACCGAGTACTGCTAACTGTATAACCGCTTCTCGATTAGCATTCACATTCCCTATGATCATACGGATGTCGTGGGGGCGTGAAAACCGAAGCGGTGAACAGCGCGGTGTCCAATCCGAATACCAAAAATTTGAGCATTAGGATAGCGCTTTAACAATTTCTTAGCAGCAGTTAGGCTATCATGAGCGACTTCAAAAGCTCCAGTTTCAACGTCGATCGCCACAATCTTGCCATAGTTTTCTGCTTCGACTTGAAAGCGAATTTGAGATTCGTAAATCTCGTTGCCACGTCGAGCAAATTCTTCTTTGCTATGGCGGGGTTGTCGAACTGTCATGGGCGTGACCTTGATGCAAGCCCCTCTATTTTAACGTGAGCGATCGCCCCTCTGAAGTATCTCTCAATCCATGCGTTGGGGAATGAGGCGATCGAGTTGTGGGTGGGTTTGCATTGAAGGCGATCGCAACATACCGTCTCCATTGGAGATTCAAGCCGCCTGATGAACCCAAGCTCAGCGACAGAGGATAGCGAGGTCAAGCGTGCAGTGCAAAAAGGAGCTGACTTCTGTTCACTGGAGGGTGTGGTTAGGCACCGAAGTCGGATGATGGAAGTGGACAGACTTCCATTGCTTGAATTAAGCCATGCTCAATGGTGAAACGGTGGCCAACGTGCTCATCGGCAAGCATAGCTCCGACTAGATCGCGCACGACTTGATGCACCTCGACCAAGACCTGCCTTGCATTCTCAGGGTGAAAGGCAACTGGCTCGACGTGTGGATTGATCTCGCTCCACTGCTCTGTCCAATAAGCGCGGACTTCTTCAGTTCCACGAACAAAACCGCCTTTGAACGCCTTCGGCCAAGCCACATCGGGAGTCATAAGGGCGAGGGCGGCATCAATGTCACGCGCGTTGAAGGCCGCATACGCTGCGCGTAGCAGATCGATTTCTGGTGCAGGTTGATCTGGCATAAAAGGTAGGTAAATGAGATGAGACAGTGTCCAATATCATAGTGCCTGACGTTCGCGCTCACCGGACGCTTGCTGTGAGTAAACCTTGAATAAATATCTTGATCCTATTCTACGTTTACCATTGCACGATCGCCTCTTGTTCGATGTCATAGACCCTAAGCCTCAGATGCCTGCGAAGAACGACAAATCGAATGAAAGGGATCTTGAAAAAGTTGTTGCAGATGTTTTGAGGAACTGCGAGATCTGGAGTTCGTTCCGGATCTTTATTTTCCAACGCACAATGCATCTATCAAACCGATCGCCCTTCTGAAGTATCCCTCAATTGATTTGTTGGGAATGAAGCGATCGAGTTGTGGGTAGGTTTGCATTGAAGGCGATCGCAACATACCGTCTCTACTTGAGATTCAAGCCGCATAACAGTTCGCGCTCACCAAATGTAGATAACCTTCGCAACTCAACCAAAAAGCTCAGCAAATTCCGGTGCTGCACAGTTATTAGCTCTTGCTGATTTGTCCGCTACTTACAACCACAATGAAGTAATCAAGTAGATCTAGAGCCTGGCGGAGAATCCCACCAAAGACAGCCCGTAAGCTCTGACTTTCAACACCGAAGTCATTGGCAATCTTTCGATAGTTGCTGCCTTTGCGGTGTGCAACGCTACTAGATCGAAGATTCTGAAGTTTTCTCAGAAAAGCAACGTGCTCAGCAGCATTTTGAACACCACATGCAGTAAGAGCAGCTTCGAGACGGGCAATGCTTCCCTTAAGAGCAACCATCTGCTCTGATGGAATAAGTTTGTTCAAGTGTTTCTCGTTCAATGAGTCAATTAATACCTTTGTGAGACCTAGAACCAATTCATCAAAATCACGTTGCTCGTCAGTTGCCGGAATTCTAACGCTTTGAAAGTGGTGCTCGTCATTAGCATCCAAGGGTAGTAATAATTGCCAGCCAAGCCATTCGTCACAGATCTTCTTCAAATCATGATAGCGCTGCTTAAATATATGCTCAGGACGCTCTGAATCCGCAAACTGAGCCAGAATTTGGCGCTTGAAATAAGTTTCACTCACACTGCCTTGTGACGGGATATTGTACGTTCGCCAGTGCAGCTGTTCTTCGTAAGAAAGGTCTCGCCCAAGATCCCCTAACCACGCGCAGACTCTCTCATCATGATGGTTATCGATATAAAGATCCCACAGGTTGCCACAGCGGAGGATCGCATCCTCTACAGAATACTTACTGGGTTGCTGATAGTATTTCTCCAACACCTGCTTGTGGAAATGCACAGGAGTCAAAAAATCAACATCATAAGGATTAGCTAAAATCTCATCTCCATCCTCATCAACACCGATAATAAATTCGACATGTTTTTTCTTAGGCTCCTCTGCAAATCCCCAGAAACCGCTCTTAGACTTTGGCAATGGAGCAATGAGCCGCACTCCTAGTAGCCGACTAAAGGCTCCATAACTATCGGTGCCGTCAAAGTCACCATAATGATGCCCCCAACATATCAGATCCTCGCGCTGATCACTCTCACTTTCTTTGATTTCAAGCTCTTCGAGAGAGTACTCCGAGTGCTCTCGACAATCAAATTGAATTGACAGGTACATCTCTTTGATCGCTAAGAACTGACGGATCTCCTTTAGTCGGATTTGGATACGGTTCGGCTCGACAATAACTACTACATGTTCGTTGCCATTGTCATCGATCTTGATGTATTGGTCTATTTTCCTATCATGATACAGACGGTGAAAAAGGCGAAACTCCTCAGATATTTCCTGATAGCTATCACGCATTCCATAGAACTCGCGATCAATGACCAAAGGTTCAATCCCGCTGTCAATTCCATAACGCAGGTATTCGGTGCACTTCTTTCCATTTTTATAATGCACAACAGCGCTAGGCAGACCCTGACCGCGTGAAAAAACCCAACATGGATTGGAGAGCACTAACTCATTTTGATTAGATGGGATCAAAGCACAATAGATACCGTGATCGTGAGAACCTTGGTCGTCTGACAAGTACACGGTGATCATATCGGTCAATTGTGGGGTACGTCGCAACCATTCCAGCATCTTGTTTTGTGATAGCCGATTTTGATCCGCATCAATACTCATACTGTCACTTCGTCCCTATCCTTAATCTCTATTAGAGCTAACGTTCGTGGTTAGTGGTTGCAGGAGTTTTGCATTTTCCAACTTCATCAGCTAACAACAATCTGCTGCACCACGTTTGTTAATCCGTCGCTTTCTCACTCTTCAAAATCACCCTCCTCCATCTAATTCCACGACGTACATTGATCGCCCATTTCCCCATAGTTCTAGCAGTTCCCCTACCCGATCGCCACCCCCTAAAATTCGATCGCTACCTCTCCTTCACAATCGTTGTCAACTTGATTGAAAGGAAGATCGATCGCTTTGGGTGAGCGAATGAGTGAATGATGAGTTACCCATCCACCCATCCGCCAATACAACTTAACGACTACCGCTCTAGCACGGTCATGTATTTACCATTGGCAAACGGCCAGGGAATGATGGGGGTAAATAAAAGACGATCGCTAGCAATCTTGCGCACGTAAAACTCATTCATCAGATGCATCACCTGTTCGCGCGTTCCAATAATCCAGATCTGCGCTTTGTCTTCAGACGAAACAGGCAGCAATTCATTGAATTCTGTGGTCATGATTATTCCTTTGCTAATGTAGGTTAAGAAGAGACATTCGAGAAGAAAAGCTCAAGGTGAGAGTAGTCCCAATCACTTGTTTGCATTAGCAAGGCATCCGACTCTCGACCTTTCGATCTAAAATCATCAAAGCCCTGCCCTCTGCTGATACCAGAGAGCGGGGTTAGCTGGTTAGGGTTGCTGGTAACTTCCCTAATCAGCGTCCTCACCTTAAGCTTGGATATCACTGGCATCCCGGAACGGAAAAACCAGAATCGGATACTATAGGGGAAACCTCGACACAGCACAAGCGTACTGCGTCATTTCTGGGTTAACTTCAGTTAAGGCTCAGGCGATCGCCCCCATGTCTTTCGATAATCTCTGCAAATACCTATCAGAAAAGTATCCCGACGCCTTCGCCACCTGGCTATTGGGACATTCCCCTTCTTCCCCCGTCGAAGTTCTCAAAACTGAACTCAGCATCGAACCCATCCGCGCCGATTTCGTCACCTTCCTCAGCACCCAAGAGCGAATTCTGCATCTAGAGTTTCAGGTCAAAGTCGCTACAGAGCCGCCGCTTGCCCTACGAA
Organism: Coleofasciculaceae cyanobacterium; assembly: GCA_036703255.1. GTDB lineage: Bacteria > Cyanobacteriota > Cyanobacteriia > Elainellales > Elainellaceae > Drouetiella. Next base: position 106,354 of record DATNPL010000096.1, read on the forward strand.
TGCTAGATTACTGGGTGCGCCTCTACCGTCGCCATCGTCGCCCCATCACTCAAGTCTTAATCTTGCTGCGCCCACCCGCAGCCGATACCGTGATTGAAACCGAATTTCATCTCGAAGACACCCGCCACCGCTACCGGGTGATACGCCTTTGGGAGCAAGACCCAGAGCCGCTGCTGCAAACACCCGCCTTGATGCCGTTTGCGACTCTGAGTGCAATGCGATCGCCCGAACAGATCTTGACTCAGGTGGCCGAGGCGGTGAGTAGAATAGAATCAGCCGAGGAGCGACAAGAAACCCTCACCTGTAGCCAGATGCTAGCCGGGTTACGGTTCAGCCCCCGTTTCATCAAGCAATTTCTCCAGGAGGGACTCATGCGAGAATCTAGCGTTTATCAAGAAATCTTGCAGGAAGGTCGCCAAGAAGGCCGCCAAGAAGGCCGCCAGGAAGGCCGCCAGGAGGGCCGCCAAGAAGGCCGCCAAGAAGGCCGCCAAGAAGGCCGCCAGGAAGGAGAAGTAGCGATCGTTCTGCGGCTATTGAATCGTCGATTGGGGGCGATCGATTCTTCCCTTCAAGCCCAGATTCGGGCGCTGACAATTCCCCAACTGGAAGCCTTAAGCGAAGTCTTGCTGGACTTTACAGAGCGATCGGAGTTAACGGCTTGGCTGGAAGGGACTCAGACTTAGGAGCCGATCGCTGGTGAAACAGCATTCGTCCAAACATCCAGATGCTTAAGGATGCAGGCTCATCGCTTGGGTGAGCGATCGCAACGGCTTTTCTGGGGCAACCTGGAGGCCAGATGCCGCCAAACTCAATGCTGGAACGCTGAAAGTTGGAGCATCGAGCGGTTGGGCGCATACCAAAATTGAAACGGGTAGCGTACCCATCGATTTTTGAAACATGGGCTTCGGCTTCTCTGGCACAAGAATCACCAGAGCTGAAACCGTCAAGATCGCCGTAAATAAGGCTCCAAAATCGCAATTCAAATATTTCACAGGGACACTTTCCTCAGCGCTCAACTCAGGTCAATAAAAACGGCAAATTACGATAGTCACGCCCGAATGTTTTGCCCCTGAATCAACCAAAATGTCCCGCAGGTTACCGTCCCGCAGGTCATAAGTCTGGCAACTCGCAGCTCTCGCCACTCACAGGTGCCTCAGTCCTCAAGTCTCATAGGCTGCAAGTCTCAACTTCTACAGAGACTCACAGGCTACAAAATGAAGACGGCTGCGCCCTATAGAGCGATCGCTGCTTAAGCCCACACAGATATAGTGTCATAGGTCATCCCAGTGAGGATAGGCTATTTGCCAGATCTTTACTGACACAATACGTTCTCTAGCGCTTTCTGAAGAAAGCATCAAATCTACGGCAAAGTTCCTCTGCGCTAAGCGTTTAGGGTTTTAGCCTCTAGCGCGCTACCTGCCCAAGTCCAATCCAGAATTTCTCTTGAAACACATACTCCGCAAGGCTTTCAGGAGAACCTTTGGCTCAACCTGATTTTGCAGAGCCATATTCCCTTTTGAGGACTGCCAAATCTGAAAGTTCGGGAACCCGTACTTCTAAAGACAGAGTAGAGAGTTGCAATCATCTACCTCAGTCCGCTAAATTAGCACTCAGAGGTCGAGAGTGCTAAGCTTAAACTCTAACCCAAGGTTTCCGAGGATCGCAGCGATTATGCCAGTTCCGATGAGGGGCTGCATTTTTGCTGATTACCCATCCCACCTAGTCTAAATGTTTTGGAGAGAATATCTATGGCAGCAGTATCTTTAAGCGTTTCTACCGTTAAGCCTTTGGGCGATCGCGTCTTCATCAAGGTGACTGCCTCAGAAGAAAAAACCGCAGGCGGCATCTTCTTGCCCGAGACCGCTAAGGAAAAGCCCCAAGTCGGTGAAATCGCCGCAGTCGGCCCTGGCAAGCGCAGCGATGATGGCACTCGCCAAGAAGTAGAAGTCAAAGTCGGCGACAAGGTTCTCTACTCCAAGTATGCTGGCACCGACATCAAGCTAGGCACCGAAGAGTATGTCTTGCTGTCTGAGAAAGATATTTTGGCGATCGTTGACTAATTTTGGAGTCTAGATTTTGGATTTTAGATGACCTTCTAAAGTCCTGAATCTAAATCCTGAGTTATTGACTGACCGATCAGTCTGGTTCCGGCACAGAGTTGTCCGGCATAAAGTTCACAATTACCCTTCAGAAAATCACCAAAACCTATGGCTAAGCGCATTATTTATAACGAAAACGCTCGTCGTGCTCTAGAACGAGGCATCGATATTTTGGCAGAAGCCGTTGCCGTTACCTTAGGGCCTAAGGGTCGCAACGTAGTTCTAGAGAAGAAGTTTGGCGCGCCTCAAATCGTGAACGATGGTGTCACGATCGCCAAAGAAATTGAACTAGAAGATCACATCGAAAATACAGGCGTAGCGCTGATTCGTCAGGCTGCTTCCAAAACCAATGACGCAGCCGGAGATGGCACCACCACTGCAACGGTGCTGGCTCATGCGATCGTCAAAGAAGGTCTACGCAACGTAGCGGCTGGGGCAAATGCAATTTCCCTCAAGCGTGGTGTGGATAAGGCAACCGCTTTCTTGGTCGATGAAATTGCCAAGCATGCGCGCCCTGTAGAAGATTCCAAGGCAATTGCTCAAGTTGGCTCTATCTCTGCGGGTAACGACGAAGAAGTCGGTGCCATGATTGCAGAAGCGATGGAGAAAGTCGGTCGTGAGGGTGTCATCTCTCTAGAAGAAGGCAAGTCAATGGTGACTGAGCTAGAAGTCACCGAAGGGATGCGCTTTGACAAAGGCTATATCTCTCCCTACTTCGCTACCGACACCGAGCGGATGGAAGCCATCCTAGATGAGCCTTACATCTTGCTGACCGACAAGAAAATCACGCTGGTGCAAGACCTCGTGCCTGTGCTGGAGCAAGTGGCTCGTTCCGGTCGTCCGCTGCTGATCTTGGCAGAAGACATCGAGAAAGAAGCGCTAGCCACCCTAGTGGTTAACCGTCTGCGCGGCGTGCTCAACGTTGCGGCTGTCAAGGCTCCTGGCTTTGGCGATCGCCGTAAGGCCATGCTAGAAGACATCGCGGTTCTCACGGGCGGTCAGGTAATCACCGAAGATGCGGGTCTGAAGCTCGATAACGTTAAGCTCGACATGCTGGGTCGCGCGCGTCGCCTCACTATCACCAAAGACACCACGACGATCGTGGCTGAAGGCAACGAAGCTGCTGTGAAAGCGCGTTGTGAGCAAATCCGCCGTCAGATGGAAGAAACCGAATCTTCCTACGACAAGGAAAAGCTGCAAGAGCGTTTGGCTAAGCTCTCGGGCGGTGTGGCTGTCGTTAAGGTCGGTGCTGCAACCGAAACCGAAATGAAGGATCGCAAGCTGCGCTTGGAAGATGCCATCAACGCAACCAAGGCGGCTGTGGAAGAAGGTATCGTCCCCGGTGGTGGTACAACGCTGGCGCACCTGTCTCCTAACCTGGAAACCTGGGCAAAAGAAACCCTCAGCAATGAAGAGCTGATTGGCGCTCTGATCGTGGCGCGTGCCCTTTCGGCTCCCCTCAAGCGGATTGCTGAAAACGCAGGCCAAAACGGTGCGGTGATTGCTGAGCGCGTTAAAGAGAAAGACTTCAACGTGGGCTACAACGCAGCGACCGATGAGTTCGTTGACATGTTTGAAGCGGGTATCGTTGACCCTGCAAAAGTGACCCGTTCGGCACTGCAAAATGCAGCTTCGATCGCAGGCATGGTGCTAACCACCGAGTGCATTGTGGTAGACAAGCCTGAGCCTAAGGATGCAGCTCCCGCTGGTGGCGGCGGCGGCATGGGCGGCGGCGACTTCGACTACTAAGTTTGACCACTAAAATCGAATCAGCTAGCTGAATTAAATTAGCTCAAGGGCGATCGCTTCTGATAAAGAGGCGATCGCTTTGCTTTGTTAATTCGTTTTCCCCTAACTCAGATTTTCCTTAGCTCAGATCACAAACCACTCGAAGTCCCAGATCTGATCCACCCCAAAACCCCAGAGTCCAACTTTTCACATCTTCGCCATAGTGGATGCGGAAAGCCGTCCGGCACTGATCCATACCATTGAGCCACCCCCCACCCCGAATGACACGAGTGTAATTGGGATTGCTATCAAGCTGGGCGCTGCCGTTACTGGGGGCATTGTCGTAATTTTTGCGCCACTGGTCAGCACAATATTCCCAGACATTGCCATGCATGTCATACAGCCCGAAGGCATTGGCAACGCCAAAAGACCCGACTGGAGTGGTTTCCAGGCGACTCATGCCATAGTTTGCCAACTGAGGCGTTAGAGTTTCACCAAAGTGAAAAGGGGTTATGGTTCCGGCGCGACAGGCATATTCCCACTCGGCTTCGCTGGGCAGCCGATAGGCGCGTCCGCTGTAGCGAGACAGCCGCTTGCAAAATTCATCCGCTTCTCGCCAAGAAATTTGTTCTACGGGTCGGTTGGCTCCTTTGAACCGAGAGGGATTTTCTTCAAGGATTTTTCCAACGGCATTGAGACGGGCGATCGCCTGCCACTGAGCCTGAGTCACGGCATATTTGCCCATCGCAAAGGTGGGCACCTCAACAGCGTGAACAGGACTCGTCGCTGCCGATACGGCCGATCCCATCTCAAATTTGCCGCCTGGAATCAGCACCATTTCTAAGGCCACGCCGCCCAAGTCCTGGACAAAGTGTTGGGCTTGCTGCTGCTGCGGTTCGCTAATTTGACCTTGAGCATCGACTGTGACGACCTTAAAGCTAAAGGGTGAAAAGGTTGCAGATGCTGCCGATGATCGATCGGGCTGAGGCAGCGCAGCGCTAGAGGGGGTGTCGTTCGGTGTAGGAGAAAGGCTGGGGCGAGTCAACACCGCAGTCACGGTTCCTAGACCGATCCCTGTCGCGGCAAAACCCGCCAGCCGGATCAATCGGCGGCGCGAAAATGACTTTGTAGGCGGATCTTGATCCAGTATCGCTTCTGCCGCGATCGCCCGTGACTGCAATTGCTCTGCTAACGCCGAGTTATCGCTACGCAGGGCTGCGGCGGCTTGGTTCAGCGCTTCAATATCGGCAAGTTCCGCATATTGCGGCATCAAGATTAAATGCGATCGCTCGATCGGTTCAACGCGGGTATAGGGAGTTTGACCGCTGTGTTTGTGGTGGTGGTATAGCAGCTCAGGCACATGGCTTTTCATGTACTGGTTCAATTGCTCAACCGTGGCACAGCGGCCAACCTTTCCCAAAGCTTGCAGCAAGACATGGGTAAATACGCCTTGCTTCAGGGCATCTACCTCATAGGATAGCTGGCCAGGGCTGCATGAAAACAGGCTAATAATTCCCTTTTGCCCAGCCAGCAGAGCGGTAGAGCTGCCCATACTGGATAAGGCTTTGCCCCCCTGGTTGCGACAGGCATCCAAAACCAACACAACATTATCGGCACCGCAGCGGCTAAGGCGATCGCTAATATCTTGCGTGGCAATTCCTGAGCCGCCAATATCACCCGGATCAGCATCGATCGGCATCAGATAGTCTTTATCTTGATGGCGCGTGCCATGTCCGCTGAAAAAGAACCAAAAGTTGTCACCTCGGTTCAAGCAGGGCTTGTCAAATAGCTGCCGCAACACCCGCCGTAAATTGCTCCTAATCGGCTTGGTGGAGTTGCCTTCGTAATCTGGAGAATCATCTGAAAACAGGTAGACGCGATCGAACTTTGCCTGCTTGATGAGAAAGTCGCGCATGAGTTCTGCGTCTCGTTTGGCATACTTCAAATGAGGCAAAAACTCATACTTATTAACACCAATCACAATGGCCCAATTTTTACCCATCGCAGTTTTTGTCGCCGCCTTTGCCTAATCAATGGGGCAATTCTTTGAACCCGTACTGGTTTTGCCCACGTTGCCAATATATCGCCGCTTGACGTAATTGGTCTTGTTTCCCTTTCAAAGCTCTGTACTTCGGGAAATAAATGCGCCTACCGTTCACAATACTCATTCACACATCGGCATTGCCTAATAGGGGGATGAATTTTTGTTGGAGAGGGGCGCTCCGCGCCCCTCTCCAACAAAAATTCATCCAGAAATCAGCAACGCCCACACATCGTCGTGTCGGTTGAGGGGTGACTCATCAGTATAAGATCATAGAAATCCTTGAGGTCGCTGATTTTAGCTATGAAATTTATTTTGAAAGGTGCGCACCTGCCAAATAAATTTCATAGTCGGATTAAGCAGTGCCAAACCCTCAACTGCAATTAACGCAATCTTTAACAAAAGCCTGAACAGAATGGAACCACAGCAAAAGTCAACGGTCATAATTACGGGTGCGTCTTCCGGGGTTGGTCTGGCGGCTGCCAAAGCTCTCTCTCAAAAGGGATGGCATGTGGTGATGGCCTGTCGAGATTTACCCAAGACAGAAAGTGTTGCCCAAAAGCTAGATATACCGCGAGACAGCTACACCCTCTTGCAGCTCGACCTAGCGGATTTGGAAAATGTGCGCCAGTTTGTCAAGAATTTTCGAGCGACTGGCAAATCTCTCGATGCGATCGTCTGTAATGCGGCGATCTACATGCCTTTGCTCAAGCAGCCTTTGTACAGCGTCGATGGCTATGAGCTGAGCGTTGCCACCAACCATCTCGGACATTTCCTCCTGTGCAACCTCATGCTAGAGGATTTGAAGAACTCAGGCTCAGCAGATCCTCGACTCGTGATCTTGGGTACCGTCACGCACAACCCCGATGAGCTAGGCGGCAAGATTCCACCGCGACCCGATCTGGGGAATTTTGAGGGCTTCGAGGCAGGCTTCAAAGCTCCTATCACCATGATCAACGGCAAACAGTTTGAGCCTGTCAAGGCTTATAAAGATAGCAAAGTTTGCAACGTGCTGACTATGCGAGAACTGCATCGACGCTACCACGAGGCTACAGGCATTACCTTTAGCTCTCTCTATCCGGGCTGCGTTGCCGACACTCCGCTGTTTCGCAATCATTATCCGCTGTTTCAAAAAATCTTTCCCTGGTTTCAGAAAAACATCACGGGAGGATATGTATCGCAGGAGCTTTCGGGTGAGAGAGTTGCGGCTGTGGTGGCCGATCCAGAGTACAAGCAATCGGGCGCTTACTGGAGTTGGGGAAACCGACAAAAGAAAGATGGCAAATCGTTTGTCCAGAAGGTTTCCCCCCAAGCCCGCGATGATGAAAAGGCCGAGCGCATGTGGGATCTGAGCGCAAAACTGGTAGGACTAAGCTAAAGCTTGCAAATTAATTAATCTGGAAAAGTTTTTTGGAAGTGCCGCGCTCCGCGCGGCACTT
>DATNPL010000110.1:0-5689 GCA_036703255.1 Coleofasciculaceae cyanobacterium
CCCCCCCCCCCCCCCCCCCCCCCCCCCCAAAACTCTAATAGTTGGAGGGCTTAACGATTTACTGAACTTGTAACAGTATTTGGAAGTGCTGCGCTCCGCGCGGCACTTCCAAATATTACTGGGTTTTTATTTAATCCATTAAGTTTAAGGCAGCTCCTTCAAGACCTCTGCCAGCATCGAAATCAGTTGATCAATATGAGATTTCTCAATGATCAGGGGTGGCGACAGCGCGATAATATCGGCCGTGGTGCGGATCAGCAAACCGCGTTCGTAGCAGCGCAGGAAACACTCAAAGGCTCGCGCTCCCGGCTTTCCAGGCATCGACTCTAGCTCAATGCCTGCCACCAGACCCACATTGCGAATGTCGATGATATGAGGCAAGCCGCGTAGACTATGCACCGCCTCTTCCCAGTAGCTGGCGATCGACTGGGCACGCTGAAATAGCCCTTCTTTTTCGTAGATATCTAGCGTTGCCATTGAGGCCGCACAGGCAACCGGATGCCCTGAATAGGTGTAGCCGTGGAACAGCTCGATCGCATTATCTGCTGAACCTTCCATAAAAGCATCGTAAATTCCCTGCCGCACAAAGACGGCTCCCATCGGCAACGTGCCGTTGGTGATGCCTTTGGCGACGGTAATCATGTCGGGAATCACCCCAAAGTAATCGGCTGCAAAGCCAGTGCCTAGCCGCCCAAAACCAGAAATCACCTCATCAAAAATCAGCAAAATGCCGTATTTGTCGCAGATGGCGCGTAGCCGCTGAAGGTAGCCTAAGGGCGGCACCAGTACGCCCGTCGAGCCTGCCACAGGTTCTACAATCACCGCTGCAATGTTGGAGGCATCATGCAGCGCCACGATCCGCTCTAGCTCATCGGCAAGATGCTCACCCCAGGCGGGCTGTCCTTTGGTGAAAGCGTTGTGCTCCAGGCTATGGGTGTGGGGCAAATGATCGACCCCGGCTAAGAGGCTGCCGTAAAACTTGCGGTTTGGCCCAATACCGCCCACAGAGATGCCGCCAAATCCTACGCCGTGGTAGCCCCGCTCTCGGCCAATCAGCCTTTGGCGCGTGCCCTGACCACAGATGCGATGATAGGCGATCGCGATCTTCAAGGCCGAATCCACTGCCTCGGAGCCAGAATTGGCGAAAAACACGCGATTCAGGTCGGCGGGCAGCATTTTTGTCAGGCGATCGGCCAACTGAAACGCGCCAGGATGCCCCATCTGAAAGGTGGGGGAAAAGTCTAGCGTCATCACCTGCTTCTGTACCGCTTCGGCAATTTCGGGGCGGCTATGTCCGGCATTGACGCACCATAGACCTGCAGTGCCATCGAGGATCTGCCGTCCGTCTTCGCTGGTGTAGTGCATTCCCTGGGCAGACACCATCAGGCGAGGCTTTGACTTAAACTGCCGATTGGCGGTAAAGGGCATCCAGAAGGCATCTAGGCTGTCGCGATCGGTTGAGGTAAAGGTGCTGTCTTGCATAGGTTCTCTGGCTGGAAGTTTTTGGCAGACTCTAAGTGGGCAGACTCTAAGTTAGATCCTGTCAGGTTTTCTCTGTTTGTAACAGAGTCTTTAATTTTTTGTTATCTCATGTCCTAATTAGATATGTTGCACTTGCCCCCAACCCCCAACTTTGAGGGCTTTCACAACTCAAAGCCTCCCAGAATTGGCGGATTTAGGGAACTCAGTCGCTTGAAATATAGCGTAGCCAAAATGAGATTATCTCCTGGAGCTTTAGGGGTTCTTTGATTCTGATGCCCAGGCTTTGCCTGGGTTCTACAATTGGAGGCTCTGCTTTCCTAAAATGAGGCGAAGCCTCGCCAGGAGCATTTTTAGCCAGAGGCTAGAAACGAGGGGAGGGGGTAGAAACGAGGAGAGCGTGGGGTAAGGCGATTCGGTATGATGGGGGCAGAAATGCAGGATGATGTCATGGATGCCGCAGCGCTACTGGCGAGGTTTCGTCAGTCTTATCGAGATTTAGAGCTGTTTCCGCTGATTACGGCTGAGCAGATTGAAGCCTTTCGGGTGGATTATGGCGATCGCCCCTTAGCTCGGCTGCGGCAGGCGGTAAAGGCGGCTCCGAAGAACGGCAAGATTATTTTCGCGGGGCATCGCGGCTGTGGTAAATCAACGCTGCTGGCGAAGTTTACGCGATCGATGCAGCAGGAGAACTATTTCGTGGTGTTTTTTTCCATCGCCGAAATGGTGGAAATGTCTGACGTGAACCATGTGAATATTCTGTATGCGATCGCCTTGATGCTGCTGAGCAAGGCGACAAAACAGCAGGTGCCGATTCCGCCTCAGACTCAGGCTTCGCTGCTGGATTGGCTGACCACGACGCAAACCCAAACGGTTTCTAGAGAGCTGAAGGCAGAGGTGGGAGTCGGGGGAGATCTATTTAAGATGATCTCGGCAAAGCTAAAGAGTGAGGACACGTTTCGAGAAGAGATTAAGAAGACCTACGAACGCAAAATCTCGCAGCTAGCGGCGAAGACGGATGAAATTGCTGGGTATATTCAGGCTGCCACCGGAAAGCAAGTTCTGGTGGTGATTGATGACCTCGACAAGCTGGATCTGGCGCTGGTAGAGTCGATTTATCGCGGCAACGTCAAGTCGCTGTTTTTACCCAACTTTCAGATCATTTTTACGATTCCGATTTCGGTGGTACGGGATGTGGAATTGGTAGGGACGCTGCAATCGGAGGGAATTAGCCGAATTGAGCAGTTTGCAGTTGCCAAGTTTTTTCCGCAGGAGCAGGCGCACGACCCGACCGCAGAGCCGATCGCCCAAACGGTGGATGTGTTTTTGGATGTCTTAGGTAAGCGAGTGCCAGAGGAACTCATTGAGCCGGAAATTGCCAAACAGATGGTGCTGCACAGCGGTGGCGTGATGCGAGAACTGGTGCGGATTGCCCGCGAATGCTGCACGGAATGTATGCTGGTTCTGGATAGTGAACCCGATCGCACGGACGTGAAAATTGATCAGGAGATTTTGACGGCGGCGCTGCGAAACCTGCGGAACGACTTTGCGCGGGGGCTGGGTAAGAATCTCTATGATCTGCTGACGTTGACCTATGAGAATTTGACCCCGCCGGATGCCGTCAGCGAGGATTTTTTGAAGCTGCTGCATGGGCTGTATGTGCTGGAATACCTGAATGATGACTTGTGGTATGACGTGCATCCGATCGTGGTGGATTTGCTCAGACGCAAGAAGTTGATTGAATGACAACCAGCCTTGACCCCGAAAATCGGCGGAGCTATCGCAAGCTGGTGTTGTCGATCGCCGCTAGCGAAAACACGCTGAACCTGCTAATTGCCATTTGTGACGATCGCAATCTGCGGCAGCAAATTATTCAAGACTATGAGGTAGAGCTGCGGCAGCAGCAGGTTCAGCCCTATCAGGTGCGGCTGGGCTGGCAGCAGCCGAGTTTGCGATCGTCGCTATTGGCGCTGGTGCAGTCTGAGGCAGGGTTGCAGCAGCGATCGGTGGTGACGGTGCTGGGAGCCGATGAGCTAATTGGTGTGCGGCTAGCTGAGGCGCGATCGGAACAGGAGAACTTTTTCTTTTCGCTGCAATGGACAAGAGAGGCGCTGCGAGAGTTTGAGTTTCCGATCGTGCTGTGGATGTCGGAGGCGGTGGCGGTCAGGCTGGCGGAGCAGGCTCCCGATTTTTGGAGTTGGCGGGGTGGCGTGGTGGAGTTTTTGTCCCAGCAGAGAGATGTCGTGGCAGAGGCTCTTGCTCGTTTACCAGAGCTGGCTTCAAATGCTCCCCCGGCAGAAAATGAGGCACTGCTGACGGAGCTGCGACAGCAGATTGCAGCTTTGGAACAACAGGATGTTTACTCTCCCCTCTTGATTGCTCTCTACAACCGCGTAGGAGAAGCCTATAAGCAACGCTATGACTATCCTGCCGCCCTAGAGTGCTACGATCAAGCATACAATTTGGCTCTAGCCCTCAATGACCTTTCTGGAAAAGCCTCTGCCTTCTTGCATTTGGGCGCTGTTTACTACGACTTGGGGCGGTACTTGCAAGCGATCGACTTCTATGAGCAAGCCCTTCGTATTTCACAAGAGATTGGCGATCGTGTGGGAGAAGCCAGTTCCCTGGGCAATCTGGGCAATGCATACTATTCACTGAGTAAGTATCGGCGTGCGATCGAGTTTCAGCAGCAGGCATTGGAGATTAAGAGAGAGTTGGGCGATCGGCTGGGAGAGTCAAATTCTCTGGGAAACCTGGGCAGCGTATATCAAGTATTAGGCGATTATCCCCGCGCAATTGAATTTCAGCAGCAGCAGCTAGAGATTGCAAGATTGATTGGTGAGCGACCCGGAGAAGCGAGGTCGCTAGGAAATCTAGGCAATGCATATTACACATTAGGTGAGTATCGTCGTGCAATCGATCTGTATCAACAGTCGTTAGAGATTAAGAGGGAGCTAGACGATCGCTTAGGAGAAGCAACATCACTGGGCAATCTGGGCAATGCATATTACTCATTAGGTGAGTATCGTCGTGCAATCGAGTTTCAACAGCAGTCGTTGGAGATTAAGAGAGAGTTGGGCGATCGATTGGGAGAGTCTCAATCTTTGGGCAATCTGGGTAATGCGTTTCATTCCTTGGGCGAGTATCGTCGTGCAATTGAGTTTCAACAGCAGTCGTTGGAGATTAAGAGAGAGTTGGGCGATCGACTGGGAGAAGCAACATCACTAGGAAATTTGGGCAATACCTATTACTCATTAGGTGATTACCGTCGTGCGATCGATTTATATCAGCAACAGTTAGAAATCGCGAGAGAGATCGGTGATCGGCGTGGAGAAGCAACATCGCTAGGAAATTTGGGCAATGCGTATCATTCGCTGAGCCAGTATCAACAGGCAATTGAATTTGAGCGGCAGGCATTAGAGATCAAGCATCAGATTGGCGATCGGCATGGAGAAGCAATCAATTGGTTTAACTTGGGTAACTCCATGGCAAAGCTTGACCGAAAGCTAGAAGCTGCCATTCCTGCCTATGAAAATGCCCGTCGGCTGTATCAGGAAATAGGGCTAGCTCACAAGGTTGAGGAATGCGACACTGCCATCCGCAACGTGGGGCAGGTCATCGCGGATCGTCCTCGCAGAGCGCCTCCCCTTTACGAAGAGCCTTCTGTTCCTGATTGGTATGCCAGATCTCTGCCTACGCCAATTCGTGCGCGATCTGATAGGCGACCTAAAGGACAGAGTAACTCACGGCAAGGGGGATGGCGATCGATTCTCAGAGCCTTGAAACGCTTCTGGCGAAGGTCATGGTGGAGAAGGTAGAGATTAGAGTGGGAGCGATCAAGCTTTGAGGTCGGACGTTGATGTTCTGAGGTTCAACGTTGATGCTCAGAGGTCGGAAGTCGATGTTCTGAGGTCGGACGTTGAAGCTTAAAGGTGCGTCGTTGATGTTCTGAGGTTCAACGTTGATACTCAGCGGTGGGTCGTTGATGTTCTAAGGTGGGGCGTTGAGGCTTTGAAATCTAGACGCGGGATGTAGCCCGATACTTCTCAAACAAGGTTTGATCCCCCTCAATCCCCCTTAAAAAGCAGGGTGGTTTCATTTATGGAGATAAAAATAGAATAGATTGAGATGCATTGTGTTTAACCATGAGTCACGCTCAAACTCTCAATCTCATCGAACAGTTGCAAGCCATTCCAGACTATCGTAAAGG
>DATNPL010000146.1:0-2111 GCA_036703255.1 Coleofasciculaceae cyanobacterium
ATGGCCTTGGCAGGAGCAGCAAAACAGCAAAACAGTTTACACTCCGCTTTGATGAATTGGGTTGTCGTCGCAACCTAATTTCCGATCGCCATCACCCTCCTTCTGTTGAACCCCCATTTTTACTTTTTCAGCAAGCCCTAACTAGCAACGCTTTCACCTTCATAGGGATCAGGGCACCAGCATGGCAGTTCAAACTCTTCGTTTGCCATAGAGAATTTTCTGAGCTAGCTAAACCAATTCAGGCTGTTGTACAAAGTCAGAGTCAGAAAAACAGTAGATCACTCTCTAGCTTCTTATGCCTTATTCGGTATATTTCTTGACGAAAGCATTTTCTCAATGCTGGCTTTGTCGAGTTGGCAAGTAGGGTTATCTAACCTGAAAATTGCTATTTCTCGGAGAGTTTCATACAATGGCTCAGCTTGCCCTTCACAGCGATGGTAAAGGAAATCAGCAACATTAGAAATGTTAATTAAATCCAGTTTCTGGGATCAAGATCTTAAAGCTTGGTGTTCCCAGCTTTCAATCAACTGCTGAATCTCGCCTCTGTGAAAAGCCCGATATTCATGAAAATTCAAAAAGCTATTATAGATATCCCTATACCGCCTACCTCGACGCTTTAGAAAATTACTAAAAATTTCACTCATGTACAGTGAACCTGCAAGGATCACTGGAATTTTTAACTTTCGACTAAGCCTTACAAGCTCATTGTAAGCTTCGTACCTTAAACCATCTGCATTAACGACAATCAGAATTTTGACGCCAAAAGACTTGAGCGTACCTAAATAACGTGATCTGAGATCTCTTAATGGTCCAATCTCTGCAAATGGACTGCCAAGAGATTCAAGGCCAGAAACAAAAAACTCTGCTGAAGAACTTTTCGCTTCAACATCCACATAGGCAACTGGCATCGGAATTGTATAGAGGACGCCTCTTTTCCGCACATATTGCATACGGTAGAACTTACACGACTTCTGTAAATCAGCAGCATTGACTCCGGCAATGTAACCATTTGATCGAGAATCTCGTTGAAAATTGAGCCAGGTAAACAGCGCCAAATCACGAGAAACTGGCTGATATGTATCGCTGATGCTAATGCCATCGACTGCTTCTTGAACTTGAGGCGATCGTTCCGGCTCTGCCAGAGGGCGCACGGGTGCAGGTTGAGGTAACGCAGCAGGTTGAGCGATTGCTGCTTGCGAACCTTCATCTATAGGTTGTGGAACGGCATTAGACTGCGCCATCAGAAGCTACCAGTTATCTTCTACAAGTTGGTTCCAATCGTAAGCCACAACATTGGACGCGATCGGCTGTGAACTTGTTGGTTTATGTGTAAACTCTACAACACTGGGTTGAGATTGTTCAGTAGCAGGTGTTGTATTTTCTTGAACCGCTAGCTGATTTTCAGGATCAGCATTTTGAGGAAACAACTCGACTAATTTCGATTGATTGGTCTTTTGATTACGGCGTTGCTGAGCGTCTCTACGTTTTTGCCGCTTGGATTTCCGCTTCTTATCAATGAATTCATATAAACCCAGCCGTTCAGCCCAGATTGAGTCATTGTCAACCTCTTGCCCTCGTTCACGCAGTTTTCGCTTCAGCCACTCCAGTTCTTCTAGAGAGATTTGATCTTCTTTAGAATCTCTTGCACGAACAGCACCAATGAAAGCTCCCGGTTGATCGCGTTTAGAGAGAGTGTAAGCCAAAAGTGTAATGATGTTGCGTTGGTCGTACCTGAGAGAAACCTCATCTCCTTCATGGTTAACAAGACAGTCTGCCTTATACACTAACCCCTTAAATCGCACACAGCCGAGCTTTTCAACTTTACGATGAGTAACTTTCGTGAGGCAGATATCGAGGTCACGATCACTTAGAACCTCTGGACTCTCCAGCAGTAAGCTTGCGTGCCATCGCTCCGATCGCTTTTGATTGGCTACCCTCGGATAATCATGTTGGTTGTAATGATCGACAAAGTACCTCACTAACAATAGTCCGGACAGTTTTGGAAGGGGAAAAATCGGGCTATGTAGACAAAAAGCTACCTCTCAGTTTAGGGTGCAGATATTGAAAACTAGCACCTGAGAAATAGCAGTATGGATATTCTACAAGCCCTC
>DATNPL010000152.1:0-2130 GCA_036703255.1 Coleofasciculaceae cyanobacterium
GAGGGCTTGTAGAATATCCATACTGCTATTTCTCAGGTGCTAGTTTTCAATATCTGCACCCTAAACTGAGAGGTAGCTTTTTGTCTACATAGCCCGATTTTTCCCCTTCCAAAACTGTCCGGACTATTGTTAGTGAGGTACATGAAAGAGGGGGTGTAGAGTGGGGGAACGATCAAGTGAAAGCGCCAGAGGCATGGAACTGGGGATTTACAGGTCAAGGGGTTACGGTTGCCGTGATTGATTCTGGAGTGGATATCTATCACCCAGATCTGGACAATAATATCTGGCGGAACCCTGGAGAGGTTGCTGGAGATGGAATTGACAATGACAGCAATGGCTATGTCGATGATTTAGTGGGCTGGAATTTTGGCAAGGGGCAGAACAACAACAATGTCTTACCTGGAACTAATGATCCAGGTCAATCCCACGGCACCCATGTTGCAGGTACTATTGCTGCTGAATATAACGGATTTGGCACAACAGGAGTAGCTCCTAATGCTAAAGTTATGGCGCTTCGCCTGAGTGACGTTCGCACAGATACTGATGGTACAGGACGTTTTTCTAATGCAGGCAATCTAGCCCAGGCAATCCGCTATGCCGTTGATAACGGAGCAAAGGTGATCAACATGAGCCTAGGATGGGCTGAAACTCCGGAGGTAATCAAGGCACTTGCCTATGCCGCCAGTCGCAACGTGATTACGGTCAGTTCCGCTGGTAATGAAAGCCAATCTTCACCGGGCAGTCCTGCCAAATATGCGACAAACTTTGGTATTTCTGTGGGCGCGGTAGATTCTCATGGCAACCTTGCTAATTTCTCAAACTGGTCAGGGTTCGACAGTCGGATGCAGCATGTTGTTGCGCCGGGTGTAGATATCGTGTCAACCGTGCCGCGTAACACAGGGCAGTATAACGTGCAAAGCGGTACTTCTATGGCAGCGCCTCATGTTGCAGGTGTGGTTGCGTTAATGCTGAGTGCCAACCCCTATCTAACCCATGCCCAAATTCGCTATATCTTGACCCAATCCGCAACAGGCTGATGATGTTTTAAGGAAGTCACAAGTGTATTTAGAGACACCCTTTTATGGCAGCCGAAAGATGAGGGAGTATCTCAGTCAACTCGGTTGGCGCATTAATCGCTGCACTCGTTTGCGATTAATGCGCCAACTCGGTCTGGAGGCGCTCTACCCCAAACCCCGTCTGAGTCAACCTCACCTTGAACACCAGATTTATCCTTACTTGTTGCGAAACTTGACGGTTACAGATGCCAACCAGGTTTGGTGTACAGACATTACCTACCTGCCTGTCCTCAAAGGACACTTTTATTGGGTAGCGATTATGGACTGGTTCAGCCGCAAAGTCTTAGCTTGGCGGATTTCAAACACCCTGGATGTTCATTTTTGTAGTGAAGCTCTCCGAGAAGCCCTATCGCGTTACGACACCCCAGAAATATTCAACAGTGATCAGGGCAGTCAATTTACCTCTAGAGTGTTCACAGCCTGCCTGAAAGCCAAAGGTGTGCAAATCAGCATGGATGGGCGAGGGCGCTGTCATGACAACATCTTTATTGAGCGACTATGGCGTTCAATCAAATACGAATTGATCTACCTCAAGGCATTTGAGGACGGTAAACATTTGAGTCAGGAGGTTGAACAGTGGTTTGAATGGTATAACTAGGAGAGGTTTCATCAGGCATTGGAATACAAAACACCCGATCAAGTATATTATAAGAGGAATGCATCGTGAACATAAATGGAATAATATAGTGAATAGAAGTAGTTGAGAATTTTTAGAGCTTGTTTTAGCTCCAGAGTTGTCTAGCCAATTGGGTCCACTTCACTCATACAGCAAGCTCTGTCTCAATGGAAGCAGCAACGCCTGTATCTGAGCCTCGATACGACCCTGGTGTGGAATTGTTTCTGCATCGTCTGGGTTGGGGTGGTGTATCGAGGTAGAACCATCCCAATTGCTTGGCGAATTGTCGCCCAATCCAGCAGCACTGTTCGATTGTGGACGATTCAACGGGTACTGCGGCAAACCGCACGAGTGCTGCCCGATGGAGTAGCAGTTGTCCTCTTGGCAGACCGGGGTTTTGCCGATGGCAAGTTGATGAAGTACCTCAAAGAGAATCTG
>DATNPL010000043.1:0-1519 GCA_036703255.1 Coleofasciculaceae cyanobacterium
TTACCCCAACACTAGGGGAATTGGAATTGTCCAAATTGGACTCACCATACAGAAGTTGAGTTATCAAGGTTCTACCCTTGACCCCACTTTATTTCAAACCTTGTGGAGGGGCTTGACTTGGGCGGGAACGAGTCGCACGCAGCGATTCAATCAAAAATGGGCCATTTGATTTGAATTCCTGACCACATAAGGCTTTCAACGATCGCTCTTTTGAATGAATTTTTTGTTCCGTGAAGCGAAGGAATGAGGGTTTCAGCGATCGAGTTCAGTAGAAGCCCATCAAATGGCTCTTTATTTCTTTTATCGTTGCCATATCCTAAGTGCAATTAGACTGAAACCTTTGCAGGTCAACATATTGAGCGTAGTTGCCCTGTACTAGAAGATTCTGCCATCTTCTCTATCAACCTCAACTAGTTAACGAGTTAACATTGGTTCAGCCTCCGGATTAAGTCTAATTGCATCTGGTGACAGCTTCGCTTCAATCGGGCTATGTGTGAAAATGTTTTTAGACTGCATCTTCAGCTAATAACTGGAAAGCAGAATCGGATTGGATGGTGCGATAACCATCCTCAAACACCACCATCACAAAGTATTTGGTTACAGCGCGCTCAACTGTTCCGATTTTGCCTGTATATGGCCAGCCAGTGATGATACATTGCACCCGCTGTCCCGGCTGAAACTGTGAAGGCATTGCGAGTTCTCGGCGACGTTCCTCTAAAGCTGCCAATTGGGCAATTCGTTTTTGTTCTTGTACGGCATAAAATTCTGCTAACGAGAGTCCTGCGGCATCTGCCTGCTTTTGATCAAACTCACGTTCACGCTTTGCCTTGGCTCGACCTTCAGCATCAGCTCGATCACGGTCATATTGCTGACATCGCCTGCTGGCGGCAAGAGCAAGGTCATCGCCTTGACCTGCTAAATGAGTCAGAGCATTAGAAGCTGCCGACCGAATCGCGACAATGCCACTGGTTGTGCGAGACTCCAAAAAATCGATGATTTCTGGATCACCTCGACCAAAACTAGCGATCGTATGAATCAATCCAGCACCGACTTTATCGTTCTCTCCCCACCTCAACCACTGCTGCCATGCCTCCATTGCATCTTCTTTCGATTGAATGGGGCGTCCACGAAGATTCTCATCAGATTCGTTACTGAGAGCCATGAGTGATTAACCTCAAAAAATTAGTGAGCCGATGTGATTTGATTGCCTATGGTACTCACATAAAGCTGATTCGATAGCTCTAGGTAAGGTTTTCACCGTAAACTCCTAAGAAACACACTAGGGGGATGTGGTCTGAGGAATCAGGTCAAAGCCAAGCGCCAAGGCCTTCTTCTTGAGATTCTTGACAACCCGTTCTTGGTACTGCCGTTCATAAGCCCTGGGTCAACAAAAGCATCCTCAGATGTCCACAAGTGGTAAAAGATGCGTGCGAGTTTGTGAGCAGTGGCTGTAATCGCTTTGGGAGCACCCATACGGGACTGCATCCGACGATAGAAAGCGCCGAGTGCAGAATGAGAG
>DATNPL010000071.1:0-101181 GCA_036703255.1 Coleofasciculaceae cyanobacterium
CCCCCCCCCCCCCCCCCAAAACCCTAATTTGCGATCTACTGAGCCTACAGGAATCGGATGCCGTTTCAGAGATCTATTTCAGAGAAGCCAGAGATCGATTAAGCGACCTGAGAGACAGGCTGACGATCGGCCAGAACTGCATTCAGCTTGTCAGCCAGCTCTTTCTGAGGCAGTACGCCCACAATTTCATCGACAACTTGACCGTCTCTAAAGATCAGCAGCGTCGGAATCGCATGAATCTGATACTGGGTGGCAACGCGATCGAACTGATCGGTATTGAGCTTGGCTACTTTGACGCGATCGGCAAAGTCTGCCGCCAAAGATTCAACGATGGGAGCAATCAGGCGACAGGGACCACACCAAGGTGCCCAGAAATCAACCAAAACAGGCTGCGTACTGGCTAACACTTCTTGCTGAAAGCTGTCATCTGTGAGGGTGATGACGGATGCAGAGTGGCGGGTCGCATCTGTGAGTGTCGTGTCCATAGGAGTACCTCCAAATTTCTCATGGCTGCTTTTGTGAAGTAGTTAAACAACCATTTGAATATAATAGTAAAACCAACTACACTGGAAAGTCAAGTAGTTGTTTAACTATTTCAGCACCAACAGATGGAATATTGGGTCATCTCGGATCTTGAACCAGGTGTGGAGCGGGTTTCAGCGACGCTTCGCGTCGCTGAAACCCGCTCGTTGAGAAAAGTGCTAGATGCAAGTCATCTCAAAAATCCTGACCTCAAGCCACCGATATTTTAGAGGTCAGCGTTTAACGACTTCCCAGACAACACCCTCTAAAATGGGAGTACAATTCAAATCCTTATTACATGCTCTGTTCAGTAATTATTTAGCAAGTAAAATTCCATGCCTGGTCACGAGATTAGATCAACTTTTTCTACGGCAGCGATCGCCAAAAGCGACACCGAACAAAGAGCGAAAATTTTTGCCTCTCTGGCCGATCCCACCCGATTGGGCATCGTAGAGCTGCTGTCGGTACAGGGCGAAATGAGCAGCTCAGAAATTGCCAACCAGGCTGAAATTAGTCTGGCGCTGCTTTGCCATCATTCCAAAATATTGTCAGAGTCCGGCTTGGTGCATACCCGCAAAGATGGGCAAACTCGCTATTATCGACTCAATCAAGATTTGCTGGCCGTCTGCTTTGAGAGTCTAGTCGCGCCAAAATGAAAATCCCGCTGGGCAGGGAATTCTAGCTTGCACTCTTTATCATGGGGTAAACCCCCTTCACCCGATCGCCTCCACATGCTCAGCCGCATCAAAGACATTGTTGCCAACCTTTCGCCGCGCCTGATCGAAATTCGTCGCCACATTCATAGCCACCCAGAGCTAAGCGGCCAGGAATACCAGACTGCTGCCTATGTGGCAGGTGTGCTGTCTTCCTGCGGATTACAGGTGCAAGAGTTAGTGGGCAAGACGGGTGTCGTCGGCGAAATGGCGGGCAGCGGCGCAGATCGGCGGCAGCTTGCAATTCGAGCCGACATGGATGGACTGCCGATTCAAGAGCGCACGGGGCTAGAGTTTGCCTCGCACCAGCCCGGTATTATGCATGCTTGCGGACATGATGTGCATACCACCGTGGCGCTGGGCACCGCGATGGTGTTGTCGCAGTTGGGCGAACCGCTGCCAGGAAACATCCGCTTTTTGTTTCAGCCTGCTGAAGAGACTGCCCAAGGCGCAGGTTGGATGATTAAAGATGGGGTAATGGCAGGGATAGATGCCATCTTTGCGGCACATGTGTTTCCCACGATTCCCAGCGGTTCGATCGGCATCCGATATGGGGCATTGACCGCTGCCGCCGATGATTTGGAACTCGTAATTATTGGTGAGTCGGGGCATGGGGCGCGTCCGCATGAGGCGATCGATGCTATCTGGATTGCTTCGCAGATCATTACAAGCCTCCAGCAGGCGATCAGCCGTACCCAAAATCCTCTGCGTCCGGTCGTGCTGACAATTGGCCAAATTCAGGGCGGTCGCGCCCCCAATGTCATTGCCGATCGAGTAAGGCTGCTGGGGACTGTGCGATCGCTCCACCCTGACACCAGCGCCTTGCTGCCCGCCTGGGTGGAAAATATCGTGGCGCAAGTTTGCCAGACCTACGGCGCAAAATATGAAATTAACTATCGTCGAGGCGTACCTGCCGTCCAAAACGACTTGGTGCTGACGCAGCTCATGGAGTCAGCTGCACAGGAGGCCTGGGGAAGCGATCGCGTTCAAATTCTTCTGGAACCGTCTCTGGGTGCCGAAGACTTCTCGCTCTACCTCAATCATGCGCCCGGCACAATGTTTCGTCTGGGGGTGGGTTCTGCCGATCTGCCTAACTATCCCCTCCATCACCCGCAGTTTCATGTAGATGAACAGGCGATCGTGACTGGAGTGGTGACAATGGCCTATGCGGCCTGTAAATACTGGCAGCATTAAGCTCTAAGCCCTCCAGCTTTCAGGTTTTGTGGTTAGAGATCAGCCGGGGTGTCTGGCGCAACCTCGATGCCACCCTCTTGCAAGATGGTTTGCTGCTCGGTGACGAGATCACTCAGCTCGGCAATCTGGATACCCATGCGATCGCCCGCTTCCTTGAGGGCTTGATAAAACGCTGCCGTGTCTGTGCCATAGCCACAGAGTTCTGTTGCGACATCGGCTCCTTGCTTGGCATTGGCTTTGGCACAGTCAATCAAATCTAGACCCTGGAGCGGTTCGGAGGCGGACATCGGGGTTAACCTCTCGCACAGTAAAGTTGCTTTTTTAATTTAGCGGCTTTGGCGGGCTGAGCAGTCTACCTATGGGTTGGGTTTCACGCGCGCAACTAAACGCGTCAAGATATTTCGCGTCATCTGCTGTGCTGCCTCACTCTGAGCAGAAGCGCGCAGTTGAGGCACATTCTCATCATCCAAAGCCCAACTCCACTGAATCGTGCCAGTCGCAAACACGATCGCCCCACTCTCGGCTGTATAGAATGTCGTATCTGCGTAGCGAGTTTTGCCGCGATACCGATAGGGAGAATGGGCGATCGCCACAATTCCAGCAGGGCTAGCCGCCGTTATGCGATCGACCTCATAGCCCAAGAGTCCGGGCAAGATGTCGCCTGGTTTCAATCCGGTACTTGCCAGCACCCAGTCAGGCGCAGTGGGGGCAATCACCAGATCGGCCAGCACCGGGTCAGATTGATACATCACCCCAAGCAGAGCTGCCTCTGGCAAATTGACCGGAGGCTGTCGCCAGCGCGTCGTAATTTGGCGATCGTTCTCTCGCAGCGTATCTTTGCCAAACGGATCTAGGTCCGATCGCTCTTTGTAGGTAACGATAGTACGGTCAATTCCGCCCGTAACCAAGCTCTCTTCAAATCGAATTTGCCAGTAGCAGGTGTTGGCGGCAAAGAACCCTAAGCTGACTCCCGCATCTCTGGCCGCTTCGACGTTTTGCCGCATTGACCAAGACCAATATTCATCATGCCCCACCACCAGAAACGCCCGGTGCGATCGCAATAGATCGGGTCTGGCATGGGTGTCTACATCTGTAGCATAGGTGACGTCATAGCCTTCCTTTTCTAGCCAGCGCACCATGCTGTATTCCCAGCCCGCATTAGAAGTGCGCTGCGGTGGCTGAAGGTTGGTGAGAAATTCTCCGGCTCCAACGCCGTAGGCCGCCGCAGGGTTGGGGCTAATGGCGTAAGGTCGGTTGAAAGAGACTTTGGCGACGGGCCGCCCTGCACTGTTCCACTCATACAGCGACTTCCCCCCCCAGTTGTTATAGGCTTGGTAGGTGGTAACGCTAGATTGAAACAAAAAATCTGAAGGACGGCGATCGTCCCGCACGACAAAAATAATGTAGCTTTGCTTGCCGCTATTGGCCGTCAGCTTGGCTAAATAAAAGCCGCTCGTCCAGTCCTCTGGAATTTGCAAAACATAGGGATCTTGCCAGTTGCATTCGATCAGCGACTCTGACTTGCCTCGCTCAGCCCATCTGTTGCTCTGTCCCCCTTGATTGAAAGCCTGACTGAAACCTCGATTGAACGTGCGGCCTGACGCGGCAACAGGTAAGGGCTGTCGCAGACCTAAGCGATCGCTTGCGGTGAGCATTCGCCGTCCGCCGACGCCACCATACCAGCCCATGCGAAAAATCTCGATGCTGTAGCGCGGAGCAACCGTATTGACAAACAGCTCAATCTTGCCGCCTCGGTTGACGCTGGTTAAAGAGGCATAGCCTTCGATTTCTCGGCGTAGAGCCGGATCGGTCAATCGCCAGTCTGCACTGCCCAACTGCTGATTTTCTAGGGCGATCGGATTGACCGCAGACGGCGCTTTTACCCAAGCATTACTTTTGACCCAAGCGCTACAGGGACTGGCCATCAGTAAAAAAATCGCTCCGACTACGAAAAGATATCGCGTGCCTGTTACTTTTCTTAAGCTCCAACCCACAGTCCGCAATTTCTCCAGCATTGATCCTTAGTAACAGAGGGGGGGTGAGCTGAGTTTCGTCAGGCAACAGCGAAATCCTACGGTCGCCATCTGTCTTAGATATTCTTAGACTTAACCGTATCAGGTTGCGGTATCTGGATAGTGATTTTTTGTTGCAGCGGCTTCACTCAAGCCAAAAAATCATTACCTTTTGAGAACAACCCTTCATTCAATTGAATCGACGTTTGCAAAATTTATTTAAACTCTTCCTTTTATACCCAACGTGTCTTACTCCAAATTAGTCATTGGTGCGGCAGTTTTTGATATCAGCGGTTTGCCAAAAGAATATCTCATTTCCACCGAAAGTAGCGATGTTAGCTGGGTTCAGACGATTTTTCAGGCGCTGGGGCTACAGTCGCTGCTGACTTCTTCGCTCAAATTAGAGGGATTTCGCTCGGTGATTGTTCATGCCCACGACTATCGGGCGATCGTCGTCAAACAGAAAGCCTGCTATGTGGCGCTGCTGCTGGGCAAAACCGAGACTGAGATTTCGGCAGACTTGATCCAGTGGGCACAAGAGTTTCAATTGGTAACGCTCAAGTCAGATCCGAGATTTAGCGTAGTTTAAACCTTCAGTTAAACCTTGGGGATCTTGGAAGTACCGCGCTCCACACGGCACTTCCAAAAAACTATTACAGGTTTCATGAATTGGTGAGCCTGAGTCAAACCTTCAGAGGCTCTAGGGAAACCGGAGGGTTTAAGAGAGTTCGAGTCAGGTGATATCGCCTCTGGAAACTCGTTATCATGTACTGGTTCACCCTACTCTGATGATTAAGGAGACAACACTAAAGTTAACAGTTCGAAACGCTATAAGGGAACGTCTCTGGAAACTTGAGTTTTTCGATATGTAACACTCTGGTACACGAATTGTAACTGTCTCTTTAGAACGATAAAGATGCGATCGTTTCCGTGATAGCATTCTCATCAATAAAAGGCTGGTATCCAAACATGCTCTTCAAGTCACCAGCTTAGAGATAACAATGCTCGATTTAAAAACAAGTAATATTCTGCTTCAGGCAGCGGTTGCCGACAAAACTGAGGCTATTCGTCAGGTTGGCACATTGCTAGTGAAAAACGGCAATATGCGATCGGAATATGTGGATAGCATGATGGCGCGTGAGAAAGTTGCCAATACCTATTTAGGCAACGGCATTGCCATCCCCCACGGATTGCCGAAAGACCGTGATTTCATCTTGCAAACCGGGATTGCCGTGGTGCAAATCCCTGAAGGCATTGAGTGGAACGCCGGAGAACGGGTTCACCTCGTCGTAGGCATTGCCGCCAAATCTGACGAGCACCTGGAAGTTTTGGCGAACCTCACCCATATTCTGGACGATGAGGCTACGATCGCCTTTCTCGCCAAAACCACCAATCCCCAAGACATTATTCAACGCCTCACTCAAGGAGCTGCCAGTTCGGCTGCCGAAAAAGTAGGGCTAGATTTCACTAAGGGCGTAGAGGTCAAAATTGCGGGTAAAGCGGGTCTGCATGCCCGTCCTGCCACGACGTTAGCCAATTTGGCAAAACAGTTTGAGTCTGAAATTCAGGTGCGCTACGGCAACCAGACCGCGAATGCCAAGAGTCTGCTTTCGCTGCTCAAGCTGGGGGTAGAAGGGGGGCGATCGGTTCTGCTGATGGCGCAGGGAATCGATGCCGATGCAGCGCTTGACGCTTTGCAAACCGCAATTATGGCAGGGCTAGATGACGAGCCAGAAGAAAAAATAACCCTGCGTTCGGAACCGTTGCCCAGCTTTGGCTCTACGGCAATTTTGGGAATTTCTGCCTCTCCAGGGCTGGCGATCGGCACCGTATTTCAGCTCAAGCGCGGCAAGATCTCCTTTGATGCAACGGCCAAAGATCCGGTGGCAGAAGAGCTGAAGCTGCACCAGGCAATCGAGATGGCAAAAGCCCAGCTCCAAGAGCTTTACAACGATGTCAAAGAGCGATCGGGGGCTGGAAAGGCAGCAATCTTTTTGGCACATCAGGAGTTTTTGGATGATCCCGATCTGATGATGGCCACGATCGCCGATCTTCAGCCCAATCGCAGTGCGGCCTGGGCTTGGCAGCAAGCCTTTGAGCAACGGGCACAGTCTTTAGAACAGCTCTCTGATGCGCTAATTGCCGGACGCGCCACCGACTTACGCGATGTGGGGCGGCGGGTGCTGCGGCTATTGGCAGACAAGGTAGAAGATGAGCCAAACTTGCCCGATCACCCTGCTATTTTGATCGCAGAGGATTTGACCCCTTCCGATACCGCTGGGTTAAATCCCAGCCTGACTCTGGGGTTCTGCACGGCCTATGGTGGCCCTACGTCCCACAGCGCTATCATTGCCCGATCGCTGGGCATCCCGGCGATCGTCGGTGCCGGGGAGACCGTATTAAACCTGGTGGATGGCATTCGCTGTATTTTGGATGGCGAGAGCGGGGCGCTGTATCCGCAGCCGGATCAGGCTGATCTGGACAAAGCGGCGATCGCTCAGCAGAATTTGCAGGAAATTCGCGCTGCTGAACAGCTTTCCTGCTATCAGCCTGCCTTGATGACCGATGGGCACCGGGTCGAGGTGGTTGCCAATATTGGCGCGCCCGCAGAGGCAGAGCAGGCGGTGAATGCTGGAGCAGAAGGCGTGGGGCTGCTCCGCACAGAGTTTCTGTTTCTCAATCGCGTCGAGCCGCCCTCTGAAGAAGAGCAGTTTGCAGCCTATCGTCAGATGACTCGCGCCCTCAATGGCCTGCCGCTAATTATCCGCACCCTCGATATCGGCGGCGACAAAGCCGTGCCCTACCTCAACCTGCCCTCTGAGGAAAATCCCTTTTTGGGCGTGCGCGGCATTCGCCTTTGCCTCCAGCGCCCTGATCTGTTTCGCCCTCAGCTCCGAGCCATCTTTCGCGCCTCGCAAACGGGGGCGATCGCCATCATGTTTCCCATGATTGCTACCCTCGAAGACCTGTGGACTGCCCGCCAAATTGCTGAGGAAGTGCGGCTAGAGGTCGGAGCCGAACCCGTTCAGATCGGCATGATGATTGAGGTGCCTTCAGCCGTTGTGATGGCGCATGAGTTTGCCAAAGAAGTAGATTTCTTCTCGATCGGCACCAATGACCTGACCCAATATGTGCTGGCTATGGATCGCGGCCACCCGACGCTGGCTAAACAGGCAGATGGTCTGCACCCTGCCGTTCTGCGGATGATTCATCAGACGGTGCAAGCTGCCGATGCAGCAGGCAAATGGGTCGGAGTCTGTGGCGGCATTGCCGGAGATCCCAAGGGCGCAGCAATTTTGGCAGGGCTGGGCGTCAAGGAACTCAGCGTCAGCATTCCCAGCGTTGCGGCCGTCAAAGCCAAGCTTCGCACCCTCTCTTGGGCAGAAACACAGGCTTTAGCCAGCCGCGCCTTGACCTGTCGCACGGCTCAGGAAGTTCGTTCGCTTTAGCACCGCCCGTAAATTTTGAGCTTTAATCGCGATCGCTTCAAGGAGCGATCGCCTTCCTTTAACAGTTCGCTACAACTGCCATGAAGCCCAGCATTGCCACCATTACCTTTAACCCAGCCGTCGATCAAACGGTTTCTATTCCCAACTTTCAAGCCGGAGCGGTGAACCGTGTGGAGTGGGAGCAGTCTGATCCGGGCGGCAAGGGCGTCAACGTGGCCTCTTTTTTAGCCGATTTTGGCTGCTCCATCACGGTTTCCGGGTTCCTGGGCAAAGACAACGCCGAGCTATTTCAAAGCTTCTTTATCCAGAAGGGCATTGAAAATCGGTTTGTGTCGATCGCAGGCAAAACCCGCGTTAACGTCAAAATCATTGACAATCTGCAAAATCAGGTCACGGATGTTAACTTTCCCGGTCAGTCTCCGACTCCGGCAGATATTGCGACCCTGTATCAGGTACTCGATAATTTAGCCGCCCTTTGCGACTGGTTTGTCCTGGCGGGAAGTCTTCCAGGTGGCTTACCGTCCAGCATTTACGGGGAGTGGGTGGCTCACCTCAAAGCCCAAGGCAAAACCGTGGTTCTGGATGCCAGTGGCGAGAGTTTTCGGCAGGCAATTCCCTTTGCGCCCTATGCCATTAAGCCCAACGTCGAGGAATTGCAGGAGCTGTGCGGTCATCGCCTGGAGAGCGAAGCGGCGATCGTTCAAACGGCTCAAGATTTGCTGGGCAAAGGCATTGAATGCGTTGTCGTATCGATGGGTGCCCAAGGAGCCATCTTTGCCGAAGCGCATGAGGTGATCCTGGCGCGTCCTCCCAAAATCGAGGTGGTGAGTACGGTTGGGGCGGGTGACGCGATGGTTTCTGGGCTGATTGTGGGGAAGCTGCGCGGCTTCTCTCTGGCGGACTGCGCCAAGCTGGCAACCGCTTTTTCGATGGGCGCACTGAGCCAGCTCGGCCCCAGGCTACCGCCGCAAGCCACAATCGAATCATTTATGGAGCAGGTTATGGTCAATACGCTTTAGCAGAAATCTTGCAAGAGAACCTTTAGCAGCAAGAATGTAACAGCATTACAGAACGCTTTTAACCGCACTTTTAACTCGCAACTTAGACATTATGAAACCCACTCAAAAGATTGTGGCGGTGACAGCCTGTCCTACAGGTATTGCCCACACCTTTATGGCAGCCGAGGCACTAAAGAAAACGGCTGAGATTATGGGCTATGACATCCAGGTGGAAACGCAGGGTGCCAATGGTGTGAATTCACTGCTAACCGATGCCGCGATCGCCGCTGCTGATGTGGTGATTACGGCAGCAGATATTCATGTGGATGCCTCGCGATTTACCAATAAACCCATTTATGCGACCTCTACGAGCCGTGCGATTCGAGAAACCCGAACGGTGATTGAAGAGGCGATTCTTCAAGGTGAGCAGGCGGGTAAGGATATCTATGTCGAATCCTTTGCCAATGCCAAACCCTATACGGCTGATCAAAACCTGGACAATGGGGCGATCGTTCCTCCCACGCCGCCTATCCCGGTGCCGCCCGTTGCTGTGCTTTCATCTGACACCGCCAGCTCTCGGGCGCGTCTGGTGGGCATTACCGCTTGTCCTACAGGCATCGCCCACACCTTTATGGCGGCCGAGGCCCTGCGCAAAGCTGCCGTTGAAATGGGGCATGACATTCGGGTAGAAACCCAGGGTTCTGTCGGAGCCAAAAATGCGTTAACCGATGAAGAAATTGCTCAGGCTGACGCAGTAGTGATTGCCGCTGATACCCATGTTGACCTGTCTCGATTTGCAGGCAAAAGGGTGTATGAGACTTCCACTAAACAGGCGCTTAAGTCTGGGCGATCGGTGATCGAAGCGGCTCTGGCGCTGCCTGAAGCGGCAGTTGCAGGTCTGCCTGCGGGCACTAATGCAGCGGGTACTGATGACTACCTAAAATCGGTGCAGCGTGCCAAGGCAGAACAGTCGGCTAAGCGATCGGGTCCCTATAAGCACCTGCTGACCGGGGTTTCCTACATGCTGCCCGTGATCGTGGCGGGGGGCTTAATTATTGCTCTGTCTTTTGTTTTTGGCCTGAAGCCAGAACCAGGAAGCATTGGCGATGCTCTGCTACAAATTGGCGGCAAGTCGGCTTTTTCGCTAATTGTGCCCGTGCTATCAGGCTTTATTGCCTTTTCCATTGCCGATCGCCCTGGGCTAGCTCCCGGCTTGATTGGTGGGATGCTGGCAGCAAACTTAGGCATGGGATTTTTAGGCGGTATTCTCTCCGGCTATCTAGCGGGCTATATTGCCCTGTTCGTTAGAGAGAAGGTGAACTTGCCTGCCAACTTTGAAGGGCTAAAGCCTGTGCTAATTATTCCGCTGCTTTCAACGCTAGCGGTAGGGCTGTTGCTATTTTACGTATTTGGCACGCCTATCAAAGCCGTGATGGATGGACTGACGGCCTTCTTGCAAAGCATGGGACAAACCAACGCCGTTCTGCTGGGTTTGGTGTTGGGTGGCATGATGGCGATCGATATGGGTGGGCCAGTCAACAAAGCTGCCTACACGTTTGCGGTAGGGTTACTGGCTAGCAATATCGATCAACCGATGGCGGCAGTCATGGCCGCTGGGATGACGCCGCCCCTGGGCTTGTCATTGGCAACGCTGATGGCCAAGCGGCTCTTTAACGAAGATGAGCTTCAGGCAGGGCGGGTTGCCTCAGTCTTGGGGATTTCCTTCATCACCGAAGGTGCAATTCCCTTTGCGGCCAAAGATCCGATTCGCGTGCTGCCTGCCTGTGTGCTGGGTTCCGCTATCACAGGCGGACTGTCAATGCTATTCGGTTGCAGCTTGCGGGCACCGCATGGTGGCATCTTTGTGCTAGCGATTCCCAATGCCGTTACCCAAGGTGGGCTATATGTGGTGGCGATCGCAGCCGGAACTTTAGTAACCGCCATTGCCGTGACGCAATTCAAGCGTTGGCAGCCCAAGCCCCAAGTGGAGCCGAAGCCACTCGTCTAGAGGCTAAGAGGATGTTTGAAAAGTGGTCGGCTGTGATTTTAGGCACCTGTTGATCCCCCCTGCCCCCCTTAAAAAGGGGGGAAATGAATTCAAAGTCCCCCTTTTTAAGGGGGATTTAGGGGGATCTGAAACGTTTCGCTACCCATAGTTGGACTTTTCAAACATCCTCTAAGCAGATTGTTGTAGTGCGGGCATCCTGCTCGCACTACAAGCTTTCCGAACCAGCAACATCATCTTTTAGTATCTCGGCTGCCCAGTATAGGTTTGGCCTTTGGGCATGACAGCAAAATCGATCCGGGCATTGTCAAGATTTGCGCCCTCTAATTTAGCTTCTGACAGGTTGGCATAGCGTAAATCTGCATCGCGCAAATCGGCACCGCTAAGGTCAGCATGTTGCAGCAAGGTTCCATAAAGGCTGGCTCCTCGGAGATTGGCGCGGTTGAGCTTGGCGAAGGTGAGATCAGTCTCTCGCAGTTCTGCCTTAACCAGCGTTGCGTCGGTTAGATTGGCCTTTGAAAGGCTGGCGTTGATCATCTCGGCCTGACTCAAATCAGCATTCTGCAAGTTTGCCTGTTTCAGATCCGCTCCGTTGAGTTGGGCTTTGACTAAATGAGCCGTCTGCAAATTTGCCTGAAACAACACTGCGTTAACCAGCTTAGTGTTGGCAAATTTTGCTTGCTTCAATTCAGCTTGAGTTAGTTCAACTCGGCTCAGATCCCTATTGCTAAAGTCTGCCCCCGCCAAACTGCATCGGACGCAGCGATTGTCACGCTTCACCTGATCGATCGCCGCCTTTCCAGCCAAATCATCCGGTTGGAGCACCGCTTTAGGCGTCCTGATCGCCATTGACTGCATTGGGGTAGACAGCGGCTCAGAGCGCGAAAAGACTTCGGCCATATGAAGTGCCATAGGCAGAAGAGCAGCTACGACCGCGAAAACAGTAATGATAGACTGAAAATTCATAGGAGATGCATTAGAGATATTCAGGTGAACATTAAAGCGTAAGCTTACGCTACAAAAAATCAGGGGTTGCAGGAAGCGATCGCGTTTGCATCTTTAACAATTGCTCAAGGTTTAGTAGAAACAAAGGAGACTCTGCCGGGATGACTACTAAGGCACTGATACAGCGAATATTGCCCTCTACTAAGTAGGCAGTCGGTAAAGGTTTGAAGGCCGAAAGAGGAACACGTCGCAGCATTGGCTGAGAGTCTAAAGGGATACCAACGGACTCGCCTTGCAGATCTTGAACGATTAATAAGTAAGCAGAAGAAACGACTGGCAGATCTGTATCTGGCAATGACTCTGGCGAAGGCTGTAGCTCAGCCGTCTGCTGCGGAGCAATGAGCTTGATCGCTTCGCGTCTGCCAAAGATTCGCTCTTTTGCATCAATCACTAAAATCTGCCGATCTTGGTAATGGGTGAATCTCAACCCTTGTCCATCCGGCGCGCCATAGACCTGACCGAGCGAAACTACCTTCTCAGCAGCCTGAATGGGCAGCGTAAACCATGTCTGATGAATGCAAAACACAATCAGCTTTTGGGTGGCTTCCGCCCGACGATTGGCTAAACGGCGCGAAAGGGAGGATGACATGGGAACATTTCTGAAGGTTAGATTTTAAATGTTGGATGTCGGCAACCTGATCTTGAAGAGTTCAGCCAGACTTTCGCGCTAGATAGCTGCTTCCAGCTCAACTAAGCTTTCGAGCGTTTGCAGCAGCATCTGCTCGTTATAGGGCTTGGAAAAGTAAGCGCTTGCCCCTAAACTCATTGCTAGCTGGCGGTGCTTGTCACCACTGCGGGAAGTCAACATGGCGATCGGAATATGCTCTAGAGGTGGACTCGCTTTGATTTTGGCTAAAAAGCCGTAGCCATCCAGTCGGGGCATTTCAATGTCGCAAATCACGACTTGAACCTGCAATCCCGCACTGAGCTTATCGAGAGCATCTTGACCATCCTTAGCCTGCGCCACCTGATAGCCCGCTTTTTCTAACGTCAAAGCCAGCAGCCGTCGCACGTTAATCGAGTCATCGACCACAAGGACGGTAGGCTGCCGCTCTAGAGGGGAGAAGGTTTCAGGTTGAAGATGGCGCGATTCAGGCAGAGCGCCTTGCGATCGGCTGGGAGCATCTACCTTAGAGCGTTCGCAGCTCGCAATCCAGTGCAGTAGTTCCGGTACGTTGACCAGCGGTACGACCCGGCCATCGCCCAAAATGGTGCAGTTGGAGAAGCCAGCGGGCATTAGCAAGCCGCCTTCTACCTTACGAATGGCAACTTCTTGCTCACCCCAACTGCGATCGACCTGTAGCCCAACTAGCTGGCTGCCCTGAGTCAGCAGCAGTACAGTAGGCACGTTAATACTGGCCTGGGTTTCTAGCCCTTCAGGCTGGTAGGCGCGACGAAATTCTAGCCACTGCGACAAGCGCACAAGCTGCACCATCGTGTTTTCCCAGGTAAAGGCTTCGTTACCCGCAGTGGCAATCACCTGCTCTGGAGGCAGCAGCAGCATTTCTTCGATCGCATCAATTGGGAAGGCCATCAACATCCCGTGGCTTTCGGCAATCAGCACCCGTGCCACAGACAGCGTAAACGGCACAGACAGCGTAAAGGTGGTACCCAAACCGGGCTGAGTATCAACTTTAATTTCGCCCTGAATTTGGCGGAGGCGATCGCGCACCACATCCATGCCCACACCTCGCCCCGACAGTGCCGTAACGCGATCGCTCGTGCTAAATCCAGGTTCAAAGATTAGCGACAGCAGCTCTTCGTCAGAGGCGGCCGCCAGCAGCACCTCATCTAGCCCCATTTGGCGGGCTTTGGCTCGCACTTTGTCGATAGGAATGCCGCCGCCATCATCTCGCAGCGTAATAA
Organism: Coleofasciculaceae cyanobacterium; assembly: GCA_036703255.1. Taxonomy (GTDB): domain Bacteria; phylum Cyanobacteriota; class Cyanobacteriia; order Elainellales; family Elainellaceae; genus Drouetiella. Next base: position 13,765 of record DATNPL010000071.1, read on the forward strand.
TGGTGCGGTTGTTGCGATGTAGCGCCCGAATTTCGATCAAACCTTGGTGCGGCTTGCCACGATTGCTCCGAGTCTTAGCATCTTCTATGCCGTGATCAAAGGCGTTGCGTAACAGGTGCATCAGCGGATCGGTCAAGGCTTCCAAAATGTTGCGATCGACCAGGGTATTGGCTCCGTAAATCTGGATCTGCACTAGCTTGCCATGCTGAAGCGATAATTCGCGGATGGCTCGGGGGAAGCGATCGGTGATGTCGGAAAGGGGACGCATTCTCACCTGTGTCAGCTTGGTGCGTAACTGGCGTGAGGTTTTGTTTAACTCCCGCGAAGTTTGTTCAACATCTTCCAAGCTAATCTCAATATCGCTGTTAACCTCCTGAATCTGGACGATCGTTTCCATCATCTCTTGAGACATGAGATGTTGTTCGCTATACCGATCCATTTCCAAGGCATCAAATCCGCCCAGATTGACGTTATGAGCGGCATCTGAGCCAATGAGCAGGCGGCTGTGTGCAGAGGGCTTTGAGCCAAAATCCAGCAAGGGCAACCCCAAATCTGACTGGTTGGCAACCCGATCGTAAGCGCTGCGAAGTTGGGAATTCGATCGCTCTAGAGTTAGCACTCTCTGAGTCATAATCTGCACCAAGTTTCGTAGCCGCTTCAGGTGCAAATCTAGTCCGTTGCGCTCAATCGTCAGTTCTCCAAATAGGTCACTTAACTGATCAAGTTGCTTGCTGGGAACCCGTACCGAGTTTTCAGTCGAGTCTTTCGGATATTCTTTGACTGTAGTAGGATCGAGCGCCGCTTCTGAGACTCGAAATTCTCTAGCCTGACCCGTGGAAGCTACATCGCGCTCGGTAACTTGACCGATAGGCTGACATGCCGTTTGGATCGATCGCACTGTAATCGTTTCGGTGGCAGTATCCGCAGAGGTTTCAGGAACGGTATCTGTTAAGGTATCCACAGAGATGTCTGTAGAATTATCTGTAGAGATATCTGTAGAGATATCTGTAGAATTATCAGTAAAAATACCTTGAGAGAGGTCGGCAGAGATATCAGAAAAAGTATCAAAAGCGGGATTTTGATCAATCCCGTCAATGTCAGATTCAATGTCAGGCAATTCTGAAGACACAGAAGCGTCGATCGCGAACTCTTCTGGAGGCTGAGAATCCGCTGCTGCTTCTGGCGCTGCTTCTGGCGTTTCTGAGACTACCCAAGTTTCTGGATTAGCCCATGCTTCTGAACTCGCCCAATCGGCTGAAGCTGCCCAGTCTTCCGAAACCGCCCAGTCTTCCGAACTCGCCCAATCTCCTGCCCCCGTCAGTTCTTCAGCAAACTCTAGAGATTCTGCCTCGGCAAAGTTGGATTCTGCTCCAGCAAATGTCTCTGTCAGCGCAAGTTCTGTAGGCATCGATTCCAGGTGCCCTGTGAGAACGAGGGCTTGCGATCGCCGCCATGCCTCTAACGCCAGCTCAGCGACGGCCTCAACGCGATCGGCAGGGGCAGCCGTGATGGATTGAGAGACAGAATTGCATAACTCGGTAAAGGCAGGCAACTGCAACATTTCGCCCAGTCCGCCCAATTCCTGCGCCAGAATATCGACCTCTTCTCGCAGGCAGGGAGAATGCTCAGCGATCACGGCGGCCAACCGTTCTAGACAGCCTTCCACCTCTGTCTGAAACAGCATGGGAATGACATCTTGACCCTCTTCAGGCGACAGAATCGAGTTGGCATCTTCGGCGTCTGGATCGCCCAATCGTTCATGCAGCTGATCTAGAACGGGATTCGCATGATTCTCGATCCAGTGAGGATTGACTGCCGCACCGCCCTGATGGCTGGGAGAAAATGCGGCGCGATCGCACTCAATCACCTGCCGTAGACAGTCAACGCCTGTGAGCAAAAGCCCTTCTAGTTCAGCATCCACCTCAATCGTATGGCGCTGAATTTTTAAGACTTTGAACGAATCTTCTAGCCGATGCGCCAGGGCACTCAAGACCTGAAAGCCCATCATGCCAGCCCCGCCTTTGATAGAGTGAGCCGCTCGGAGTGCCGCATTGACGCGATCGATATCAACACCACTGCTGGCTAAGCCTAGCAGGGCAGTCTCCAGCGTCCCCAGATACTCCTGAGCTTCATCGAGAAACTGAAGCTGTATTTCGAGTTCCTTATCCTGTGACATAAGTGTGGCTCGGTAGATTGGGGTTCAGGGTTTAGTTGTAAAGTCTGGTTTCGAGAGCAAGTTCAACATAGTTCAATTGGAAATAGTTCAATTGGAAATAGTTCAATTGGAACCGAAGAGAGTTAAGAATCTAATTAAAAATCTGTCCCCACTTCAAACTCGCCCACAGAATCCTGTAGTTCTTGGGCAACTTCTACCGTCTGCCGCAGCGCCAGCGAAACCTGGCGGGAAGACTGAGAGGTTTGCTCAGAGATTTGGGCAATCTGTTTCATTAGCTCGGTGACCACCCCCGAAGTTTCCACCTGGGAGACGGTAGCTTCAGAAATGGACTGCACCAGCACATCAATTTGGCGAGATACATCCACAATTTGGTTGAGGCTGAGCTTGGCATCTTCGACCAGATGCGTACCCTCGACCACCTGAGCCGTGCTTTGCTCCATAGCCTCGACCACCTGACTGGTTTCGCGCTGAATTGTGTCTACCAGTTTTTCAATCTCTTGGGTTGCCGCTGCCGATCGCGCTGCCAGTTCGCCCACTTCTTCCGCAACCACCGCAAAGCCTTGACCTTCCTCGCCTGCACGAGCCGCCTCAATGCCTGCGTTAATGGCTAGCAGATTGGTTTGCATGGCAATCTGGTTAATCAGAGACACGACGCGAGAAATTTGCTGCGATGACTCACCCAATCGCTTCACTTTCTTGGCCGTTTCGCCCACCGTTTCTCGCAGCCCAAGAATATTTCGCACTGTCAGATCCATCGCGGCACCGCCCTTTTCGGCAGTGTTTGAGGCCGTGCGTGCCACCAGAGCCGCTTGACGAGCGCTGACTGCTACCGCCTCCATCGATTGCGTCATTTGCTCGACGGAATCTAGCGTGCGATTGGTTTCTTCCACCTGCTTCAGGGCTTCGTCCGCCAAGCGCTGAATTGCGCCTTCGTTGGCCCCCAGCGACAGGTTTACCTTGACGGCCGCCTCTTTTACCTTGGTGACAATCAGCCGCAAGCTTTCTACGATCGAGTTGAAGAAGTCGGCAACTGTCCCAATTTCGCCAGCCGTCACATCTGCCCGGACAGTTAGATCCCCACGGGTTGCCCCTTCCACATCGCTGAGCAGGTTAATCAACTGCATTTGCAGCGATTCTCTCTGGCTGCGCTGTTCTTCTAGCAATGCCTCTGCTTCTAGGCGTGCCTGTTCGCGCTGGGCAAACAGGTTGGCTTGCTCTAAGGCAAATCCCAGCTGCACCGCCACCTGTCGCATCAGAGCAACTTCCGTTTCTTGCCATCTGCGTGGCCCAGAGCATTGATGGGCAATCAACAGCCCCACTAGCTCATTTTTCACCAGAATAGGCGTAACAAGATTTGCCTTGACCTTGAAGGGTTCAAGCTGGCCGATGTGGCAGGGCGTTAAGCCTGCTTCGTAGATATTTTCGGTCGCTTTGACTCGACCCAACCGATATTGCTCGACATATTTTTCCGCAAAGCAAGGATCGCCAATCTTGGCTCCTAACGCCTCTGGATAGAGCCGATCGACCGATTCTGCGACAAATGTGCCTTCCCACTTGGCATTGAACCAGTAGACAGCCACGCGATCGGCACTGAGAGCATCGCGCAGATCTTGAGTCACAGTGTTGAAGATCTTTTGCTGATCGAGAAACTGCCGCATCCGCGAAACGATATAGTTGGACTGCTGCTCTTGGCGGGCCGTCACCTGCTGCTGCTGAAGCAGAGTAGCCTGGGTGAGGGCATAGCCGACTTGGGTAGACAGCTGCTGCATCAAGTCAATTTCATCAGGCTCCCAGGCGCGAGGGCCAGAGCATTGGTGAATGCAAAGCAAACCGACCAGATCATCGCCTGTAATGATGGGGGCAACCATGTTGGCTTGCACCTCTAGCCGCTCCAAAATTTCGCAGTGGCAGCGGCTCAAGTTCGATTCTGCCAGGTTCTCAACCGTAGAAATTCTACCGCTCTTGAACCGTTCGATCGAACCGGGTACGAGGGGGTCATAAATCGTTTGACCCAGTGCCTTAATCCATCCTTCACCCACCGATTCAGCTACAATTGAGCCACCCTTATAGTCGGGCGTGAATTTGTAAATCAAGACGCGATCGCCTTTGAAAATCAGCCGTACCCCTTCTACAGAGGTGTTGAGAATTTCGGCCACATCAATACTCTGGCGAATCCGCAGCGTCACGTCTGTGAGCAGTTGCGCTCGCTTGGTGGCGATTTCTTGGCGACGATACTGATCCTTAAGCACGGCCTCAGAAGTGACCACATCATCGGCCATTGCGTTAAAGGACATTGCTAAGTCCCCTACTTCATCATTCGCAAAAACCTCAGCTCTTGTGTCTCGATCGCCTTGGGCAAATCTGCGGGTTACTTTTCCGAGCACTTCGATGGGGGTGGCGATCGAACGTCCCAGCAGCATAGCTAACCCAACATCGGCAGCAATGGCGAGAGCAGCCACCGCAAGTTGCAGCAGCAAGCTTTGCTGTAAGGTCGCCTGAAGCGCTGCTTCAGATGATCCACGCACCAGGACGGCAACGGGCTGACCCTTAAAGTTATTTAGGGTTTGAGCCGCCATTGTATAGGTTTGGCCACCCAGAGTCACGCGATCGGTGACGGCCTGACCTTTCGCTTCTGCGGCACGTTGCAGCAGATCGGAATCTGGGGGCAGCGCCATGCCTGCTTTGGCTTGCTTCAGGTCGGTTGAATTCGCTAAATCTAAGGAAGTCGATAGCGCAAACTCTCCGTTGGGCTGGCGTTGATAGACGGCGCTATAGCCATTGTCAAACGCCTCTAGCGTGCCTTCGACGATCGGCGTTTTGGCATTGACAATATCGCCCGATACCAGCGTGCCAATTACCGTGTCGCTCTCCGAGTCTCTTACCGGGGTCACAGTATAGCGGATCAGCGCATCCTTTTCGCTAAAGCCATCGGGCAAGGGAGGCGCTTCTCTTTTTAGCTCTGACCAATTGACAATAGAGTTGGCCTTAATTTGTCGGGGGTTGGCAATAACCGTTCCCACTAACCCATCTGGATCAAACTTATCGCCAATGCGTTCAGCGTTGGCGCTAGAGATAATTCGCAGATCAGGGCCAACTAGCGTGGCGTATTCAATGTTGCGAGCGGTGACCTCATTTTGCAAGATCTCTTTGACGCGTGCCCGCAGTTCTGGTGCAACCGATCGCCCAGCCGCATAATCTCTTGCCGCCTGCACGATCGCCACGTTATCAGACTGACCGCGAAAACCAAAGCCCATCTGATTGACCTTAATGTCATAGGTGACTTTGGTCACAGCCACTTCAGACTTGGCCTGGTTGACGAGTTGCTCGTGCCCTGCTCGGATAATGAGCCAAGAACCAACCCCAACGAGTCCAATAGCCGACAGAGCTTCTGAGGCAAAAAGCGCCAAAAGCTGCTTGCGACGCACGGGCATCGCGTGAAACCAATGCAAACGAGTAGAGGTAGACTTCGCATCTGGCCGCTGTACGGCAGCTGGCGAACGGCTAGCCAGATCAGAAGACAAGTCTGAAGAATGGGAAGAAGAGTCCTCAGAAGGGCGATCGGATTTGGTAGAAATTGGGCGGGGTTGAATCGTCATAGCGAAAGGGCCTCAGGGCGCATATGATTCGGATGAATGGAGAGAAAATTTAGCTAAATAATCAAATTAGGCAGCAGGCTAGCTGGGGTTGCGAAGGATGGGAGAGTGGGCGATCGCCTCGCCGTCCAGCACTAAAAGAATTTCTTGTTTTTCTGATTGCTGCTGAAGAACGCAGCCGCGCAGATAGGGCACTAACGAAGCTGTCACTTGCCCCACAGGAGATTGAATCGCATTGGCTTCCAGTCGGGTCATGCCTTCAACTTGGTGAACCGCTAATCCCAAGGGGATGCTTCCCACCTGGATTAAAATCAGCATATATTGCTGCGTACTGCTGGCATCTAACACCGACAAACCCAGAAGCTGCGCCAAATCTATGACCCAAATCACGCGGCTGCGGCGATTCATCAAACCCATCATGGGGGCAGGCATGTTGGGCATGGGCGTCAGGCGGCGAGAAGGGAGAATCAAGGCTTCCTGCACATAGCGCATCGAAAAAACGGCTGGAATTTGCCGATTTACATGGAACTTCAAATACGCTTCTCCTGGGATTTTCTGCGATTGTAGATTTTCCGGCAGAGAGAGTGCAGATGGATTCATAGACATGGCTTTAGCGTTAGCCCCCCACTGATTTCACAACACGAACAAGCTGTTCACGGGTAAAGGGTTTTGTAATATATGCATCTGCACCCTGCCTCATTCCCCAAAGGCGATCGATTTCTTGATTTTTTGAGGTGCAGATAATGATAGGTACTTTTCCAATAACAGGGTGTTTTTTCAAACTACGACACAGCTCAAATCCGCTCATACCCGGCATCACTACGTCAGTAATGATGACATCTGGCTGCTGCTCAACGGCTTTATTCAACGCTTCTTTAGCACTAATTGCGTTAATCACAGAGTAGCCACTTTCTCTCAGGTAGTAGCTCATCAACTCCATTTCAGAAGGTGTGTCTTCTACAACCAAAATCGTGCCCATGAGCGTCGTACTCATCTTTGCCTTCCTCTAGATCAACTACTTATTTCGGCAGGAAAAATGGGTGTCCGGATGATCTTCTAATTCAGGAAGATTTGGTGCATCGGACATGAAAAATTGGGTATAGATTGGGTACAGATTGGTATTGCGCAGCCCAATCTAGAAATGCCAACCTAAGTTAAATGCTTGAACACAACCTTGATCAAATCAGGCTGCGTGAAGGGCTTTGTCAGGTAGCCTGATGCCCCAACCAGCTTGGCTTTGGCGCGATCGATAAATCCGGTGTTGCCCGTTACCATCACGATGGGTGTGTGCCTAAAATTAGGGTGTTTGCGGAGCAGTGAGCAGAGTTCATAGCCATCCAAATTAGGCATTGTTACGTCCAATAAGATCAGGTCAGGTCTGCTCCGAATTACCTGCATCAAAGCTTTGACCGGATCGCCGATCGCAACGACAGAAAAGCTCTTGTCATCTAGAAATGACTTAATAGCCTGTAGAACCGTGGGGCTGTCATCAATGCAGGCGATCGTATAGGTCGTTTTGGCAGGTGCAGGCTGCTCTGCTCTGGAGGAGCCGTTGCCCGCTAGGTTGCTGACTGGGCTGCTCGTTGGGGGGTAGCTTGTCGCCTTGGGAGGGCTGGGTTCATAGCGAACGGGCGGGTAGTCAGAACGGGGCGGTTGAGGTTTCTGCTCAATTTTCTGCTCCGGTTTCTGCTGAATCTCTGGCTCAACGTTTGGCTCAGCAGCGGGACGAACCCCGTTTGGATTCATAATCCGAGGTTGCTCACCGACTCCAGAAGATTGCCCAGAGAGATGTCTGCGCCGCAAATGGTTTTGGCAATATTCCACAAGCGGACGTGGATCAAGCTGGCACAGCCGAGGCAATTCGCTCAGCAGATCTTGCTCAATGACTTCATAGCTGCCCATCTGAGCCAACAGGAAGGACTCCAGCACCTCTTTAGCCAGATCCTCAACTAATTTTGCTGCTTGCGCCGAAGTCAGGTGCTGCTGCTCAACCAACCAGCAAATTGCCTCATAGTCTCGACCGTGGGGCAGACGGCTATTGGGTGAATTTTCAAATAATAGTCGTAGCTGGACACGAACCGCGCTGATCAAACTGGGCACTTGGGCACTGAGGCGACGTAGCTGGCGATCGAGTCTTCCAAACGAGTCCACCGTATTGGAAACATAGATTAGCTTGCCATGCTCTAAATACAGTGACCAAGTGACTGTTCCACTGGATACTTGTAAACATCCGCTGGTTTGACGGCTGGTCAGTTGGGCCAAGAGGCTTAGCGGATGTAGTTTCTGGGAGGGTCTATATGCGCCCATAGAGATGGTATTCATTGGATGCTCCGGCTCAGGGTATTGGGGTTAGGGGCAGTTGGCATTCAGTCTGGAGATGAGAATGATTAAGGCAAAATTAGAGCGCTGAGTCTGATCAACTGCTCAGGTTTTGACAGACGAACTCGCTAGAGAATAAAGTTCGACCCGATGAATCTCACACCAAATCATTGAAAGGATGCTTGAAAAGTTTCTCCGCACACAGCACAAGCCCAACAAATCTGGAATACTCTAGCAGTAGATCAGTACCCTGAAAACTCTGAGCAAAATCCACGCCAGCATGTTAAGTCGGTATAAGCTTTGCGGGTAGTGCATCCCTTGCTGACCGTGCATCATTCTTGCACGAGGCTTAGCTAGTATGACTCTCAGAAATTTCATCAGAAGTCTCACACGTAGGATTCTGATGTCGTCTGATAGTGCGGTTCTTTATTTGCTAAGCCTACCAGTTTTTACGGACAGTCGTATTGTCGGTTGATAAAGATGTCCCTCAAAAGCATAAAGAAGATATGAGCATCAATGCATCTCTGTAATACAAGATTATGCCAGGTATTTTACGGGAGATGCAAAGTATAAAAACAGCGATTTAAGCATTGATTCAAAGATTGATCTAAACATTGTCGAATCGTGATTTAAACATCGCTTAGGAAGCACTATATCGTCAAGCGATCGAGATTAGGGTCGTCCTAAATCAGATTCAAATATTCATGTCTATATCTGCATATATTCAAGCTTAAATTACTTAATCCGGAACTTTTTTCTAAAATTTTTTGATTTTTAATGAATATTAGAAAATTGAAACTTCTCCTTCATTCTCTAACATCCTGACACGGCAGTCGCCCTCTCATGATATGGGCTATAGAGCTGACTCCACAAAGCCTGTAGGCAAATTGAGCGTAGCGAAATAGACCTTTGTGCGATCGCGAAGCGCGACAGAAAATTGAACTGAGTACAAACCCGGAAAGATTTGTGTTCCCTTTACACAAAATCGTGAAATTCATCACGCTTCCTTAAGAGTTTTGCGGCATAAGCAGATAGAATTTAGCCATATCGCGCTTTCTTAAGCTTCTCATTTTAGAGACAATAGCAAAGCTATAAATGCACTACCTTTGTGACGAACGGCCTTCGCTGTCGGGTGCTCCAAAAATTGAACAACAAGTTCTACATCTTTGAAAGATGACTGTCAGGGTTGATAACGAGATAAGTCAAAAACATTGAATTAAAGGGATGCTTTGTATCTAGCTTTACTAAAGTTGTATTCATTCAATCTGGAGCGACATAGCGATAATCTGATCGCCTATGACAGCGCTCCTGAATGAGGAGAGGTTGAGAAAGATTAGATCTGATATGGGTCTACAGAGCGCTGATTCTCTGTTCCTTAGCTTGGTTTAAACCAAGCAATACTACACCTTCTTATTTTCCCTAAAACCCCATCAGGCAGCTTAGTTTATTTTGCGAAATCAGCATTCTATCCTGAGCACATCTACCCGAATTTGTAATATGGGCTGAGGGCAGGGGATAGCCATTATCCACTCGCTATCGACGCATCAAAGTTGACGATGAATATCAATATTTTTGAGGGACATTGCATTGATCCCGCTAGCGCCAACGTTCAGTTCTGGAGTAGATTCCTGCGATCGTTTGCAATGTATTAGGCATATACCCCTTTGGAATTTTTTCAGAACATCTGGTAAGAAGAATGCATCCACAAGCGCGTAAAGCTATCCATCGCATGAGTCGATCGGCTCATTCATCTCAGAGAATTTTTATTTTAGCTGGAGTCCTCTCTACTATTTTAGTGGTGGGAGCAGACTGTGTATTAAAAGTAAACTCTGCGCAAGCAGGAGTTACAGAAAACGGCGATCGCCCATCTCTTGATCCATCTCTTGATCCGTCTACTGACTCGTCTAGCATGCAGTCACGCGATCGATCATTTGAGTCATCTCTGGAAGTTGGCAACGATGAGTCAGGATTTCTAGATATTGCAGATTTGCCTGATTCGCCTGATGTCAAAGCGCTAGAGCTAGCGTCTACCGTTCAGTTAGATCTGCCGATCGCTATGGCGTCACCCCCTGCACCCGATGCGATTTCGGCCTTTGAAACATCCTCTGTTCTGAATCTAGATCAAGATCCAGTACCAGAAGTTTCACCCGCGATCGATGCCAGCCCGTTGCCTGAATCTGCCCAAACCGAGCCGCCTAGCCAAGCACAACAGTCTGACTCAGACGAGGCCGAGCTGGCAGACATACGAGACGTTGCCCCCACTGAAGTCACCAAAACCAGCTTGGTGGGTGAGCCGTTGGTGCGGGTTCAAAGCGCCTATGTCTTACAAGATGGTCAATCGTCTGGGCGCATCAGAGCCACAGGTCTTTATGTGGTGACGCCCAACTTATTGTTTGGAGCAACGCTGGATCTGACGGCAGGGGAAGGATTTTCTGATTCTAATGATGTCAATCTGGATTTAAACGAACTGTATTTCACCTTGTCTCCTGACTCGTTAGCCAATTTGCGCATCACGGCAGGGATGATCGATCTGACCTCCTATTTCGATCGCAACAGCTTCGCCAAAGATTCTGTCACCCACTTTTTCAACCCTGTTTTTCAGACCAATCCAGCTTTAGCAGCAACCGGAATCGGTTCTCGACCTGGGGCGCTGGTGAACTGGGACGTAACCGACATCCTCAACTTCAAAGCCGCTGCTTTTTCATCGAGCCGCAACTTAGGCGACTTTGCCTTCGATGGCTTTGCGGGAGAAGTTGGCCTGCGATTGGGCAATCTTGTGGTGCGCGGCACCTACAGCCGCGATCGCGATGCCGGACAGCAAGATGGTTTCCGGGAGATCTTTCAATTTTCCAGGGGCGACAACTCGTTTGGCTTGGAATCGGGGGATGAAGAAGAGGCGTTTGGCATCAATGCCGAGATGTTTATCCCTGAGCTAAATCTGGGCTTGTTTGGCCGCTATGGGCACTACCAAAACCTGGAACTCGATCGGGGGGGCAATACCTACAGCTTTGGGATTAACCTGCTGGATTTGTTTATGCTAGACGATCGCTTGGGTTTGGCCTATGGTCGGCTGCTCTCAAACGATACGCTGCGGCAGGATCGTGGCGACAGCATCCCCGATGTGTTGGAGCTATTTTATGACGTGCGGCTAGCGTCAAATCTTCGGGCGGGTGCAACGTTTCAACAGCGAGACGGCTTCTCAGATACGGTGCTGGGGCTTCGCATTCGTGCAGATTTTGACCTGAAGTTTCGACCTTAAGTTTTGATTTTAATTTTGGTTTTGGCAGCGCCTTGAGTTAGCGGCATTGATTAATTAAAGCGGGGATTGGGGAGAGCAATGAATCAGAATTGGAAACGGCTGTTGATGATTTCCGCAATGGGGCTGTCAATCTTAGGGATTGCCTGCAATGCCCCGCCAACTCAGGCTCAGGCGGCTGATGGCTATACGCTGCTCAATCGTGGCTGGGTCAATGATGCGATCGCGGCTTTTCGGCAAACGCTGCAAAGCAATCCGCAATCCCGTGAGGCAAGGCTGGGTTTGGCGATCGCTTATCAACGCGCCGGACAGGACGCCAACGCTTGGCAAGCTTATCAGCAGGTGGTGGCGCAAGACCCGCAAAATCGGCAAGCCTTGACTGCCCTGGGGCAACTGGGCAGCTATCGCCCAGAATGGCAGCCAGGAGGCATTGCAGCCCTGACCACGCTACTCACCCTTACCCCAACTGACACAGCGGCTCGGACGCAGCGTGCTCTGCTCTATGGCTATCAGAGCAATTTTGCAGCAGCGCTCGCCGATTACCAGCTCCTGCTAACGGGCAACCCTACAGCCGATGTGATTTTGGGAGCCGCTCAGGTCTACGCCTACAGCAATGACTATCTAGAAAGCCTCGCCCTATTCGATCGCTACCTCGCCACGGGCAAAACGATTCCCAATGCGGCCATTCCGGCCTACGCCCTATCGCTGCAAGAGACAGGCAGCCCCGACCGCGCCATTCAGGTCTTGCAGCCCCGTTTGCAATCCTCACCCGCAGACCTCTATCTGCGCACGGCACTGGCCTCGGCCTATGCTGCTGACTACCAGATTGAAGCCGCATTGAACCTGCTGGAGCCGCTGATCGATCGCCCTGACGCCATGCTGCCTTTAGCTCGTGCCCTCAGCACTATCGGGCGTCAGGCTCAAAACGCCGATTTATACAGCAGTGCCATCGGGCTATATCGCCAGGTTTTGCAGCAAACCCCCGATCCGGCTTCTTCGTTGCTGATTGAAATAGCTGACGTGTTTAGTGATGAGCCATCTACTCAAGCAGAGGCGCTGCCCCTCTATGAAAAAGCTGCCGCCCAGCAGCCGCAAAACCAGAGTGTTAGCGTCAAGCAATTGGTGCTAAAGCAGCAGCTAGGTCAAATCTCAAAAGCTGAACTCCAGCAGCAGCTCCAGCAGACCTTGAGTACATTACCGACCCAGCCCAGCGATCGCCGTTCCCTAACGCTGGCTTTGCTGCGGATTGATCCCCCCCAGCCCGAATTTTTGCCGCTGTTTCAATCTGCGCTGCAAACGGGCATCAATGTACCGTTCTTTAACTTCCGCATTGCCCAAATTGCGCTACAGCAGGGCGATCGCGCGACTGCGAGACAGGCGCTAGCGGCCTACGATACCACACCTGTAGGTAGCAAAGATCCGGCTACAGATTTTCTGTTTGCCGAAATTGAGCGCCAAGAGGGCAACCTAGAGGCCAGCGCCCAGCGGTATCAAAAAATCATCGATCGCAATTTGGGCGAAACCGTGACGCGAGATGCGCTGCGGGGCTTGGCAGGCATTTATCTGGCCCAGGACAAGCCCACAGATGCCCTCGGCATTTACGACAGGCTGGTTGCAGCCAACCCCGAAGATTTAGCGGGTCAACTGGGGCAGGCCGGAGTCGCGTATCGGCTGCAAAAAATCTCTCAAGCTCAGGCAGAAGCCATTTTGGCGCAGGGGCAAGGCGATCGCGCCGCTACCCCGTCAGAACTCTTTTTGCTGGCAGGGGCGCTACCCGCTGACGCGCAGCGAGAGGCTTTGTATGATCAGCTTTTGGCGATCGATCCCGATAGCATTGGCGTTAATCTGCGCTGGGTGCAGCTTTGGGCAGCTCGTGATCCGGCAAAAGCCCAGGCGCGCGTTGAGCAGATTCTGGCAACCAACCCCGATCGCATCGGCGCAGCTTTTATTCAGGGCGATCTGGCGCAAAGATTGGGCAACCTGCCGATGGCGAGCCAAGCCTATGAAGGCATTTTGAGCACCCAGCCTAACAACCCGGCGGCACTGTCGGCCTTGGGGGGCGTGCGCTTTCAGCAAAAACGCTTTGCCGAAGCTGAACAGCTCTACACCCAGGTTCTGGCTCTGCGCAGCGACGACACCGACACGCAGCGGATTTTGGCAGAACTCAAGCTGGCTCAAGATCGACCGCTGGCTGCCCTAGAAAGATTTCAGGCTCTGCAAAAATCTAGCCCGACGCTGGAAACCGAATGGGGCGATCGCACTCAGCAAATCCAGGTCGATCTGCTGAGAAGACGGGGCTTCCAGCCTTATTGGGAGCGCTATTAAGAGCCTTGTTCCTTTGCACATTCTCCTGCCCACGCCCGAATTTATCCTGTCCAACCCTGATTCCCCTACTCCCCGCGTGCATTTCCTCACCTTATGAAAAATCCTTTCCAAAATTTGTTCTCGGCTGCATCTCAAAAGCAGAAATCTCGTTCCACACCCAACCGTCCTCAGGCGAAAAGATGGCAATCTTTTCTAGTCCTGATTTTGTTAAGTTGCAGTATGAGCCTGGGAGGTGTGATGTCTCTTGTGCAGGCGCAGAGCGATCCCCCAGCAACGATCGAAACGTTTCCCAAAAACTCGTCTGAGGAACTCACTCAACCTAACGAATCTTTTGCATTACCCAATCCGCTACCTGCTGTACCTGTGGTGGCAGTGCCCGATACCGGGAAGTATGTGCTAGAGCTAAATCGCAGTCCGTTAGTAGGAAATCGGCTGCGGTTAGAAAGCATTTATGATGAGGCACGGCTGCGATTTACGCGCCCGCGCAATTGGAAGCCCCAAACAGTAAAAATGTCGTTACGCTATCGCCATTCGCCAGCGCTCTACGCCAGCCGCTCTAATTTAACCGTGCTGATTAACGGTACCAGTATCGGCAGCGTTCCCCTTAACCAACCCGAAGCTAAAATCGGCACGGCCGTGTTTGATGTCTCTCCGGATCTGATCCAAGACTATAACGAAGTCACGATCGCAGCACTGCAAAACAACTCCCCCACCTGTACGCAAGATCCCTATGATCCGTCCCTGTGGACTGAGGTCATGCCTGACTCTAAGCTGGTCTTTGACTTTCAGCCGCAGCCGATCGCAATGGATTTTAACCGCTATCCTTATCCCATTTTTGATACGCTCAGTCTAGAAGCGAATCAGATAGCCTATTTGCAGCCGCAGACGCTTGATGAAACCTGGCTCACCGCCGCAGCTCGGTTGCAGACAGCCTTGGGGCGAGTTGCCGTCTATCGCGATATGGAGACGCAGCTCATCAGCACTGTGGATCAGGTGAAGCTGAATCAACGGCTGATCGTTATCGGTACGCCTGAGGATCAACCTGCGCTTAAGTCCTTAAAGCTGCCCTTGGCGCTAAAAAATCAACAAATTCTCGATGGTAAACAGCAGCCCTTTCCTCAAGATGTGGGTTTGCTTATGTTGACGACAGCCTCTGAGAACCGGACTCCTGTGCTGATCGCTACCGGAAACGGAGCGGCTGGCGTTGCCAAAGCGGTACAGTTTTTGGTACAAACCCCCGATCGCCAAATGGGGACAGGCAATGTCATTGTCGTCAGTGAGGTGGCCTCCGTGCCATCACCCCCGGCTCGAGAATGGTCGGGATACCTGCCGACACGGAATCGCTTTAAGCTCAGCGATTTGCAAGCCTATGAGCAAAAGCCCTATACCGATGTCTCTGTGCGCGGCTCCCATGCGCCTGCTCTAGAGGTTGACTTCCGCGCCCTGCCGGACGATCTATTTGTCCCTGGCAGCACCATGACGCTGAACTACAGCTACGGGGCACAGGTCAATCCACTGACTTCGCTCGTCGAGGTGCTGATCGATGGCGTGCCGCTGGCGGGCAATCGCCTAGCCTCTCCCGATGGAGCGACCCGTCAGTCTATGAAAATTGAAATTGCTCCCGATCGCATCAAGCCTAGCTCCAAGATGCAGATCAATTTCCGCCTTGATCCTCGCGAACGGCGCTCATGCAGCCGCGTGACTGACCAGCAGCTATGGGGAACGATTCACGCGGATACCAGTTTTGATCTGAAGCGAGAACATGCTGCACGGTTGCCAGACTTAAAGCTGATGCAGTCCGCGTTTCCGTTTGCGGCACCCCAAGATCTGTCTAGCACTGCGATCGTTGTGCCCCAAAAGCCCAGCTCCGAAGAGGTGGTTTTGCTGCTGGAAATGAGTGCACGGCTAGGGCGGCTGAGCCAATCCGATACGGTTCAGCTTGAGGTGTTTCGCGCCGACAATCTGCCACCCGAAAAGCGGGCAACCGATCACCTGATTGGCATCGGCACCCAGGCCACGTTTCCCCTGCCGGAAGCCTTTGAAGCAGACGGCTTTGCCCTGAAAAGCTTGCTGTCTCGCCAGCAAGGACAAAGCGCCTTGCAAACCCTGCCCGACAGCGAAGGAGTGCTCAAGGAGATTGTTTCGCCCTGGAATAACGATCGCGTGCTGCTGGCGCTCACGGGACAGACCGAGGTGGGGCTGAAGCAAGTGGGTCAGTTGATGAATCAAGACCCGCTGTTTTACCAGCTTGAAGGAGATACGGTTCTAATTAGCGCCAACCAAACTGAGCCATCTCCCTACAGCACTCAGGACTACAATTTGGAATTTTTGCGGCAGTCGCCCCAGCGAGAAGTGTCTAGCACCAGCCAGTTTGAGCGGTTGCTGATCATGCTGCGAAACAACTGGTTTGTCTTAGCTCCAGGGCTAATAGCCGCAGCCTTAATGCTGTACGGAGTCGCTCAGCTTTATCTGAAAAAATTTACGGGGCAAGAACAGAGAAATGGCTAGTACCTCAACGGATACCCGCCGCCGGACACCGCGATCGCCCAACTCACGAATCAACCGTCAGCTTAGAAAGCGGTTTAACAATCTTCTCACCCGCATTTTGGTCGATCGCTTGCCGCATGTTTTCGATCAAATGCTGAAGTGGCTGACCAAATGGCAGGTGATTGCCCTACTGGTTTCGCTGGTTCTGTTTTTCTTGCCGCTGATCATGCTGCGGCCTAACATTTGGCAGCAGGGAATCGTTGCCGCGATCGTGATTCTTTTGGGTCGGCTATTTCTCCATTTAGAAGAACGCCAGCCAGAAAGTAAGGCCAGTGAGTTGCTGCATCTGCTGCTCATGGCGCTCAGCATTATGATGACGCTGCGCTATTTGTACTATCGCGCCAGCTACACGCTCAACTTTGACGAATGGATGGATGCCACCTTCTCGCTGCTGCTGTTTGCAGCTGAGATGTATGGGGTGATGACCCTGGTGCTGGCCTATTTTCAAACGCTGAAAATGCGCAACCGCAAGTCTGTTGATCTGGCGGGATTTCCCCTTGAGCAATGGCCGACCGTTGATATCTACATTCCCACCTATAACGAAGAAGTTGAGATTGTCCGCAAGACTTTGCTAGGGGCATTGGCGATCGACTATCCTGAGGACAAAAAGCAGGTTTATATCCTGGATGATGGCCGAGCAGAAAAGTACCGCAATCGCCGAGAACAGCTCCGGCAGATGTGTGAAGAGTTGGGCTGCGCTATGCTGACCCGTGACAATAATGATCACGCCAAAGCCGGAAATATCAACACCGCCCTGCAAAAAACTGATGGCGACTTGGTGATGATCTTAGATTGTGATCACATTCCCATTCGTGCGTTCCTTAAGGAAACAGTAGGCTTCTTTTTTAGAGAAAAAGTTTCGCTAGTGCAAACTCCCCACTGGTTCTACAACCCTGATCCGTTTGAGCGAAATTTATTTACGCAGGGTCGGGTTCCGGTCGGCAATGAATTGTTCTATAAGGTGCTGCAACGCGGTAATGACGCCTGGAATTCAGCGTTTTTTTGTGGATCGGCAGCCGTTGTGCGGCGATCGCACCTGCTGGCTATAGGCGGCATTGCCACCGAAACGGTAACGGAAGACTGTCATACCTCTTTAAAACTGCATTCTGAGGGCTATGAAACGGTCTACTATGACAAAATTATGGTGGCCGGATTGGCTCCCGAAAAGTTCTCCTCTTATGTAGGGCAACAAGTGCGCTGGGCGCGAGGCATGGCGCAAATCTTGCGTCTAGAAAATCCCCTATTTAATCCTAAGCTCAAGCTCAGGCTATCTCAGCGCGTCTGCTATTTTAGCGCCACATCCCACTTTTTCTTTGGGTTTCCGCGCTTAATGTATGCGATCGCCCCTGCCATGTTTTTGCTGTTTGGGATTAATCCCGTCAAGGGTCTAGGGCTAGAAACCTTGGCCTACGCCCTGCCCCACATCATCCTGTCGATGCAAACGAACCATATTCCCTACAAGCGGGTTCGTTTTTCCTTCTGGAACGAGATTTATGAATTTGCACTGTCCTTCCAGGCGGGAATTGTGACCATTCTGG
Organism: Coleofasciculaceae cyanobacterium; assembly: GCA_036703255.1. Lineage (GTDB taxonomy): Bacteria > Cyanobacteriota > Cyanobacteriia > Elainellales > Elainellaceae > Drouetiella. Next base: position 31,519 of record DATNPL010000071.1, read on the forward strand.
CCTTATTCAATCCCAAGCTGGGTACCTTTAACGTCACCGATAAAGGATTAGTCGTGACCGAGCGCAGTTTTGACTTAGAGTCAATGCGGTATTTAGTGCTGGTAGGTGCCATTACCGGAGCGTCTCTAATTGCTGTGCCTTTTTGGTTAATTATTAGCCCTACAGAAACCCAGGCGGTGATGATCAACGCCCTCTGGTGTTTGTTTAACCTGCTGCTGGTTTCTGCGGCTTGTTTGGCCGCATTCGAACAGCCTCAGTTGCGACGCGCCCACCGTTTACCGCGCAACTTAAAGGCTATTATTCATAGCGACGAGAATCGTCTGATCGGCGTAACCGTTGATATCAGCGAATCGGGCGCACAAATCTTGCTCGATGATTGGCCGAATATCCCAGACGAGATTCGAGTAGAGCTGGTGGGCGATTTTGGCGCGCGCGCCTTGCTCAACGCCCGCGTGGTGCGTGCCAACGCGACAGACAAACTCCAGGCCATCCTTGCCGTTGATTTTATTGACCTCAACCGCACGCAGCTCGATGATTTGGCTATTGTTCTGTTCTCTGATGTGCAGGAGTGGTATGCCCAATACCGGACTGAGACAGATAAGCCTTTCCAGTCGCTGCGGTTCATTGCTACTAGCCTCCGGCGCGCTTTCCGAGAGCTAAGGCCCGCCGATGGCGTTAAGGTGCGTAAGCAGGTGAGAGCGATGGCACAACTCTTTTGGGAAGAATGGGGAGAGCGATCTTACCCGACCAAAGTGGTTGAGCTGGGCATGCATGATCTGCGCGTAGAGGTGAGCGATCTGCCCGCTCTTTATCTCGACCCGCTGCGATACAATCGGCCTGTGCTAGCGCTACTGATTGAACCTGGATATGGAGATGCGCTACCGCAGAGTCTCTTAGTTCAGGTGGAAAGCCTGGAGGTTTTGGCAACGGGTCTGAGCCAGGACGTGGAATTTCGGCCAGATGGAGTCGAACAATCCGAAATAGAGGTGCTGCGTGTTTCGATGGAACTCAGTTTCCCGACTTCCCTCGATCGCCAACAGCGCAGTAAAATTCAGCAAGTTTTGCGATCGTTCAACTAAATTAATGCTAATCTTTTGGATGCCTGTAGGGTAAACCCAATATTCTCGGAAAGCAAAAATCGTTTGCACTGAGATGGGGGCTAAATGTAGCCTACATGACCTGACAATTGACTTAAAATCCGCTACATAATATCAGCGGTACTCTCGCAGAGCCTATCTTTATGAAACTGCCCCAGTGGGTGCGTCGCTCAGCCTTTCAAAGCCGACCCTCCGTTCTCCAGCGTTCCCACCTGTTTTATAAGTTTGGTCTAAAGGTTGCAGTCTTTCCCGCGATCGCGCTCTCGCAAACGCTGGGAATTGGCACACCTCCAGGAATAGCCCAGCTAGAAACCTCGACTTTGGAAAGCCCTGCTTTAGCAAGTCCGGTGATAGAAAGTCCGGCGGCAGAAAGCCCTGCACCCGCTAGTCCGGCACCCGAAAGCCCGCCGACCTCAGAAGTTTGCAGCCCCGACACCCAATTTACCTCTGCTCAAGTCACACAGGTGCGATCATCAGATTCGCCCGTGCTGATGGCTCAAACTTCCAAAATGGGAACCTTGCTCAACGATTTGAGTCCTGTGTTGGCGGCGCATTTTGCCGCACCCTTTCCGCAAATTAGCGGTGCAGCTCGGCGCGCTAGGGTGCCTGTGATCATGTACCACGACATTTTGCCGGAGAAGGAAGTCTTTTTTGATGTCACGCCCCAAGAATTTACGGCAGCGTTAAACCTGATTCGAGACAACGGCCTAACGCCGATTAGCCTCGATCAGCTTACCGAACATCTGGCGACCGGGGTGCCGCTGCCTGAAAAGCCGATTTTGTTGACCTTCGATGACGGCTATAAAGGCCACTACGAGCATGTTTACCCTTTGCTGAAGCAGTACGGCTATCCAGCGGTGTTTGCCATCTATCCTGACAAGGTGGGCACAAATATTGGCCGCTCTAGTATGTCCTGGGAACAATTGCAGGAAATGGCGGCTGATCCCCTCGTGACGATCGCCTCCCACAGCTTCACCCATCCCGAAGACCTGACCGTGCTGCCAGACGATCGCCTGCGTTACGAAATCGTCGAATCTAAGCGCGTGCTGGAAAGCAAGCTGGGCATTACGCTCAAGTATTTTGTCTATCCTGTGGGCAAAAACGACGAGCGGGTACAGCGCTGGGTGCAGATGACGGGCTACAAAGCCGCCCTGACAATGGACGATACCGTCAACAAGTTTGCGGGAGAATCAGAAAATCTGCTGGACATCGATCGGATTGGGCAGGCTAACCTGGCGGAAGTGATTCCTGCGGCCTATGGTGGCGCGCCTTTACCTCCCTTTGGTAGCCAATTTAACTTCAATTCCCCGGTGCAGTTGAGCCGCCTGACGGTCAACGAAGTGCCGCTGATTATGGCGTCTGGCGGTCGGCCAATCACGATTCACGCTAAGACTCGCTATCAGGTGCAAGAAATTATCGCCGGAACTCCCGCCGTTGCGGCAGTCGATGGCGGCTTTTTCTCGCTGGAATATCTAGATTCCAACGTCATGGTAGGGCCAGTGATGAGCCAAAATACGCAGGCGTTTATGCCCAGCAACCCCAAGGAAGTCCGTTTGCTGACCGGGCGACCGCTGGTGTTACTCAGCCCCGACAAGGTGATGTTTGTACCGTTTGACCCCGAAAAACACAATACCCTAGCTGGAATTCAGGCTGAGCTGCCAGATGCGACGGATGCCTTTGTGGGAGCGGCCTGGTTGGTGAAAGACGGTCAGCCCCAGCCCGCCGAGGCTTTTGGTAGGTTGTTTGATTTTGATGCCGCCCGCGATCGCGCCTATTGGGGCATCGACTATGCAGGCCAGCCTGTGGTGGGCGTATCAGGAGACTATGTAGACTCAGTTTCTCTCGGCAAAGCCCTCAGCAAGGCTGGATTGCGCGATGTGGTCATGCTAGATTCTGGAGCCAGCGCCTCGCTGGTCTATGAGGGCAAGTCTATGATGAGCTACGAACCTCGCCCGGTGCCTCATGTGGTGGCGCTCTTGCCGCCTCAGCCGCCTCTAGCCAACTGTTCGATCGTCTCTAAAAAGCAAGCCGAAAATTAAGCCTGTTCTATTAAACCGCTGGCAAATTAGAGTTTTGTGGCGCGTGCCGTAAAATTCTAAAAGCTGGATTTTAAAGGCGCGGAGCACCTTTGAAATGCGGTGCTGAAACTTGCATCCTACATTAGGGCAGGATGGAGCAGGCTGACATGAGACGGCAGTTCTCAGTATGAATTTCAAACCTGGAAGTTCGCGCCGTGCGGGCGCGAACTTCCAGCCAAACTCTCTGGGAAATGAGAATTGCTGGACATGAGATCTGAAGAAAACAAAATGCTAAAATCTCCTCCTGCCAATCTTTCGCTTGACGCCACAGGAATTTTCCTCTAGCTGCCATGAAAACTCACCTTACTGTTCTGTTAACGCTGGGTTTGTCACTGGGTCTGCACGCACCTCAGATGGCTCAGGCCGCTGGCCCTATTCCAGAAGCCACAGCCGCAGCCCGAGCGGCACAGCGGCAGCAGGAAGTTCGGCAGGTGCGCCCCGACAATTATGACCTTCGCCAACACCCCCCCTCAGACTGGCAGTTTTGGCGAAATCTGCTCTGGACAACGGCGATCGTCGAACCCCAAGAAGCCTTTGTCGCGGATGGCATGACGCAATTGCTGGCTCTGACCCGGCAAAGCAACCTATCCAGCACGCAAAAGCAGGTGCTAGACATGGCCATGACGATCGGCAACCAGCTTTACCTCAGCAATCCCGACTTTTATGCCAGCATTGGGCAGCAGTTTAGCCAAACCCTAGCTCAAAGCCCCGACCCCTACTGGGTGGCAATGGCTCTTTCTGCTCTCTCTAAAGGCAACTCTACCCCTGAGCAGCGGCAGCAGTGGAGCGATCGCGTCCGGCAGCGCTTCCCTAACTGGGCAAATGATGTCTATCTCAACTCAACGCTGAAAGAGGTCGAGGCGATCGATCAACCTGTGGCATTACCCCCTCTCACCGACCTGTTGAATAGCGCCATCGTCCCTAGCCCATCCTCCAATCAGGCGGTGATGTATGTGTTTTGTCGCCCCGATCGCGGGGTGCTGTGTCAAACTGTGCTGAAAGACGGCAAAGGCAACTTTGTGCGAGAAAATGACCAGCTTTGGTCAGTGCCGCTGCTGCTGCGATCGCTGCATAATCTCTCCTCGGTCTTTACGCGCGGCCAAACGCCCCAAGGCATTTACCGGATTGAAGGCATCACGCCTCAGCCCGATACGGACTATTTCCGAGCCTTTGGCCTATTTTCGTTGGTCAATCTCTATATTCCGTTTGAAACCAGCGGTAAGTTGCCCAACACGCTCACCGCCTACCAAAATTTGTTGCCTGCCTCATGGCGCAACTACTTTCCCATGCAGCAGACTTACTGGGCCGGAAAAGGCGATCGCGATTCTTTCCGAATTCACGGTACGGGCGAATCTCCTGCTTTTTTCAGCAGCAACGCTCGCCATGCTAGCGGCAATTGGAATCCCTCAATTGGCTGTTTGTCGGCACTAGAGCTTTACGACGAGACGGGACGACTGCAACAGGCCGATATGCCCAAAATTCTTGGAGCGCTACGGGCGATCGGCGGACAAAATTTTACCGGATACCTGGTTGTTGTGGATGTGCCGGGAGACAATACACCCGTTTCTTTGGCCGAAATTGAGGCGTCCATTTCAAACGTGGCGGCAACTCAGCCCCGCAATTCATTCTGATCTTGCAGGCTCTAGCACTAAAAATAATCAGGCAAGAGGAAGGTAGAATTCCAAAATCGCAGCGAAATTTACCTGTTTCATTCTCACTCTTCCTGGCGTTTCTTCTTGCCTTTCCCTCTGGGTTTTTCATCCTTTTCATCCTGATCGATCGCCTGGGGAGTTGTGCCAGTAACCCCCATTTGATTGACAGCGGGTAGCGGAGAGGCTGCTGTTGAAGGGGCTGGCACTGTTGCAGTTGGGCTGGCAGCTGGTGTAGATGGAGTTTGCAGCGATCGCTGAACCACGATTGGAATTGCGGTCGTGCCTGCTAAGGCAACAGCACTGACGACCCCCTTGACCAGGAGTGATGTGAAACCCTTCTTTTCGGGGGAAGATCCGGAGTTGCTCATATGAGTTAATTGCTTACTTAACAACCTGTTTACCCAACTGCCTATGGGGAGTGGTATTCATAGAAGAATTTTTCGTTGCGTGGACAAAGCTTATGCAACAAAAAATTCTTATCTTTTAGGACTGCCCTATCTGTGTAGGCTAGTGTTCCCATTAATCGAGTCGTTTTGTCATCTGAGGGGCAAATGCATAATTCCATTCAGCAACGCCTGAATGTGTTTCAATTTCTTCTTTGTTGTCAGCCGCTCATTTGTTCACTCTCGTTTCTCAGCGTATTTTTCGACATCATCTCAGGCTGTGATATGTCCTTCTCAATACGGTACTGTCTCTCCTGCCGTTAAGCCCCTTTCACCCAAATTTTCACAGAAAAGTTTTTCAGCTCTTGATGATGATGGCAAGGCCATCATACATTCCTTACTCCAAGAGACTGGGTCTAGTCTCCTACAGGCGATCGTAGAGAGAATTCAGCACCAGACGATCGCCGCATAGGGCAAAAATCACCAAGTTAGGTTCAGCCCTTGATTGGTCATGTACTCTTGTAGCTGCGCCACTAGATTTTGCGACAGCACATCTGGCGGCAGCACATCTGGCAGATTAGAGCGATCTTGAAATATCAGCCATCCTGCCGTAGCGCCTGCTGCACCACCGATCACCCACTCCCCATAATGCACTCGTGTGGCGGCATTGACGATATGGGTGGCGGCAATGCTCTTCCCGCCAATCAGCAAATTATCAATGCCTTGAGGAATCAAAGCCTCCAACGGAATTTGAATCGGGCGAATCAGCGTTTCATCGTCTACGGGGGCACTACTGGCTTCCCCAGTATCCATAGAGTTGCGGTAGCGGCAACCGTGCATATCGATCGCGTAGTGGGTCAGCCCAACCGCCGTAGCGCTAAAGTCTCGTCCGCCTGTCATATCGCGCCGCAGATCAGACTCCTGCATCATGAACTGATTTTGCCCATAGGCGGGTCTGCCCAAGATCCTTCTGCCTTCTCGGATGTAGGGCATCATGCTTAGCCCAGACAGCGTTCCCATCGGCGCATTGGCTCCCATGAGATAGGTCAAGGGCGTGTTGGGAGTCGCCTTAGTCTGGATCAGCCATTCGCCAAAAAGCATGGCATGTTCTTCGGCGTGGCGCAGCGAACTCAGCGACAGTCCTCCCATCCAGTTGCCATGTTGCCCAGATGCCGCAATCTTTGACTCATTCAAAATCAGAGGCGGATCCATGAACACCCAATCATTGCCCCGATTCCAGTTAATCATGGTGATATCCCCCGCTGCCGGAGGGCCAAAGCGCGGATCATCCCTTTGGGTACTCACCACCCGACGGTACTTAAACAGGCTGGCTCCATCAAACATCGGGAAGCCTTCTAGATCATATTCCCGCTGATGTTCGCTGCGAGAATAGTCCGGCTGAATTTTGGCCAAGACGTCGCGACTGTAGCCGCGATCGTCCAAAATTGCCATCGTAAACGGAAAGGTAAAAGCCTGCGTACAGTCGGGGTTGTCTTGCCGCGACGCATAGAGTTCGCTGGTAGTAGCCTGGGCTTCTGAGCCTAAGCGATAGGGAATGCCTGCCCAACCGACAAACTCGCCCGTATCGGTGGCATCAATCACAATCATCCGCTTGCCCGCTGGGGGCTGAAGCCGAATCGGCACTTTTTCAAACACCTGATCAGATGACCAAGAATACCAGGACGGCAATTCCTGCGATGGGCGACCTTTGGGCGCATAGTTGGGGTCACGGGGCGATCGCTGGACGGCATAGACCGCCGTAATTTCTCGTCCAGTTGGGTCAAACTCTGCCCCCTTAAAAGCAGTGCTGGTTTGCCAGCGGCTGCCCGGAGCCTTTTGAGCCGCCGCCTCTAAAAACTGCTGTGAGACTTCGGCTCCGATCCTGGGTAGAAAACAGAGTGTGCCGACCCAGCAGCTATTGAGATTGACAACGGGCTGCGCTCCCGATAATCCTGTCCAGGCGGGCAAGGTGACTGTTTGCTGTGCCACAAGCTGCTTAAACGCAGTCCAGCTAGCTGAAAAGCTGCCCCTGTTTCGCATTGACGTTGACTCATCCAACGCCGAAACCCCTTGAGAGCTAATCTGTCCACCTAGCCAGGGCGAAAGCTCAACTAAACAGGTTTTTGCGCCTGCCTGCATTGACTCTGATGCGGCTGAGACACCCCCCAAGGTTCCGCCAATCACCACGACTTCGCACTCCCATACCTCCTGAGGGTTGGGCAAGGGTGAGAGTTGGGGTCTACCGCTGAGTCGGTTTGCGAGTTTGTCAAAGGTTGTCGCATCTAGCGCTTTTGCTGTCTCGGTGACGATCGATCCCGCCGAAGACATGGGCGTAGCTGCCCCACCCCAGGAATAATATTGCAGTGCTCCCAGAAGCCCGCTTGCACTGACTGGAATCAGCAAACCTAAGATTACCAATTGGTTCAGTTGACGAGACGAGATCGGTGGATTCACGGTAGGAGGCTCATTAAAACGAAAATCAGGAAAGTCGAGATCAAGTTCAAGAAAACACAGGAGTCTATCAAAAGAGAGCTGCCCTGATTAGCGCTTTTCATTCTAGATGCATAGACCCCTCCGCTATATATAGCGAAATTTTGAGACTTTGGCTCAATTTCGAGGTCAAAAGCCTAGAAATTTTTTGAGTAAGGTATTTTGGGCTAAGCAGCCTTTAGCGCTGCTCTTCATTCTCCCAGAATGAGAGAACGCTCTAGCGCTACGGCCAACCTAGCGACGACTGAGACAGCCAGGATATCAAGATGCAAGGGGCATGGAATACGCACGCGCAGCTATGTCCCTACAATGCCCTAACAACAGCCATAAGCGCTCAGGTTAGGGCAGTAATGCTAACCTGAGCGCAGACTTTGAAATGTGTGGAAAGGACTCAACCTCTCTGGAGACATCTGAGGAAACCAGCTCTTGAGCAGCTCATACCCCTGCGCTGTAGGTGCGGATATCTGGCCGGGTCGCAGGACTTGCAAACAGAGCTTCGATCGCCGCATCTCGGTTATTCAATGTTTCGTAGAAGAAGAAAGAAATACCGGAAAACTGGCGATCGCGAGCAATTTGTACCTGGCGCTGAATTTGCCCCGTCTCCACATTCAAGGCGCTCAGTCCTGTCAGAATACCAATACCGACAGGAATCTTGCGCCGCACGGCTTGCAGCTCAGGACGGCTTAGCTCTGAGGTAAAGCGGTTGTTGTCTGTGCGATAAACCTGGACAATTAGCTCATCGATAAAGCCCAGACGCTGCCAAGCGTACCAATCCTGGAGATGGGTTTGGTAAGCGTACTCTTTGGGATTGGGCGACAGGGAAATAATGCAGTCAGGCTTGTGGGTTTTGACCGAAGAATAAATCTTTACCATCAGGTCAGAAAGCTTGGCCGCGCGCCACTTCATCCATTCTGGATCTTGAGGATTTGTGGGGGGAGTTTTGCCTTTGTGCTCTTGCTTATAGAGCTGCACGGTGTAGGCATCGTAGCCCACAGAGACGGGCATGCCCAGATGATCATCAAACTGGATGCCGTCTACATCGTATTTTGTCACCACTTCCGCCACCAGGTCAGCCAAAAACTGCTGCACTTGAGGATGCGCTGGACTTAGCCAAACCGATCGGTCTGATCCATGAACATTAAAAATTTTATTGCCGTCTTGCCGAGCCGAAACCCAGTCAGGGTGGAGACGCACTAACTCTGACTCGGCTGGAGCCATTAGCCCAAACTCGAACCAGGGGATCACCGCCAAATCTCGCCCATGCGCCAAAGCCACGGCTTCTTCTAGCATGTCGCGCTTTTCAAAGGCTGGCTCAGGATCTATTTTTTGTCCACTGGCCGCCTCGGCAACATCGCTGGGATAAAGCGTATAGCCGCCATTCCAGACCGTCGGATAAATCGTGTTGAAGTTGAGCCGTTCTAGCCGCCGAATCCCTTGACGCAGATTGTCTTTGGAAAACAACACCTCGCTGTCAATGTTCGTCAGCCAGACTCCCCTAATTTCTGCGCTTGATGCTGCCGGACGCGCCGAAACCTGCGCCAGAGCAGCCGCTGGAAAACGCGCCATCAGGGCGATCGCCATTCCCAACCCTAACAAACCGACCGATCGCAGCCGCCGCTGCCAAGAGATCGATCGCTTCGCCTGACTTTTACCCCTCAATTGCTGCAACCAGCTCAAAACCTTCTGATGACTATCTACCATAAGCTAGATGTCAAATCCTCCTCACAGGTTCACACAATTGCCGTAAACACCACACATGGTTTAATACCATAGAGCATTTTGGCTATTCTTGTAAAATTGCTGACCTACAGCCAGCAATTCTTATCTTGTAAACCAAGCCGGAAAAAAGACTGCCTGCGGCAGTCTTTTTTCCGGCTTGGTTGGGGGATTTCGTGCCCTACAGGCACGAAATCCCCGATTATGAAATCCATAGTGAGAATTGCTGGATGTGTTAGCCCATCTTGACGGCAGTGAAAATCAAAATAGCATTCGTAATCACAAAGGAAAGAGAAAATACTAAACAGAGGCGTCTATTGAATAATATGACCGCCTTACTACTCTCAGAGTCAGCGAGTTTTCCCGATACGATCGTCGCTAATCCTGCTATGACAACGTATGCCAATGTAAGAATGTGAATCTTATCCAGCAGTGTTACCTGTTCGGTTCTTCCTAAAACTGCTTCAACTCCTCGCATATTCACGAGAGCAGCGAATAGTGACCCACTCAGCATGCTGATTCGCGAAGTCACTTCTGTGATCTTTAGGAAAAACGATAATAAGCAAATGAGAAAAGCGGCATAGACACCTGATGCAACCTTGAGAAAGCTAAAAACACTTTGGCGTTGAACTGAAACTACGAGAGCTAGGCGCGTATAGGTACTTTCCCCCGATGAAAGTTCAGGATCTCCAAAAGTTGATTTGTAGGTTGTTCCACTCTGCTTCACTTGAAAATTAGTGATCTGCCAACCGTCAAGATGCATATCTTGCTTGTAGGTCGAATTGGCCGTATCTGGCGTATAGACAAAGTTGGTAGTGTCGTAAACTGTTTCCTCGATGGGAATTTCTAGAACGTGGCGATCGAATGGATAATTTTGGATATCCCAGTCATGCCGAAGCGTTGCCTTGACCTTCTGCTGAAACCAGTAAACCTCGCCTTGCTGGCGGAAGGCACCTATTTTATCTTGGCGCTCAAGTTCGCTTTCGTTACTGATTTCAGTGCTAGTAGCGTTGACTACTTCCATCCTCTTTAAAGGCTGTAGCTCCTTCGAGGGACAAACACTCCATAGCCAGAACTCAGCCCCAAAGGAGCGATCGGCTGGGTTGAGGTCATGTAAAGAAGTGATATAGGAGCCAATGCGGCAGGTTTTGGGCTGATCATTGGGGGCGGCTACTGCTGAGGATGCGCTGCTTAACCAGATGAGCGTGAGAGCAAAGACAAACGCAAGCCTAACGGACATTTGGGCTAGGGGGAGAAGAAAACTTTTGGGATGGGCGATCGCACCAATTTTCCAATTGCACCAACCTGGCTGCCAATGCCGTTGCCTGTCCTGATTCTGAAGTTCTAAGTCCGTCATGGTTGATCACATTAGGGATGGGTGAAATCGCTGCTTTCCCTCAATTTTTCCCAGTGCGACCAACCTAATTGCTATTTCCTAGAGCTTTTCATCTGCATGTAGGGCTTCGCGCTCGATTGAGCCTAGATTACTCAAGTGAGCAGCGCTATAGCTGCTCTCAAGTCACAATTCAAACTAGGTTTTGAGTTTAGGTCTTCTGTCCAAATCCTCCGCCTCCAGGCGTTTTAATCACAAACACATCGCCAGACTGCATCTGAACTTCGGCCTTGCTGCCAAGAGGCTCGATCGCTCCATTCTTTCTTTCCACAAAGTTTTGCCCCACGGCTCCTGGTTCGCCGCCTTGCAGCCCAAAAGGGGGAATGACGCGATGCCCCGACAAGATTGTGGCGGTCATGGGTTCTCGGAAGCGAATTCGCCGGATGACGCCATTGCCGCCGCAATGCTGCCCCTGGCCACCGCTGTGAGCACGAATGCCAAAGCTTTCTAGTAAGACCGGAAAGCGCCATTCCAGCACTTCTGGGTCGGTAAGCCGGGAGTTGGTCATATGGGTTTGCACGGCATCTGTGCCGTCAAATGTTGCCCCTGCTCCCGAACCGCCGCAGATAGTTTCGTAATATTGATACTGGGCATTGCCAAAGGTGAAATTGTTCATGGTGCCCTGACCCGCCGCCAGTACCCCTAAAGCGCCGTAGAAAGCATTGGCGATCGCCTGGGATGTTTCCACATTTCCAGCCACCACTGCTGCCGGATAATGCGGATTTAGCAGACAGCCCTCTGGCACAATGATCTTTAGCGGCTTCAGGCATCCGGCATTCAAAGGAATATCGTCTTCTACTAACGTGCGAAACACGTACAGCACAACGGCCTTGCAGATGGCGAGGGGCGCATTGAAGTTATTGGGCTGCTGGGGTGAGGTGCCCGTAAAGTCGATGCGGGCGCTGCGATCGGGCGCATTAATGGCGATCGCCACCTGAATCTGGCTGCCGTCATCCATCTCATAGGTAAAGCTGCCGTCTTGCAAGACGCTGATCACCCGCCGTACCGACTCTTCGGCATTGTCTTGCACATGCTGCATGTAGGCTTGCACAATCGGCAGGCCATAGTGGGTCGCCATTCGCTGTAGCTCTTGCGCGCCGCGCTCGTTGGCGGCAATTTGGGCTTGCAGGTCGGCCAGGTTTTGCCCCAGATTGCGGACGGGGTAATCGCTGGAGGTGAGCAACTCCACCAGCGCCGCTTCACAGAAATGTCCGCGATCGACCAGCTGAAAGTGATCGATCAAGATGCCTTCTTGGGCGATCGTCGTGCTGTAGGGCGGCATTGAGCCAGGGGTGATGCCGCCAATATCGGCATGGTGTCCGCGTGAAGCCACATAAAACTCGGGAACATCCGCTGTTAGAAACACCGGAGTGATGACTGTGATATCAGGCAGGTGCGTGCCGCCGCTGTAGGGATTATTCAACATATAGACATCGCCCGGTTTCAGCCCGTGACCTTTGGCCGCAATCAGGCTGGCGACGCTTTCGCTCATTGAGCCAAGGTGAACCGGAATATGGGGCGCGTTGGCGATTAGGTCGCCTTGCTGGTTGAACAACGCGCAAGAGAAATCTAGACGCTCTTTGATATTGACGGAAGTGCTGGTGTTTTGCAGGGTCACGCCCATTTCTTCTGCGATCGCCCGAAACAGATTGTTGAAAATCTCCAACCGCACCGGATCAGGCTTGGCGGCATCCCAGGCTTCTCGCCTGACTTCTAACGCCTGACTTTGCCGCAAGACCAGATGATTTTGTGCCGTCAATTCGGCTTGCCAGCCCGGTTCGATTACGTTCGTACCCGTCGGCTCAATGATCAGGGCAGGGCTGGAAATGCGATCGCCCCCTTGCAAATCAGCTCTTAGAAAAACGGCGGTTTCATGCCATTGGCCTTTGCTGTACATCGGCACCGTGGCGATCGGGGAAAGGGGCTGCGATCGCGCCACAGAAATTTCAGGTTCGGCAGGAGCCGCCGTTTTGCCGATGACCTCGACGGAAACCGCTTCAACGATTAGGGCTTTGTTTTCAACGGCAAAGCCATAGCGCTGACGATAGAGTTGCTCAAACTGCGCCTGCATCTCGGCAACGCTGCCAAAGTCCACCATTAAAGCCGAGTCGGTGCCGATGTAGCGTAGATGGGCTTTGGGCAATGTCTCGATCGGGGCGTCGCTCTGCTGCCGAATATCCGCCACCCCCGCTGCCGTCAGGTCTGCTAAAACCTGCTGTATCTGCGGCAGCAAAGCCTCGGTCAACTGCGACTCAAGCGCCCGTTCTCGAATAGTGCTGAGATCGGCCAAACCCATGCCGTAGGCCGACAGCACGCCTGCATAGGGGTGCAAAAAGATTTGCTTCATGCCCAATGCCTCAGCAATCAGGCAAGCATGCTGACCGCCCGCACCGCCAAAACAGCAGAGCGTGTAGGCCGTTACATCGTAGCCGCGCTGCACCGAGATTTTTTTGATGGCGTTTGCCATTTTGTCGATGGCGATCGCCAAAAAACCCTCGGCTACCTGTTCGGGAGTGGGATGCTCCCCCGTTTTCTGGGAGATGGCGATCGCTAGTTCAGCAAATTTCTGGCGCACGATCGCGGCATCCAGCGGCAGGTTGCCCGCTCGCCCAAACACCTGCGGGAAAAACTCAGGCTGCAATTTGCCTACCATGACGTTGCAATCTGTGACTGCCAGTGGCCCCCCTTGGCGATAGCAGGCTGGCCCCGGATTTGCCCCGGCAGACTCTGGCCCAACTCGGTAGCGAGCGCCATCAAAACTCAGCAGAGAGCCACCTCCTGCCGCCACGGTATGAATCGCCATCATGGGGGCACGCAGCCGCACTCCGGCTACCTCAGTTTCAAAGGTGCGTTCATAGGCTCCGTTGAAATGCGACACATCCGTTGAGGTGCCCCCCATATCAAAGCCAATGATGCTATCAAATCCGGCTCTCAGGCTGGTCTGAACCGCGCCAACAATGCCTCCGGCTGGCCCTGACAAAATACTGTCTTTGCCCTGAAATAGCTGAGCATCGGTGAGTCCACCGTTGGACTGCATGAACATGAGTTTGGGGAGGCGATCGTCCTGCAAGTCACCTTGCAGCTCAGCCGCAATCCGATCGACGTAGCGGCGCAAAATCGGGGATAGGTAAGCATCCACGACGGTTGTATCGCCGCGACCAATCAGCTTCATTAAAGGACTGACGCGATGGGAAACCGAGATCTGGGTAAAGCCAATTTCCTTGGCGATCGCTGCCGCCTGTTGCTCATGATCCGAGTAGCGGTAACCATGCAAAAAGGCGATCGCACAGCTGCGGATGCCGTTAGCATAGGCTGCTGCGAGGGCAGTCGTTAGCGAGGCAACGACCAAAGGCTGCAACTCCTTACCCTGAGCGCTATAGCGTTCTTCAGCCTCAATCACGGCCTCGTAGAGCATTTCCGGCAGGATAATCTGTCGCGCAAAGATATCGGGACGGTTTTGGTAGCCAATCCGCAGCGCATCGCGGAAGCCTTGGGTAATCACCAGCACGGTGCGATCGCCCTTACGCTCTAGTAGGGCATTGGTCGCAACGGTTGTCCCCATTTTGACCACGGCAATCTGCTCAGCCGGAATCGGCGTACCTGCCGCCACACCCAACAGATCGCGGATGCCTTGCAGCGGCGCATCGCTATAGCGATCGGGATTTTCGGACAAGAGCTTGTGAATCACCAGCTTGCCATCCGGGCGCTGTGCCACGATGTCGGTAAAGGTGCCGCCGCGATCGATCCAGAACTGCCAGCGGCGGGTGCCGGAAGCAGTACCATGAATCTCAGCGGCAGCATTACACAAATCTTCAGGATGGGAGGCGGAATTCATCAGTGTCTTCTCCAAGAAAATTTGGGGTTAGCCCTAGCTTAAAAATTTCTGGCTTAACACGGGGGGTGGCGATCGCCTCTCTTCTCTTATTTTTAGTAACGGCATTCTGGGTGACAGCATTCGGAATAACAGCCCCGCCCGCCACTGCCAGCCTGCTGCGAACCGCCGACGCTGGAGCGATCGTCGTGCAGTCGCGGCGCACCTTACGCGACCAAAATCGGCAAAGTTGGCAGGCGATCGCCTTCAAGCGCGTGCAGCCCGACCTATCCGATCAGCCTCTCTACCTACGTCTGGTGGCTTTCCCCGACAGTGTTGCCATCGATCATCCTCAGCCGATTCTCTTGAGCAATATTCAGGGTCAGGTGTGGACGGCAGCCGATCGCTCTGATCAGATTGCAGCCTCTCCTCAGCCTAGCGTAGGACAGTATGAGCTTCAGGCCATTTTGCCCAACCTATCCGATCAACCCCTGCGGTTAGAGGTGCCTACGGTAAATGGAGAGGCGATCGTTCTGCGGATTCCGATCGCCCTGATTCAGGAATGGCGAATCGTCGCCCAGTCTCAAGTGAGCCAGCTAACGCAAGATTGCGGCCAGTTTCCCTTAGAAGCCCGACAAAACCCAGATTTTCCAGAATGGACAGGATGCAGAGGTCAGTCAGGCGCGTAAAGCCACTAATTTTCTGTCCGCAATTTTCCGGTCGTGAAGGACTCAGCCTGTAGATGAATGTTCTACCCAGTCTGATATTGTCTCAATCTCCTCACCTTCTTGCCTCCTGGCCTCCTCAACGGCCAAAAATCAGCCCCTTACCCCTGGCAGTTCCCTGCCTCGGCGTGCCAGAATTTACGTAGATCCTAGACCTATCCTCTGTTTCTCCCGTTCTCACCATGACTGCAACGATCCCCGCTCTCGCCAGCCAATATGACCCGGCCACCGCTGAAGCCAAGTGGCAGAAAGCCTGGGAAGAGAACCAGGTCTTTAAGGCAAACCCTGAGCAAGGCGGTGAACCTTACTGTGTCGTCATTCCGCCTCCCAATGTCACAGGTAGTTTGCATATGGGGCATGCCTTCGAGAATGCCCTGATTGACACCTTGGTGCGCTACCACCGCATGTTGGGCAAAAACACCCTGTGGCTTCCCGGCACCGATCACGCCAGTATTGCAGTACAGACGATTTTAGAAAAGCAGCTCAAGGCCGAAGGGCAGACGCGAGACAGCGTTGGCCGAGAGGCTTTTCTAGAAAAAGCATGGCAGTGGAAAGAAGAATCGGGCGGCACGATCGTCGGTCAGTTGCGGCGATTAGGCGTTTCGGTAGACTGGACGCGTGAGCGCTTCACGATGGATGCAGGGCTGTCGGAAGCCGTGCTGTCGGCCTTTACCCAGCTCTATGCTGAAGGCTTGATCTATCGCGGTAAGTATCTGGTCAACTGGTGCCCCGCTAGCCAGTCGGCGGTGTCTGATCTAGAAGTGGAAAACAAAGAGGTGAACGGCAACCTCTGGCACTTCCGCTATCCCCTAACGGATGGTTCCGGCTTCTTGGAAGTGGCCACCACCCGACCCGAAACAATGCTGGGCGACACGGCCGTAGCGGTTAATCCTGAGGACGATCGCTACACCCATCTCGTTGGCAAAACCCTAAGACTGCCGCTGATGGATCGCGAAATTCCGATCATTGCCGATGCCTATGTCGATGCCAGCTTTGGTACAGGCTGCGTTAAGGTGACTCCAGCCCATGATCCCAACGATTTTGAGATGGGCAAACGCCACAACCTGCCCATGATCTCAATTATGAACAAAGACGGCACGCTCAACGAGAATGCCGGAGAGTTTCAGGGGCAAGATCGATTTGTCGCCCGCAAAAACGTGGTGAAGCGCCTCGAAGAAGAGGGCTTCCTGGTCAAAATTGAAGACTACAAGCACACCGTTCCCTATAGCGATCGCGGCAAGGTTCCGGTCGAGCCGCTGCTCTCGACCCAGTGGTTTGTCAAAATTCGCCCCCTGGCCGATCGCGCCTTGGAATATCTCGATCAGCAAAATGATCCTATTTTTGTGCCCGATCGCTGGACGAAGGTCTATCGTGACTGGTTGGTGAACCTTAAGGACTGGTGCATCTCGCGGCAGCTCTGGTGGGGGCACCAAATTCCGGCCTGGTACAACGTGGCGCATACCGGAGGCGAAATTACCGACAATACTCCGTTTGTCGTAGCGCAGAGCGAGGCGGAGGCATGGGAAAAGGCGCGATCGCAGTGGGGCGACCTGATCCATCTTGTTCAAGATCCCGATGTGCTAGATACCTGGTTCTCCTCAGGGCTATGGCCTTTCTCGACGATGGGCTGGCCGCAGCAGACGGCTGATTTAGCTACCTACTATCCCACCACAACGCTGGTGACAGGCTTCGACATCATCTTTTTCTGGGTGGCGCGCATGACGCTTATGGCGGGGTACTTCACCGGAAAGATGCCCTTCAAAACCGTCTACATTCACGGGCTAGTGCGGGACGAAAACAACAAGAAAATGTCCAAATCGGCCAACAATGGCATCGATCCGCTGCTGCTGATCGATCGCTATGGCACCGATGCCCTACGCTACACGCTGATTCGAGAAGTTGCCGGAGCCGGACAAGATATTCGCCTGGAATACAACCGCAAAACGGATGAATCTCCCTCTGTAGAAGCCTCCCGCAACTTCACCAACAAGCTGTGGAACGCCTCCCGCTTTGTCATGATGAATCTGGATGGCAAAACGCCCGCTCAGCTAGGCCAGCCTCAAGTCGAGACGTTGGAGCTGAGCGATCGCTGGATTCTCTCGCGCTATAACCGCATCGTTCAACAAACCCGCAAAGACATCGACAGTTACGGGCTGGGCGAGGCCGCCAAAGGACTGTATGAGTTTATTTGGGGCGATTTTTGCGACTGGTACATCGAATTAGCCAAATCGCGTCTCCAGCCAGACGCCCCGGCACGTCAGGTGGCTCAACAGGTGCTAGGTCATGTGCTCGAAGGAACATTGCGCTTGCTGCATCCCTTTATGCCTCACATTACCGAAGAAATTTGGCACACCCTGACCCAGACAGAAGACAGCCAGTATCTAGCGCTGCAAGCTTATCCAGCAGCAGACACACAGCTGATAGATGTTGATCTAGAGCAGCGGTTTGATTTGCTGATTGACACGATCCGCACCATCCGCAACCTCAGAGCCGAGGCAGACATTAAACCGGGTGTCAAAGTCAAAGCCTTCCTCGAATCTGAGAGCGATCGCGAACGCCAGATTTTGACTTCCGGCCAGTCTTATATTCAAGACTTAGCCAAGGTTGAGCATCTGGCGATCGCTGCCCCCACCGCTCCTCAGCCTGAGCAGGAGAAAATCACCTCCGCATTAGATAGCTGGCGCGATCGCCCTCAGATCGTCATGCTGGTGCTGCTGACGATGGGCTACTTTTTCCTAGATTCATTGGTTTACGTCAGCGTCATGCTCAAGGTGCTGTGGGATGTCTTAGTCGATAAAAAACCAGTCCCCACCGTTCCGGCACGCCACTTGTCTCAGAAGCAGCCTAAGGCTCAGGCGATCGTCCCTCAAGCCGTTCCCCAAATGATCGCAGGCGTAGTCGGCACGATTCAAGTGCTGATTCCGCTCGCGGGCGTAGTGGACATGGATGCGCTCAAATCAAAGCTGCAAAAAGACTTGGGCAAAGTAGACGCTGAAGTGCAGTCTTTGACGCAGCGCCTCAGCAGCCCCAACTTTGTCGATAAGGCTCCTGCTGCCGTGGTGCAAGCGGCGCGAGAGGCGCTGGCAGAAGCGCAAAAGCAAGCTGAAATCTTACGCGATCGCTTGGCGTCTCTGTAAAGTTGGCGATAGGGATAACTTAGTCAGGATTTTGTTGCATCCACTTTGCCCATGCAACAAAAATCCTGACCCAGGACTCTCTAATTTGGCATCTGATTAAGCCCCAGGCAGGTTACGCTTGAGAGAGCCAACTTCTTAGGGTTTTGCGGCCTGCCCAGCCTTCACAAAATCCTAATTTGTCAGCTAATCCGTTCACTTGAGTGAAGATTTTTTGTCCTAGAGCTATCTTCTTTTAAAAAGACAACCTCTCAGAGGTAAATCTTGTTAGCTTAGAAGAATAGGGCGCTCGGACAAGATTAAAAGATATACTTTCTCTCAAGATTTGTTACCTTTCTGCGGCATGTTGCATCTGGCTCAGGTGAAGAAGAAAGACCTTGAGGGCAAGGTGATGTTACAGTTGCTTGCTCAGCAAAAAGCTGAGTACGCATGGCTCATGATGACAGAAGAAAACTGCGCTATATGGGTAGATGCAGAGGATTGCCATGAAGGAGCGCTGGTACTCGTAGAGATTTCTCCGACTCAGGAAGTTCAGAAAATTCAAGATGCAACCCATTGGGTTTTAGATATCGTCAAGCAATATCTCAGTACGGGCATTACGCCCGATTTTCTGCAAGACGAAGTGCAGCGTGCCGAACAGTGGAGACAGTCTCTGACGCTGCAAAGCCAGGAACTAGGCAGGCGGGCGCTCGAAATGGAGGCTCGTCGGGATCAAATCCAAGAGCTTGAAGAAAACTTGAAGCAAGAAAAGAAAAAGCTTGAGCTAATGGAAATTCAGCTTAAGGCAAGTGTTGATGAGACACAGCCCGATTCAGAATGATATGTTGCAGAGGTGCCCGATGACTTTAATCGATTCCGGCCAAAAGCCTCAAGCCACCCATTTTGCGCTTGACCATGCCGCTCCAGGCAATTTGGCGGTGGAATGGATTCACGGGTCGATCTCTGCAAAGCACAATCAAGATCCAGATATTCAGGTGCATGCCTACAACGAGCATACCTATATCCTACGCCAAAACATGGCGGTACATGCTGAAGCCCCGTTTATGTATCTCTTGTTTGGCAACGATCGCGCCATGCTGCTAGACACAGGAGCGACAGAGTTTGCAGAATTTTTTCCCTTACGCAAAACAGTCGATCAGCTCATCGATCGGTGGCTAACGCAATATCCTCGTCCGGTCTATTCTCTGGTTGTTGCCCATACCCATTTGCATCTGGATCACATTGAAGCGGACTCCCAGTTTTTCGATCGCCCAGACACCGAAATTGTTGGCTTAAGCCTGTCAGAAACACAGGAATTCTATGGGTTTACCCATTGGCCTGAGGAAAGGGTTGAGTTTGACTTGGGAGGGCGCGTCCTTCAGGTGATCGCTACGCCAGGGCATGAAGAAGCAGAAGTTTCGATCTATGATCCCTACACGCAAATCCTGGTGACGGGAGATATTTTTTATCCTGGACGACTTTACGTTCGAGATTGGCCAGCCTTTACAGAGAGTATCGATCGCCTGATTCATTTTGCCGAAACTTACCCAATTACGCACATCATGGGTTGCCATATCGAGATGACTCGCACCCCTGGCAGAGATTATAAAATTCGCACCACATACCAACCCGATGAACCCCCGCTGCAAATGACGGTGGCACAACTCAAGGCTGTGCGTGATGCGATCGAGACCATTAACGCCCGTTCTGGTGTTCATGTCTTTAACGACTTTATTATCTATAACGGGATTCCAGAAGGATACTTTGGAGATGACTCAGATGGCGCTCTCGTTGCCTATCTGGCTCGAAACCAAGAGGGATACCGCCGCCACAAAAAACAGCGCTAAATATAGCGATTTTCAGATGAGTGGGTGATGCAAAGGAGTATTGATAGAAGTGCGCGTAGCGCCGTACCTCAATCTCAAGAAACCCAGTTGAGAATAGTCTGGATTTGAGCGACTAGATGACGTGCCCGAAAGGGTTTTGTAATCACGCCCATAACGCCGCGCTGAATAAATTGCTGATGTTCATGTTGACTCGTTTTTGCGGTCAGTAAAATCATGGGCGTATGCTGAGTTGTTTCATTGGCTTTCAACTGCTCAAACGTGGCTAACCCATCTAGCTCAGGCATCATGACATCCAATAAGATCGCGTCAAACGTTTCTTGTTGAGCCTTGAGCAATCCTTCTGCACCCGAAGCCGCTGTGACAACCTCCCATCCTGCCGCAGCTTCTAAACTAATTTGAATCACCTTGCGGACACCACCCTCATCATCAATCACTAAGATTCGCTTGCTCATGGATTAATGGCTCACCAACGAGTTCGTTTTGGATTTTTTAGTCGCGTGATAGAACAAGACAGCCGTTCAGAGAAGCCGTTAGGCTGGTTCCAAAGCAGGCAATAAAACATAAAAACAACTCCCTGTTCCTAAGACACTTTCAGCCCAAATATACCCTCCATGTTGCTGAACAATACTTCGGCAGATAGCCAAGCCTAGCCCTGTGCCTCCTTTTTGGCGAGAATCAGAAACATCGACCTGTTGAAATCGTTCAAAAATGGTTTCGATCTTATCAGAGGGAATGCCGCGCCCTTGATCTCGAATTGAAAAAAGAATGTAAGGGCTAGAGAAAAGAGAAAAAGGCATGGGAAAGAGCTTTTTACTCTGGTTTTCTGGCGCTATATTCTGGGAAAAAATAGCAGTTGCAATGTGGTTAGAGCTATCAGCATACTCACCTTCTGTTGGCTGATTTATCAACTGAGTATTTAACCAAACCGTACTCCCTCTGGGTGAAAACTTGATCGCGTTGCTCAGCAGATTCGTAAGCACCTGAAGAATGAGATCGCCATCTAACGCCAAGCTGAATGAGAAGGGAGAAATAGATAGATGAACTCCAGCATCATCAGCGACTAGCTGCATTAAATCGATCGCTCTCAGGATCAATTCTCCAATGTCATAAGACCGTTTTACAAGCTCCACCTTGCCAGATTCTAATCGTTCTAAGTCGAGGATATTATCAACCAGATAAACTAACCGCTCCGTTCCTTCAGCCGCAA
This sequence comes from Coleofasciculaceae cyanobacterium, assembly GCA_036703255.1. Lineage (GTDB taxonomy): Bacteria > Cyanobacteriota > Cyanobacteriia > Elainellales > Elainellaceae > Drouetiella. The sequence continues at coordinate 53,031 of DATNPL010000071.1, forward strand.
TTTCAAGGAGCTGTTGAGCGCGATCGGACTGCAAATCAATCAGCCCATCTGACATGAGATCAACAGCTCCATGAATTGCAGTTAATGGTGTCCGAAACTCATGGCTGATAACTGAAATAAATTCATCTTTCATTTTTTCCACTTGGTAGCGTTCTGTAATATCTTCTCCAATGCCCAGTAATCCATTAATTGCGCCTTGCGAATCTCTAAGCTGGGTGATATTCCATGCGACCCGTCGAGTTTCTCCTAGCTTCGTTACAATATCCCTCTGAAAATAGGCAGGAACCTGCTGGATTAGTAATTCTTGAGCATAGTTCTGGGCAGCTATTTGATTTTGAGGCGATACTAAAGTGGTAACGAAATTTTTTTCGAGTAGCTCTCTTCGGGTGTAGCCTAAAACTTCTACGGTAAAGGGATTGACATAGGTAATGTTAAGCCTTGTATCAACTCCAATCACCAGGAGCCGAACATCCTCCATTACAGTTCGCCAACGTCGTTCAGCCTCTCGCAAAACCGCTTCAACTTGCTTCCTTTGCTTTAGCTCTTTCTGAAGTCGTTGATTGATCTGATTCAGTTCCGTCGTGCGTTCAATCACAAGCGCTTCTAAATGATCTTGGTATTGTTTTAGCTCTGCTTCAATCCGTTTGCGATCGGTAATATCTTTAACAATTCCTGCAATTCGTTCCACCTGTCCAGCCTGATCAAAAATTGGGAAAGTTCGCGTTAAAACCCAGCGGATATCGCCCGTTGGCTGTACGATACGGTACTCTAGGCTCTGTTCCGATGGGCTACAAACCGTTTTCACCGTTGGCGGCAATTGCGCTTGATCATCAGGATGAAGGGCTGCCATCCAAGAGCGAGGATTTTGGTAAAGGCTAGAACAGGTGCGTCCCCAAATCTCTTCATAGGCCGGACTGATATAAAACATTTGGCTATAGTCGGGTGCAGCAATGAAAAAGACATCTCGAATGTTTTGGGTGAGCTGGAGAAACTTTTGCTCATTCTGACGGAGCGTGGCCTCAATTTGTTTGATGTCTGTAATATCCCGAAAGTACCAGATTCGACCAAAATCATCCCCTTCAAACGATTTGACGGCTGCGGAATAGCGATCGAAGATGCGACCATCCTTGAAGACAATTTCATCTCGACCGATGATCTCTGGGTGCTGATTAAGGTAGTCAATCTGCCTGAGAAACTCTTCTGGGTCTTTTAATTGATCGAGTACTGTTTCTCGGAGCTGCCGATCATGTTCAACGCGAGAAATCGTCTCTTCTGGAATGCGCCAAAGCTGACAAAATCGTTGATTGTAAGATACGGCCTGCTGGTTTTCGTTTGTAATTAAAATTCCATCAATGGCGGCATCTTGCTGAACTTTTAACATGGCATTACTGCGTCGCAGCGCTTGTTCTGCAAGTTTGAGATCTGTAATATCCGTCGTTGTCCCAATCAGCCGAACGGTAACGCCTTGCTCATCTTGTAGTGCAGTTCCTCGCGCCATCAGCCAGCGAATTGAGCCATCTTTATGAAAAACGCGGTGCTCAATCGCGAAGTCTGACCGATGGCCTTCTACACAAGCTTTTGACATTTCAAACACGGCGGGCTGATCTTCGGGATAGCAATAGCTAAACCAAGCCTCGCAGCTATTGGGAAGTTCTATCTCGCTATAGCCGAGAAAAGACTTGATATTTGGATCGAGATAAAATTCACCCGTTTGCGGATTGAGTTCCCATACGCCCACGCTGGCCGATCGCGTGGCCAGCACATAGCGCTCTTGGCTTTGGCGAAGCGCTTCTTGAGCCTGCTTACGCTCAGTAATGTCTTGGAAGTGCCAAACTCTACCGTAATAAACGCCCATAGACGATCGCATTGGGGCAGAGTGCCGCTCTAGAATGCGCCCATCTTTGAGAAAAATCTCATCATGGCTAATTTCTTCTCGGTTTTGATAAAGGGCTTCGACTCTAGCCACAAACTGATCTGGATCTTGCAGTTGCGTTAAAGCCGTCTTTAAGATGACCCAATAATCATTCGTGGCAATGACAGATTGAGGAATGCGCCATAACTCACAAAACCGTTGATTATGAAAGATGACTTCTCGATGTTCATTGACCACCCAAATGCCTGCCACTGAAGTTTCTCGCTGTGCCTGCAAGAGAGCATTACTGCGTCGCAGATCTTCTTCTATCCGTTTGCGATCGCCCAATTCGGCTCGTAACTGTTCTATTTCAGCAATCAACTGCTCGTGGGTTTTATCCTTGTCGTCAATTGGATAAGTCATAGTTGGGGGCAACGCGCTTGCCGTCTATTGTAGAGGCTGAAATAAGCTGAATTAAAAACCCAGGCGCTATGATCTAGGCTTGCTACGCTTAAGCTGATTAATAATACGAGCCACCAACTCTGGCTCAATAATCGGTTTTCTCACATAGTCATTTGCTCCCGCTCTAAACACCTGATAGATTAAGTCGGCATCAATATTGACAGAGAGAAACAGCACGGGCAAATCTTCCCAGCGGGGGTCATTGCGAACGACTTGGCATAAATCTAATCCACTCAACTCTGGCATCACCATGTCGAGAATCAGTAAATCGGGCTGGGTTTGCTCCAGGACTGGCCAAAATCTGCTGGGATGATTCACAAGTTCTACCTGAAAGCCCCAAGGCTGAAGGATTGTAGAAAGCTGATCTAGAATGATGGAGTCGTCATCAACCACCAATACTTTGCCTTCTAGGGGCACAGAATTTTGCAGCGCTTGAGCGATCGCTGACAGGATGCGTTGAGGGGCAACAGGGGTTTGCAGAACCGTATGTCCACCCAGCCGCGCAATTCTGAGCCGTTCTCCAAAATTGTCTTGTTGCGTCAGCACAATGACGGGTACAGGCGGTTGGATTTTTGCCAGCGCTTCCATCAGTTCAAATCCGCTGGCTGCGACTTCTACAACACTCAGGTCAAGCAAAACGACATTTGGACGCGCCTGGGAAATCGCTGCGATCGCATCGGCAGGGTGGAGGATACTAATTTGCCAAGTTTGCGCGATCGCGTTATCGCAGAGCTGTGGGCTAAATGATGCCGTATTTCCGACGACCAGGATGCGTTGCTGTTGTGCCGTTAGCGATCGGGGAGTGGAAGGTGGAAAAGGAGATTGAATAGTTAAGATGTATTTAATGGCGGCGAGTTGTTCAAACAAAGCCGCAGTTTCTGATGAAGATAGACCGCTTGAGTCTGGTCTATCTGCCAAAACAGCCTCAAGCTGGCGACAAGTTTGAGACAGCCCATGCAGCTCAAAACTGCCTAGAGAGCCTGCTAGCGTATGGGCTTCTCGATAAGCTTGTTGACGCAGTGGGGCTTTCAGGTTGCCCTGGGTCAGAGCCGTAATCGCCTTCTGAATCACCGTGACGCGATCGCGATATTCTCCTCGATAGTGTTCCCAAGCTTCAACCAGTTCGGGCGGAATCGATAACCCTGATGGTTTAACGCCATGACCTAATCCGATCGAGCGTTGAGCTGGCTTAATCTCAAGTCGCTCAGTCTTAGGAAATTCAGGTTTGAAAGCTTCAGCCGGTTGGTTAACCTTGAGGCGATACCCTAGCCCATAAATGGTTTCAATTAATTCTTCGCATCCCGCCTGCTTGAGCTTCCGCCGTAACGCTTTAATATGCGCCCGTACTCCATTCTCAGTCGGGGCTTCCTCCAATGCCCAAAGGTGATTAATCAAAGCGCTCTGGCTAAAAATCCGCTGCTGATTTCGCAAAAACAGTTCTAGCAGCTTGTACTCTTTGCCCGTCAGATTCAACGGCTGACCGTTATAGGTGACGATGCAGCTGCTAAGGTTAAGCTGTAATCCCTCCCAAGCCAAAATCGACGAGCGATCGGAACTTTCTCGCCGCAGCAAAGCCCGAATCCGAGCCAGTAATTCATCCACATTAAACGGTTTGACCAGATAGTCATCGGCTCCAGCATCTAGCCCTGCGACTTTATGCATCGCACTGTCCTGGGAGGTGATCAAGATCACGGGCGTATAGTCTTTGCGATCGCGCAGCTTTTGGCAAAAGCGAATTCCATCTATTTGAGGCAGCATGACATCGAGCAAAATCAAGTCATATTGAAAAGCCTCTACCAACTCCCACCCTATTTGCCCGTCCGCAGCCGTTTCGACCAGATACATCTTTTCGGTCAGCGTTTGGGTCAGAAACTCAGTTAGAAACTCATCATCTTCCACTAATAGAATCTTCACGCCGACCTCTGCAATTTTTTACGCCTATCGGAATCCTAGTGAAGCACGATATAAACTATTATTCTTGCGTGGGTTGGGTGCGGTTCGCAGCTCAACGTTGTTTGACTGGATAAAGCCAACCCTTAAACAGTCGCGTCACTTGAGGCATCACCACCCAAGTCATGATAGGCATCATAATCCCAATGTTAACTAGAGTGTCCAACCCAGACGGCAACCCACGGGTCAGGGGGCCAAGTAAACTGGGCATCAGCGAAATCATTGGATAGATCCCAACAGCGCTAACGATCGCGGTTTTCCATTTAGGCGGCGGACTAGCATTGGGTCGTTCGGGGAGGACAAACCAAGCCTCTAGACCATTGACCCGCTCCACCTGAGGAGGCGCTTCTGCCAGAGCCTCTGCCCGTGCAATCCAGCCTTGACAAACGGGCGAGTTTTCCCAGTTTTGTAGGCTTTTGAGTGTATCAAACCGCAAAATAAGCTGCCATTTTCCCTGTCTTGTGGAAGGATATAAAACCTCGCTTCCCTGATAGCCTGAGAAGGTGCTGGCCGCCAGAATCACCTTCTTCAAGGTTTCCTCAAACGCAGCTTCATGTCCTTGGCGAACTTGATGAACGATCGCAACGGTGACTGGGTCAGTAGATGAGTTTTGAGCATAGTTGGGATTGGGCGTGAAACCGTTTTTTTTCATCGATCACCTATGGTAGTGAAGTGTTTAAGGGCATTGCTGATGTTGGAGAGGGGCGCTCCGCGCCCCTCTCCAACAGAAATTCATCCCAGAAATCAGCAACGCCGGGTTTAAGCTACAGAACTCAGAATGAAAAGACGGTGCGAAGAGAACCCACCATGATGGTTTCGTTGCTACTTTGATTGCCAGCATGAGTAATGACCTGCAATAAAGGGGTTAACCGTAAATTTTGACTAACAGGGAGGTTGTAGAACACTTCTAGATTCGTTTGAGTTGCGTTACCCACTTCACGCAAAATAAAGGGCTGCGCGATTCCAATTCCTGCCAAGTCGCTTTTGACAAACACATCTTGCAGCGCAACTCCCGCTGACCAGTAGTTGGGCCGAATATCTCCTAATGTTGTGTCTGAATAGGAACCATAGGCATAGCGAGCAAAAAGACCGATCTGTTGATTAATGGAGTAATCAATATTGGCTCCCAGCGTATGGAAATTGCTGCCTAACACTTCGCCAATACTCGATTGCAATCGCACCTTCAAGGCCGGAACTGGAGCGTACTCTAACTCCAAAGCTCCCAGATAGGGATCGCCAAATAGACCTCCCTCTGCCCCTCCACCCTGTGTCGGAAACAGGCGAATGTCGCCAGGTTGCCCACCCCCCAAGAGCTGCTGATTTTCAGGAAGATTTTCTGTGGCGCTAGCAGCAATGTAGACGGCTCGTAAGGCTATGGGTGCTTGTGGCGATCGCCAAGAGAGCACAGCACCTGCCCCCGCAGGGCGAGGCAAGAGTAGAAAGTTATTGACCAAAGCCTGCGTCGAGAAATCGCGAAAACTGACGTTGGCATAGCGGTTTTGATCAATAAAGTCAGTGGCGACCAGTCTAGGGCCGATCGTGAGGCTTAAATCAGGCGTGGGGGCAAAGGTGTAATAGAGACGAGCCACGCTCAGTTGCTGAGTGCCAGGAACGGCAAAATCCATCCCGCTCCCTAAGTTGGGTTCGAGCGCGCCCGCAGCGTTATCTCCAGATCCAGGGCTGGCAGCCAAGAGGCGGAGCTTGAGCAAATCAGTGCCGCTAAAACTGGTATTGAGGTCAAGGCTGAATCGATACAGCAGCGTTGGGTTAGGTTGATCGCTGCTAATCACCCCACCCAAAGGGCTAATGATGCGATCGCCGCTGAATCCACCCGCATTAACAGCCACAATAGCCTGACCCGAGAGCGTGGTAGTGGTTGAAAAGGCATTGGCTTCTAGCTGGGCTAGGTGAGCTGCTAAAGCCTCTACTTGCCCCTCTAGTGCCATCAACTCTACAGAAAACTCTTGCTGAAGTCGCTCTAGGGTGACCAAATCTTCGCGGTTGATCCGCGCAGCGATAGAACGATCTGCCCCCGCCGCCAGAGAGTCCAAGCAAGCCTTGAGTCCGGCAGCAAATTCCTGACGAGAGAGGGCGCGATCGCCCTGAAAAGTCTGGCTCGCCGCAAGACATTGATACTGCTCCACGAGCGACTGAAGGGCTTGATAGGCCCAATCCGTCGGTAGCACATCAGTCAGTTGGCTCACCGCAGAAATTTGTTCAGCGATCGCAGCATCCGCGCCAACTGAGATCTCGTCTATCCCAGCGTCTGCTGAAGGGGATATCTCTGCATCTTTGACAAACACTTCAGGCTGAGTTTGGGCTGTTGCCAAACCCGTTCCTGCCCAAACCATTCCTGCCCAAACCATGAGGGAGCTAATCACCCAGAGTGGAAAAAATCTACACATCACAGGATTTATGAAAGGGTTTTACCCAGCCAAAACGGTATCACTTGCTAATCGGGTGCTAAGCGGGGCGATCGGCCATTGCCAACACCAGCTGATCAAAATTCGCCTGTGCCCGATGACCGACTTCTGAGGGAGACAATTCATCAAAAGCATCTGAAAAGAGTTCAAGCCCCACTGACGACAGCCCCCCTATTCTTTTTAAAATCTGCATCAAACCCAAAACGTCCATTTCTCCATCACCGGGCAATACGCGATGGTGCATCAAGTCTTCAAATAAAGACCTATGCAGCTTTGTGAGCGCGTCAGCCAGCTGCACCCTAAAGATTAGATCGCCTGGAATCGAGGCGAGTAGCGATGGATTGGGCGTCCCTCGAAAGTAATGCCAAGAGTCAATGAGTAGCCCTCCGTTAGGACGGTTGGCTTGACGCACAATCTCCCAGGCCGTTGCTAAATCAGGAATGCTAGAAAAGGGCATAAACTCCAAATGCACCCTAAGACCAAACTCATGGGCGCGATCGCAAATCCGCGCAAAGTTCTCAACAAAAACATCAAATGGATACGCTCTGCCAAATGTTTCAATCACATTAATAGACTCCACACCCAACATCTCCGCCATCTTTAAAAAGGCAGTTTCCTCAAAATTCACAAAGGCAAGATCTTCTGACGATAGGCTGGCAGGGCTTTGCCAATCAGGTAGCCATTGCGTTAGGGGATCGAGCACCGCTAACCGAACCCCATAATCGGCACTGATGCGACGCATCTCAGGAATGGATAGCCCGCCTGCGGTGAATCGCTGCACATCGATCGGAAATAGCGTCATCGCTGGGAACCCTCCCACTACGGCTGCTATGAGGCGTTTTTCAAAAGACTTCGTGCGAACCGTTGCCGCCCACAAAACATCGTAGTTTTTCTGCATCGTGCCCACTTTCCCCTTCTCTAAAAGCGATTGCCCCAATAGCTAAATTCTTGGTAGAGCTTGCCGACATCAGACCCTTCTGGGGTGTGCCAGTCTTTCATAATTTCTGAGGCGATCGAAGCCCAAGACACCATGACGGCTCCCGCCTGAGTCATCCTCAGCATTGCGGCAGACTCGTTTAAGCCAGTGTCGGAACCCGAAACATCGACAACAACATAGGGTTCATAACCACCGCCGATCAAATCAACCGTGAGCTGAAGGGTGCAAATATCTAACGAAATTCCTCCTAGCACGACTTTCCGACGACCCATTTTAGCCAGGGCATCCCGAAAGGCAGGCTCATCCCAGGCGCTAGGGGTGTGGCGCTCAACTCTAACAGCATGATCAGCATTGGCGATCACTTCTGCAAAGAATTTGCCGCGAAATCCACCTTCTTCGCCCAGCATGAGGGTCGGTAGTTTGAAAATTTTTGAAAGTCGGGTTAATGCCTCTGCATTCTTTCGTAACAGGTCATGGTCAATGGTTTTAATGCCAGGAAAGAAGCCGTCCAAAAAATCCACCAATACAACAACACAGTTATCGCGAGTCAACTTTTCACTGTAATTCATGCCAAGCCTCTCGTCGTTTTAGATAATTTACATCTCCAAGATCTGAACCCAAATCGATTGAGAAACCCTCAACCTTGACCCAATCTGACCCAGGCCATCCCGATTGCCATCCCAACAATAGGCCGCAATCCCTTCCGTTCACGACACAACGGGAAGCATCTTTGCCATCATTTTTTCAAGCGCTTTGGGATCTTTGAGCAAATAGGCGGCTATTTCCTTAGCTTGCTCACCCGGATAGACATCCTCAACTTCATCGATAACCGCTTGCAGAGCCTCTTGAACCACCACCTCAGGCGCAACTTTTGGCGGTGGAAAATCTTTGCTCATCCCAGTGTCTACCGTGGCAGGCATCACCCCAACGACCAAAGTACCTTGGGCAGCGAGTTCTGCCCTCAGCCCCTGAGTCAGCAATAGGGCTGCTGCCTTGGAAGCGCTGTAAGATGCATTCATAGGAAGATTTACTTTCCCTAATATGCTGAGCATATTGACTATTGCCCCGCCCCCGTTTGCCTGCAAAACTGGAGCAAAAGCACGGCATATCGTTAAGGTGCCAAAGTAATTCACTTCCATTTCAGCTCTAGCACTAGAGAGATCAGGCGCAGAAATAAATCCTTTGAGTAAACCAATGCCTGCATTGTTGATTAATAAGTTCACGTCGCCGTAGTTCTTTGCCGCTGTTGCGATAGATTCCTCATTGGTGATATCCAAGGGAATAAAAATAACGCGATCGGGAATGGTGATCTCTGCAACCGATTTCAGGCTTCTGACGCCAGCATAAATACGGGCTGCCCCACCAGCCTGTAACGCTTCAACGTAGTACTGTCCAATTCCGCCATTTGCGCCAGTGACCAAGGCAACTGAACCTTCGATTTGCATAGGTGACTCCAAGAATCTTAAATTAATAAATAATAAAAATGTGAATATTTTGTGAATGTCCTAGTAAGTAAGAAGCCTTGATAAAGCTGTGTCGCCAAATCCCAAAAAGGATGGATCGCAAAGTCCTCTTATTTTTCCAAAAGCTGGATTTCAAAGGCGCGGAGCGCTTTTGAAATCCAGCTTTTGGGGTTTTTTGACTCGCACCACAAAACCCTAATTTGTGATCTGATGCCCTGTAACTCGATAAAGTAAGCGACACCCGCTTGACATTTTTGAGTAGTACATTTATTCTGATATTAATTAACTGCGCGGTTAAATACTGTTTCCCATTCTCAATGTCTCCTGTTCCCGAAGTATCTCTCAAAGAGCATCAATTAAACCTTACTTTTGCTGCCCTAGCTGACCCTACCCGTCGTGCTATTTTGGCTCACCTGTCTCAGGGCGAAGCCTCTGTCACCGAGCTAGCCCAACCGTTCGATATAAGTTTGCCTGCCATTTCTAAACATTTGAAAGTGTTAGAGCGTGCAGGGTTGATTACCCGAAGTCGGGAAGCCCAATGGCGACCTTGCCAGCTAGAGGCTAACCCGCTCAAGGATGTGGATCAGTGGCTTGAACAATACCGTCAGTTTTGGGAACAAAGTTTCGATCGCCTGGATGACTATCTACAGGAATTACAGGCACAGGAATTACAGGCAGGAGAAGAGAAAACAGAGCCTCACTCAAAGATGTAAATTGTGACCTTGCAAAGAGATCTGCTCAGGCAGGTCGCCTATTGCCAAGTCGCCTATTACCAGGAGAAATTAAATGCCGAAACAGGCAGGTTCCACGGGCTGTCCAACCGTGACGTTACCGAGCGATCGCGAAATTCTGATCACGCGTGTCTTTAATGCGCCACCCAGATTAGTCTTTGATGCATGGACTCAACCCGAACATTTTGCTGGCTGGTTAGGGCCAAAGGATTTTACTGCGATCGCCTGCCAAATGAATGTGCAGGTAGGTGGACTCTATCGCGCCTGTATTCGCTCTCCCGAAGGCACAGATCACTGGATGCAGGGAGTCTACCGCGAAGTTATAGAGCCAGAACGTTTGGTCTTCACCTTTGCCTGGGAAGACGAGGACAACCAGCCCAAACATGAAACTCTGATCACAGTTACCTTTGCAGCGCAGGGCAGCAAAACCGTGATGACTTTCCATCAAGCCATCTTTGAATCTACTGAATCACAGAATGCCCATCAAGCAGGCTGGTCTGAATGTTTCGATCGCCTGGAAGCCTATTTGGCAACTGCAATCCCCTAATTATTCATTCAAGGAGTACACACCATGAAATTGAATCCTTACTTAATGTTCAACGGGCAATGCGAGAAAGCGTTTAAGTTTTATGAGCAATGCCTAGGCGGGAAAATTACGGCACTGATGACCTACGGAGAGGCACCCGATCCAGCGATGGTCGAGCAGACACAACCTGAGTGGCGGAGCAAAATTATGCATACCAGCCTGGTGTTTGGCGATCAGGAATTGATGGGTTCTGATAGCCCACCCGAATATTACGAAGAAGCCAAAGGGTTTTCAGTGACCATCAGCCTGAATGATCTGACCGAAGCAGAGCGCATCTTTCACATGTTGGCAGAAAACGGCACGATAAAAATGCCGTTCCAGCAGACTTTTTGGGCTTATCGCTTCGGGATGCTAATCGATCAATTTGGCACTCCCTGGATGGTAAATTGCGATCGGGCTGTGTGAAGGCTGAAACCACAGTTTTATAGATAAAATCAGCAACACCAGAATTTTTTGTGGCGTGAGCAAAGCTCACGCCACAAAAAATTCTTCTCCTTTTAGGAATAGGGCACTACGTAATTAGGTTAGAACAAGCTATTTTGTGAAAGCTGCTTAAGAACTAAAACGTATAGAATGCCTTACGGGTTGGCGCGTGGAGATAGGCGATCGTATCCACTGAAACATGAATTAAGCTGTATCCTAACTTTGCTAAAAACGCAAAACATTCTTTTCGGTCATCCAGAGACAGCAGCGAATGTTCAAAATTAATAATGGCAGGTTTTATCACGTCAAACGGAATCATCTTAATGATTTCAAAGTCATAGCCGATCGTATCAATCACTAGTAAATCAACCTGGCTGACGTGATGTTTTTCCAGCAGGGTTTGAAAAGTCAACGCAGGCAAGGGAATGGCTTCAATCAAAGATTCGATGTCGGCAGGCAGACGCAAATCTTGCTTTTGACCACTCAATAAGTCCAGCATCTTACCTCGATCTAAGCTGGCAATTTGATAGCACCACATGGGTAACTTATACTGTCCATCATCGCGAATAGCATAGAAATTTGCAGTGCCGTTTTGTACAGCAATTAAAGAGTTCTCAAAATCAAGCTGAGGATGATCCTTATAGTTTTCTACCAACCGCTTAAACATATTGGGCTGAGGCTCTACCAAAAGTCCACGCAGTCGATATTTGTGAATTAACTCTGTAACAGGATCAGCAGTCTTACCATCATTGGCACCAATTTGCACAAAGAAAAGATCTGGGTTCTGCTGCCTATAATGTTGCAAAATCAGATCCAAAACATCAATATAAGGCAGTTCGACAGAAGGGCGAATTTTAGAAATCCGATAGCCTAACCGATTGGCAATTTGCTGAAGTACTTGTTTCATAAAATTTAATTTGAATGCTTTAACAAGTGTTAATAAGTTAAACCGTTTCAACCTATCAAAAGCTTGCAAGAAGTTTAGATTTTTTAGTTTATAACGTTAATTAATTCTTACTATCTTCATAGTTTTGACTGTATAAAAATTAGCTCTACATAAAGTTTTTAGTGCTGCTGATTTTAGGTGAAATTTTCTCCAGCTCGGCAATTTTAGTTTGGGTGAAATCAGAGTAAAGCCATAACTGTTTGTTTATTTTCAAAGCTCCTCTTTTAGGAATATGGCACTCCGTAATAAGACTAGGACAAGTTATTTTTTGAAAATCGCACGTAGTGCCACACCGATGAATGAATAGGCAATAATTAGGCACAATAGAAGCATCCCTGAACTGTGACAGGTCATGAGAGCATCAAACCAGTCCGCCAAACTACTGGATTATTGTCAAGAGCGTGCATCCGATCAGATTGTTCCCGAACCTGCTGCTTTAAAGAGTGTGGGTTGGCCTGGGGTGCATCTTGAACTCCACCAGCAACCCATCTTTGCCACCGATGAACATCACCACACGATGCATGTGTTGGCTTGCGGTCTGATGGATTCATCCAACCGGAACGCGCCCGGAATGCGATCGCTCGATGGCAAAAAATCCCGTGAAAGACGCGGTACCGGAGATATTGCAATTATTCCAGCGGGAGCAACTCATTCCTGTAGCTGGGACACGCCTGCTCAATTTATGGTGCTGGCCATTGAGCCGACTCTCCTGAACCAAGTGGGACAGGACTGGGTCAATCCTAACCAGATCGAACTGCTGCCCCGATTTATGAGCGAGTCAGATGTGTTCATCCAGGGCCTCTTTTCGACCCTCAAACGAGAGGCTGAGATCGGCGGCATGGGAAGTCATTTGCTGGTAGACAGCCTTAAAACAGCATTAGCCGTTCATCTATTACGAGAGTATTGTGCGACTCGACCCAAACTCTCCAGCTATCGAGATGGCTTATCTCAAATCACGTTAACTTTGGTGAAAGACTACATCAACGATCATCTGCATCAAGAGTTGAGATTGGCAGATCTGGCGGCGATCGCTCAAATCAGCCCCTATCATTTTCTCCGCCTGTTTAAGCAAAGCATGGGGATTACGCCTCATCAATACATTTTGCAGTGTCGGTTAAATCGGGCAACACACCTTTTGCGCCATAGCGAGTTGAGCGTCGTCGAAATTGCGACCCGAACCGGATTTTGTGATCAAAGTCATCTAACGCGATATTTCAAACACATGACGGGTAAGACGCCGAAACAACTCCTGCAATCCCGATCGCATTCTAAAACCGCTCTGTGATGGGCTTGATTTAAATCCCAAGGATCGCAAGAATATCCCAAACCTCCGCAACTTTTTTCTAGAGTCTGGATGCCCTGACTTTCTACAGTAGGAGCAGACTCTATGGGAGAAGCAAGATGCAAATTGAGCAACAGGCAAATCTAGCGATCGCTGAAAAATTATCCGTCCTACCGATGACGGTTCCACTTTGGGGACTGATCTTATTCATCCTTTGGACGATCGTAGTTGTGGTTCTCTTACTTGTCGTGAGAATTCGGCATTTAGCAGCAGGTGGTAGCCCTAAAGATTTCGGTTTAATCGATGATACAAACTTGATGTGGCGCTTATTTAGAGTCCAGTCTAATCTGATCGAAAATCTACCGCTGTATCTAGGAGTCTTGTTTCTCTTAACAGTGAGAGGGGTATCCGGAACTGCCGTCGATCTGCTAGTCAGCGTCTACATCGCCTTCCGGCTTTTGCACTCTATCGTTCACATCATGGGTGCTGATCCAAGATTACGGATATTGAGCTTAGCCATTCAATTTATTTGTTTATTGGGTTTAATCTTTCTAGCAATTTTGTAATCTAAGCCTGGGTTGTGACGGCGGGTTCATCTATCCCACAAGTTTCCAGTTGCGTTCTGTCGTCTCATCTACGGGAAATAAATATTCAATTCTAAGCACTTGCAGTGTGATGTCGGAGGGTGTCCCCAACGTGGCGATCGTAAAGAAAAATTGCAGCTCCAAATCTGCCCACTTGAGATGAACGGTAAGCAGCAGAGTGTTCTGGGCAGGCTGCTCAGAACTATGCCAAACCTCAGCAATGCCGGGATAACGCATTAGCTCATCTAGCAATGTTTTGGACTGTTCGCTTTCCCCTTCTGCGATCGCCTCCCGGTGCAATCTTTGCGGCCTGAAAAATCCTCCCAGGTCAAGCAGCTTCTGTATTGCTAGCTAGTCTCAGTAGATCGCAAATTCATGAGGGAGCCGGTAAATAGATAGCTGTGATAGGCGGGAAATGCCGTTCAACCGCGTGGCAGAGGAATTCCAACATGGTTTTGAGGCGAAACAATGCTCGGTAAACGACTCGTCCCCCCCCGTTGGGTTTGGCTGACAAAATGCCATAACAGATAAACCCAGAGGTTGACCAAAAGGAACGCAAGTGCGACAAAGAGAAATCGGGTTACGGGGTTCTTGGTTGTCGTGCGGATACGGCAATAATGCTTCATTCTGTAGCTGGTTTCAATACCGAAACGCTCTTTGTAATGGTGATGCAGTGGGTGCAGTGCGACCTTGACTCGATGGACGACATAGAGGCTGTACTGAATGCCATGCTTGCCATTAAAGCCTTTGTAGTAGTTGCAAACAACCCGCATTTGACAGCTGAGCGTGCCATAGAGAGGACTGCTGAGGATATAGAGCCTATTATGAGATCTTTTAGAATAGGAATTAGGTGCTCCAACTTCCCTCATTGAGATGCTATGCCTTATTCCAGCGACCTCACAGATGCAGAATGGGAAATCTTTTAACCCCTGCTGCTCGACATCTTACCCAAGAAGAAACAAACTCGTCCCTCCAACTGGACAAAACGAGAAATTATCAATGGGATGCTGTATCAACTGAAAAATGGGTGTAACTGGTGTGACTTACCGAGAGACTTACCTCCTTACTCAACTGTTTATTGGCACTACAGGCACTGGCGATCGGCAGGGGTGTTTGAACAACTCATGAGCGTGTTACATGAGCAAGTCCGAGAACAGGTTAAAAAAAACCGAAATGGACAACCTTAATCATTATTGACTCGCAAGCTGTGAAGAACACCTGTAATGCGGGTGTAGACTTAAAAGGATACTGTTTCTACAAAGCGACCAATGAAATAAAGCGGCATCTTGCCGTTGATACGCTTGGCTTTCCCTTCTTCACCCACTGTACACCTGCCAACGTAACGGATGATGTGGGACTCGTTGAAATGTTGACGCTCAACATCGACTATTTCAAGGCGAAGCCAGTTAATATTGCCAAAATTACGATCTTGCTAGACCACAGGTATCACATTGACTCTTTGACGAATGCGCTGAAGCAAGTTTATCCGCGGATCATGACGAAAATCCGATTTGAGTTGTCAACCAAACCTTCAAAACAAGAAAAGGCACAACAAGGCAAATCTGGATTCGTTCCCGCGATCGCCCGGTGGGTCATTGAGTGGTCGAATGCTTGGATGGAGCGGTGTAAAATCTGGGTCAAGAACTTTGAGCGGACGCTTGCCAATGCCACGACGAAAATCAACCTTTGCTTCATTCGGCTAATGATTAAGCGGCTTGCAGCCTCTCCTTAAGATCTCAAATGGGTTCTATACTGGAGATTTCAATCAGCAACAGGCATTGCAATCCGGATTTCAGCAGCATGTCAGTAAACCCGTGGAGCCAGAAGATTTAGTCAGGACAATTCATATTTGGCTCACAGGCTAGAATTGTTACCAGTTCTGCATTATTTCCATGACGAATCCACTGTCCCAAAAGCCCTTAAGTGTGCCGCTCCCTGGAAACGAAGCAGAACGGTTGGCCGCTCTACATCGCTACAACATTCTCGATACCCCACCCGAAGCTGGTTTCGATCGCATCACAAAGCTGGCAGCCCGCCTGTTTAACATGCCGATAGCCCTCATTTCATTGGTGGATAAGTCCAGAGCCTGGTTTAAGTCCTGCGTGGGCTTTGATGCGAATGAAGTGCCGCGAGACAATACCCTGTGCAGCTTTGCCGTGTTGGCAGACAAGCCGCTGATTGTTCCCGATACGCGACTGGACGATCGTTTTGTTTGCAATCCCTTTGTGCAGGCGGAACCGGGTGTGCGGTTTTACGCCGGTGCGCCCCTGATCAGTCAGGATGGCTTTAATCTAGGAACACTGTGTCTGCTCGACAGCCAGCCCCATGACCCACTGGCTCCAGAGCAACAAGCGACTTTAGTAGACTTAGCCGCAATGGTGGTTGATGAACTGGAGCTAAGACTGGCAGCCCAGAAAATTGCCCAGTCTGAAGAGAAATACAAACAAGCCGAATCTCAACTGAGAGAGTTGTATGTGCAATTAGAAACGGCTTTAGCGGCAGGTGCCGTTTCTACCTATCGCTGGAATATTCCGGATGATCGACTGACCGTGAGTGCGGCGCTTGCTCACTTATTTAACGTAGATGTAGCGGAGGCCACCACAACCGGGCTGCCGATTGAGCAGTTTACCCAATCAATACATGAAGAAGACCGTCCTCGCGTTACAGCTGCGATTCAGCAGGCGATCGCAACAGGCGATGTATATCTTGCTGAGTACCGCGTCCAAACGGTTACGGGCGAAGAACGTTGGGTGGCAGCACAGGGTCAGGTCGAGTATGATGCCGGATCACCCATGGTATTTATCGGCGCGCTCGTAGATGCCACGGAGCGCAAACGAGTAGAACAAGCCCTACGCGACAGCGAAGGGCAAAGCCGAAATATCTTAGAGAGCGTTACAGATGCCTTCTTTGCCCTGGATGAAGACTGGCGGTTTACCTATTTAAATGGAGCCGCCGAAATTCTGCTCGATCGCACGCTCAGTGATTTACTGGGTCAAAGCATGTGGGAAGTCTATCCCGGTCTTGCTGGCAGCGAGTTCGAACAGCTTTACTGGCGCGTGATGCGCGATCGTGAAGCTGGCTCCGTCACCTCCTTTTATCCTGACCACGATCGCTGGTACGAAGTTCACGGTTACCCAGCCGCCAAGGGCATTTCAGTCTATTTCAGAAATGTTACCGAACAAATTGAATCTGCTGTCATTCTGCGTCAGTCGGAGGAACGCTATCGAACCTTATTTGAGTCGATTGATGAAGGCTTTTGTGTCGTTGAAGTCATGCTGGATGCAAACGACACGCCGATCGACTACCGCATCCTGGAAGTTAATCCCATCTTTGAGCAGCAAGCCGGACTGCAAGATGCCGTCGGCAAAACAGCGCGTCAGCTCAATCTGGAAGAACACTGGATTGAAATTTATGGTCAGGTTGCCCTCACGGGTGAATCGGTTCGGTTTGAAGAAGGGGCTGAAACGCTCAATCGCTGGTTTGATGTCTATGCCTGCCGTATTGGTGAGCCGAAGGAGCGAAGAGTCGCCCTTGTCTTTAAAAACATCAGCGATCGCAAGCGTAACGAAGACGATCGCAAACGCCGTGAAGCAAATCTTACCTTTCTAGCTGACATTGCTGAAGATTTTTCGCGTCTGTCGTCACCCGATGAAATTATGCAATCCGTTGGCACGAAGATCGGTGCGTACCTTCAGATCACCACCTGCCTCTTTACAGATGTGGATGAAGGACGGGGCGAAGTCACGGTTCACTACGGCTGGAACAGTCCTGATGTCCTCAGCACGGTGGGCACCTTTCGCCTCACAGAGTACGTGAGCGAGGAGTTCCAGCGAGCCAGCCGCGCCGGAGAAATGGTCGTGATTCGGAACACCCAGACCGACCCACGCACTGATGGACCCAGTTACGCCGCACTCAACATGTATTCATTTGTCACCGTTCCGTTTCACCGTAACGGCAAGTGGACGCAATATATCGCGATTTGCGATTCGCGCCTGCGCGATTGGCGTGATGATGAACTCGAACTGATTCAAGAAGTCTCGCATCGTATCTTCACCCGTCTTGAACGCGCCCGTGCCGAAGCCCTTGTGGCAGAAGACCTCCAGGATACGCAACGGCTGCGCGAATTGGGAGAGCGATTGGTGATTGAAGGCGACATTCAAACGCTGTATCAAGAGATCTTAACGACGGCGATCGACCTGACCCATGCCGATGCCGGAACGGTGCAACTTTTCGACCTAGCGACACAAGAGTTAATCCTGCTTGCCGCCCAAGGGTTTGAGCGCGCCATGACCGAGTATTTCTACCGCATGGATGCCAGCTCTAACACCCCCTGCGGCATCGCGCTGAAAAACGGCGATCGCACCTTTGTCAACTTCGATGTGCCAGAGAGCGAAGACCCCGACGGTTCAATGCGACTGCATATAGAGGCTGGCTATCGGTCGGCGCAGTCTACGCCACTGATGGCTCGTTCGGGCAGACCGCTCGGCATGATTTCTACCCATTGGCGCAAACACCACCAACCCAGTGAGCGTGAGTTGCGGTTTCTCGATCTGCTGGCTCGTCAAGCGGCTGACCTGATTAAACAGCGGCAAATCACCGCTGAGCGGGAACAACTCCTGGTGCGTGAACAAGCGGCACGCGCCGAAGCCGATCGCGCCAATCGGATTAAAGATGAATTTTTGGCGGTGTTGTCCCACGAGTTGCGATCGCCCCTCAACCCCATTTTGGGCTGGACACGCTTATTACAAACTGGCAAGCTAGATGCAACTCGTCAACGTGACGCGTTAGCAACGATCGAGCGTAACGCCAAGTTGCAGACCCAACTCATTGAAGATCTCCTTGACATCTCTCGCATTTTGCAGGGCAAGCTGTCTTTAACAGCGGCTCCGGTCAATTTGGCATTCGTGATTTCTGCTGCCCTGGAAACGGTGCGCTTGGCAGCAGAGGCAAAGCATATTCAAACAACACTTGATCTTGAGCCGAATATTGCCTTGATCTCCGGTGATGCCGCTCGTTTGCAGCAAGTCGTGTGGAATCTGCTCACAAATGCAGTGAAGTTTACTCCCCAGGGTGGACAACTCACCATAGAACTGCGGCAGATCGAGCAATTGGCTCAAATTCGCGTCATCGATAGGGGCAAAGGCATTGCTTCCGATTTCCTGCCCCATGTGTTTGAGTATTTTCGGCAACAAGACGGCTCGACCACGCGCAAATTTGGCGGCTTAGGGTTAGGGTTGGCGATCGTGCGTCAAATTGTGGAGATGCACGGTGGTACCGTTTGGGCAGAGAGCCGGGGCGAAAATCAGGGCGCAACCTTCACCGTGCAATTGCCTGTGCTGCCACAAATAGGCTCTATTGCATCTGAGCCATCCTCTACTCAAACCCATACGGAAGCGCCACTAGACAATGTTCAAATTTTGCTGGTGGATGATGATACAGATACCCGTGAGTTTCAGGCATTTCTGCTAGAGCAAAGCGGGGCAAACGTGACAGCCGTAGCTTCTGGCTTAGAAGCACTACAATTGCTCGATCAATGGATTCCTGACGTGATGATCAGCGATGTGGGGATGGCTGAAATGGACGGCTATATGCTGATGGAGCAGATTCGTAGCCGCGAGGCGTTGCGAAGCAATTCGCGCCCACCCAATCGTGGCGGAACGATCCTGGCGATCGCGCTCACGGCTTATGCCACAGAACAGGACCGCCAAAGAGCACTGCAAGCAGGATTTCAGGTGCACCTGACAAAGCCACTGGAGCCAGAGCAATTTATCAGCGCGATCGTCAGCCTGCTCAAGCAAACCTAGGTCGAGTGCATCTAGTCACAAATTGATAAGAAAAAGCCCCTGCGCAGTCAGTGAAACAACTAAAAACCAGCACGCTATTGGTACTCAGTTGATCGAAATCGATCGCTGAAATCCCAGTAGGATAAAGTTTTCCGTTATTTCAGCTCACTACGCGAAGGGGCTTGACGCATTTGCAACTCGGCGATTCACTCATATGAACCCAGATTCCCGAACCTCTCAGCCACTATTTGAAGGTGAAAGCTCTGTCCCTCCAGAAGTGCTTGCTTGTAATGGTCTAAATCTATTTCCTTGGCAGAATGGCTCTTCAGGTCTAGTTATCCCTGACTTCACAACTATCCAAAACCCCCAATACTCTCTGGGCACCCGGTGTCGGTGGATTCTAACACTACAAACTGACTGGGGAACAGTCATTGGGCAAATCTATGCCCCAGATCTGAATAACTCACATGAGATATCCCAATGGTCTTGGCTCTACCTCTTGCTACTGGATTTAGATAGTCCCTCACGAAGCTGGGTTGTGGCTGATTGGGTTGACGAAAAAGATCTGGAGCTTCTTCCATCAGAACAACTCCCATCCCTCTCCGAAGACGATCAGGAGGCTCTATGACACGCAGATCAGGGCAACGTCCTTTTGGGGAAGTTGAACGGGTGTTGTTTCGGACTTACGTGAATTGCCAGATTGCGATCGCCCATCCCCGCGAGTTGTATCAGGAACTTAATTTCACCCAGGCGCAGCTAGCCATTATTGCCAGATGTAATTTGTCCACGATGGAGCGCTGGATGAGCCAAGATCATGAACCTCGCATGCTGAAAGAAGTCTATCTACGTCGCTTAGGGGAATTTCGCTTCCTGCTGCGTCACTACCCACAAATTCCTGTTGAAGCTTGGAACCACCTCTGCCCGATCTCACTGCAAGATCGCGCCATTCTCTATCCTGAACAACAATAGCGGTTGTGTGGTTCTTTCCCTCATTTGAGGGGAATCTGTGGAATGGCCTTGTTGAAGTTAGTACGGTCGATCTATTGTTACAACAACCTTCTTTTCAACTGCCCTACAGGAGCCACCCCGCATGGATGGAATGCTCTCGAACTTTGATATTGGTAAGCCCGTATAACAAATTGGGGGCGATCGCAGTCCAACAATGTTGAGCGGTTGAACGCATTCCGTATCGCAATCTATTATACCTGTTCTAGTTTCTCTACTGAAAAGGCGACTGCGATCGCATTGTGAAGGGTGGCGATCGCGCCGCATTTTAATCCCAGAATTTTAGTGAGGACTAAATTTGGCCTATATAACCGATCGGCTATATTCTAAAACCCTGATTCCTTCGTTGTGCGCTGAGCGCGCCTTAAACGAGACAATCAGGGTTTGAGGGTTGAGTAGTTGCTTCTTTCAGCAACCACTCTTAACTATTCTCTCTAGCTTCATCATTCAGTAATGATTTCAGGGGGCTTCACTGCTAATGAAGTGAAATGAGTAATGAGTCAAATTCCTATTCTTGCCCTCTAACCTTTTACGGCGTGTCACCAAGTCTTCAAATATCCAAAATCCCTCAGTCAACGTTGATTCACTAACTACACCTGCTCTAAGACCAACCTCTTGACCTGTAGCTTGCTGATACTGATTGATAGAATGCTGAAGTAGTTCGTCGCACCCTGATAAATCAGAGCTTAAAATCTCTCTTGTTTTTAAGTGAATTCTTCCAAATGACTCTAAACACTGCCGAATAAAGAAAGTAAGGTTAAATGATTCACCTAAACTTTGAAGCTCAGTTAATACTTCTGACTTAAATCCCCCACTTTCGCTTAGAGCCTCGACATTAACACTCAACCCAATAGTGTTTTTCACAAACATATTTGAACCATGCTCGATTCTCGACATTGTGGTAGTTAGGGTAAGGCTTGGCAAGTCGCGGTGTTGAACATAATTGCGCAGTGCTGCCATAACACGATACCCAGGGCGGGTTGAATCATATTCTTGGGACATCTGACTCTTAACAGCTTTCGCCTGAGCAGAACCAGCTCCATAAATTAAGTGAATGTTATGAATAACTTGGTCTTCATAAAGTCGGCATGTTGTCAGAAGATTTATAACCCTCCGATTGACTGTATGAATTTGATCAATGCTTAATGACCAATCATCAAATTCAAACACCATATTATGGGCAGCACGATTGAGCACTTCCTGTTCAAATTCAACATAGTTTTCGAGAAGAAGGTTGAACTTATCCTCAATAGCTAAGGCGTTAAAAAGACAGTTCCTCGCTAGCTTTAGATGCTCAAAATCTTCGCTCGTAATTTCAATGCGATAGCCCTTAGCGCCTACTAATGCGTACTGTGTCAAATTGCAAACTCCCTAGTCTCTAGAGTCGTGCTCAGAACTAGTTATCTTTCTCTCCAGCAGACTTGAAGTCTGAAACGTATGCCAGGAACCAGACTTGAACTGGTGACACGAGGATTTTCAGTCCTCTGCTCTACCAACTGAGCTATCCCGGCGAGCTTTTTGAGCGCTTAACCAAGTTAGCAAATTTTGTGAAACCTTGGCAAGCCTTATGAGAGCTATCTGAGATAAAAAATAGCGCTGAAGGATTTTAGACCACTCTTTAATTTATTTTGGCAAGGCTTCTTGGCGCGATCGGCAGAGAAAACTTGAACGTGCTTCCCACCCCGACCTGGCTCTCCACCGCAATCTTACCCCCTTGCAGTTCTACTAAGCGACGGCAGATCGCCAAACCAATGCCTGTACCGCCCGAATTGCGATCGCGCGATCGATCGGCTCGCCAGAACCGCTCAAACACATGGGGTAAATCTTCAGCAGTAATTCCCTGCCCTGTATCAATCACAGAGATCCAGAGCTTATCGAGATTTGGCTCAACCTGTACCGTAATAGAGCCAGAGCGGGTGTAGCGGAAGGCATTGCCGATCAGATTCACCAAAATTTGCTCAATACGCTCAGGATCGGCCAAGGCCAGCGGCGTACCGGGAGGGCAACTCAACACAAGCTCAGGGCTATCTTCGGCTAGCTGATCGGAAAATCGCCGCACGATCGACCCTAGCAAGGGGCAGAGATCAAGAGAGCGCGCATTGATCGGCAGATAGCCCGCCTCCATTTTAGAAAGCTCCTGCACGTCATTCACCAGGCGTTGCATACGGGCTGTTTCTCTAGAAAGGCGGTGGTAGACCTCTTCCGAAGGCTCAATCGTACCGTCTGCCAAGCCTTCTAGATAGCCTTTGAGCACCGTCAGGGGCGTGCGTAACTCATGGGTTAGGTCGCCCACCAGCTCTCGACGGCGCTGTTCTACGCCCTCTAGGGTAGCAGCCATCCGATTAAAGCTAGAAGCCAGCTGATCAACTTCTGGAATTTCGTGGGCGGGCACCCGCTCTTCTAAATGCCCCGCCGCAAATTTTTTCGTAATTTCTTCCATTTGAATCAGCGGCTGAACAATGCGCTTTGTGACCAAATAGCTCAGCGCTCCCGCCGTAGAGGCTCCAACTGCGATCGACCAAAATGCCCCTTGATTCCAGGCATCCTCAAACGTTCTGACTAATCTGCCCTTGACCTGGCTCACCGTCAAGCTGCCCACCTCAAACTGATCGAGGTAAAGGGCAAAGAAACGAGGGGATGAGATCTTGCCAATCATAAACAGCGTCATCAGACCCACCACCATGACAATGATGTGGGATAGGAACAGGCGCGATCGCAGTCCCATTTTTGTCGTCTCGATCTGCTTCTCTCCAGACCACCTACCCATAATTCAGCTATACCTTCAGATTAGTTTTATAACTTGAATCCTGCTGGGGATACATCGCGAGATCCTTATTAGCGCTCATGGCCTTGCATAGTTTCCGGTCAGCTTTGCCTCTGCCAAGACATGCCCTTGCATGGCTTTTACCAAGTCGGCTTGGGTGGTTCCAGGAGGCAAATCCAAAATCTGATCTAACGCGTATAGCTTAAAGAGGTATCGATGGGTGCCACTAGGCGGACAAGGGCCACCATAGCCATACTTGCCAAAGCTGCTTTTTCCTTGCAGTCCGCCTGTTTGCAGGAAAGGCTGTGGGCTAATTTTTTCAGGCAACTGACGGGTATCGGGCGGCAAATCATACAAGACCCAGTGAGTAAAGGTTTGACCGGGTGCATCAGGGTCTTCGACAATCAAGGCCAAGCTTTTTGTCTGGATGGGCGGCTGATCCCATTGCAGCATAGGAGAGATATTTTCGCCATCGCAGGTAAACTTGGCAGGAATCAGGCTCTCATCCGCGAAGACGGGGCTAGTCAGCCGGAATTGACTTGAGAGGGGTGGGCTGGCAGATTCAGGAGGGCGATCGCCCAAGGCGCAGCCTGTAAGCACCAAAGTACCCAACGTGACCCCTAGCCACACCCTACTGCAAGTTTGCCGCAGCCATCCAGACATTTGCTACCCTCTCGCCCATTTCAGAAAGCTCCGCCGAAAAAAATCTGTCTCAACGCTACTGCACATGGATTCTAAGCATCGGTTCTAAAAGATGATTCCCTGAAGATTACTCAAAAACAGCGAGGATTAGAAACCTTGCTGTTTGTGGCCTGGAGCTGAGAAGGTTCAAAATGTGCCCCTTTCCAAAGAATAAGCGGAAATAGCCTATATAGCCTTAGAACTTATGTAGCCCCAAAAGCTTAGAAGACGTTTGAAAAGTCCAACTATGGGTAGCGAAACGTTTCAGATCACCCTGAATCCCCGCGCTATCGCGCCGCTGCGCTAGAAAAAAGGGGGACTTTGAATTCATTTCCCCCTTTTTAAGGGGGGCAGGGGGGATCAAAAGGTGCCTAAGATCACAGCCGACTACTTTTCAAACGTCCTCTTAAACACACTAAAGCTCAGGCGTACAATACTTACATTAAGCTTGCCTGACTTAGATGACACTCTCATGTCAGCTTCATGACGTTTTTACCTCAGCAGGATGATGAACTTGCGACCTGAGTTTTCCCTCTGCACAAAACCAAGCCCGATCGCAAGCTGCTACCCTCGCGTCCGCTGCATTCGTAACACAACAAAAACAGCTAGTCTAGGATACTAGAGCCATTGTCTCTCCGCTTGGGCTACCGCTAGTTAAACATCCTGCATTTTGCCCCCAAATACCCCACTCTCAACGGCTCTAGCAGCCATGCGCCCAATACACCCTAAAGTCAAACTTTGAGTTGGAGTAGCCGCAACAGATAACGATGAAAACTTGGAACTTCCCACGCGTGGATCAGTGGATGAGTCAAGTCTCTCTCCGCAGACTAGAGAATGCTTACACAGCCGCTACAGCCATCAAAGCCATTGAAGATCAGTATTTTAATGGCAAGATCATTGGCTTCGATCGCGACAAGGGAAAAATTACCTGTGACTACTTTCAGACTCAGCTCAGCCGAGAGCTTGCCACAGTGCGGATCAACCTAGCACAGTTTCGCATCGGCAGCTTTGTCTTTAACCGCCAGCTTACTCAAACTGCTGAGCCAGAAGACAATCCGCTTTCTGAAGCAAAGCGATCGATCGCCCAGGAAATTCTAGATAAGCTGAATTTTATTGAGTCAGTGGTTGGGAAATACCGCGATCGGGAAGATGAACTAGATTTTCTCTCGTCTAGCTCAGACCCACTTGCTAACGAACCCACGCTACCCGGAGAGCTTGCTGGAACCGAAGCGGGAATGGCAGCAGGTACGGTAGTCGGAACGCCGCCTACATCTAACAAGGCAAAAGGCAGAACCTCTGCTGAAACCGCAATCAAGCGCTTTCGCAAAGATAAGAATTCCACATCACTTTTTCAAGGTCTATCTCAAATTGGCAAAGAGCTTAGCCCAGAATTTGAGCAAGAAGTGGTGATGGAGCTGCGAAATCGTCGTAAGCAAAATCGAATTGCCATTCGCTGGTTGGTACTGCTGATTGTGATTCCTTTGACGGTGCAGTTTCTCACCCGAAATCTCCTGGTTGCGCCTGTGCTAGAGCGCTATGGCGAGCAGCATTATGTTGAGATGGCCTTTAGCCATGCCACTAAGGAAGCTTCTCTGCGGGAGTTCGTTGAATTTAAAGAAGGCTTAGAAATCCAGCAGCTCTTGGGGCTACTGCCAAAGCTGAATGAGGAAGAGGTGGCTAAAAAGTTGAAGGAAGCTGCCCTAGAAGGGGCCAGAGAGGCAATGGATGAGTCGTTAAATGGCTGGAAGAATATCCTATCCGACACAGTTTCTCTGGCGGTGTTTGCGGTGCTTACCTACTTTGGTCGTAGCCGCATTACCTTGCTGCGGGGGGCAACCAGTCGGGCATTTCTCAACCTCAGCGATCCGACTAAGGTTTTTCTCTTTATTTTGGTGACGGATATCTTTGTGGGTTTTCACTCAGCAGAGGGGTGGGATGTTATCTTAGCAGGCATTGCAGAGCATTTAGGAGTACCTGAGAATCAGGCCGCTATTAATTTGTTCATTGCCACCGTTCCGGTTTTTATGGACTCTTGCATTAAGTTCTGGATATTTAACTTTTTGACGCGATACTCGCCCGCCACCTCGGCCATTTATGAGCGAATGAACACGTAAGTCTGTTTTTCAAAAATGTCCCAACATAATCGCAATTTAGAGTTTTGTGGTGCGCAGAGCGCACCACAAAACTCTAAAAGCTGGATTTCAAAGGCGCAAAGCGCCTTTGAAATCCAGCTTTTAGAAAAAATAGAAAGGCTTAGCGATCTGCTGAGTCCCGATCGCCAGAGCTGAGATAGTCAAAAAAATTGGATAGCTCTCAAAAAGCACTGCTTTTTGAAAACCACCCAAGTTGTTAACCGTTGGTTTGTAAATGCGCTTTGACGTACTCCGCGCTCAAAAACCTTGCTTTAAACTCTACGCAGAAGACACTACGCAGAAAACACTACACAGATTCAGCCGATTGCTGGCGTGCCTGCTTCACCATACCAATCAAAGTTTGGTGCGCGTCTTCCGAATCTGCCAGCTCATGGTCAAAGGCAATTCGGACGGGCAAAGTATTCTGTTCAGTTTGCACTAAAAGATCCATGCCTTGAGCATCAATTTTTAGCATCTGAGCCGCAAGCGCTTCGGCTGTGCCACCAAAAACTTTGGCGTAGAGAGCGATCGCCTCGGCATGATCTTCATTCATATGCTTACAGATGCGATCGCTTACTTCAGGAGAAAATACGTCAGCCATGAGAGGTTCCTAAACGTTTATGGATTGCCATTGACATAGAACAGCACCAGCTTTACCAAACTGGTCGCAATAAAGGCGATCAGCACAAAGCTGATCAAAACATTAATTGCATCCTGTAGTTTTTTCATCTATTTTTACTGCATCAAAGCCAAGCTGCGCTGAGCGCATCCTGTCTTAGTGTGACATCTCCATCTCACTTTATCAGGTCACTAGACCTCTTGCAGACGCGGATGAATAGCGTCAAGCCACCTTGAGCCGCCTATTGCTTGAGCCGCCAAAGTCGCCCTGGTCGAGAAACCATCTCAAGCTGCCAACCGCGTTGCGAAACCGCCTGCCTGATAGCGACAGAGGGGCGAAAAACCAGCACATGCGCTTCATTGACCAATGGATCTAGATCAGGCGGCTGCTTAACTAAATACAAGCGCACGTTCGGTTGCAGGCGATAGCTGAGAGAAATTAAATCACCTGTGTTGGTATAGTCATCCCCAATATCACTCAAAACCAGGGTGGATTGGGGTGCAGATGCCGCCAGCCCCGCAGAGTCAGCAGGCACTTCGGCATTAATCAGCTGCGCCACCTCGGCATTAGAATAGCTAAGGTCTTTGTTCCACCAGGTTTCTGCCATAGCGCTAGTGCCACAAGAAACAATGCTGGCAGCGAAGACGATCGCCAATACCCAACGCCAAATTTGCTTGCCGCTCCTTAATCCGATCGCCAGTAAAAACGCCATCGCTAGCTGAATGCCCGGAAAACTAGAGATGAGGTAGCGACTGACAGCCGATCGCTTGCCGCCCATAATCAAATCAGGCAGCGCCAAGAGCAAGAAAGGCACGAGGATAGACTTCAGCACAACAACCCAGGTGGTGCGAGGCGTGAAGCGATAAATTGCCACCATAGCCGCCAAAATTAACGCGATAAAAGGCAGCCGCAGTAACAGGGTCAGCGGATTATCAAAACCAAAATCAAGATCAAAAAATAGCGAACTAAAGGTCAATGTCCAAAGCTTCAGCAAATAGTCAATGCCGACCTGCGCCCTAGCCCAGTCCGTTGTCGCCAGCGCCCGACTGGTGTTGGCCTTCAACACGGCAATCCAGGGGGCATACAGCAGCAGTGCTGCCGCATTGGCGATCGCATACTCCAGCAGCCACCGCCAGCGAATCGATCGCGGTTTGACCAACCTATCTGGCGAAACCTCCAGTGCAGGTCTTAGCGGTGCTGCTTTTTCACGTTCTGTCACTGGATCTCCGCAGCCCAAAAGACCAAACAGCAGCACACAGAACCCATGCGTGACCATCGTCAACGCATAAAAGGGATGGGTGTACAGACCGATCGCCACGCTCAAAGCGTAGAATATCCAGGCAAGGGGCGATCGCAGGCGTAGCGCCCGCAGCAGCAGCCAAGAGCTGCCAATTACCGCAGTTGCCAGCAGGCCATATTGCCGCGCTGTTTGGGCAAACAGAACATCAAAAGGGGACAGGGCAAGCAGGGCCGTGGCTAGCAGCGCCACCAGTTTTGCAGAAAATAGCTCCATCGCAAACAGATACATCAGCGGCAGGCTAAGCAAACTCAGCAGCGCAGGCAGCATGCGAGAAGCCAAGATTGAGCCACCAAACGCCCCCATCCATGCCCGTGCCATGAGGAAATAGAGGGGCGGATGCTGCGGATCTTCTGTTTCTAGCGATCGCACGGTATCGGCAGAGGTGCTTCTTGGCTTAATCTGCTGAAACTTTTGCAACTCTGAAGCAGGTATCACCTTGTTTTGAAAAATTTCTTGATCGATTGCGCCGCGCGTGTAGCCCGCTGCCCGCATAGAGGTATAAACCTCGTCATGCCAGTAAACCTTGCGATCGAGATTGATCAGGCGAAAACAAACCCCCAGGGCAATTGCCAGAATCAGCACCCAGTTCAACACGTTAGGGTAAGAGTAGCGGTTAGTCTTCATGACCCTCATGCCATTGGGTAAACATTATTTGGGAAACATCCATATTTGGGAACACCCACTTTTGAGAACATCCACACGGATAGACGATCGCATCGTCAAATTAAGCCATGCTCTAAACCCGAACAATTGCCAGTAGATGTGAACCCTAACCTCAGAGCTGTGTAGAGTCTTCTATAGTAAATCGCCTAGAGTGAAAGAGAAAACGGTATCACATCAACACAGAAGATTGAGCTACGCCTGAAAATATCACCTTGTGCCGTGCCATGTCACCTCATTCCACCCAAAAGTCAACGCAGGAAATCTAGAAGCAAGCCATGAGAGCCAGAATTGAGAATCAGGTGCTGTTCTTGCACAAAGACGATGTGCCGGAATACAAGAAGAAAGGATCGGTGGTGCGGAATACTTACTTTTGGACAATGCGATCGATCGCCGATCGGGCAGGGTTTAACCAAGAGTGGGAATATGCCTCAGAAGTGTGGCTAGCGCTCAAGCGCGTCCTGATTTCCTATGCGGAATCAGGCTACCTCTACACTTCAGAAATCATCTTGGAGTTCCCTTCTAGCCAAGGAGCGATCCCCGATGTGTTTCGCGATGTGGCGACCTGGGCGCGTGAAGAAGAACCGGAAGATGAGGAAGGTTAGGATCTGACAAAGTGAGGCTTTAAGCGCAAAGGCTATGGAGCGCTAAACCTGGGATCTTTCCATTTTGGCTTTGTCTAGCAGCCGATCGAGCCACAATAAAACGCCGATCGCCCCTATGACGCTGAGCGCCACTGCCACCCAAAACCCAGTCGCGATCGATCGAGACTGATCCATTGCCCAGCCGCCCATGACGGGGCCAACAAAGTAGCCCACCGCCCAGCAGAGAGAATTGATCGAAAGATAGACCCCGCGTGCCGAGTTGGGAGCCAATCCCACCACCAGAGATGAGGCCGCTGGTGTGTAAGACACGGTGGCAAGCGCCATCACCGCTAGGGTGAGCGCCGCCCAGGCCAGATGATCCGCAGCCGCCGTACCCGTCACCCAGACTAACCCAAACCCGATCGCCCATAACCCTGCCGACAGCATTAAAGCCTTGGGACGGCTAAAACGGTTGAGCCAGCGTGCCGCCGGAAGCTGGCATAAAGCGGCCAGAGCCACATGCCAGGTAAACAGAGCGCTAATCACAACGGGAGTAAATCCGGGCTGTTGGGCACGCTCCGAAACAAAGTTGGTGAGATAAAGCGGCAGGGTGCTGCTGACAAAGGCGAGATAGGTTGTAAACAAGACGTTCGCCAAAACGTAAACCAACAAAGGGCGATCGCGGAGTGCCTTCACCCATCCCTGCCATCCCGGTTTGCCCACCTGAGCAGGATTAAGGGTTTCGGCAATGGCTTTGTAAACAATAGCCAGCAACACAAGAAATGAAATGCCGTCAATCACAAACAGGGCGCGGTAAGACCCGGTCATGGCGATCAGAGCGCCCCCCAGCACCACACCTAGGCTCAATCCCAAGCTGTCTGCGAGGCGATTGAGGGCAAAAGCTTCATTGCGATGTTCTAAAGAGGCCAAATCGGCCACAACAGCCTCGGTCGCAGGCCAATACAGCCCAATACCTAGCCCCATCAACAGATTACCCAGCAAAAACGTAGGAAAGTTGTAGCTAAAGGTCAGCACCAAATCAGCCAACGCTGAAATAGCGGCAGACAGCAGCAATGTTTTGCGTCGTCCCCACTGGGGAGAGTCTGCCAGAGAGCCGCCCAAAATGCGCCCAAACACACCCGAAATGGATTCGCTGCCGATACCAATGCCCACGGCCGCAGCCGATAGCCCGACCTGATTCACAAAAAAAATGGGGGCGTAGAACAGCACAAATCCCGAACCCATTTGGGAGAGCAGCCGACCCGCAATCAAAATCCAGATGCGGCGATCGAACTGGGGCAATCCGGCAATCAATTTTTTGGGAGGATTCATGAACAAACCTAGTCGATACAGATTCTCTGGCTGCGGTCATTTGACGAGCCGCCTTGATGGCGCTAGCCAAACCTTACTCGCATCGAACAGCCTTTTGCTGTATCTCAGGATTGCAAGTTTAATTTATCCCCGATCCTAATATCCCCGATCCTAAAGTTGGCTAACCGTGGCTGCGAGGATCATCTTTGGTACCGGGCGCGATCGCCGGAGCCTCAACACCCGAAACGCGGCCTCGGCTGAGCGCATAGGGCAACTCGGAGCCAGCGATCATTGCCTCTAGGTTGGCAGCCATCACAGGATGCGGCTGTTCACCAATAGTGCTGGCAATCGATTCGCCTTTGGCATCTAAAAACACAAAATGCGGAATGCCATCCACCCGATAGTGCAGCATTTCTGGCAACCACTTAGCGTTATCCACATTCAGCATGACAAAATTGACGCGATCGCCATAGGTTTGCTTCAGCTCACCCATGTCTTTTGCCATAGCCTGACAGGAGGTACACCAATCGGCATAAAACTCCATCAGCGAAGGCTTGCCGTTGGCGAGGGCGGCCTCTAAAGGCGTAGAATCAGCTGCCATTGCCGCCAGAGAACCAGAGTCAGAGCCAGTCTGCAACCCAAAGAACAGAGCAGTGCTCAAAATGATGGCAACACAGGCGATCGTCAGATTGCGAATCCGAGTGGCAAGATTTTGGGTCGGCTGGTTTGGGCTAGGCTGGTTTGATTCAGGCTGATTTGAGCTAGGCTGGGGCGCAGCATTGGGCAATTTTGCAGTCATGGGGTTATCGAGCTATTTCTAACAGGGTTTCCTAAAATTAAAAGCATCTTCAAGAGAGGCTATCTCCAGTTTACAAACAGGATTCCACTTCAAAGATTGCAGGGGATGCTCTGGGCTTGCTATTTATTTTGCCGAAGGTGCGCCTTTCGCAAAAAAAACTGATGAGCCACACCCCTCCCATGAACTTTCACTGACTCAACGCAAAGGACTTGGCACCGTGAAGAAACGAGTTACCCTCACTTTTCCTAAGCGATCGGTGCATATGCCCGTTACCTACCGACTTGCAAAAGATTTTAACGTGGCGGCAAACATTATTCGTGCCCAGGTCACGCCCAACCAAATTGGCACCTTGGTTGTAGAGCTGTCGGGAGACATTGACCAACTCGATGCCGCACTCGACTGGATGCGATCGCAAGACATTGGCATCTCGCTCGCCAGCCGAGAGATTGTGATTGATGACGATCTTTGCGTTCATTGCGGCTTATGCACAGGCGTTTGCCCCACAACAGCGCTCAATCTCGATCCGCAAACCTTTAGGCTCAACTTCACGCGATCGCGCTGTGTCGTCTGCGAACAATGCATCCCCACTTGCCCAGTTCAAGCTATTTCTACCAATCTCTAGACCGCTTTTTCTAAAAGCTGCAATCCAGCTTCTAGGATTTTGTGGTGCGCGCCACAAAACCCTAATCTGCGATCGACTGAACAGGGCTAAAAGGGAAAGTGATTTTTGTTGAAATAGCTCTCTGATCAAAGAAAATAATTTCTAAAATCAGCCATGTCTGATGTATATCCAGGTGTATCTATAGAGATATGCTTACAGAGATGGTAGGGTAGTCAGTGCTGAGGGCAATGCAGAGTGTTTGTTTGCGCGATCGCTGAGCGTAGCCTAAGCTACAAAACCCTTTAGAGCAGCGGTGGTAGAAACATTCAGACTGCCTAGCCTACAAAAGCACATAATTTTAGAGGGAGTGACGGAGTCCATGAAAAAAGTTGAGGCAATTATTCGCCCGTTTAAGCTTGATGAAGTCAAGATTGCGTTGGTTAACGCAGGCATCGTCGGCATGACCGTTTCCGAAGTCCGGGGTTTTGGACGGCAAAAAGGTCAAACCGAGCGCTACCGAGGTTCGGAGTACACCGTTGAGTTTCTACAAAAGCTCAAGGTCGAGATTGTGGTGGAAGATGACCAGCTTGATATGGTGGTTGATAAAGTGATCGCCGCAGCTCGTACAGGCGAGATTGGCGATGGCAAGATCTTTGTTAGCCCGATCGATCAGATCATCCGGATTCGGACAGGCGAAAAAAATCAAGAAGCTATCTAAGTCAATAGCATTCTGTTTAGATGAAGGTCAGGGATTTCTAACAGCGCTTGGAAATCCCTGACCTTGAAGTATTTGAATTTGGAGCAATCTCCAGGCAGATGCTTGCAGGCTAGATGTATCCCGATCAGAAAAGCCTAGCTCTAGACTTCTGTTCCGTATCTAATGAGCGCCCACAAAAACTTTGTCCATCAGACCTTACATCCACCGGAACTGCTCCACTTGCTCAGTGTAGTAAATGGGTAAGACCGCCTCAAGATTTTCTGGAGGATTAGGCACAATATAGTAAGTGACCAGCTTGCCATTGGGTGGAGCCTTGTCTGCCGCTTCTATACCTGCTTCCATAGCAGGGCGAACCTCAGAGATAGGGCCACGAATCGCAACAATTTGTTCACCACTTTCGGCAATGTCGTAATGGACGATCGTGACGCGTCCAGCCTTAACCATTGCATCCGCTGCCGCCAGTACAGATGGAAAACCCAGCGTTTCAATAACTCCGACTGCCTCTGGCATGGCTAATTTTTCCTAAAATATTAATCCTAGTACCCCCAAATTCTACGCCATTCTGAACCCGGCAATGTTCTAGGGCTACTGTTTCTTTTTGGGGCGCTCATTTTGAGAATGAGTTTCTTTCAGAGGGATGCTGCCTTTTTACTCTTAGGGCATTGTTGTGGACGCGTGGAGCGCGTCCACAACAATGCCTCCGCCCACTTATGGCTTTGGCTATAACTTTGGCTGTAAAAGCGAAGGATTATAAGGATGAGTCAGTGCAAGACCCAACAAAGAATCCTTCGCTTTTAAGAACTGCTTCTAAAGCGTTAGCGACTGCGGATCTGTCTCAATCAGCTTGGCGAGGTCGCGGAGAAAAGCAGCGGCATCAGCCCCGTAAATGGTGCGGTGATCGCAGGTAAGGTTAACCTGCATTTGGCTCCGCACACCCATCAGGCCGTCGGATATTGCCACCACCTGAGGACGAGAAGCGCCCACCGCCAAAATTGCGCCCTGACCGGGAGGCAAAATCGCATCGAAGCGATCGACCCCAAACATACCCAGGTTAGAAATCGTGAAGCCGCCAGTGCTGTATTCCTCTGGCTGAAGCTGCTTCGAGCGGGCGCGATCGACGAGATCTTTCCACTTGCGAGACAGCGAGTAGAGGTCAACCTGGTCAGCATTTTGCAGCACAGGGGTGATTAAGCCGCCATCGTCCATTGCGACGGCGATCGCCACGTTAATGGCGCTGCGATAGTTAATCCCTTGTTCAGAGTAAAAGGCATTGACGACTGGATGCTTTTGCAGCGTCAGCGCTACCGCCTTGGCGAGCAGAGCTGTCATGGTCACGCCTTTAGACTTGACCTGCTTATACAGCTTGTCTAAGCTATCGGTTGTAATGGTGTAGCCGACCCGGAAAACAGGCACCTGCAAGCTGGCCATCATGTTTCGCACGACGGCATTTTGCAGCGTGTTGAGTGCCACGACCTGTCCGGGTTGCGCCACGGGCACAGCCGCTTTGGGAGCCACTGCTGGGGCGGCGATCGGGGCAACTGCTGGGGCAACTGCCGAGGTCGCGACCGGGGCAGCAGACGGACTAACCTTACCAGATGCCGCTTCTACATCTTCTGCCACAATCCGCCCATAGGGACCGCTGCCCTTGAGCGTTGCAATATCTATCTTTAAATCTTTGGCGAGTTTGCGGGCGCGAGGTGACGCGATCGTGCGACCATTCTGCACCGCTGCGGGAGCTTCAGCTACCGGAGAGGCTGCCGCTACGGGTGCTGCCGCTGCCGTCGGTGCCGCACTCGGTGGAGCAGCAGACTGCTGCTGTGCCCCTTCAATTTCCGCTTCGGTTTCAACCACAAGGGCGATCGCCGAACCCACAGGAGCAGCTTCTCCAGCCGCTACCAGGATGGTAGCCAGATATCCCTCATAGAAGGACTCGACATCCATATCGGCTTTGTCAGATTCCACGATGACGACCGTTTCGCCCCGTTCAATCTTGTCTCCAGGAGATTTTACCCACGAAACGATCTTGCCTTCGGTCATCGTGGAACTGAGGGCAGGCATGAAGACTTCGTTAATCATATGGCTATAGGTCTCCGCGAATTTCTACGATTTCACCATCTTTTAATAAGATTTCTACCTGCATTTTGCGAACCAGGTTATCCCCAGTTTCAACCCGGAAGAAGCTCTCAATTTGTCCCTGGTAAACTTCCTGATCCATTTCCAGAAGCTGAGCTTGCTGAAGCTGCTGCAAGGTCTGATATCTTCTGTCTAAAATCTCGCTCTTTTTTTGATTAACCTGAGCCTCAATGCTGCTAATTTGTTGCGCCATCATAGCTGGGTTGAACGATTCAGTCCCCTGCCGACGAACATCTGCAACTGCTCGCTGTCCTTGCGTATCCAATTGCTCAATTTGAGCATCGATTTGGTTGATTTGAGCTTGGAGCTGCTGTTGTGTCTCTTCTTTCCATCGGGGAGTGACGATCGCTTTAACGTTAACGGCTCGTTTTAAGAGCAGATTAGATTTAGAGGCTTCCATGAACACGGGATGGGGGGAATTATTGGGCAAGAAAAAGGGACGTTTTGCGGTCGAGCCATACTCAGCCAAACAAGTGCCTAGTCCATGCTAACTGCACATCAGGCACTTTACAGCAAAGAATTGCAGCTCGAATCAGGACAAGAGGCAATCCGTAATTCTCGAGACTACAGGTAGTCGATCGTTGGGGATATGCACCCTACTTTCCCGCACTGTAGAACTTCTAGCCTTACGCAAACATCTCGTCAATCATACCGCGATAGCGCTCTGTTACCACGGCACGGCGGATCTTGAGCGTTTGAGTCAGCAGCCCATTTTCTAAGGTAAAAGGCTCTGACAACAGCCGAAACAGCGTCACGCGATCATCTGCTCGGTAGCCCGGACGGTTCTTCACTTCACGCGTTAGCTCTTGCCGAAATAGATCTTGAACGGGCTTGCTATCAAATGTCACTAGATTGGCGGCATCAGCAGGGGCGACTTCATCGGGCAAGCGCAGCGTCAGGTTTTGGGACGCCGCCCAGAGTTTCAGCGCTTCTCGATTGGGGACAATCAACGCTCCTAATGACTTCTGATCTTGCCCCACTAGCATGATCTGATCGATATAGGTGCTGCGTAAACAGGCGTTTTCAATCGGCTGCGGCTCAATATTTTCGCCATTGGTCAGAACGATCGTATCTTTGGCGCGTCCGGTAATGATCAGATCATTCGCAGAGGTCACCATGCCCAGATCGCCTGAGTCGAACCAACCTTGAGGATCGATCGCCTTCTGAGTCGCTGTTGGATTATTGTAATAACCCTGCATCACCTGAGAACCCCGAATCAGCACTAGCCCTTGCTGACCGATCGGCAAAGGCTGTCGTGACTCTGGATCGACAATTTGAATTTCGGCATCGCCAAAGGGTTGTCCATCTGCGCCCCGTAAGTTGCGTTGTGGCCGACGCACATTGGTAATGGGCGAGGTTTCAGTCAGTCCGTACCCCCCCAAAAGCTGCACATCGACAATTTCAAAGAAATCTTCCAGGTAATCCGCGATCGATCCCCCCCCGCTGACGAGATACTTGATCGATCCGCCCATGCCCTCACGCACCTGCTGATACACCAATTTTTTACCCAGCAGATGGAGCGGCAATAGCGCAGCAGCTTGCAGAGTTGCCAGCGATCGCTCTAGAGGTGATGGGTTCAGGTTTTTCAAGTTTAGCCCTTGAGCAACGCGGCGGGCTTCAATGTAGCGCTGACTCTGCTGAAACAAGAAGTTAATCAGCTTTTGCTTGCGAGCAGGCTGCTCCCGGAACAGCTTTTGAATCCCTTCATAAATTGATTCCCACAGGCGCGGCACGGCTACCATGTAGTGCGGCTTGTATGCTTTTAGGTCACTTTTGACATAGCGAACGTTGGTATAAATTTGGGTGCAGCCATAGGAAAAAATAATGTTCTCAAACGATCGCTCATAGCTGTGCCAGATGGGCAAAATGCTCAGGACACGTTCGCCGGGTTGAGGCCGCAGCACCTGACGAGCGGCAGTTACCTGAGCCAGCAGATTTCCGTGACTCAGCATCACGCCTTTAGGCATGCCTGAAGTACCTGAGGTGTACATGAGCGTTGCCAGGGTTTTTGGGGTTTGGGAAACAGGCTGAAGCGTCACCCCTTTGCCCTGTTCAATCACCTGAGAAAATTTGAAGACTTTTAGCGAATCCTCTGGCGGCTCTTCTTCAGAGAGCAAAATCACGAATTGCAGCGGCAGCCCTTCTAGACCTGGGCGCAGTTTTTGAAACGCCGCCAGGTTTTCAATCACGAGCGCGATCGCTCCGCTATCTCGCAAAATAAACAGAAGCTCGTCAGTATCAGCTTGGGCGCTTCGCACCACATCAACGGCTCCCACTCGCATAATGCCTTGATCGGCAATCAGCCAGCGCGGACTGTTATCGGCAATTAGCCCTATGCGCGGCGGCATTGATGTCGCCTCTGGCTGAATACCCAAAGACTGCAACCCCCCAGCAAACTGCTGAAATTGCTCATACAGCTCTCCATAGGTAAGCTTCACCTCTGACTTAGCATGGGGATCGTGAACCGCAGTCACTGTGGCAAAGGCTTGAGCGGCGATCGCCCACATTTCTGGCACCGATTGCACTGAACTATAGTTAGGAGAAGAGTCAGGGCCGAGAGCCGAACCAGCCTGTGGGGCGAATTGAGTCATTGGATTTCTCCTTATTTGCAGTAAATCCTCTTCTGCACAGTTTGCCATTGGATCGGCAGATTAGGACGGAATGTTAAAAAATTGGCAGATTCCTATCCTCTAAGCTTCTCCTTTCACCCTCTAAAATGAAGAATTGGAGGGACAGAACCTAGTCTGTCCCCTCGCCCAACCCCTATCAAAATCAACCTGGAGAATTAATGTATGCCGAAGGCAATCTGGAATGACACCGTGCTAGCCGAAAGTGATGCTTGTGAAGTTGTCGAAGGCAACTACTACTTTCCACCCAGCGCCATTAAATCTGAGTATTTCAAGCCCAGCAATACGCACACAACCTGTCCCTGGAAAGGCATTGCTAGCTACTATACGATCGCAGTCGAAGGCAAAGAAAATACAGATGCAGCCTGGTACTATCCCCAAACCAAAGATGCTGCAAAAAATATTGAGGGCTATATCGCCTTTTGGCGCGGGGTCAAGGTCGAAGCTTGATAGAAACCTCTCACTGCAAGCCTTTAAATGGTCTTTGAATAGCCTTGTCCTGAGCGATCGCGCCTCATCAGCGGGGGGCGGCTAGAGTTTTGGGCATTTTGCTTTAAGCATCTTGGTTTTGGGCACACTCAAGCTATCTAGATCGTCTCAACCTATATCTAGAAGAATGGCCTGGTTTATCCTGGCTCAGTGAAGGTTGAACGCAACCGCCATAAGTTGCTTCTCAGAAGTGCTAACATAAGGCGTTTGTCAAGCCAATGTTTCTAGATTCCAGCGCCATCTCATTCTGCTGAGTTTCCCATGAGGGAAATGCAAGTAACATCAGGGAAATGCAAGTAACAAGTAGTCCGTCCCCGCAGCCAATGGCAACTTCTCTCGATTCGCTCCCCAATCCCAATGTGCCTGACGGCGTGTGTCCTCGCCGCGCCAAGCAACAGATTGATTTAATTCTTTTGGCGATCGAGGCTTTAGATCTAGGTGGCTCCGAAGCAATCCTATGGGCATCCAGAGAGCTAGA
The DNA here is from genome assembly GCA_036703255.1 of Coleofasciculaceae cyanobacterium. Taxonomy (GTDB): domain Bacteria; phylum Cyanobacteriota; class Cyanobacteriia; order Elainellales; family Elainellaceae; genus Drouetiella. The sequence goes on from DATNPL010000071.1 coordinate 91,354, forward strand.
GTTGCAGGACATTATCAAAAATCGAGTAGTCGCTTGGCGACTTCGAGCCACAAACCCCATGCGGCGCAATAGCCAGCGACAGCCCCTAAGTTTGACCGAGGCAAAGGCTTTGGTCATGGTGATCTGCCACTTAGCAGAGCAGTTGGCAACGGTCATCCGCCAGCTACTTTTGGCCTATGAGCAGCTGACCGAGAAACAGCTCAGTCTAGATCACTCACCCCGCTTGGCAAACTATTTAGAGCGGTTTAGAGCACACTTTAGAGCACGCATGAATCCTAAGCGAACGACCGTCATGGCCTATGACGACGAAAAGCTGAATCAGCTAGCGCTCAATTTACTGAGCCAACTCCTGTTTTACACAGGCACGGCGGGTACCCAGCGTCTTTGGAACAGCCTGTTTGACGGAGAAGTAGCATGAGCATTCAGCGTCAATATAGCTTGCCGAGCTGCAAGCTTATCCTCGAAGCACAGGATAACCCTGCGCCCACCAACAGTACCGAGGATGCGTCTGGGTCATTCGCCCGTCCTCTGGTTTCTGAGATCAGCAATGTTGAGTGCTATTTTTCTGGCTACGAAAAACCGCTGAAAGGAGGCAGAGCCTTTCTAGAAAGTCTGGCCTCTACGGTCAGTGTCTATGCCCAAGAATTCTTGAGCGGTATTCCTCATGGAGGCTACGGCGATCGCTCTAGCGCTCAAAAACTGGTCGAACTGGAGCGCGTTGACCGTAATCTGCATCGGCTGAAGGTGCAGCCCCAGACCGATAGTACAGCTCTTGCTACAACCCCTCAACAGTTTGACTTGACTACCGTTCAGCTTTTTGACTTAGTAGAGGCGATCGATCGGTTTAATGCCGATGCCCAAACCCTACCCGACTTCAAGTTAAATCTAGCTCCCGTACCCAAGCGCTATGTTGCTGCCCAGGAGCCACTTGCCAAGCGCGCTGCCGCTCCCGCCTTGGGCACGGCTGGATTGGCGATCGCAGCCTTAGCGCTGTTTTTTGTCCCTCCACCACCTGTGCAGCGGCCTGAACCCGCAGGCGCGAGTCCACAGAACACAACGGTTTTGCCTTCCACTTCACCCAGTGCCGCTAGTCCACCTATCTCTGATGCAGGCTCACCTAGCCCTGAAGTAACTGTGCCTAGCCCCGGAGCAGGGACGGCAGATGAGCAAACCGCCGCTGCGCTGCTCACCACGTTGCCCGAGATTACCGACCCTGCCGAGCAAGAGCGATTGAAAACGGCCTTGTATGAAAAAATTGATCCGGCTTGGACGGTGAAACCAACCTTTCAAGAACCTTTGGAATATCAGGTTGGGGTCGCTGCTAATGGTGATCTGGTAGGCTACAGCTTTCTTAACGAGCAGGCGCTTCAATATAGGCAAGAGATCCCGCTTCTAGAGTTGCTGCGGGTGCCCGTAGCTGCACCTGACGCGGCTGGAGCCAACAATCAGGAGGCGATCGCCCGCTTCCGCGTCGTATTTGAGCCAAACGGCGTTCTCGAAGTCAGTCCTTGGTACGGACAAGCTGCCCCGGCAGAGGGTAGCTCTGTAGAGGGCAGCCCTACAGAAAACATCCCCGCAGCGTCTCCTTCGCCCTAGAGCCAGTTAGACTCTAGGCAAAATCTTTTCGCCAGCGCTTATGCAACAGCCCTTACGCAATATCTGAGGGTTGTCCAAATGGCGATCGCTGCGTTTCCACGAGCTGATGAATGGAATCTTGAAGATTCTTCCGGGAGATTTCGGTTCCAGATTGAAGATTGTCTGATGTCTCAAAAAAAACGATGCTATCGAGCGGCTTGATTGCTAGCATTTGAAATAAGATGTGCGTTGCTGGCATAGGCAACGCAATTACCTGCGGATCTTTGGGGACATGAGGACTTGCCGATACGGCCTTCAAGCTGGGAAACACGTAAACTACGTTTTTGCTAAGCTCGGGTTGGGTACGGTGAGTCAGCGTTGTCATCAGCCAACCTTGTTCAGAGGTCTGAGGGACATAATATTGAGGGTGCTGAAGCTGTTGAGCCAGGGCTTTAAGAATAGGGGCAATGATTTCTACTTCTGCCGCAGTGACTCCATACTGCGGAGCTTGGTCAACCAGTATTTGAATTTGTTGATCGGTATCCATAATATCGGGAATTCGTTTGCAGGAATGTGAATGTGATCAGTGTAAAGATGACCTGCTCTCATAGTCTAAACCAGACTCTGAGGGTACACTTTGTCTGAGCCACTTGCATGTTCTAGCATTTACAGATTTCAACCTGTGCAATATCTGCACAGAGCGTTGATGTGACAAGGGGCGTGCAACTACCATTAATGCTCATCTGGGTCGCGAACCGACAGGAAGGCGATCGCAGGTGCGTGTGTTAGGTTGATAGCGGCAATTTACCATCGGGGGAGACTGGACGGAAGCGTGGAGGCAATTTTTCAGCTTTTGTTCAATGAGCTAAGACAGGCGACCCGTGCCTCTGAGCAGGGGTCCAAAGATGTAGCAGCTCGAATTACAGAAGAAGTATCTCGCATTTGCACAGAGAGCAAGCGGATACAGGCATCTGGTGAGGTAGACACCTGGTCTACTGCTTTGGCACGGCATCGCTTAAAGCAATGTCTGAAGTACTACCAGCTCGGATCTCATCGCGGACGAGTAGAGCTACACAGCACTTTGAGTGCGGTTGTGTATCGTTACATTACGCCGCCTCAGGTTCAGTCGAGCTATCAAGCCCGGCTGACGCTCATTGAAGACTTTTTGCAAGGCTTTTATATCGAATCGCTCAATGCCTTTCGGCGTGAATGCCAAATGCCTTCTACCTATCGGCCTCGGACGCTGCTAGAGCTGGCAGAGTACATGGCCTTTACTGAGCGATACGGCAAACGTCGTATTCCTCTGCCTGGACGCCGCAGCCAGCAGCTGATCATTCTGCGGGCACAAACCTTCTCGCAACAGCAGCCGCCTGAAATGATGGTGGATATTGAGCAGGCTGTGGAGGGCTTTTCGGGTGAGTCGGAACATGGACGCAGCAATGTCTCCATTCCGCAAGTGCGGGAGCAAATGATGGCTCAGGAGCCAGAATTACCCGAGGATGCTCTGCGCCATACGGTGATTAGCGAACTAATGGACTATCTAGAGGAGCGAGAGCAAAAAGATTGCGCCGATTATTTTGCCTTGCGCCTCCAAGATTTGCCCGCCAACGAAATTGAGGCGATTTTAGGTCTAACGGCTCGCCAACGAGACTACTTGCAGCAGCGGTTTAAGTACCATCTGATCCGGTTTGCGTTGTCCAACCGATGGGAACTGGTGCATCAGTGGCTAGAGGCTGATTTAGAGCGTAATTTTGGCCTGACCCCCCAGCAGTGGCAAACGTTTCAGGCCAAACTTAATCCAACACAGCTTCAGATCTTGAAACTGCGTCAAAAAGAGGTTTCTGATGCGGCAATTGCCCAGGCGATCGGCTGTACGCCTACCCAGCTTCAGAAACATTGGACAAAGCTACTTGAACAAGCTTGGGAAATTCGCAACAATTTAGTATCCGGAACAGGTGCATCAATCGATGAATAAAGACGCAGAAGCCATAAATAACTTTTTGGCTTGGCTGTTGCAAGAACCAGACCCGGCAATTACAGCACCATCAGGGGAGATTTCCAGTCAAATGACTGGCTCGGATCAGTCCGGGGCAGTGGGTTTGCAAACACCATATATTGATCCCCTCGATTCTGAAGAGGTAGATGACATGTTGTCTGATCTGATCGAATCGGGTTCTCTTCCTTTTGAGGAAGTCTCGCTATCCAAACCGGGAGAAAACCCTGCTGTGCAAGACCGTTTTTATAGTTTGTTAAAACATCGGCTCCGTGCTGAAATTGAACAAAAACCGCCTCGTTTCCCCTGGGAAACTGAGACTTGTGATTATGACTCTGAGCGATCGGATCAATCTCTGGGAGATACTGTGCCAGATAGAGTCCCTCAGTTTTGGGCGGCTCAACTGCAAAGCCTGAGCTTGCCTGTTCCTATGCCAGATAGTCTGCTAGCCCAGCTATTTGACCAATGTCAGTCTGTTGTGCAAACGTCTTTGCGAGAGGGCGAAAAGCTCATTCAGGCTGTCAAGGAGCTGTTTCCAGGCCAGTCTGACGCGCTTAATCAGCTAGCAGGATTGGTATTAGCCTCTCCTTACCGGGGTGGAGTTGCTCAACCGCAAACTGGGTTTCCCAGTCACTACGACCAGGCTACGCCTGCTCAGCAAATGGCTTTGTCACTGCTGGCAGCCCGCACCATTTTAGAAGCAACGACCTTGCGGCTATCGGCAAAACAGCCCCTGATTGATCGCACCTGGCAAACAGCAGCAGGACTGCTCGTCTTGTCGGCTGAGTATCTGCTTCAAGAAAACCGCATTCGAGTACAGGCTCAAATGCCTTGTTCAGGTAGCCTTAGCTTTCGGAGTGACTTGGCTGAGGCGATCGCCCAGACTGACCATGCAGGTCAGTTAGACGTGAGCTTGACGCATCTAGAAGACCAAACCTACTCCCTAAAAGTGTGGCTAGAAACCGATCGGCCCCCCCTTGAGTTTGCCATTTGCTTGGTGACAGAAAAAGCGTAGAACTTTTTTGCTACGCAAGATTTCACCTTAATCGTCTACTGTTGTTGGGGTGAATATCGTTTTCAGGTAAATGAGGCAAATAATATTGTTGAGGTAGGCTGCAATCGTGCATAACTCAGCGCTTTAGCCATCAGAGAATTCTACCCGTTGAAAGGCTCTACCTACCTAGAGTCCTTCTGTTTCAGTGATATACCGCCCAAGCGGCAAGGGCAGAACATTTGCGGTGGCGCGTGAAGCGAGTCACCGCAAATGTCCTGAGCAAAGCGGCAGCCATAGTTCAGGAATAGATTTTGTAGGCGTAGTACCGATGGATGTTACGTAAATCTACCTGCCGTTTCGAGCGATCGTCTGGTTAGCATAGGGTCTGATACTGATTTTTCAAGATTGCCCCATCTTGATGTCCTACTCTGACTCCACATCACTATGCCCAGACGTTTAGCAGAGAGCCATCCCTCGCAAGCTGCTCACACCTCATTCTCACTTCACCCTGCTACGCTATTGAAGCGCATGCAGCAACGTCTTGCTGAACCGCCATCGTCCCCGGAAGACTCAATTCCCCTCAGAGTCTTAGTACAGATTTTGGTGACGATAGGCATTATTGCCACCGATTTAGCCATTGCCGAAAGTATTGATTTTCAGGGAATTAGCCTCTGGGCGGTGCCGCTAAGCTTTGTTGGGGCAGGTTGGAGTGGGTATCGCCGTCGCGATCGCAATATTCCGGTTAAGTTTTGTATTGCCATCGGCATGCTGTTGGCTTTGGCCTTCTTTTTCGTCCGCCTCTGGACAGAGCGCAACGACACGCGCTTGGCTCTAGCCACTTTACTGATTCATCTGCAAGTTCTTCACAGCTTCGACTTGCCCCGCCGCAAAGACTTGGGCTATTCGGCAGTCATCGGGCTGATTTTGTTGGGAGTCGCAGCCACCTTAAGCCAAACTCTGGCATTTGCTCCGCTGCTGCTAGTGTTTTTGGCGATCGCCCTTCCAACCCTCGTTCTAGACTATCGCTCCCGATTGGGGTTAGTGAGTCAAGGCTTTAAGGGCGGTAGTTTCGACTTAGCACCCAAGCGGCTAGGCGCTGTCTTACTGATTGTTGTGAGCTTAGGGTTAACAATTTTCATGCTGTTGCCTCGGGTGCCTGGTTATCAGATGCGATCGTTCCCAGTTAGTAGCCCGATCCAGGTCAATGAGCGATTTGATAGCAGCAACGTTGTCAATCCGGGCTATATGCAAGAGGGCAGGGATGGCACAGGCACGGGCAGCAGAAATGGCGAGGGTCAGGTTGATGAAGAGTTCTACTATGGTTTCAACAGCAAAATAAACCAGAATCTACGCGGCATCATGAAACCTAAAGTGGTGATGCGCGTGCGATCGCAAGCTCCCGGATTTTGGCGCGTACTGGCATTCGATCGCTATACAGGGCAGGGATGGGAGATTTCTCGGAATGCAGAAAGCCAGGTGCAAACCCTTCAGCGCTCTAACTGGACTTATCGGTTTTATTTGCCTGATGTCGTAACCCTCAGCAAGACCCGCGAAATCATTCAGTCTTATACGATCGTAGCCAATTTACCTAACCTGATTCCAGCACTATTTGAAGCTAAACAACTCTACTTCCCCACCCAAAATGCTGCCATTGATCCAGAGGGAGGCTTGCGATCGCCCGTCCCCCTTTCCGAAGGACTCACCTATACCGTTGTTTCGCAAGTCCCCTATCGCGATCGGACTCTGCTCCGCAAGTCATCAACGGCTTACCCACCCTCTATTCGAGATTACTACTTGCCTTTGCCTAAGACAATTTCACCACGCATCCAACAAAAAGCTAAAGAGCTGCTGGCAACCTCTCCCAAACCCTTGACAACTCCTTCGGAAACGGCATTGTATTTGGCACAAGCGCTGAAGCAGCAATATCGACTGCTCTCAGATCTGCCTTTCTTATCACCCGATGAAGACCTGGTCGAAGCTTTCTTGTTCAAGTATGAAGGCGGCTACGCCGACCATTTTGCGACGGTGCTAACCGTCATGTTGCGATCGATCGGCATTCCAGCCCGATTGGTTATGGGTTTTGCGCCAGGTGAGTTTAACCCTTTTACGGGTTACTACGTGGTGAAAAATACCGATGCTTACGCCATGACTGAGGTTTACTTTCACAAGTATGGCTGGTTTACCTTCGATGCCATTCCAGGGCATGAGCTAATTCCCCCTTCAGTTGAGGAATCCCAAGCCTTTGGCATTCTTAAACAATTTTGGAGCTGGGTCGCTAGCTGGTTGCCATCGCCCGTGACAGGTGTGCTGAACCAGCTGTTTGAACTCATAGGCAGAGTAATTGGCGGCTTAATTGCCCTCTTCACTCAAGGCTGGCTCGGAATACTGACGGGCTTGGGCGCACTGACAGGGCTAAGCTTTCTAGGCTGGCTCGGCAGTCAAGCTTGGCAAAGCTGGCGAAACCGACGCTGGCTGGCTCAGCTACCGCCTATGGAAGCCGTCTATCAACAGATGCTGCAAGAATTAGCTAGCCAAGGATTTCGTAAGCCAGCTCATCTGACCCCGCTCGAGTATGCCCAGGAATACGGCGATCGCCATCCTCCAGAGTGGACTGGAACGATCGCCGAAATCTCCCAGGCATACGTTACTTGGCGCTATGGGGGAGGGTCACCCAACGTCTCTCATCTGAGACAGCGCCTCAAACGGGCACAGTTACAAGGCGGAATAGGCCAACAGATCCAACGCAGGCTGTTGCAGCTAGCCCGACGATCCAAACGGCTAATTGCTCGATCGCAGATTTTCTAAACCTGCCGTCACCTTGGCAGAGGTAATGCGATCGCCCTGCTGAATTTGCTGCACCGCTTCCATGCCAGAAGACACATAGCCAAAGACAGCATAGCTACCATTTAGGAAATTGAGGTCGGCTAAGGCAATATAAAACTGCGCCGAAGCTGAATCAGGTGGGGACGATCGCGCCATAGCGACAGCCCCAGTCGTATGGCGAAGCTGGGGAGGCTGGGTCACACTCGCTTCTTCTAAAGTTTTGCTGTAGACAGTCTGACCTGATCCGGTCGGCTTAATTTCTAACGGAATGTAGCGAGGCAAGCCCGTTTTAGGCTCGATAAAGCTGCCCGTACCTAGGCGATCGACCGGGAAGTTAGCATCTTTGCTCTGGGGATCACCCCCCTGGGCCACAAAAGGCTGCGGCTCTCGAATCACCCGATGAAAGGCCAAGCCATCATAGACCCCTCGATTCACTAGATCCACAAAGTTTCCGGCAGTGATAGGCGCATTTACGCCATCAACGGTAATGACTATAGGCGAACCCTTGACGATCATCTCTACCGTAGCATCCCCTTCTAGGCGAGGCAGATTCTTAAATTGACTGCTCAAGTCCGCTGGTAGAGAAGTTGACGCAGAGGCAGAAGCTGTTGCTGTAGAGGCGCTAGAGCTAACAGCACTGGGGCTTTCACCAGAATTAGAATTGGCGGTGCAGGCTGCCAAAAAAAGAACGCCTACCAATAGCCACGGCGTCAGCCAACGATGAAGTTTTGTCTGCATTTTTCTCATATTGGTTTTCTCATGTCGGAGAGCATTGCTCAATCTTTACGGAGGCAGTGTTTCTGGTCTGCTGTTTACAACGTTGGAGCAGTCCCATTAATTACAAAAGTAATCACAAAAGTTACAAAAGAGTATTTAGATTAAAGCCCTTCCAAAGGAACACTTAAGAACCTTGCCAGCTCAGCGCCTCGGTTTTCCAAGTCTGAGAGAGACATCGGCTGACCCACTCGGGTCAAAGGAATTTCGCCACGACTCTTAATTCTGAGATAGAGCGATCGTTTCGGGTTTAACCCGTCCTTTAAAGCAACGCGAATCGACTGGAGATCTTCTAGCGGGTAGCTCAGCTCAATCTGGCGATCTTTACCCGGAAAGCCCCAGCGGAATATGGTAGCCTTGCCAACGTTTTTATCAAATTCGTTATAGCCGCCTCCCACATCCCAAGCCATGATTAACCACAGATAAAGCCCGAGAGCCAAACCCGCAATCCCATAAAACCCCATAGCAATGCCTTGGGGAATAAAAACCAGTTGGGTGGGATCAGCAAACGGCAGCAAGTTAACCCTAAAGTAGCTCGACAGGCTGGCCAAAAGGAATCCTGCCCCGCCTAGCGTTGAGACAGCCGCCCATAGAAAATTGCTGAAGCGTCGAGATCCTAGAACCTGCTGACGCAAGACGAGATCATTTTTAGAAATGTCGGAAGCAATTGGTGCAGCCATGAATCCAAAAGTAAAGATTAGTGAAGATTGTATTGAGAGGCGTTCGGAGTCCCTTAGATCCTACCAATCCTGGGAGACTAAAGAACAAAATGAGCAGACAAATAAACTGTTGAGTATATGTACTCAACATTACACGCAGGCAACAGAAGAATTCTGAGAAGGTTGCGTATCAGATTGTAAAATTTTTCAGATGTCCCTATCATATAGAAACGTTAAATCTCTAGCCGAAGAGCCGAACGGCTCACGCCATGTAGCTCTTCTAAGAGAAAAGATGGGGCAAGACCCATATCCGCTAGCGTCTTGTTAGTAGATCGTTTCCACCTCCAAGCTGAAGCTTTCCGGCCTTGCTGGTAAGTTTTTATATCAGCGATCGAGGATGCAATGTCATATTAAGAGGTTTTGAAATGACCATAGCAATGGGGCGAGCGCAAGCCCAGAGAGGATGGTTTGACGTCCTCGACGACTGGCTGAAGCGCGACCGATTCGTCTTCGTAGGCTGGTCAGGTCTTCTGCTGTTCCCTTGCGCCTTCTTGGCTCTGGGCGGCTGGATGACCGGAACCACCTTTGTCTCTTCCTGGTACACCCACGGGATCGCGTCTTCCTACCTAGAGGGATGCAACTTCCTGACCGCTGCGGTTTCTACCCCGGCAAACTCTTTAGGCCACTCCCTGCTGTTCCTGTGGGGGCCTGAAGCTCAATGGGATTTCACCCGCTGGTGCCAACTGGGTGGACTGTGGGCATTTGTGGCACTGCACGGTGCTTTTGGCCTGATCGGCTTCATGCTGCGTCAGTTTGAGGTTGCGCGTCTGGTGGGCATCCGTCCCTACAATGCGTTGGCCTTCTCAGGACCAATTGCCGTGTTTGTCTCGGTGTTCCTGATTTACCCCTTGGGCCAGTCGGGCTGGTTCTTTGCCCCCAGCTTTGGGGTAGCAGCCATCTTCCGATTCATCCTGTTCATTCAAGGGTTTCACAACTTCACGCTCAATCCC
>DATNPL010000112.1:0-6100 GCA_036703255.1 Coleofasciculaceae cyanobacterium
GGGTAAGATGTCGAGCAGCAGGGGTTCAAAGATTTCCCATTCTGCATCTGTGAGGTCGCTGGAATAAGGCATGGCATCTCAATGAGGGAAGTTGGAGCACCTAATTCCTATTCTAAAAGATCTCAAATGGGTTCTATAGAGCCGATTTGAGATCTTTTTAAGTCGCTAATCGGTTCACCATCAGGCGAATGCAGCAAAGATTGAGCTTCGTGCTTGCATGACAGGTTCAAGCAGTAAAGCCGCCATCAATTTTGAGGCTTGCGCCCGTGACAAAAGCGGCTTCAGGACTGGCGAGATAGGAAACCATGCCAGCTACCTCGTCGCTCTGTCCATAGCGCCCGACCGCGATCGTCTTGGTTAGTTCTTTGGCAAAGTCTCCGTCTGCTGGGTTCATGTCTGTATCAATGGGACCCGGCTGGATGTTGTTGACCGTGATGCCGCGAGATCCCAAATCGCGGGCAAGACCGCGTGTAAAGCTGGCGATCGCCCCCTTCGTCAGCGCATAAATGGAGGCACCCGCAAAAGGCACAACGTCACTATTAACGCTGCCAATCATGATAATCCGTCCCCCCTCACCCATGTAGCGAAGAGCTTCTTGAGTGGCTACGAAAACGCCTTTGACGTTCACCGCCACCAGTCGGTCAAACTCCTCGATCGAGAACTGGTCAATCGGCGCTAAAGCGAAAACTCCCGCATTGTTGACGAGAATATCGAGCCGACCCAAAACGTTTGCGGTTTCAGCAACGGCGTGTTTTACCGCTTCGACATCGGCACTGTCAGCCCGAATGGCCAAAGCTTTTCCCCCTGCCGCTTCGATCTCTTGCACCACCTCATCCGCTTTTTGGGGCGAACTGGTGTAAGTGAGCGCGACGGCTGCCCCATCGCCAGCGAGACGTCTGGCGATCGCCGCTCCTAAACCGCGAGAACCGCCCGTTACCAGTGCAACTTTGCCAGCCAGTGTTGTCGTCATGATTTACTCTTTTGGGTGTATCACTGTCAAATCGGCATTTATTTACCGATTGGTACAGATTAGCGTAGGCATTCTCAGGCTGTCAAGGAAGTTTTATACTGAACGGTATGGAAACGAGAAAGTCTCATGGTGTGCAGGGTCGTCCTCGTGCTTTTAATATCGACATTGCTTTAGATCAGGCGTTGCTTTTGTTCTGGCGCAAGGGCTATTTGGGCACATCGCTCACCGATCTGACTGAGGCAATGGGCATTAACCGTCCGAGCCTTTACGCAGCCTTTGGCAACAAGGAGACTTTGTTCCGCAAGGCACTCGATCGCTATTGCGATCGGCACACTGCGTACCTGCGGGATGCCCTTGCGGAACCCACGGCTCGGAGAGTGATCGAGCGGATGATGCAGGGCGTTGTGGATTTAGTCACCCATCCAGGCAATCCGTCCACCTGTCTGGTGGCGCAGAGTCTGCTTGCCTGTGCAGATCCAGATGATCCGCTCCATCAGGAATTGGTAGAACGTCGAGCGGCAGACGAGATTTCTATCCGCAATCGCTTCGAGCGGGCGGTCTCTGAGGGGGACTTGCCGCCTGATGCTGACCCTGCTGCCCTCACCCGCTTTGTGCTTACGGTCATCTTTGGCCTGTCTGGGCAAGCAGCCAGCGGAGCCAGTCGCACGGAACTTCTGCAAGTTGTTCAGACAGCATTGCAAGCCTGCCCCCTATTAGATTAGGTAAACTCGAAGGCTTCAAGATACGCCTGAGGAGAAGGTTTTGTTCACTGAACTTGCTGTTAGACAAGAGCCGCAGTGAGGGCAGTGCAGGGAAAGTGGGTGGAGCCAGTCGATCGCAATTTAGGGTTTTGTGGCGCGCGCCACAAAACCCTAAAAGCTAAATTTTAAAGGTGCGAAGTGCCTTTGAAATGCAGCTTTTAGAAAAAATAGGAGGATTATTGCGATCGACTGATCCTCTAAACTTCAGTTCAAAAAATCGAAGGGGATTTGAAAGTTAGGGGTACTTTTCACAGAGCTGGGCATTTTTAGTCGATCGCAATCAATTTGTTAGGCGTGCCTCCATTATTTTCTGAAGTGCTATAGTAAGGGTTGAGAACAAGTATCGGTTGCAGAATTTGTTTCAAGTATTGAAAGTTTCGCTACGTTTAGTATGGGTAGACTTCTCTCCGAAATTTCTCTCTACACATTGTTCAATTTTGGAGATGAGTTGATGTCAATTTATATTGGTAATCTGTCCTACGAGGCTACAGAAGCTGATGTGACGGCCATATTTACAGAATATGGTGCTGTCAAGCGCGTTCAGATGCCGATCGATCGGGAGACAGGCCGACTGCGAGGGTTTGGTTTTGTAGAAATGGGCACAGAGAATGAAGAGCAATCCGCTATTGATGCTCTAGATGGGTCTGCATGGATGGGGCGCGATCTCAAGGTTAACAAGGCCAAGCCTCGTGAAGATAGAGGTTCCTTTGGGGGCAACCGCAGAGATAGCTTCTCGCGCAATTAATCATTCTTCTTCTGTAATGGGCTAGGGTCGTTTGCAGTCTTGCTGTATTTCGGCTCTGTTCATAACTGAATTCAATTTCAAAAGGATTAAGCAATTATGCTTAATCCTTTTTTTATCGTCCGGACGATCGACGATGCAATCACAGCCTCTTCTCCGTGCCGTCTGTCGGCACGGATACGCTTCGGAACTATCAGATTCACTCTAAAAAAACGGCTTAATTGCTCAAGTTATTTCTACATGAATTCTAAGGATTGTACTGTTCTATCATTGAGATGAGTTCCTGCCTAAAGCGATCGCGTACTGCGTCTGGTGATACAATCACACATTCAGGGCCATAGCGCCGCACTTCTCTGAAAAACCAGAATGTATGAGTGACTCGCCGTTGCACCCGTCGCACTTGCGGTGGATCAACCAGCCATTCATTAACTTCGTCCGCTGCGGTTTTACTCCGGTAGGCAAACGCCAGCCCACGCATTAATAGGAAGCTAGAAAAAATAACTTAGTCAATAGAACTATTCGGAGTTCGGGGTTTAATTCGATAATTCCACTCCCCATAAAATTCATCACGCTCAATGGCAATTGCAGCAAACTCATCTTCAAGAATCTCAATTCCCGTTTCGTAGCTTTGTTCATCGAGTTGAGCGTGAACTTTTAATCCCGTTTGAGTCGTAGTTTGACTGATCAAATTCACTACCATCTGTCTGGTGGTTAAGGGCTGTCCTCGCCAGCTTTGAGAAATCTGACTAAATAAGCGATGCTCAATCTTATTCCACTTGCTGGTTCCAGGGGGGAAGTGACAAATCTCAAACGTTAACCCAAGCTCATCGGCTAACAGTTGCAATTCGGCTTTCCACAAGCGACTGCGGTAATCATTACTGCCGCCACAATCAGCTGTAATCAACACATCAGTAGCTTGGGGATACAACGGTTGCCCCATCTCATCCCACCACCGCCGGATCGTCTCGACCGCGAACTCAGCCGTGTTGCGACTGATGCCCACACTCACCCAGCCTTGGTTAAAGCAAAGATCATACACGCCATAAGGAATCACTTTGCCCAATTTTGGATTGACGAAATCGTAGGTGTTTACCGCTCGGGGTTGTCCTTGCGGTCGCCATTCGCTGCTGTTTTGATAGAACTCCCCAATCAACTCCCGCTTTTTAGCATCTACTGAAATCACCGGTTGTCCGGCTTGTTGCTGAGCTTTCGCCCGTTGTGCAATGTGCTTAAATTGGGCATCTCGATCCGGCTGTTCGCTGCCCTCCAGGGTTTTGCGGTTCGATTGCAGACTATAGCCCATCGCTTTGAGTAGGGTCTGAATGGTTCTCGAACTGAGCGGATATCCCTGCTGTTGAAGTTCCTTTGCCAGGTTCTCACTACTCTTGGTTGTCCAGCGCAAGGGCGATTGTGGATCGCCTCGGCTCCCGGGTTCAATCAGACTCTCTAATGCCGCCTCAATGCCCTCGTGCTTCTGTTCAACCCGCTTGCGTCCTCCCCCACTCCGTCGCACCTGATCGAGCGCCAAGACAGCCTCTCCTTTCTCCTGCCATTGCGCTAGTTCCTTTAACCCATTGCGGATTGTATCGCGAGACATCCCGGTCGCTACTGCGACTCGACTCACCCCACCCCACCCAATCGCATCCGCTTCCACAGCCGCCCAAATTCGCCGACTTCGCTCATCTAGATAAGGAAAGATGAACTCGTATTTTTTCGCGAGAATCTCTATCGTTTCATCGATTTCAGCTTGGGACATGGCACGGCACTTCAGAGCGGCTATTAAATAGCATCGCTCAAAATTACTAAATTGACTAAGTTATTTTTTCGGAACTCCTTAAAGGCGCAATGATTCTTAATTCGATCGCGTCTGTCTACAAACTGTTGGCTAAACTGAAACCTCTGTTTGCGTTGCATGGCTTAACTGTTCTGCCCAATACCAGTTTGACTGGGGAAAGCGAGCGAGCCAGATCGGTTGCCGATGCCGATTTATTGCTTGGAACCTCCACAATCGATGTGGGTGTGGATTTCAAGATTAATTTTTTGGTATTTGAAGCCGCCGATGCAGGCAACTTCATTCAGCGATTTGGACGATTGGGGCGACATCAAGGGTTCGCAGTCTATCAAGCCTACGCTTTAATTCCAAATTATCTGGTTGCTCGATTGTTCCAGGACATTAAGGGTCAAGCAGCACAATTGCAAGATAGTGCAGAGTACGATCGCGTATCTTTCACCGAATCTATTCGTCAGTCCTGGTCATTCGTGAATCAGTTTGAGGATTATCCCAAACGTTGGGGCGTTGTGCAATCGGTTTGTATGCACCGCATTTTGCGAGAGCCGCACATGAAGACAACGTACCCCGATGCGATCGATGGCTTTGGAGCGGATGTGGAAAAAGCCTTTGAGGTCAGCCTCAAGCATCAGTATGGTCAGGTGATGAGATGTCTGGAGGCTAAACAGAACAAGATCATTGACGAAGCTCGGAGCTTTCGGGGCAGCAGTCAGCTTGATTGCGCGATCTATGATGCAACGAATCCTGATGAGCCAGAGCGCGATCGCTTCAAAACTTATAACTTGCCAGGACTACTGAGCAATTTTGACTTTGAGGTCATGGAACCAGATAAATTTCTAGAACAGGCTAAACGGGCAGGTGTCCTGACAAAACGCTTTGAGGAGGCGCTGTGCTACTTACGCTTGCGCGACTACCTAGAAGTGCGGGAAAACTGGCATTTTTACCATGCTGGAGATGTAGGAGAACTAGGAGAACTGGCTCGATTGGGAAAGGTACAGATTCTCAAAGGGTTAGAGGTGACAACGGGAGAAAACGCCATTAGCAGGGCACTCTACCGAAGGGGCATTGTCTGCTATATCTCTGACCGTAGCCGTGAAGAATTACGGGCAAAGTTGGGGCTACCGATGCAGTTTCAAGCGTATGGACTGGGCACTGGTTTTGATGATCGGACTCCACCTTATACGATTGCCTTCGGTAAATCTGCCCTGATGCTAGAAACCTTGACCTGGCGCTGGAAACCTAAGGAGGATATTGGATGGATCTGCTAGAAAGAAACTCTTTCTGGGTACCTCTAAACTGGAATGTAACTGTGTCACCACAAAGTGCAGCCAAGAGAGCGAACTGATGTCTAGTAACGAACTTCTATCCCGAATTTCGATCGATCCGAATATTTGTTTTGGTAAGCCTTGTATTCGAGGGCATCGGATTTGGGTGTCGTTGATTTTAGATTACCTGGCTGGCGGAGCAACGGTTGAGGAAGTATTAGAAGCCTATCCCAGCATTGGGCGAGAGGATGTCCTTGCCTGTCTTGCCTATGGAGCCGAGATGGCACGGGGGGGCTGGGCAGAAATTTCCCTCGATCGCTCCAGGGAAACCATTGCATGAAGTTCAAGTTGGATGAAAACGTAGATTTGCGAGTCCTATCTCGGTTTCAGCTGGCTGGCTATGATGTTGCCACTGTGCCAGAACAAAATTTAATATAGCAGCAGCCAATGAGATTAGGACATAGACTATAAGAGTTCCCATAGCACTCACTCTAGTCCGATGGCTCAACCCTACAGCGATGATTTCCGACAAAAGGTGATGGAAGCGATCGAGTTGAACGGCTTTAAGAAAAG
>DATNPL010000133.1:0-6829 GCA_036703255.1 Coleofasciculaceae cyanobacterium
ATTCGCAAATATGCCCGTTTGTGCAAACAGTTTGGGTCAGTCAAGTTTCTGTTTCACCTCTTTACCCATTGCCAAATCTTTGCTTTTCCCAAGGCTTTTATGTACGGCTACTGTTCATCTCCTATCTAGGATGGCTGTAGAAACACAGCCGAAACGACTTATTTTCGGCAATGTTAGAAGTAGTAACGATTGAGTTGAGCCGTTGCCAATCGCTTTAAACCCTGTAAAGCGGCTCCAACAATTTGTTGTATTGCATCGTTACGATCCCCGCCCACAGAATCTGCTACACAACACGCATTGGCAAACAGATGCAGAACTCAGTGCCCTGACCTACTTCAGATTGAACTTCCAGGCTGCCCTCATGTTTTTCGACAACAATTTGACGAGCGATCGCCAATCCCAGACCTGTTCCTTTACCGACCCCTTTGGTGGTAAACAAATGATCAAAAATCTTGTCTCTGATCGCCTCGCTGATACCTTTCCCATTATCACTAATCCGGATTTCTATCGCATTTGATTGTGTCAATGCTGTTTGAATAGTGACTGTCTGAGGTTTGGACTGCAACTCAGCAAACGTTACCTGTTGTGCCGCTTCATCAAAGACATCGATCGCGTTTGCCAGAAGGTTCATAAATACCTGATTGAGTTGTCCTGGAAAACATTTGAGTGTAGGAATATTGCCATAATTTGTCACTACTTCAATCGCTGGGCGCTTGTCACTCGCTTTCAATCGATGCTTCAGAATCAGAATCGTGCTATCAATCCCCTCATGAATGTTGAACGATACTTTGTAATCTTTGTCAGCTCTGGAGAAGGTTCTTAAACTGGTACTGATGCTGCGGATGCGATCAACTCCTAATTGCATTGAGTGAATTAACTTTGGCAGGTCTTCCTGGACGTACTCTAGATCGATCGCTGCAATTTCCTCTTGAATTAAAGTGCTGGGAGTAGGATATTCCTGCTGATATAGCTCAATCAATCCAAAGATATCTTTGATGTACTCGAAAGCAGGTTGCAAGTTGCCTGCGATAAAGCCAACTGGATTGTTAATCTCGTGCGCTACCCCTGCCACCAGATTTCCCAATGCCGACATCTTTTCGCTCTGCACAATCTGTAATTGAGCGTTTTGTAAGTCTTTCAGGGCTTTTTCTAAATCTTGTGTTTTTTGTTCTAAAGCTTGCTCGGCAATTTTGCGATCGGTAATATCAATCAACATGCCATCCCAAACAACTTTTCCATCTTCTCTAGATTCTGGTTGAGAGGCTGCTTTGATCCACTTCAGATTTCCATTAGGAGTGATAATTCGCCACTCATGATGAAATGGGGTGAGTGCTTGCGCTGACTCGATCGCTGACTGTAAGGCCTCTGCTCGATCATCGGGGTGCTCAAAGTCACGCAGGCTGCATTTTCCAGACATCAAATCCTCGGCGGACACCTCGTAAAACGTCTGACAACCTGAACTGACATAAGGAATAGAAGCAGAACCGTCAGCTTCAATCTGAATTTGATAAATCAAGCCAGGTACATTATTGGCAAGCTTCTGAAACCGGGCTTCGCTAGCCTGCAACTGCTGTAATGACTGCTCTAGCTGCTGAGTATATTGTTGCGATCGCTCATACAATCGAGCATTTTCCAGGGAAATGGCTGCTTGAGTGCACAGCAGGTTGAGTAACTCGACGCGATCGACGGTGAAGGCTCCGATAACTGAACTGTTCTCCAGATACAAAATACCCATCAACTTGCCTTGATGCAAAATCGGGCTGCACAAAATACTTCTGGGTTGTTGACGGACAATATACGCATCATTGGCTAGAGCTGACTCGACACTGGCATCCGCCAGCACAACAGCTTGTTGCTCATGCTTGACCCTGTAAATCAGCTTCAGGGGGATGTCCTGGCTCTCTTCAACAGGAAGCCGCTGCAAAACCACTGGCTCTGCTCCTGCCACCATTGACCCTTTAATCAGCAGGCGATTGTCCCGCAGCAGCATCAGGACGCCTCTATTCGCACCTGCACCTTCAATGACAATAGAAAGCAGCGATGCCAGGAATTTATCGAGTTCAATTTCGCTGGAGAGGGTTTGAGAGGCTTTAAGAATCGCCGCCAGATCTAGCGAATCGGAGACGCTGGCAGAAGAACTGCTGGAGGCGACGGTTCCAGAGGCAAAAACAGTTTCATGAACGGAGAGAGGCGTGCGAGTTTGTTGGAGAATGGGTGCTAGCAGTTGCGGGTAGCAGGTTTCCAGGTCAGCGACTTTAGCTTTGGCTCCCCAGCGGGCATAGCCGTAGTAAGCTTCGATCAGATATTCCTGAGCAAGGCGCTCTTTGCCCCAATTGAGATAGAACTTAGCGGCGAGTTCGTTAGCAAGGGCTGCTTCGTGGATATATTCGTGGGTATTGGCGGCGGCGATCGCCCGATCGTAACTATTGATCGCATCTGCATAATTACCAGCCAGTCGCGCTATTTCAGCCGAGAGCAACAGATACCGATGTAAAAAGTTCTCTGGGCAATGATCGGCCCATTTTTTGACCGTCTGTTGATGCTGTTGCAGAATTTCCCAATATTGGTTTTTCTCCTCTGCCTTAGCGGTAGGGTAGAGTGCGGCCAAACTGAGTGGATAGTAGAAATAGTATTGAATAATTGGGAAAAATCCAGCGTTAGAGGGCAGTGTTGGCTCTGCCTCTTTTGCGGCGGCGATCGCCTCCTCATACCGCCCATACAAATACGAAAGTTGTAGTTTGAGGAAACAATACCAGTTAATTCCATGCTCAAAATTCTTCTTTTGTCGCCAGATCTCAATGTGAGGAATGACGTACCCATTCCGGTCATCACGATTCTGATCGCCCAGCAAATCAGTGAGCAAATCAGTGGTCTGAGAAGGGTCTTGCAGGTTTAAGAGAAACTGTCGCTGTAATGTGAACGCATACAGCATATTGATATCGTTCACCTGCTGCACGTAATTCAAATACTTCTCAGTTTCAGCGTACACATCAGACAGGTGATCGCCCTTCACCAACATTGCCCAGATGAGAAACGAAACCGCCCAAACCCCAAACACAATATCTCCACCCTCTTGACTAGTCTGGTAAGATTGCCGGGATACGGGTAAATTCGTTTTCAAATGTTGGCTGTAGGGATTGATTGTATGGGCAAAGATATTGTTAGTTTTGTAAATAAATTTGGTGCTGTTGAAATGGCGATCGAGCTTCAGGGCTAACGTGCCAAACTCATACGCTGTTTGATAATCTCCTTGATTTGCCAGACTCATTCCGTAGAGACAGTAAGCAAACCCAGAGCCATCCGTATTGCCATGAGTTAATGAGGTGTTGACCATTAACAGCGTGCTGAGATGCGAAAGGTATTGATGTCCTCCCATGTACGCTGCTGCCCAAAGGTCTGCTAAAAGGCTCATACAGACCTTTTTAATCGGATCGGTCATCTCAGGGCGATCAAACAAATCCGCAGGACGAGTTGTTTCAAGTTTAGTGTGTATTTCTTTGAGTTCACAATTGATAGCAACTTGCTGTTCTGTAACCGTGAGTGGCAGAGGCATGCCCATGATGCTCAAGCCTTTCAGCCCAGCTTCAAAACCAGCCTGGATATTTTCGCCCTGTGTCATTTTTAAGTACATCTGGATGGCGTAAATATCGGCTTTATCAAACTTGTCCTGAGCCTGATTCAATGCGAGATCAAATAGATTTTCTGCTGCATTGAGATTACCCGTCAGATATTCGCACTCTGCCTGTTCTCGATAAAGTCCAAAGGTAAGTTTGTAGTGAGTTTCCCAGCTATTTTTAGGCAACAACTGAACGCCCAACGCAAAGTACTCAGCGGCTGCTTTGTAAGCAGTAGAAACTTTTGCTTTTCTCCCAGCAACCAGATTGAGTTGGGCGATTTCAGTTTTTTCTGATTGCTCTGTAAGGATTTCAATTCCCTGATTTAACTGACCGACAATATCAAAAATGCCAGTTTCAATGGCTTCAGAAGCAGTGTTTCGCAGCAGTAATTGTCCAATTTTGAGGTGTACTGCTTTTTTCTGGGATGTCGGAATGAGTGAGTAGGCAGCTTGTTGAACCCGATCGTGCAAAAACCGATAGGTTAGATTGACTGTCTCCTTTATTTCAGACTGCTCTGCCCCTTGAAAGAACTTGTAAATCTGGCTTGTCGGTAAAATTAAGCCTTCCTGCAAGGCTTTCCACAGCGCTGTTGCGGCATCAGTTGGGGATTGCTCCGAGACGATTGTCAGGGTTTCCAGATCGAACTGGGCTCCGATACAAGCAGCCAGCTTCATCATCCGCTGGGTTTCAGCAGGCAATTTCTGGAGCTGAAGCGCCACAAACTCTACGACATCATCAGTGAGCGAGAGCGATCGCACCGCTACTATATCGCACTGCCAGTGCCCAACTTGTCGATCGTAGGCAATGTAGCCCTCCTGATGGAGCGCTTTCAGAAACTGCGTGGTGAAGAAGGGGTTGCCCTGCGTCTTTTGATACACCAGTTCACTCAAGGGCAGTGCGGCTACGATCGAGCAACTGAGTGTGTCGGCAATTAAATGATCGATGTGAGTCTGACTTAATGGCGTGAGCGTCAACGTGCTAAGGGCTGCCTGAGCTTGCTTCATTTCCTCCAGCGTCAGCATCAGCGGATGGGCAGGAAAGACTTCGTTATCCCGGTAGGCTCCAATCATTAACAGATAGCCCCGGTTGCTTTCACTCATCAACACCTGCGTCAAGCTCAATGACGCAGAATCTGCCCACTGCAAATCGTCGAGAAACATCACTAACGGATGCTCTAAAGCCGTAAAGACTTGTACAAACTTCTGAAACAGCAAGTTAAAGCGGTTCTGAGCAGCGCTGCCCGAGAGTTCGGGTACAGGCAGTTGTTTGCCGATGATTTGCTCCAGCTCCGGAATCACCTCAATCAAAGCTTGCCCGTTCTCACCTACCGCAGACAGGATTTTGTCTTTCCACTGTGCCAGTTGCTCATCTGTTTCACTCAGCAATTGCCCCATCAGGTCGCGAAATGCCTGCACAAATGCAGAAAAGGGAATGTTGCGCTGAAACTGATCGTACTTGCCCTTGATGAAGTAGCCGTTCCAGCAGACGATTGGCTTATGTACTTCATTCACAACGGCAGTTTTACCAATCCCGGAAAAGCCTGCCACCAGCATTAGCTCAGACGCACCATTGGATACTCGTCCAAACGCCTCCAGCAAGGTTTGTACCTCTGCTTCCCGACCGTAGAGCTTCTCAGGAATCAGGAAGCGATCGCACACATCGCGCTGCCCCAAATCAAACCAGGCGTGTTTGCTGGTTGCCTGCCACTGTTGCTGACATTGCATCAAGTCGTGCTTGAGTCCTAAGGCGCTTTGATAGCGGTCTTCGGCATTCTTCGCCATGAGTTTGCGGATGATCTCGCCCAGCATTAACGGTAAGTCTGAATTCACATCGCAGACTGAAGGGGGGCGTTTCGCTAGGTGACAATGCACTAATTCCATCGGGTCAGGAGACTGGAAGGGCAACTGCCCGGTGAGCAGTTCAAACAACGTTATGCCCAGGGAGTAGAAATCGCTGCGATAGTCGATGCCTCGGTTCATGCGTCCAGTCTGCTCTGGCGATAAATAAGCCAGGGTTCCCTCCAGCACGTTAGGATTTTGAATTTCCTGGGTTTCTCTCGGCAGCAGTGAGGCAATACTAAAGTCAATCAGTTTGACTTGTTTCGTCTCAGGATGAATCAGAATATTGGCGGGTTTGAGGTCTTTATGGACTACGCGATGCTGGCACAGATCATGGAGAATATCGGCGAGTTGGAGCGCGATCGTCAACACTTCTGAGCAATCCAACGCCTGCTGCATGTACTTGCTTAACGCCACTCCCCCCCAATCGTCCATCACCAAGGCATAGCTCCCCCCAACAGATTCCAGGCTCAACGGCTGAACGACTCCTGAAAGGTTGAGGCTTTTGGCAATGGTGAACTGATTGCGAAACTGAACTAATTCACTGAAGCTCGGATAGTCGCGTCGCAATACCTTAATCACCACTGGATGCTGCGAGTTTGCTTGGACGGCTCGATACACGACTGTTCGAGAACCGATGTACAGTGGTTCGGTAAGGGTGTAGCCAGCGATCGCAGAAGGGGTATAACAAGAGATGTTGACAGCAGGCTTCATAGGAATGGGTGATGGGAATCTAATTCATCTTCATCACCTCTAAAATTCCCTATAAAGCTGGCGATCGTACCATGAGCCTTAGAAAAATGTCTGAGAAGGATCAAATTGGGTGTCAGAAGCAACTTATATCTGAACTCACAAGGGTGCGTGTCACCTTCTCCAGAGTAAAATAGATTACAACTGGTTATTGAGATAAGCACACCGATGCGCTAAAACACTTAGAACATGTTCTGGCTTCCATCGCGCCCCTGAAATTTTGAGCCGCCGATCAATCTGTTTAACCGTTGATTCAACCGCTCCAGAGCCAACTGAGCAAACGCCTTCTGCTTGCAAATAACAATAATTGACAATGCGATGGCGATGCTTTCGTAAATACTGACAGAAACAGTCAGCTTGATGGTCTTGACAATCTTCAAACAACGCCAGAGTCTCATTCACTTTTCCCTCCCACAGCAGCGAGCGAGCCTGCACTGAATGCTGAAACGACTTGGCCACTTTTTCCAGGTTCTCCATCAAGTGATATAGCAGCAGCCAATGAGATTAGGACATAGACTATAAGAGTTCCCATAGCACTCACTCTAGTCCGATGGCTCAACCCTACAGCGATGATTTCCGACAAAAGGTGATGGAAGCGATCGAGTTGAACGGCTTTAAGAAAAG
>DATNPL010000140.1:0-18981 GCA_036703255.1 Coleofasciculaceae cyanobacterium
GGGATTGAGCGTGAAGTTGTGAAACCCTTGAATGAACAGGATGAATCGGAAGATGGCTGCTACCCCAAAGCTGGGGGCAAAGAACCAGCCCGACTGGCCCAAGGGGTAAATCAGGAACACCGAGACAAACACGGCAATTGGCCCTGAGAAGGCCAACGCATTGTAGGGACGGATGCCCACCAGACGCGCAACCTCAAACTGACGCAGCATGAAGCCGATCAGGCCAAAAGCACCATGCAGTGCCACAAATGCCCACAGTCCGCCCAGTTGGCACCAGCGGGTGAAATCCCATTGAGCTTCAGGCCCCCACAGGAACAGCAGGGAGTGGCCTAAAGAGTTTGCCGGGGTAGAAACCGCAGCGGTCAGGAAGTTGCATCCCTCCAGGTAGGAGGACGCGATCCCGTGGGTGTACCAGGAAGAGACAAAGGTGGTTCCGGTCATCCAGCCGCCCAGAGCCAAGAAGGCGCAAGGGAACAGCAGAAGACCTGACCAGCCTACGAAGACGAATCGGTCACGCTTCAGCCAGTCGTCGAGGACGTCAAACCATCCTCTCTGGGCTTGCGCTCGCCCCATTGCTATGGTCATAAATCTAATCTCCAGATGGATAAAAAGGTATTGCTGTAAACCTTCTCTCACACACCTACAGTATAGTTCGGAGCTATTGGCTCTGAAATGTAACAGAGTGTGAGACAAGTTTACGATTCTTTACTTATTGCTCATTATACCGATATCTTTTCAAGTTTTCCGGCGGTATAACCAGAGGATTCTGTATCCTTTCTTAAAATTTCGTTGTGATAGACCAACATTTATGAGCAAGCAACATGCTTGAGCGGGAAATATGGTGGCGATCGCCCTTAGCCTCTCATCAATTTGAGATACTAAGAGTGGATACGAGATAAATCATGTTCTGCTAGCGCGAAACTCCATGTTCATTATTGATGTCACTCTGAAAAATACGCCCGTAACCTTATCCGTGCAGCGTAAGTTAGAAGAAGATGCTAAAGCCCTGTATCAGCAAGTTTTGGAGGCCATTCGATCGGGCAATCCAACCACTTTGGAATTGACCTGTGAGCAGCAGACGGGTAAGACCGTTGCTGTTTTGGTTAGCGAGATTTCAGCCGTGCAAGTTGCTGAAAAGTCGGGTGCTGGAACTTCTTCGGGAAGACCCCCTGGATTTTTCTCGCTAACTGCTCCCGCAGAATAGAGCAGCACACGAGGAAAAGATTTTAAGGAAGGCGTTATGCAATGCCTTCCCTATCTCAGGTTGCAGAAAAAACCCTGTGACTTACAACCCATCTGAGCAAGTTTGTAAGAGCTTTCCTTACATATAGGTTCTTTACACATAGATATTTAGGATATTTAGTATTCAGTGAAATTGATGCAAGAGTCTGCGATCGCCGTGCGTGAGTTGTGCTTTAACTGGTCTGAACAGGCTACTGTCTTGCAGTCTTGCTCGTTGGAGGTGCCAAAAGGAGAATTTTGGATGCTGCTGGGAACGAACGGCAGTGGCAAATCAACCTTGCTCCGTCTTTTAATTGGTCTGCTCAAGCCTCAGTCGGGTGATATAGAAGTGCGATCGCCCGTGGGATTTGTGTTTCAAAATCCTGATCACCAGTTGGTGATGCCTACGGTAGGCGCTGATGTGGCCTTCGGGTTGGTGGAAGAAAAGCTCTCTTGTGCTGAAATTCATCGGCGCGTGGAAGAGGCGCTCACAGCCGTGAGCCTGCAAAATTTACAGCGTCGGCCGATCTACGCCTTAAGCGGAGGGCAAAAGCAAAGAATTGCCATTGCTGGGGCGATCGCCAGACATTGTGAAGTGCTGCTGCTAGATGAGCCTACGGCTCTACTGGATTCTGAAAGTCAGCTCGATTTGGTTG
Organism: Coleofasciculaceae cyanobacterium; assembly: GCA_036703255.1. Classification (GTDB taxonomy): domain Bacteria; phylum Cyanobacteriota; class Cyanobacteriia; order Elainellales; family Elainellaceae; genus Drouetiella. The sequence goes on from DATNPL010000140.1 coordinate 1,878, forward strand.
CTCAAGTGCAGCAGCTCGTAAAAAATCGAGGCATGACGGCGCTATGGGTGACCCATCGCTTGGACGAACTGGATTATTGCGATGGCGCTTTTTTACTAGAGCAGGGACGAGTGATTGATCGAGGCGATCCGGCAAGACTTAAACAGCGCTTGATGCAGAGTTTTGACGAGTCGATATAGACAGAACTTAATAAAAGCGGTCATTATATAAGGATGGACAATGGGCTATAAATCTTAATGCAGGTTAGCTATGCCATCCCCGGCCTCCAAAGCAATTCTCTTAGTTGATGGCTATAACATAATTGGAGCTTGGCATAGCTTGAAGCAGACGCGCGATCGTCATGGGCTAGAAGAAGCCAGACGAGAGCTAGTCAATGCGCTTGCTGACTATAGCGCCTACCAAAATTTTGACACTCAGGTTGTGTTTGACGCGCAGTACCAAGATACGCCGGGTAGCCGAGACTCGGTAGGCAATATCTGTATCTGCTACACGGACTATCGGCAGACCGCAGATACGTATATTGAAAAAACCTGTGCCTTATTTAGAAAAGATATTCGCAAGTTTGATCATCGATTGATTGTGGCGACCTCCGATCGCGCCCAGCAGCTCACTGTGGTTGGATATGGCGCAGAGTGGATGTCGGCAGAGCAACTTCGCTCTGAGGTGCAGATTGCCGATTTGCAAGTGCAGCGAAAGCGGCAGATTTTACAAAAAGGCCGATCGCCCAATCGCTTTCTCTCAAATGCGATCGACCCCGTTGCAAGGCAACGTCTGGCCGAGATGCGCTTTGGGAAAAATCTAGAGAAGTGACTGCCTTTACCAGCCTGAATCTTTTAGTGGCTGTACTCACAAGTGTGAGAGCAGAGACTGCCCTAACCGCAGCATAATCTGCCATCCCATCTGAAGGGCGAAGGCTGATACCGAAGATTCAAAGATGGCTAGAACTCAACCCCACACAGCATTTTGGGAGCAGTTCAGAGAAGACTGTCATCGAAGACTTGCCAAAGTGTTTCAATTCTCGTTATCATGAGACTCGCATTCCTCAGTAGCTCAGTGGTAGAGCGATCGACTGTTAATCGATTGGTCGCTGGTTCGAATCCAGCCTGGGGAGTTTAAGGTTTCTAAGCTGTGAAGGATCAAAAGTCGTAATAATGACTCAGCGATGACTGGCAGCTCAAGAAAACTGATCGACTCTATAGCTTCGTCTAATTCTGTGAATTCGTCTTCAGTCTCTCCGCTAGGTCAGACATGGCGATCGCTCTGGGCGCTTGACCCAGACATCACTTTTCTGAATCACGGTTCTTTTGGTGCTTGCCCCAGAGCCGTGCTCGAAAAGCAAAGTGCTGTGCGATCGCAGATGGAGCTAGAGCCTGTGCGGTTTTTTGCGCTAGAGCTAGAACCATTGCTCGATCAGGCTAGGCAGGTTCTAGCGGCGTTCATAGGAGCTGATGCCGCAGATTTAGCGTTTGTTCCCAATGCGACTACGGGTGTCAATGCAGTCTTGCGATCGCTCTGCGTCTCGACGGCCGATCGCGCGGCGCTGCAAGCGGGCGATGAGATGCTAACCACTAACCACGAATACAATGCCTCCCGCAATGCCTTGGACTTTGCCGCGCAAGTCAGCGGTGCAACGGTCGTTGTGGCAGAAGTCCCTTTTCCAATTGCGGCTCCAGAACAGGCGATCGCAGCTATTTTGAACAGGGTTTCTTCCCGGACGCGCTTGGTGCTGCTCGACCATGTGACGAGCCAAACAGGCTTGGTTTTCCCTTTGCAGCCTGTCATTCGTCAGCTTATAGAGGCAGGCGTTGAGGTTTTGATAGATGGTGCCCATGCGCCTGGAATGATCGCCTTAAATCTAAAGGCTCTGGGAGCCACATATTACACGGGAAACTGCCACAAATGGCTTTGTGCGCCTAAAGGGGCTGCTTTTTTGTATGTTCAAGCCGATCGCCACAGTAGCCTGCGCCCTCTCACGATTAGTCATGGGGCAAATTCGCCGCGCCGCGATCGATCGCGGTTTTGGTTAGAGTTTGACTGGACGGGCACCGCTGACCCAACTCCTTATCTTTGTGTGCCAGAGGCCATTGCGTTTATGGGGTCTTTGCTGCCAGGCGGCTGGCAAGCGCTCATGCAGCTTAATCGAGACACAGCCCTTGCTGCCAGAGCGCTCCTGAGTCAGGCACTTAGCGTTGAGCCACCTTGCCCAGAATCTATGATTGGCTCTATGGCAGTGGTGCCTTTGCCCAATGGTTCGGCAGAACACCTGCAAAATTTGCTATTTCAGCAGCGGATTGAAGTTCCTGTGATTCCCTGGCAGAACCCCACGAATCGATTAATTCGCATATCTGCCCAGATTTATAACACGCCAGCAGATTATGATGTCCTGACCAAGGTAATGTTGACGCTGTTGCAAGAAGAGAAGAAAGGTATCTAAGGGCATGGATGGGGTGGTTTCGTTACTAGACAGTCAGCATTGTGAAGTGATCGATTGCTTAAGAGATGAGTTCAAAACGTTAGATGTTCGCATTGCGGCCTGCCCCCACATTTCCTATCAAGTTGCCAAAAAGTACGATGTGTCTGCCTTACGGCAGGTTATGGCTCAGCTCAGCCAGGATTGCTCCTCTTTTCAAGTTTTGACCTCAGGGCTAGGGGTTTTCACGGGAGAGCGACCCATCCTCCATATTCCTGTAGTTCGGAATCGCAGCCTAACAGACTTTCAGCAAAGAATTTGGGAAGCTTTGGTTCCTATTAGTTCAGAAACCTCAAACTACTACCACCCCGATACCTGGATGCCGCATATTACCTTGGTCTATGAGAATCTGGCATTGCCGCAGTTGCCCGAGCTAGTGCGTTGTCTAGGCGATCGCTGTTTTAATTGGACTATTACACTTGATAATCTTTCTTTGCTCTGTGATGGAGGCATAGAGCAGTGGCAGTTAGGTTACCGGGAGGAATCATGAAACAAAACTGGGATACCCACATGCAGGGTGGATTCGCTGGGGGCAAGACGACGTGAAAGCCATTGCTCGAAGTCGCCAGTTTCATTGGCTACTGCTGCTGCTTTGGATGGCGATCGGTCTGCTGCTGCGGTTTGCCAACCTGACAACCAAATCTCTCTGGACAGATGAGTTTTCTACTATTGTCTTTAGTCTGGGCAATAGTTTTCTCACAGTGCCGTCTGATCAGATTCTCACAGTTGAACAACTCCTGCAACCTCTGCACCCCGATCCCAGAAATGGGGTTGGCTCGGTTCTGTCCCATTTATTTGGGGAGAGCAATCACCCGCCACTCTATTTTGTTCTGGCTCACTTTTGGTTGCGGCTGTTTCCGGCAACAGCCGAAGGGCTAGTGTCCCCAGAAGCGTCTCGATCGCTACCTGCTCTGCTAGGCGTTTTGTCTATTCCCGCAGCCTATGTTCTCAGCAAATTTGCGTTTCAATCGCGATTGGTGGGTCAGCTTGCAGCTCTGCTCACGGCAATTTCTCCATTTGGGATTTATTTGGCTCAAGAAGCGCGACATTACACGCTGTCGGTGCTGTGGGTAACGGCATCTCTCTGCTGCCTGACTATTGCGGCTAGAGCCATTCGCGATCGCACCTCTCTTCCCTGGCGAGTTTGCTTTACCTGGGTAATTGTGAACGGATTGGGGATTGCGACCCACTATTTCTTTAGCTTGACCTTGGGAGCCGAAGCCCTCGTAATCTCGGCTATGGGGTTAGTGCAAAGCTGGCGCGAGGGAGGGATTTGGCATCCTGCGGCTCATTGGCAGAGAATCTGGGCCGTTGTGGCAGGCACGATTGTCACGGGGCTAGTGTGGCTGCCCATGCTGCAAGATATTCAAGACAGTGAACTGACGCGCTGGATTCAGCAAGGCAACCGATCGGGTTTGGTCTGGCTAGAGCCGCTAGGACAAGCGATCGCGGGCTGGGTCACGATGCTCTACCTATTGCCCATTCAGGCCGCGTCGCGCCCCATTGTGATTGCATCTGGCGCTTTGATGCTGCTGATGGTGTTCTGGACGTTGCCAAAGCTCTATCGGGGTATTCAAGTCCAGAGCCTAGACCGCAATCGGCGGTTGGGCGTTTGGAGCTTGTCAGGATTTGTGGCGGGAGCGATCGCCCTGTTTTTCATCATTACCTATCTCTTCAGCACGAATCTAACCAGTGCGTTTCGCTATAACTTTGTCTATTTCCCGGCCGTTATGGTGTTGGCAGGAGCAGGGCTTTCTAGCAGTTGGGACGTGGCGACGCGCATTTCCCAAACTGCGGCCGATCAGGTTTCTCCCGTGCTGCTCAGTCTGGTTCGTTCTAGCGGCCGCAAAGCTGTTGCGTTGACGGTTCTCTTGAGCTTAGTGGGTGGGTTAGTCGTCATTTTTAACTTAGGCTACCAAAAGACCCACCGCCCTGATTTGGTGGCGCAAAGCATTAGAGAACAATCTGAAGAGGTGGCTCTAGTAGCGATCGCCCATCAAACGCATGGGCAAACTGGCAGGCTGATGGGAATCGCCTGGGATCTTCAAAACCCTACGAATTCGTCATTCACAACCGACCTAACTCAGCCTTCCAAAGAGCGTGCTGCCGGACTCACGCCCTACTTTTTGCTGGCTCACCAAACTCAAAATCCGCGATCGGTTGTCAATACGTTGCGAAAGGCCATTGGCCAACTGCCCAGCCCTTTAGATCTATGGTTGGTTAACTTTCAGGATGTCCCTGAACAGCCTCTAGACAATATGCTAAGTCAGCAAAACTGTCAGTCTGCAACTAAAAATAGGTATGTCGATGGATACCGATATCGTCTATATCGTTGCAACCATTTGCAAACGCAAATGCTCAACTCAGTCTCGAAACGATATTCCCAGAAGAATGGCAGTCGATAGCGGTTTTGCGGCTTTAGCGTCTGTACAGAATACAGCGTTAAAGGAGTGAAAAAGTCACCTGTATAGTACTTTAATAGTACTCTCCGGACTCATCCAGCTGTCCTGTGGGCGAATCATACCGATCGTGGGCTGTATCCTGCGCCTGAAGGTATTCTTTTTCCCAACAGCATTCTAAAAACTGAACCACATAAAGGTTTTGCACAAGTTCTATGCCAACACTTGTTTTAAGCCAGCATGTTTCTAAGAACTGTACTGGATTCTGAGTCCAATCTGGCTCTGGCGTATATTGTGTCCAACAAGTTTCAAGCTGTTCAATATTGTGAAGATGCCAAAACCGTATGGGATTGAGCGACTTGAATTCAGGGCTAAATAGGGGCTGAATCAGATATTTCCAGAGGGGAAATTGTAACCGGGGTTGATTGCGTGGCGTATCCATGATCAAAAAGCGTTAAACCGGAAGGTGGAGGAGAAGAGAGAAGAGCCTACTTCGTCAGCATAGGAAGTCTAGAAGGTTTTGGCTTCACTCGTATGGGGTATCTCGCCAAATGAGGTGTTGCGATCGCTTCACAATAGCTCTAGAGCTTGACTCAAAAGGGGTCGGCCTAAATCGCAGATGAAAACCAAAACTTGCGGATGCTGCACCTCTTTCGAGTCCGTTAGCCTTGAGGCGAGAGACTCGTCTAAAACCTTAACCAACGAAACCTGGGCTTTAGGTGAAGCTGCTTCATCTTCAGTTAAGGTTTTCAAAAAGAAGCGGAGAAGCCGATTCAGATCAATTTTTGTAAGCGATGTACCAATTGCTCAGCCGATAGCAGCCCTTCAACCCGATCTATTGGCTGACCTTGATTGAATAGCACTAATGTGGGCAGAGCCTGAACGTGATACTTAGAAGCGAGATCAGGATATTTATCAGTATCGATCTTGACGATCTTTACCTTTTGTTTCATTTCCTGATTTACTTGCTCTAGATTTCTTGACATCATTTGGCAAGGGCCGCACCAAGACGCATAAAAATCTACAAGAATCGGTAGAGTAGAACCGGAAATTAGCTCCTGAAAGCTGCCAAACTGTTTTTTCATTGCAGTGGATGAGGGTAATAAGGTGGGGGCGATCGGAAAACGGGCACAGTTAAGCAGAGATTTCTACTTCGATACTAAATAAATTTTTATGGGGTTGCCGAGGATAGTCCAAATGTCTTAACAGAAACCTGCTTAACCCTCAACAAGTTTTAATCTTTTATCAAAATTTATTGATATAGCTGGAGACAGTGAGGTTAGGACAGAGACGTTTCGAGGAAAGTAGCTACGGCTATGTTGCGTCAGGAGCGATCGTCTACATTTGAGAGAATGCCCATTTTAAGAGAACATAAATCTAATTTGGAAATCTCATAATTTGCCAAATTCAGTCTGCGGAATCCCAGGTGGTTTTTGCGTCATGCACATTCTACCTAAGGGTTCTGGGTGGACTGTTCGCTCCGATAAGCCGTCCTCAACCACAGCTTACTGGAGTCGAAATGCTTAATTCAGTTGGATGTAAAGAGGAATAATTTCATGGCAGCATCTTCAGCTTTGCGACTGCGCGATCAGGTCGCAATTGTCACCGGGGCTTCGCGGGGCATTGGTCGTGCCGTGGCGCTGGCACTTGCCGCAGAAGGGGCGAAGGTCGTAGTGAATTATGCTAGCTCTAGCCAAGCCGCCGAGGCAGTGGTGGCAGAAATTGCAGCAATGGGTGAAGAGGCGATCGCGCTACAGGCTGACGTCTCTAAATCTGAGCAGGTAGAGGCTCTGATCAATGCCGTCATGGAAAAGTGGGGACGCATGGATGTATTGGTGAACAATGCAGGCATTGCTCGAGACACCCTGCTGTTGCGCATGAAGCTGGAAGACTGGCAGGCCGTCATTGACTTGAATTTGACCGGCGTATTTCTTTGCACCAAGGCCGTGAGCAAAGTGATGCTGAAGCAGCGATCGGGGCGAATCATCAACCTGACCTCTGTCGTGGGCGAAATGGGTAATGCAGGACAGGCAAACTACAGCGCCGCTAAGGCAGGGGTGATTGGTTTCACAAAAACGGTTGCCAAAGAATTTGCACCCCGAGGCATCACGGTCAATGCCGTTGCTCCTGGCTTTATTGCAACAGACATGACGGCTGGAGTCAAAGCTGATGACATCCTAAGCTTCATTCCTTTGGGGCGCTACGGACAGCCCGAGGAAGTCGCTGGCGTCATTCGGTTTCTTGCAGCAGATGCGGCGGCGGCCTATATGACCGGACAAGTGATTAACATTGATGGCGGCATGGTAATGGCGTAGAGCAGGGCTAAAGCTCCTGAGGGCAACTCTAGCTTGAGCCGTGTCATCTCTTGCGCGATCGCCCTGCTGAGCTAGGGGTTTTGCGGGCAGCAGTCTGCGGTTGGGGAGATGGCTGGGCAGGGGCTTTGGGGACAGGGGTTTTGCGGGAACTGGCCTTAGGTACCTTCTTAGAATCCGCCCTTTTTTCTTGCTTCATTGCCGCCAAGTACCGCTTGAGCGAAGAAGCCGGAATATTGACGCCCTGTTCTCCTAGCATGGCTGAAACTTCTTCATAGGTGTAGCCGCGATTGAGTGCCGTCAGGATCGAGTCGTGCAATAGGGTGATGGCTTCCCGCAATGACCAGCTATCTCTGGGTTTTGCGGGAAGCGTCTGAAGCATTGTACTGGCTTGAGCGATCGCCGACTGAGAAACTGCCGCTGGGCCTGACGAACGTCGTTTAACGATTGCCATAGATAAATTCCTGTTAGAGCTAAATCTGCCTATCTGTAGAAAGCAGCAAAGGTGATTTCTTTATACATTACGAAACTATTTTTGGATCATTCATATCTTGCACAATTTGGCGAACCGTCTGGATGAACTCCTGTAAGACAAATGACACATTATCTTTTCGCCAAATCATGGCAGTTTTTAACGGAGCAATTTGTTCTTCTATAGCCGCGTAGATCACGCCTGTACGCTGGAGATTTTTCAAAGAAGCCGGAACGAGGGCTACGCCCATGCCACCTGCAACCAAGCAGACAATGGTTTGCATCAGCCTTGCTTCTTGAATCACGTTGGGCGTAAATCCGGCTTGCTGACAGGCACTCAACACTTGATCATAAAAACCAGAGGCAACGTAACGCGGAAAAAGAATAAATCGATCGCCTGCAAGCGATGCGAGAGAGATTTGAGAATGAGCTGCTAGCGGGTGCGTTTTTGGAATGGCAATAACCAAAGGCTCCTCCAAAATGGTGAGCAAATTAAAACGCTCTTCTGCGATCGGCAAATGCACAAATCCCAGATCGATCGTGCCATTATCCACCCCTTCGGTTTGTAAGCTGGTGTTTAGCTCATGCAAAATCAGTTCTACATCAGGAAACCGCTCCCGAAAAGCTCGTAAAATATCCGGAAAAATGCTGTAGGCGATCGAGCTGGCAAAGCCAATCACGAGCCGTCCGAGTTCACCTTGGCTAGCCCGCTGAGCCGTTTGGATCGCCCGTTCGGCCTGCATCAGCGTTTGTCGTGCCTCTGCCAGAAAGAGTTCGCCAACTTCGGTCAGGGCAACGCGATGCTTATTGCGCTCAAATAGCTGCACCCCTAGCTCTGCCTCTAGGCTGCGAATCTGCTGGCTCAGCGGCGGCTGAGCAATGTGGAGGCGCGCTGCGGCTCGACTGAAGTTGAGTTCTTCAGCCACGGCCACAAAGTAGCGCAAATGGCGTAATTCCATAAGAGTGACGGAGCGATCGACGGCTGCCATATCTTTTAAGTCTTACCATGCTTTGAAATATATATTGGACATCTAAATAAAGGACTCTTTAGGATTGACTTGTTGCGGTTCAACCGCTCATCGATCTTTTGAAGGGCAACGTGTGAAAAAATTTCTAGGAACAGAGGGACAGCTTTTCACAGGTGCGTATGGGCAAAAAGCGCGATCGCGCTCCTCTTTGCAGCAACAGACCCGTCTTTCTAGAAAAGGCTCTGCCTACGCTATTGCCTTTGTCGGATTTTGTTCATTTCTCAACCTGTATGCAACTCAGCCCTTATTGCCGCTGTTCACTCAGATTTTCCACAGGTCTAAAGTAGAGGTAAGCCTGACGGTGAGCGCAACCACGATCGCGGTGGCGCTGTCGGCTCCTTGGGCTGGGGTGCTAGCCGATCGCATTGGGCGAAAACAGGTGATTGTTCCCGCGCTGCTGTTGCTCAGCCTTTTCACAGGTTTAACGGCAACGGCTTCTGGACTGGATGCCCTTGTTTTCTGGCGCTTCATGCAGGGATTGCTCATGGCCACCGTGTTTGCCGTCAGCATTGCCTATGTGAGCGAAGAATGGGCTGGGGCTGGCGTAGGCGCAGCGATGGCCATTTACGTCACCGGAAATGTCTTAGGCGGTTTTTCGGGCAGAGTGCTATCAGGATTCATCGCGGATCTCTGCGGCTGGCGTTGGGCGTTTGTCATGCTTAGCGGACTGACGCTGCTGGGGGCGATCGCGAGCGGGTTGGGGTTGCCTAGCTCTCGCAACTTTACCGCTAAGAAAGATATTCGATCGTCTTTACGCGCGATGGCGCTGCATCTGCAAAATCCTCGCCTGATTGCCGCCTACGCTGTAGGCTTCAATATTTTGTTTTCGAATGTGGCGCTTTTTACCTACGTCAATTTTTATCTATCCGCTCCGCCGTTTAATTTGAATACGATCGCTCTGGGTTTGGTCTTTTGCGTCTATCTGCTGGGCGTTGTGATTACCCCCATTGCAGGACGCTGGATTGAGCGGTTGGGCTATCGGCGATCGCTGCTCATGGCGATCGGCATGATTTGTGTCGGCCTTAGCATCACGCTCATGCCACACCTTTGGCTCGTGATTACAGGATTAGCCATTAGCGCATCGGGCATCTTTATTTGTCAGTCTGTCACAACTAGCTATGTCGGCACGACCGCCCGCGAATCTCGGTCTGCGGCAACGGGGCTATATGTTTCGGCCTACTATGTGGGAGGCAGTTTGGGGGCTGTGCTACCCGGATTTTTTTGGAGTTTAGGTGAATGGACAGCTTGCGTTTTGCTGATTTTGGCCGTTCAGGCCGGGACGGTGGCAGTGGCGATCGTTCATTGGCAAAAATAGCATTGGCAAAAATAGCGCTGGATGAGACTGTTAACTTCTGTTTACAATTGAATTAAAGCCAGCCCTTCAAAGCCACCCATCACCGCTTCCCATGACCTTCTCAAAACCTTCGATCGCTCCGTCTCAGGATGCTTCATCTTTGGCGATCGCGCCCTGGAAAATTAAGCTGCTCTATGACGGCGAATGCCCCCTGTGCTTGCGAGAGGTGAATTTTTTGAGAAAGCGAGATGCTGGAAGGGGACTCGTGAAATTTGTGGATATTGCCGCAGAGGACTACACCGCTGAGGCGAATGGCGGCGTTGATTTTGCTACGGCAATGGGGCGGATTCATGCGGTGCTGCCGGATAACATCGTGATCAAAGATGTGGCGGTGTTTCGGCGCGTCTATGAAATTTTGGGCATGGGCTGGATCTATGCCATCACCAAGCTGCCGATCGTCGGTTTCTTGGCCGATGCGCTCTACGGCATTTGGGCCGACTGGCGGCTGGCGCTGACTGGGCGACCCAGTTTAGACACTATCCTCACCGAGCGGCAAAACCGAATTGAGTGCAGTACACGCTGCCGCATTGATTGAATAGGCGCTTTTCTTCCAACCGCTCCAAAAGCTGCTCTTGGCTAGGGTGGGGGCAGCTTTTGCGGTTTGTACCTTGATGCAGCAACGCCAAACAACTTGCTTTTCAGGTATTCTGTCTTTTCAGGACTTCTGTTGAAGACTCATCTAGATCCGCCTCATCATGCGCCGTTATCCCCATGAAATTTTGCAAACTCGCAGATATTACAGACTGGCAAGCGCCAAACTTTCCCACCACCCAGGCCCTGCTGCACGAACCCCACAGAAACCGCAAAACCTGGGAATACATTCAGGTCTATAACGGCTTGCAGGCGCTAGGACTCCTCAACGGCAAGACCCATGCCCTGGGGCTAGGCGTGGGTGCCGAATCTTTGATTTACGCTTTCACCAACGTTTGCGAACGGGTTGTTGCAACCGATCTCTACAACTCCCAAAACTGGGAAACGGCTGCAATGCCAACCGCAGAAGTCTATCAAAAAAATCTGTTTCCCTATCAGCCCGATCGCCTCTCTGTGCAGCATATGGACATGACACAGATCGAGTTTCCAGACGAAAGCTTCGACTTTGTCTGGAGCTGCTGCTCGATCGAACATGTCAATAGCTTTATCGAACTGCACAAGGTCTACCAAGAAATCCATCGAGTCCTCAAGCCCAACGGTATTGCTGCGCTCACCACGGAATACAATCCCTGCGACCAACACAGCTACGAACCGAATATGCTGTTTACCGATCGCTACTGGATTGAGCAGTGGTTTACAGGAGAGCAGCCTCTAGTCACAGGTTTCGATTTGCTCGATCCGCCTAGCCTGACGTTAGCCGATGCCCCAGAAAACCAGCCTCGCCCTAAACAAAACCCTGAAACGGCAATTCCCATCTACAGCAAAGACATTGTTATCAACAGCGTTGCCTTCTTTTTACGTAAATCAGCCGCTTTCTCACAGACCTATAGCGATCGCTGGCTACCCGACCCTTTGCGGCGCTACCTGACCGCCTGCGAACACCACCGACAAGCAGATTTCGCCGCAGCAGAAGCCCTGTTCCAATCGCTTGTAGAAGAGGAAGCGATCGATGCTCGCACTCGCCTGAGCGCCCTGCGCTACCTGCTGGTGACGCTCAAAGCCCAGAACAAGCTAGAGCCGCTGCGCCACTACGGGCAACAGTTTTTTTACCTTTGCTCAACCTCAGAAAACAGTGACCACCTGCTGCCCATTGCCCATCAGCTCAAGAAGGCCGGACTGTGGCAAGAGGCTCAGTCTGTGTATGATCGGGTGACGCAGTTGCGCGGTGCTTCGGCCAATCAGGTGGTTCGCAGCTTCATCGGGCAAGCCGAATGCCGTGCCCAAAGCGGCGACTATGCTGCCGCACTCGCCTTGACCGAACAGGCCGAGCTTGCCCTATCCCCCATCTGCCAAGATGAACAGCCCAAAGTTTGCTTTCATCGCGGCTTTTATCAAGAAAAGCTAGCTAACTTTGAAGCTGCCATTGCCGCCTATAAACAGGCATTGGCGATCGCCGCACCCAGCCAGTCTCCTAAGTTTCAGCAAAACTGCCAGATCCGACTCAACAAATGCCTGAAGGCGATTGCTTCTCGCACCTTACCCTCTGCAACGGCCACCTTTTAGTAATGGCGAATTAGTAATGGCGAATGAGTGGAGCAGTGCCGTTATTGATGATGCTTTGAGATCTGCTTTTCTCGATCCGCGATCGCGTTGTCATCACAGGGGCAATCGCAACTACTGCTAGAAAGAGCGGAGAATTGTCCCATCGTTCACAAGAACATCATGCGATCGCCTTCCTGCTCAGCTTTTTTTTCTAAAGGCACCCACTAGGTGGCAGAGCTGAGCCTGCATTAATCCGATTCAACCCAGCCAGATCCAGGAGCGCGCTCTCATAGCGAACCACCTGGGAACCAATTTTGCGCCCTCGTCGGACGGATAAAGCTCTACTGGGACCAAAACCCGCAAAAGATTCTCCTGCACTCTGCACAGAAGCGCCCTGAAGGGTTTGGACTGCAAAGCCACTAATAGTGTTGCCGTTAACCTGTCCCTGGACACAAATCGCTTCTCCATCCACATAAGAAAAACGTCCAGACACGTTATTTCCTTGCTTGCGGAAAAGGAACACAATGCCGCCATTGGCTAAGAGGGCTTCATCGGAAACAATGCTCTGGTTGATAGTTCCATTCCAATAGCGATAATTGCCGTCAGCTAGAGCTTGAATGGTTGTTGCCGGTGCATTGACTGACGCTAAAACCTCTGCCCGGCTAATTAGCGTCACCGTCTCACTTTGCTCGCAATCGGGATTTCCCTGGCAGGCTTCTGCTTGGATCTTGTCCGATTCGTAGGTGAGACTTACCCGTTTGCCCACTAGCTGTTGTTCACAAATCTCGAAGCGAGCCAATTCGGTTGAGGTTTGGCCACTATCGTCTGTCAGCTCTACATAACAGGCCCGGTCACCAGCGGTGAGGCTTTGAATCGTGGCGATAGGGGGTTGGCTAGCGGTGGCGATAGAATCAAATGCTCTGACCAGCAGGATACTGGTAACGACGGTTGCAGAAACCCACTGACGTTTTGAAAATAATTTCATGGTGGAAAATTCTAGTAATTGTTAAATCGTCGGTCGAATTAGCGAGAGCGGCTGTCGATGCCTCAACCTTTGAGAGGGATCAGCTAGGCGTATGAGCAAGGCAATATCTCAATGCGGAAGTTGGCAATCACCAATATGAAACTTAATGGGCAGAGATGGGGGAGAAGCATCGCGCTAATTCAGGACTTATCCGATCGCCGTCTTTCCGATCGCAGGATCGTCACAACCAGCCATAGCCCCAACAGACTCGCCACAGCAAAGAAAATATTGCCGATGAGCTGAAGCTGTGGCGTTTGTTGCCCTGTAGAAATGATGGCGGCTCCAATAATTAGCGCTCCTACCACCGTACTCGACGATCGACGGTTAGCCGCCTGATCGATCGATCGCCGCATAGCATTCAGGTCTTGCAGCGTAATGTTAAACCGCAGGGTTTCAGACGTTAGCCGATTCAGCAAAAAACCGACTTGGCGGGGCGAGTCTAAAGATAGCTGCTTGAACTCTAAAGCCGTGCGCAAAACCGATCGCATCGGATCATCGCCCACGAGCTGCCGCTGAAACAGATCGGTCATCAAAGGGCGAATTTCATCCACAATATTGACCGATGCATCAAAGCCTCGACCCGTGCCCTCTAGATTGGCGATCGATTTGGTCAATAGCCCAATGTTGCTAGGCAGCCGCAAATTGTTGAGGCGGGCAGCTTCCAGAATTTTGCCAAACATTTCGCCAATGTTGATCTTGGCTAGGCTGAGGTTGTAGTACTGACGCAAGAGGCGATCGTATTCGGCCTGTAGCCGCATCAGATTAATCGGCTGGCTCATATCCATCGGTTCTGCCAACTGCAAGGTTAGCTGAGCACAGCGATCGGAGTCGGCATCGATAATCGCCAGCACCAGCTCTACCATGATGGACTGGGTACGGCGATCGAGGATGCCCATCATGCCGCAGTCCAAAATGCCTACCCGCCCGTCATGCAGGTAAAACAAGTTGCCGGGATGCGGGTCAGCATGGAAGAAGCCATCGAGCAGGTACTGCTGAAGAAAAGCTCTAAACAGCAGCGTGGTAAAGGCATGGCGCTCGGCATCTACATCGCCCCCATAGTGTTCTCCGGTCATCTTGGCGCGGAGAATGGGCACCCCATCTAGCCACTGCAAAATCAAGATTTTTTTGCTGAAGTAATAGACTTCGGGCACCACCACCTGGCTCGGGTTAAACCAGCGGCTGTTGGCTAGGGTTGTGCGTAGGCGATCGGTGTACTCGGCTTCTAGGGTAAAGTCCAATTCGCTCAGCAGCGAGGCGCTGAACTCTTCGGCCAAAGCCACCACGTTATAGCGTTTGCCAAACTGGGTCGGAGACAGCAAGGCGGCAATTTGCTTAAACACGGCAATATCGCGCGCCACGATCGTTTCGATGCCGGGGCGCTGAATCTTGACCGCGGCTCTCTGGCCGTTTTTCAGCACAGCCTCATGGGTCTGAGCAATAGAACCTGCGGCGATCGCCTCCTGGTTGATGCTTTCAAACATCTCTTCTAAAGGCTGAGGCACCGATTGACGGAGCTGAATCTCAAGGTCTGACCAGAGGACGGGCGGCACATTGGTTTGCAGATTGCTCAGTGCTTCGACATAAGACGCAGGCAGCAAGTCAGGACGGGTACTCAAGAGCTGGCCTAGCTTGACATAGGCAGGGCCTAAATCGACTAAGATGTTGCGAAGCACTTCTGGCGCAGGCAATTCTGGCTCGTCACCTTTGCCGATCGTCAAGAGCTGACGCATATAGTCCCAGCCATGCCGAATCAACACTTCAATAATTTCGCGTTGACGGACGACGGGGGTCAGGAGAGGAGTCATAAATCAAGTTGAAAGGGGTGCTACTTTGATCCTACAAACAAAAAATCAGTGGTGCCGTTTAGAACACCACTGAGTCTATCCACTTCAACCCTTCATCCTCAAATTTTGGGCGTTGTTCTAACCCGGCCATGAAATTTATTCTGAGGTGCGCGGAGCGCACTTCTCAAAATAAATTTCATAGATAAAACCAGCAATGCCCATTTTTGGAAGTCAGCAATAAAGTCAGGACAGCTTGATGACTCCCCAATTTTTATTGCGATCGCTAGTCCAAAAAGCCCATCAGCGGTTCGTTCTCGCCAATTGAGTTCGAGGCGATCGGGCGACCACCGGGCAACCCTGAGCTTTCCATCAAATGAGGATCGCTCACCATCACAGGACGACCGCCCTGCGTCAAATCTTCGCGAATGGCAAGTTCGCTGGCAAAGATAGGACGATGACCCGGCAGCGCATAGCTGGCAATGTGCAAATGGCTTGCGGTGATGGGGCGATTGTTGAAATACATCGCATAAATTTCTAACTCATCAGAAGGCATGGGATTAAACCCTGCAAGCTCAATTTCCCCTTCCTTTGTATCGGGTTGCACCGTTATTCCAGACTCACCATGCCCATTCTTCTTGGCTTCACGCTTCTCAGCAAGCTCCAGCTTTCCTGCTTTTGGCTGTGCTGCTTCGCCGCTGGCGCTCTGATCTTGTACCACCATCTCTTCCTCCTGTTCAACTGCGTTATCTAGCGACCCGAGGCGAACCGATAGGCTTTGCTCTAGGTGCGTTGCCTGCTTTTCCAAAGGGCGCACTGCGCACCTTTCAAAAAACTGGACAATGCGGCTAAAACACTCCTTCAATTCCCACCCTAATTCAGCCCATGCTTTTACAACTTTCGTCAGACCTAATTTTTAATCTTAATGAAGTTAAGTTTCAGATTTTCCCTGAATATTAGAGTCGGCATCTGGCAGTATTATATGCGGAAACGCGGCTGTCTCATCTGGCAGCTAACCCGCCAAATGATAGGTATCTTTTAAGAATTGCATTAGCTTTGCTGAGGGTGAGGCTAAGGATCGTGGGAAATGACCCTGAAAGATTTTTTTTGAAAAAGCAGGCCGCTCTTTCAAAAAATCTTTCGACCTTGACTTGCAATCTGGTCGTGAGTAGCAAATTCTCTTATGGATTTCATATCGGGGATTTCGCGCCCGTAGGGCGCGAAATCCCCCAACAAAGCCCGACTAGCTACGACTTCTAACCCTGAGAAGCTTGGTAGAAATAGTAAGTTGCCATCGGAATAATGGTTGCTAGCGCCAGCAAAACTACGACCACAATAGTAGCGCTGCGATCGTCCGTCTCTTCCGCTTTGGCAAAAGTACCTTCTACATTGATGGTGTCTTCTACAATCGGAGGCCCTGGATCAGGCTGACCCGCCAGAACCAGCCCAAGGCGATCGCTAGCATCCAGAAAGGCTTGATTGTATTTGTTGCCATCTCGCAGCGGCACCATCATAGTTTCCTGAACGATGCTGTTGGCGGTTTCGTCGGGCAACAGGGACTTGACGGCTTCGCCTGTGCGAATTGCGGTTGTGTTGGTAACGTTATCGAGGACAATCAGCACCTGATTTTCCTGTGCTTCCGAGGTGGGATACCATTTTTTAAAGAGTGCCTCGGTAAAGGTATCGATCGTTTCTCCGTAGTCTAAACGATGAATAGTCGCCAATCTAACTTCGTTGCCAGTTGTTGCGGCTATTTCTGCCAATTCACCGTTGAGTTCGTTTTGAGTCAAGCGACTCATGACCCCAGCCTGATCCACGATCCAGGTGCTTGCCTCTAGATTGGGCATGCTGTAGACTCCGGTGGCATAGGCAGGTAGGCTGCCCACACTCCAAAGCTGAATCACCAACGCCCATGCCACCACGGGCAACATTAGAGACCGGAACCAACCGACAACTTGACCGAGGGGCTGTATCATCCTACCCATTCCTTAATGCTTCTTTTCAAAATATTACAGGTGAATGGAAGAGGATGAGAAGCGATCGTTTATTTTTGTTGCTGTTTTTGGCACTCAGGTTCGCACACAAAATAGAACCGAATAGTTTTTAGGAAGTGCCGCGCAGAGCGCGGCACT
>DATNPL010000155.1:0-6660 GCA_036703255.1 Coleofasciculaceae cyanobacterium
AACTGCTGGCTTTGACCCGCAATATTTGTTGCTCTCGCTCTGCGATATTCATGGGAGACTGCTCTCAATGCGTGACTCTCCCTACTGTCTAGCTTGTTGAGTTTTCTCTTGCCAATGGCGAAAAAATAAAGACACTAACACGATTGCAGCCTGGCTGAAGCAGAAATCTCCCATCTCAACCAGCGGTTGCACTATCTCGTTCAGGTCATTCAGCGGCTTACGGTTGCCCGTGATCTAGATGCCATTATGGCCGCTGTCCGAACAGGGGCGCGTCAATTGACAGGTGCCGATGGTGCAACCTTTGTCCTGCGGGACGGAGAGCTATGTCACTATGCGGATGAAGATGCTATCAGCCCTCTCTGGAAAGGGGGACGCTTCCCCATGAGTGCCTGTATTAGTGGCTGGGTCATGATCAATCAGCAATCTGTCGTCATTGAAGATATTTATGCTGATTCCCGTATTCCTGCTGATGCCTATCGCCCTACATTTGTTAAAAGTCTGGCAATGGTTCCTATCCGAACTCGCGATCCATTAGGGGCGATCGGTAATTATTGGGCAACGCCTCACGTTCCATCCTCTGAGGAGATGAAATTACTTCAGACTCTAGCCGATGCTGCTGCCGTTGCGCTAGAAAACCTGCATCTTTATGAGGAACAAGAGAAAAGAATTCAAGAGCGCACGACTCAACTTCAGAAAGCGCTCGACTTTGAAGCATTGCTCAAGCGGATTACAGACAAGGTACGTGATAGCTTCGATCAACGCCAGATTTTAGCGGCTGTCGTGCAAGAACTTTCTCAGGGATTAGCTTTGAGCCATTGCAAAACCACGCTTTGTGATCCAGAGCAGGCCACAGTCTGTTACGCGTATCAGCATTCTATCTTAACAGTGACTCGTGAAAGTGCTGGAGAGAGCGCCGAGTTTCCTGCGCTACAGTTTCAACGCTTACAATCTGAAGCCTTTCAATTTTGCTGCCTATCCCAGCCTGCCTTATTTACAACTCCTGCGGTACTCCTAATTTGCCCCATTGTCGATGATCAGAGCGTACTGGGCAATATTCGACTCCACCGAACCTCAACGGAGCCGTTTGTAGAACTCGAAGTTCGCTTGGTGCAACAGGTGGCGAACCAATGTGCGATCGCTTTGCGACAGGCACGACTCCATGAAGCTGTGCAGGCTCAGGTCGCTGAACTAGAACGGTTGAATCAGCTCAAAGATGACTTTCTCAGCACGGTTTCCCACGAGCTGCGAACGCCCATGACCAATATCAAAATGGCAGTGCAAATGCTCAAAGCTCGATTGGGTGCGACAGATCTGAAGGCACAGTCAGAGCTTGGTACAGATGTGATTTTGAGTCAGGTCAATTTTTCCAAAGCCATTGACTATTTGCAAATCCTGAGTCACGAATGTCAGCGAGAAACAAATCTGATTAATGATCTGTTAGATCTCACGCGTCTTGAGGCAGAAACAACGCCGGATATTTTGCAGGATGTGGTACTGCAAGAGTGGATTCCTCAAATAGCTGAGTCTTTCAGAGAACGGACTCAGCAGCGACAACAAACATTACAGATTCAGGTTCCAGAGCAGTTACCCAGTATGAGAACAAGCCTAACGGTTTTGGAGAGAATTCTGACGGAACTTCTACAGAACGCCTGTAAGTATACACCTGCTGGGGAAACCATTACAGTGTCTGCCACGATCTGCGAGACAGAACAGGCAAACGCTACCTTGCCACTGTCACCTCCTGCTTTTCGGTTGGCCGTTAGTAATTCGGGTGTGGAAATCTCAGAGAGCGATCGCGCCTGTATTTTTGATAAGTTTTATCGCATTCCCAACGGCGATCCCTGGAAGAATGGAGGAACGGGCTTAGGGCTAGCGTTAGTTAAGCGATTGGTAGAACAGCTATCAGGCTCGATCGAAGTATGTAGCTGCGATAATGTTGTTTGTTTTACGGTAAAGTTGCCTCCCTTGCTATGAGCGATGGGGATAGGGATATTTATTCCGTCTCTCAAAATAAATTTCATAGATGAAATCAGCAACGCCGAATTTTTAATTGCATCCCTAAGATGAAGTACCCTTGAGGGGAATATCATAAATCTTCTCTAAGCAATAGAGTAGAGCTGTTGCAGAGCAAAAACTCTAAAGAAAACCTTCTGGGTACATCCCATATTTTCAGATTGATTGAGTTTTAGTATGAGCATTTCGCTTCTCCTGCGGGTGAGGCTTTGTCAAAACGCTCGTGCTGCTGCACATCACTCAAAAGAACGTGTCCATAACTATCCTCAAGCAGCAAGGACAGATCTAATGGCAGCGCTGAAAAAATTTTTGTTATTTGCTATTTCTTTAGGCTTCTGTTTAACGCTGTTGCCCCAAACCGCTGACGCGCTCATTTCTTTGAACGATCGATTTGTTCCGAGGGAAGCTTGTGAGGCCGTGTCGTCTATCAGACAGGGAACTAATCCAGGGAATATTCGGTTAACGCCTCAACAAACCTACTCAGTCATTGGCAAGAACCGAGAAAATGCTTCCCATTACTTACTAAGAATTGAAGAAGCTGCACCGTCAACGCGCTGGGTACCTGTGCAGTGTGGAGAACTTTTAGATTCTTCTACTCCCGTCGATCCAGTGAACCCAGATTATTTATTGGCTCTTAGCTGGCAACCCTCTTTTTGTGAAACGAAGCCTGATAAACCAGAATGCCAGAGCCAAACAGCGCAGAGGTTTGATGCGACCCATCTGGTGTTACATGGTTTATGGCCTCAGCCGAAACAAAATATTTATTGCAATGTCAGTCGTGAACTAAAATATCTTGATCAAGAAAATCGATGGTCAGAACTGCCGCCAATAAACCTATCTGAAGAAACAAGCACAGCATTGGCTGATAAGATGCCAGGATTTGCTTCAAATCTGCATCTGCATGAATGGTACAAGCATGGCACTTGCTACAGCGATTCACCAGAGGAATATTATCAAGAATCGATCGCCCTATTGGATCAAGTCAATAACTCCTCCATTCAGGATCTATTTGCTAGCAATATTGGCAATTTTCTATCCTCGACTGAAATTCGCGATCGGTTTGATCAAGCCTTCAATCCAGGAGCAGGAAGCAAAGTTCAAGTGCAGTGTAAAAGAGATATCAACGAAGATCGCAATAATATGGTGGTTGAGCTACAGATTAATCTCAAAGGCGATATTCAGAGCGATACATCAATGGCAGAACTCTTGGAAGCGGGGCAAAGGGTTGCATCTGGTTGCTCTCTAGGAGAAATCGATCCGGCAGGGTTTAATGAATCGCGGTAGTCCTCAATAAGGTGTAATGAGCTGGAGCTGGACAGTATGCGCATCGCTGCATTCAACGTTGAAAATTTGTTTTCCCGCGTCCGCGCCATGAATCTCGAAGATTGGGAAGCGGGGAAGCCCATACTCACCGAATACAGCCGCCTGAATCATCTGCTGCTGCAACCTGAATACACCCCTGCCACCAAGGCTGAAATTCTTGAATCTCTGGGGCGGCTTGGGTTGCTGAAGAGTGATACCTCTCAATATGCCATCCTACGGCAGAACCGTGGGGAGCTTTTGAAAAGACCCCGAGACGCTTCGCCCGAAGTGGTTGCTGGAGGTCGCGGCGATTGGATCGGCTGGGTAGAACTCAAGACCGAGCCTGTCAACGAAATAGCCATGAAAATGACAGCGCGTGTGATTCAAGATGTCAATGCAGATATTCTTGCCGTGGTTGAAGCAGAGAATCGGATTGCTCTAGGACACTTCAATGAGCAGCTCCTAAAGCCGATCGCATCTGATTATCGAGAGACGATGCTAATTGACGGCAATGATGAACGGGGGATTGATGTCGGTATCCTGACAAAGCCTGGATTCCAAATTGAGTCAATGGTGAGCCACATTAATGACATGCAGAAGGGGGATATGCAGAGGAGCGACAGGCAGCAAGATGTTCCTATCTTTAGTCGAGACTGCCCAGAGTTTACGATCCGGATTGGTGAATTGCGCGTACTCGTCATGGTCAATCACTTCAAGAGTAAGGGGTTTGGCTCACAGACATCATCGAATGCAAAACGCCAATTGCAGGCGCAGCGAGTCAGGGAGATCTACGACCAACGCAGAAGTGAAGGGATTGAGTTGATCGTTATCACCGGAGATTTAAATGACATACCAGCAGGCAAGCCCCTAGCTCCACTGCTGGCAGATGGCTCAGAGCTTCGCGACATTAGCACGCACCCCGCCTTCTCAAGCGATGGCCGACCAGGGACTTATGGCAATGGCACAGCGTCGCAAAAAATCGACTATTTACTTCTCTCTCCAGCGCTGTTTGCCAACGTTAAAAGGGGTGGTGTTTTCCGTAAGGGCGTGTGGGGAGGGAAGAACGGAACTCTTTTCCCTCACTATGCAGAAATGACTCAAGCCATTCATGCCGCATCGGATCACGCTGCGATTTGGGCAGACATCGAGCTATAGCGCTATTAATCCTTCGGGTCATCTTTCCGGATACTTGACAACCACCAAGAATCTGAGTTAAGGAAGATATATCAAAACACAATATTCCCGTTTATGAAAGCCGCGATCGCCCTTACCACCATGACCACCACTACCATCCATTTAGGAGGGTCGTAAGGGGTTGCGCTGAAACCAGTCTTACAACTTTAGTTGCCCTCCAGACAAACGCTGGGGGGCACTTTTTTAGGTCAAAGAATTCGGTCAAAAATTCGGGCTAAGTGCCATACCGCTCTCCATGCGATCGATCATAAAAACTACTTCTATGATTACAACTGCTATGACCGCCACTACCATCATTCGCTAGTCCTCAAAGAGATTACTGGAGTATCATTGCCCGTCATGCTAAAGAGAACGTGACGATAGACTAACTTGGCAATTTATTTAACGCTTAAAATATGTTAGAGATTTTCTATCACCCATTATTGAGACATCAGGAGAAGCCAAATGGCAGATCATCGTGAATTTTCAAGGGATATGGATTTGTTTCATTTTGAGGAACATAGTCCGGGAATGGTGTTTTGGCACCCCCAGGGACTACGCCTGTTTCACAACGTTGAGAATCTGATGCGGCATGTTTATCAAGCCCATGACTTTGAAGAAGTGCGATCGCCCATTGCCCTGAGTCGATCGCTGTGGGAGCGCTCAGGACACTGGGAAAAGTTTCGACAAGGGATGTTTATGGTTGGCAATGTAGCTAAGGCAGACAATGCTGCGGCAGATGAGAAATCGGCGGTTATCAGTCCTGACTATGCGCTCAAGCCGATGTCCTGCCCTGCCCATATTGCCATTTATCAATCCCACAAGCGCAGCTATCGAGAGCATCCGATGCGATTGATGGAGTTTGGCATCTGCCATCGCAACGAGCTTTCTGGCACGTTGTCAGGCTGTATGCGACTGCGACAGTTTGTACAAGATGATGCCCATATCTTTTGCCGCGAGTCGGATGTGCAGGGTGAAATTAGCAATTTCCTCAAGATGGTGCAGCAGATTTACAAAGCCTTTGGCTACGATCAGTTTTCTCTACAAATTTCCCTCAGGCCGAAGCAGCGGCTTGGTTCTGATCACCTATGGGATCGGGCTGAGTCATTGTTGATTGCGGCAGTTCAATCTTTAGGTCACAGTTACCAATTGGCACCGAATGAAGGAGCCTTCTATGGCCCAAAACTCGAAATCAGCTTGCAAGATCAATTGGGGCGATCGTGGCAATGTGGTACGTTTCAGATTGATTTCAACCTGCCGCAGGTGTTTGAGCTGGCTTTTGTAAATGAGCAAGGAGTCTTGGAGCGCCCGGTTATGCTGCACCAGGCCATTTTAGGATCGCTAGAGCGTTGGATTGGCATTTTGTTAGAGCACCATCGCGGCATTCTTCCCGTTTGGGTGGCTCCTACACAAATTGCGATCGCCTCTATTTCTGATAAAGCCTCTGTTTGGGCAAAAACAATTTTCTCCCGACTCCAGCAATTGCAGATTCGGGCAGAGCTTCACAACGAGGATGGCACGATCAGCAAAAAAATTCGGGCACTCTCCAAACGTAGGATTCCCTTGATTGCGATTGTGGGTGAGCAGGAAGCCAACCGCCAAACGCTGAATCTGCGATGTTTGGGGGCTACAGAACAGCAGGAGGTGAGCCTCGCTCAACTTGAGCAGAGATTGCTGCAATCGAACCTAAACCTCTAATACCAATATGAAATGAGGCTGAGCAGAAAGAATTCTTCTGTCAAAAAGCAGCTTGCAACAGGGCATCGAGAATAAAGTCAAAGGAGGTAAGCGATTGAATCTGCTGCGGCTTTAACCGCTCCAGTTCCTGTGTGACCCGTTGCCTTAATGCATCTAGAGAAGCAAAATTCTCTCCCTTCCACAACCCCTTGAGATGCTGCCATAACCGCTCAATAGCATTGAGTTCTGGGCAATGAGCAGGCTGAAGAATCGCAATGATGTTCTCAGGCCACTCTATCTCATGGGCACAATGAGCCGGAGCTTGATCCAGTTGCATCACGGCAATGGTATCGCCTATAGCAGCAGCCAATGAGATTAGGACATAGACTATAAGAGTTCCCATAGCACTCACTCTAGTCCGATGGCTCAACCCTACAGCGATGATTTCCGACAAAAGGTGATGGAAGCGATCGAGTTGAACGGCTTTAAGAAAAG
>DATNPL010000157.1:0-7528 GCA_036703255.1 Coleofasciculaceae cyanobacterium
GCTGACGGATATACTGTTGCTGATGACGGTAGTATAGTTTCTGCCATTCATCGGGGTTGAAAGGCTTTGCTTGTAACGCTTGTGTTTGGTTCATTTCTCTCTCTCATGCTTTACCCGATCTTATACTGGGAAGGGAGTAGAGGATGTTTGAAAAGTGATCGGCTGTGCTTTTAGGTACCTGTTGATCTCTCCTGCCCCCCTTCAAAAGGGGGAAATGAATTCAAAAGTCCCCCTTTTGTTGGCGAAGTCTTCCCGAAGGGTAGTGGGATTTAGGGGGATCTGAAACGTTTCGCTACCCATAGTTGGACTTTTCAAACATCCTCTAATACAACTTGCGATCCTTACGAGAGCCGTTTAATGGGTTGTGTTGAGCTGTTTCTCCAAGCGGCGACTGCCTTGAGACATGGCATAGCACAGAATCCAGTAGATGGCCCCAATAAACAGATAAACCTCAGCATACCGTCCGATAAAGGCAGGGTTAGCCAGAACCGATCGACTGATACCCAGCATCTCAAATGCACCCAATAGCCCCACCAGCGTTGTGTCTTGCACCAAGCTGATGAATTGACCGACGATCGTCGGAATCGAGACTTTCAAAGCCTGAGGTAAAACAATCAAGATAGTCGCCAACACAGAGTTAAGCCCTAGCGCATTCGCCGCCTCAGTTTGTCCTCGAGGAACCGACTGCAACCCGCCACGCACATTTTCTGCCAAGTAGGCAGCGCTAAAGAGCGTCAAGCTGATAATTGCCAAGAGCAACTGGTTAAATCGGATGCCCGGAGGTAGAAACAGCGGCACCATATAGGCTCCGACAAACAGCAGTGTAATCAATGGCACGCCGCGAATGACCTCAATAAAGGTAATCGAAATCCACCGCAAAGCAGGTAAACTACTCTGCCTGCCTAACGCCAGCAAAATTCCCAGTGGAAAACAAAGCAGGATGCTGGACACCGACATAAACATCGTCAGCAGCAAACCACCCCAGTCGTTGGTTTTTACCCCTGGAAGACCAATCCCTCCGGCAATTAGCCACCACACTACCAGGAGAGACAATCCCCAGCCGAGCGATAGCCATTGGCCGAGTTGCGGCATCCGCCGACCTACTATCCGACCCATCCAAGAGCTTGCCAGCACCAAGCCCAAAACTCCCACAAGCAAGATGCGGAAAGGAACTGGCGTCGGTGCCAATACGGCGATCGCAGCCGCAATTCCAAAGGCCATCAAAATGTTGCGGTCAAACAGCTTAGCCATATTGCGGGACAAAATTCCCCAAGACAGCCCTGACAGCACGGCCAGTAGGCCAATGATGACCCAGATCCGCCAATACTGAGCCACAGGATAGCGTCCGACAAAGAACAGCGGCAGGTTAGCCGGAATGACAGCCCACTTAGCCGTTGTGGTGGCCCAAGACAAGAAACCAAACAGGCTTCTCACCAACAGCAGTCCAAGAATGACCGTCAGCAGTGAATTAAACCAGCTATTGAATAGGTTTTTGCGGAGCCATGCGATCGCGCCCACCTGATCAGCAGGAGGCCGAGAGGATGTGATCGAAGGAGGAGCAGTAGTCATGAGTTGAAGGGGATGAATTGCAGGAGGATAAATTACAGAAGAGCCAAAGGCAAGGTCTACGAAACGCAAGACCCAAAACCGAATTGACGCCTAGCGCTCTCTAAACTGCACCGTCTGATTCAGCAGGTTCATAATCACAGAGATCACCAAGCTGATGGTCAAATAAACAGCCATGATCAGCAAAATGACCTCAACCGCTCGACCCGTCTGGTTCAGGCTGGTCTGAGAGGTGGCAAAAATGTCGGGATAGCCGATCGCCAAGGCCAAACTAGAGTTTTTCGCCAGGTTCATATACTGACTGCTCAGAGAAGGAATAATCACGCGCATCGCCTGAGGGAACACAACAAGCCGCATCGAAGAGGCGGGTTGCAGCCCCAAAGCTTTTGCAGCCTCCCACTGCCCCTTAGACACCGATTGAATGCCAGCCCGAACAATTTCGGCAATGAAGGCTCCCGTGTAGAAAGCCAGACCCGCCAGCATAGAGCCATACTCCAAAGACATGCGCAGGCCGCCTTCAACATTTCCAGAAGCGGCAATCTTGGGAAACTCCCAGTTCAAACCGAACAGAAACAGCAAAAGCCCGACGACCCCTAAGCTCACCAGAGCAATAAACTCCCGCTGCCCCGAAGCCCCCTGCTCCTCCATCAGCTTGATTCGCCGTCGCCAGATGAAAAAGGCCGCGATCGCCCCAATCAGCAAAATCGCTACAGATACCCAGGCGATCGGTGAACCATTTGACCAAGGAATCACAATTCCCTTTTTGCTCACCAAAACCGAGCCGGGCAGTTGCGCGATGGTTCCCTTGTTTGAAAAGCCGAAGAAAATAGCGAAATACCACACATAGAGCTGAAGCAGCAGCGGCGTATTGCGGACAACCTCAACGTAGATTAAATTCAATTTCCGCAAGAGCCAGTTGTTTGAGAAGCTGGCAATTCCGGCCACGACTCCAATCACTGTGGTCGCAATAAAGCCCACAAAGATCAGCCGTAGCGTGTTCACCAAACTGACAACAAACGCCCAATAGTATGGAGAATTAGTTTCATAGGGAATGATGGTTTCCCCAATGTTGAAGCCCGCCCCTTGCAGCAAAAAGGAAAAGTTGAACTGCCGCCCTTGCTGCTGAAGGTTACGCGACATATTGCCGCTAAAGAACCCGAAGATGGCAATTAGGATTAAAACGACGATCGCCTGAACAGCAATTCGTACATAACGCTCATCTCGCCAAAAAGGAATCTTCTCGCCGCTGCTGGATGGAGTCATACCGTCTGGCTCTCAGAATAAAGGCTAAATTAAAGACTAATTTTTTAGATAAAAACCTTCTACAGGTGCGTAAAACGAGATCCGTCAAACGATCCTGTAGAAGGTCATGCAACACTTACCGGAAAGGTGGTGCGTACATCAAGCCGCCATCTGTCCAGAGCTTGTTAAGACCGCGATCGATCTTCAACGCCGAGCCTGTGCCGATATTGCGCTCATAGATCTCGCCATAGTTGCCCCCAGCCTTAATGGCTCTGACCATAAAGTCAGGGGATAGGCCAAGCTGTTTGCCCAAATCGCCGTCTGTGCCCAGAAAACGCTTGACGTCTGGGCTTGGATCTTGCAACTTCTGATCAACATTGGCCTGAGTAATACCAAACTCTTCCGCCTGAATCAGGCCATAAGTTACCCAGCGAACCACGTCATACCAACGCGAGTCATTGTTGACGGTGACAGGGCCTAGCGGCTCTTTCGACAACACATCCTCGAGTAAAACGTTGTCGTCAGGGCTGGGCAAGGCCGTCCGTTTCGCAGCCAGCTGGGAGCGGTCAGAGGTAATAGCCTCACAACGCCCTTCCTGATAGGCCGCAAAGCCAGCATTAGAGTCTTGGAATTTCACTTCGTTGATCTTAATGTTTGCTTCGGTCGCGCGGGTTGCCAAATTGAGTTCGGTCGTGGTGCCCGTTTCTACACAAACCGCTTTGCCATCGAGATCGTTAAAGCTGCTGATGCCACTGGCCTTAGTGACCATGACGCCTTGACCGTCATAGAAGGTGGTAGGCGCAAATTCCAAGCCGTTTCCACCCGCAGCGTCACGGCTAGCCGTCCAGGTCGTGTTGCGCGACAGCATATCGACTTCACCGCTGCTGACCGCCGGAAAGCGTGCTGTCGAGTCTAGGTTACGAAACTCAACTTTCTCAGGATCGTTGAACAGAGCAGCCGCAATGGCTCTGCAAACATCTACATCCAATCCGGTGTATTTGCCGCTGGAATCCACAAAGCTAAATCCTGGAATAGTACCTTCAACGCCACAGATCAATGTACCCCGAGACAGAATGGTATCCAGACGGCTGGGCGCTCCGGTAGCAGCAGGAGAGGTTGCTCCGGCAGCAGGAGACTCAGAAGAAGCAGTCGTCGTTGTCGTTGGTGCAGCACAGGCTGCTAATGCTGCCACTGAGAGCGACACTGCTAGCAGTGTAGAATTCCACTTACGCATATTCTCGTACTTGCTCCTTACAACTGGAAAAATGAATTTGTTATCACAGGCGTAATCTGGCACTTAATCCGTCAGAAATTTTCCTAAGATTAAGTGATAACTTAGCTGATATCCTACTGCCTCACTAGCCAATAGCGCTAAGTTATGTTGAAAAATGCAACTTGAGTTGCTAGACAGCAAGCTCTCACTTGTGCAAATGAGTCACCTGTGGAAAATAAGTCACCTGTGCAAATAAGTTAGAGATTCTCCAACTAGGCTGGACTAGTTCCTAAGCATTCCATTGCTAGGGGGAACAGTTTTGTATCAAGCTTCACATCTCTCGGAAAATTAGGAGTCTGTATCTCATTTTTGGGGTTGAGCCTCGCATCAATCAACCGCCTCAGCCTTGATTACGCAAGATAAATTAAGATTTCAGCCGAAAACCCCTATGAGTAACCCCGATCGCTTAAAGGAAGAGAATCTTAAACGCCTGCAAATGTTTATCTACCTCGTGCCCGTAGTGGGCTTTTTCCCTGCCCTGTGGACGCTCTATCGAGGTAAGGGCGATCGGGAACTGCTCAATGCCAGCCGTTTGACCGTCACCTTGGCAGGGGGCTGGCTCCTGGGGTATTTGCTGTTAGGAGCCGGAGCTGTCACCTTTGAGAGTGTCAGTCTCCAAATGCTAATTTTGGCCAGTCTGCTGACCTCTGGATATTTTGTCATTAACATTGTGCTGATGGTGCGCTTGTGGCAGCATAAAGCGCTACGATTGCCGGGGGTGAGCCAATTGGGCGATCGCCTGCCCTAGCTACCCACACCATAAGCGCCGACTAGACCCTGCGGATTACAGGAAACGAGCAATAAGTTTGTCAGCTTCGGGTTCTAACTTCGCAATTCCAGACTAAACTTGAATCTCGTTTGTTTCTATGCTCCCCCTACCCCTAGCGTGCGAGGCAGTTCGTGGCTCTTAACGTTTCCAATTCCTCTCCTTCTTCTATGAAGCCACCAGAGCAGCATCGCTACCGTCGCTGGCTATGGCTAGCGTTAGGAATGGCAGGAATTGCCACAATTTCTGCAACGGCTGGGGCGCTACTGGCAGTGTCCATGTCCAGCACGCCGCTGGCACAGCGACAGCTCACCCCCGAAGAGGCCAAAGTCTTTAATCAAGGCACGATGTCCAGTAGCGATCTGAATTTGCCAACGCTGACTCGTCCGGTCAATATTTTGGTTTTGGGCACAAAAGTGTTGGCTTCCGATGTGGCAAACCCGCCGAGCGATGCTCAAAATCTGAGTTACGATCCCACGATTAACTCGTTAGAGGGGCTATCCGATACGATGCTGCTGCTGCGGTTTGACCCAGCCAATCAGCAGCTCACCGCTCTATCGATTCCGCGTGATACTCGCACCTTGGTCGAAGGCAGGCTGACTAAAATTAACGAGGCCAATGCCGTTGGCGGCCCTGCCTCAGCCGCCAAAGCCGTCAGCGATCTGCTGGGTGGCATTGGGATCGATCGCTATGTCCGCATTAATGTTTTGGGCGTGGGCAAACTAATCGACGCATTGGGAGGCGTCACGACCTATGTGCCACAGGACATGAAATACCAGGATGATACCCAGCATCTCTACATCAATCTAAAGCAGGGTGAGCAGCATCTTAACGGCGACCAAGCGCTTCAGCTTTTACGGTTTCGCTACGATCAAAATGGCGATATTGGCAGGATTCAACGCCAACAAATGCTGATGCGATCGCTCATGGAACAAACGTTAAAGCCAACAACGATCGCCAATTTGCCCCAAATTCTCTCTATTGTTCAGTCCCACATTGACACGAACCTCAGCGTTGAAGAGCTAGTTGCCCTGGCAGGATTTGCCGCCAAGACCGATCGCGCCAAAGTCCAGATGCTGATGATTCCCGGCGACTTTAACTCTGATGGTCAATTTGAAACAAGCTACTGGTTACCTGATCCGGATCGAATTACAACGTTAGTCAGCCGTTATTTTGGTATCGCTGCACCTGATTACACCTCCGACGCTCAGCCAGTCGTCAGGGTTGTGCTGCAAGATAGTACGGGGCAACCTGAGATTGCTGAGAAGGCAACGCAAAGACTGGGAGCCAATGGCTATAGCAATGCATTTGTAGACAATCCCTGGAGTCAGCCCTTAGATAAGACGCGGATCATCGCACAGCAGGGAAATACAGAAGTAGCCGAAGCCATTCACCAAGTTTTGGGCTTTGGGGAAGTGTTAACCGAAAGTACAGGTATCTTAGAATCTGATGTCACGATTCGTCTAGGAAAAGATGCATTGCCCATCTTGCAGCCTGAAGCATCTCCACTGGCCTCGCCAGCCGTCCCATCTCCAGCTTCTGGCGAAGCGGCTATACCTTCACCCTTGCCTGTTGATGTCAATTAAGAGCCGCATTCACAGTGGTTGGAACGGGGACATTTTTGAGGGCGCGAATCGCACCCTCAAAAATGTCCTAAATAGTTAAGGCTAATAGCCCCAGATATTAAGGCCGAGTCGTCGAGCGCGGCACTCCTGCTTCTGGCAAGCCCCAGTTGAGCGCATGCTGACGCAAATCGCCCGCACTCAGCCAACGATCGATCGCCTGATTAATTACTCGGCGCAGGTCATCATGCTGCACTCCTCTAGGCAGTGCCACAGAGAGCGGCTCAGCAGTAACCAAGTCAGACACAATGGCGTAGCGTGAATCTTCCTGTACCCAGCCCGTCAGAACGCTGGCATCGGCTGCAAAGACAGTAGCCTGTCCCCTATCCAACGCAGCCTTTGCCGCCTGGTAAGAGGCAACGCCCACTAAAGTCGCGTTAGGCAAGAGCGATCGCACAGTGGCAATCGTATCTGAGCCAATGAGAACGGCGATCGGCTGATTCTGTAGATCCTTGAAGGTTTGCACATCGCTACGGCGCGTCAAAAAGGCCGTGCCATCTAAGTAGTAGGGCGAACTGAAGCTAACCACACGCGATCGAGACACCGTAGCCGTCAATTGGGCGATCGTTAGATCAACCTTTCCGTCAATAACGGCAGATAGCCTTTCCGAGTTAGACAAGGGCTGCAACACCAAAGCTTCAGGACTGCCCAATAGCTCTTGTGCCAAATGGCGAGCCAAGTCAATCTCAAAGCCTTGGATCTCGCCCTCTTCGTCTTTAAACGCCAAAGGCCGCAGGTTGTCTTTCACACCTACGACCAAATAGCCTCGCTCCACAATCTCTTGCAGTTCCGCAGCAAGAGCAGGAGGGGAAATCAACCCAACGCCGCCCGTCAAGATCAACCCGATCAAGAGTTGTGGCAGCGTTTTGTATTGAAGCTTCACCTTTTCCCAAATCAGTCGGGGGCGCGGATTGGAAAGATCTTTGACCCAAAAAGGAAACATCTTGCCTCTCCGCCGTGGACATGGGGCTTTAAACAGCTCAGCTTTTTGCTAGCCAAGGATTGCAAATTAATTAACCTGAAATAGTTTTTGGAAGTGCCGCGCGAAGCGCGGCACTT
>DATNPL010000015.1:0-76659 GCA_036703255.1 Coleofasciculaceae cyanobacterium
TTTGTGGCGCGCGGAGCGCGCCACAAAACCCTAATTTACGATCGACTGATCTTTGAAGCTCTATCTCTGGTAACAGTACGAACCAGAACATGACATCCGTCATGGGGCGATCGTGATATTTGTGCGATGTGGTCACCCAGCCGTTGCCGATACTCTAAAGCTATCAACCGTTATCGCTGAAGTTTAGAGGTTCACCCCATGCCTACAGACAGTGTTCAAGCCGTTTCTCAGACCCTGCAACAGGTCTTTGCTGACTCCAAAGTTTTTAGCCTGCTCAAAGACTACCAATTGCTGCCCCAGCTCTTGCAGGAGATGATTACAGATCAAGCGATCGCCGCTTTTGATTGCACATCCGCAGAAGAAGCCACTATGCGTCAAAGCTTTTTTGCCCAGCATCAGGTTTCTACAGCCGTAGAGCAACAGCAGTGGCTCGATCAGCGCAGGCTGACGCTAGAGGAGGTGATGGCTCCGCTGCGGCGTAGAATTCGCATTGAAAAATTTAAACAAGCGACTTGGGGCCATCAGGTTGAGTCTTACTTTCTCAAGCAAAAAGATCAGCTCGATCGCGTCGTCTACTCTATGATTCAGCACTCCGATCATGACGTCATTACAGAACTCTACTTTCGCCTTCAGGAGCAGGAACAGTCTTTTTCAGAGCTGGCTCCCCTCTATTGCCAGGGTATTGCTGCAAAAACAAAAGGTATTCTAGGCCCGGTTGAGTTCGGTCAACTGCCTCCAGACCTGGCAAAGTTGCTCCATCAAGGCCAGCCACAGCAGTTGTTGAAGACTCGCATTGGAGGTTGGCACATTGTGGCGCAAGTCGAGGCGTTGATTCCCGCTCGGCTGGACGAAGCCACGCAGCAACGCTTATTAAATGAACTGTTTAATCAATGGCTGCAACAGGAGGTGAATCAAATGCAACAAGTGGCATAGAGGGACTCAGGTATTTCATCGCCCATAACCGCGCAGCTGCTGGAGAAATCAAATCGTTCGATCGCAACAAACATTAACCTCAGCTCTGTTGATCCCGTCATTATCTAAAATGGAGAGAGCCTTGATCCCGAAACCCCAAACTTCTTATGTCCGTAACCGTTGCTGATATCATGACTGCCAATCCGATCGTGGTGCAGCCTGAAACGCCTCTTAGTCAAGCTATTCAAATTCTGGCAGAGCGCCGCATTAGCGGGTTGCCTGTGGTTGATCCCAGCGGCAAGCTGATAGGGGTCATCTCCGAAACGGATCTGATGTGGCAAGAAACAGGCGTCAAATCACCTGCATTCATCACCATCTTGGATAGCGTGATTTTTCTAGAAAACCCTGCCAAGCATGAGCAGGAGCTACATAAGGCGCTAGGACAGACCGTTGGTGAAGTCATGACCAAAAAGGCGATCGCAACTGTTACTGCCGATCGTCCCCTTCGAGAAGCGGCTCAGTTGATGCACGATCGCAATGTCCATCGGCTTCCAGTCGTCGATGCAGAGAATCGGGTGGTGGGCGTTTTGACGCGGGGAGACATCATTCGCCATATGGCAGCTAATCAATAGCAAATTCATAACAGCTTTCAACACTATTTTTTGAGAAGCGTGCAGCGTTCCTTAAAAAAGTGGGTACCTGGATGAAGCGACACCAGGCAGCAACCCTAAATTTTAATCCTTTTGAAGAATCGAGATTTATCCCATGAGCGTTACTCCCGAGTTGGTGCAAGAGCTGTTAAGTTCAGAGGATTTTGGCAAACGATTGAGCGGTGTCAATCAGCTCCGGCAGCTTGATCCGGCGATCGCCTTTGAGATGATTCAGCCATCGGTAGGCGATAGCAATGTGCGGGTACGGTATGCGGCCGTTAGCCAGCTATCTAGCCTGGGATTGCAGAACCCAACCCTAGCGCTAGAAATCTTGCGGCGCTGCTTGCTAGAAGACCCAGAAGCTGACGTGCAGGCGGCTGCGGCTGACTCGATCGGCGCGCTCAAGCTGACCGATGCCTTTGAAGACCTAGAGCGGCTATATCATCAAACCCCAGAGTGGCTGGTACAGTTCAGTATTATTGCGGCGTTGGGTGAGTTGGGCGATCGACGAGCCTTTGATTTGCTCAACAGCGCCCTCAGTTCTAATGTGGAGCTAGTCCGAACAGCCGCGATCGGCTCTTTGGGTGAATTGGAGGACGATCGCGCCGTCCCCCTGCTGCTGTCTTTTGTGGCCGACCCTGACTGGCAGGTTCGCTACAGAGTGACCCAAGCGTTAAGCCATTTCAACAGTCCCGAAATTCAGACGGCCTTAGAAACGCTCAGCCACGATGAAATGACGCCTGTGGCGCAGGAAGCCAAGACCTATTTGAATGCCTGAGTCAGGAGCGCTTATACCGACTTCATAGTTTCGCATTGAAGTGTGAAGCTTGAGTAAATTGAACTTCTCCCAGTACAAAAGCCTACGTATTTTCTCTTATGCTAGATGATATCAAGCACAGGTCGAAGCCGATTTACTGAAATCAGAGCCGATTGTGAGTGAAGACATCAGGATTTAAGTTTCATGAGTTTAAGTTTCATGAGATAGCTACAGGTTTTAGCGGGAGTTATCCCCCTTTGTGTCATTTCAAGATGCAAAGGGGATTTTTTTGTGCCTTCTAGCAAATATAGCCTCTGCGTGCCCTCAAAATTTCCTAAGCCCAATGATTACGGCTATAAATCTGGGTGAAGGCTATCAATCACTATTGGATATCTTGAGAGTGCTTCAGCTTAGATCACTGATTTCTCAAAAATTACTCCAATAAGATATGCTTTCGTGAACACGCAGAAGATCTTTATAGAACTCTTTTAGATATCAATCTGCTAACGTGCAGGGTGAGACAGTCGCTGCAAAAAAGTGCGGCAGCCCATTGAAGAGTCAAACAAATGTAGATCGAAATGTTCAGAGATGGCCTCGCATACTTTTACTCCCCGAACGCTATTCCCCCGAGGATCTAACAGCGGTGAAAAAATAGCAATGCCAATTTGATCAGGCACCACCACAATAATACCGCCCGAAACACCACTCTTGGCGGGCAACCCGATCTTGTAGGCCCACTCTCCAGCAAAGTTGTACATCCCGCAGGTGTACATGACGCTGAGAATGTCTCGAATATAGTTGGGTGCAACAGCCCGCTCTCTCGTAATGGGGTTAATACCGCGATTGGCTAACGTGGCTGCCATTACTGCTAGGTCGCGGCAGTCCACCATAATGGAGCATTGCTGAAAGTAAAGATCGAGTGCTTCCTCAATGCGGGCGTCAATCATGCCAAAGTTGTACATCAGGTACGCCATCGCCCGGTTGCGATTACCTGTGGTTCTCTCACTGGTGAAAGTGGAAATATCCACAAAAATATCATGCCCAATGTAGCGCCGGAACATATCCAACATTCGGTTTAGGCGATCGGTTGGGCTATCTCCTTTAATCAGGCTTGTGGTGGCGATCGCGCCAGCATTCACCATCGGATTGTAGGGTCGCTTCGATTGCTCATCTAGCACAATAGAATTAAACGCATCTCCCGTTGGCTCAACGCCAACACGCGTTAGGAAGTAATCGCGCCCGTGATCTTCTAACGCCAACCCCTGCACAAATACCTTAGAGATAGACTGAATTGTGAACAGCTGATCAGCATCGCCTGTTGTGAAGACCTGTCCATCTACAGTCGCCACGCAAATACTAAACCAGTCAGGGTTTGCTTTTGCCAACTCTGGAATATAGTCAGCAACTCTTCCGCTGGTCAGAGGTTGGTGCTGGCGATGCAGATCATTCAGATAAGCCTGAAATTCTGCTGCATCATTCTCAAAAATAGAGCTATGGGAATTAGAGTCTTGAATCACCATCTCGTTATTCTAGCGGCTCTATTGCAACTGGCTGCGATGGATATAGCCTTGGGGAAGATCAGGGAGCTGCAAAAGACGAGTGAAAGAATAGCCCGTCTATCTCTTTAAGATTTCCTAACCTAGTTCAGTTTTACCGGAGAAAATTGATAGGATCAAACCGTAAGATCAAGTACAAAAGCAAAATTGGAGAGCCGCTTTGCCCTCCAATCCTATAAAAGCTTTGAGCCTTTGGCTCTGTTGAATTGATCCTGGTTTCTTTACTGCGCTGACTGTTGAGGTAGATAAGCCATCGGGTTGACTGCACCCGAAGATTTAGGATGAACTTCAAAGTGCAGGTGAGGCCCCGTACTGTATCCAGTGCTTCCCATTTCAGCAATTTGTTCACCCTGGCGTACTCTTTGACCCTCACGAACCAGGCTGCGGTTCAAATGAGCATAGCGAGTAAAGCTACCGTCTGGATGAAGAATTTCCACCAGATTACCGTAGCCTCCAGAATTCCAATCAGAATACTGCACAACGCCCGTGGCAGCAGCATAGATTGGGGTGCCTGTATCAGCGGCAATATCAATGCCTGCGTGCATTCTGCCCCAACGCCAGCCATAGCCAGACGTTAGCAAACCGCGAGTAGGCCAAATGTAGCCGTTAGAGCGCGTACCTTCCGGTAGAAAAGCATCTGCATCAGACAAAGACGGCAATTCTGGCGAGACTGTACGGCCTGTAATAGACTGACGCAGAGGTGCGTAAGATTCTGAGCTGATGGGAGCCGTAGCGACCACAACAGGCTCAGCAGCAGCCTGAGGCGCAACCGCTTGAGGAACAGGCTGAAGGCTAGCCGTGGCTGGCGCTTCTCTACGAGCCGTAACCATCACAGGAGACTGCACAACGGCAGGCTGGACAGCTTCAGGGCGGACAGTTTCAGGCTGGGCGACAGAAGGCTGGAGGCTAGAGTTCTGACTCGCAGGTCTCACGGCAGTGTCACCTTGGTGCTTTGCGCGTAAAGCTCTGACTTCTGCCAGCAAGTTTTCAACATAGCGAGGGCCATTTGCTTGAACGGCCATAGGAGACTCAGAGCCGCCCACCGCTGGGGTAGGCTGAGCCAAGCTGAGCGAGGAGCCTGCGGCAGCACGAGGTGCGATCGCCATAGCCTGGGGCTTAGCTTGAGCTACTACACGGGGAGCCTCAACTGGAGCCGGAACTGATGCACTAGAGGCAGATGCCGCGGGCACTCGCAGCACCTGACCGACAAAAATCACGTTCGGATCAGAGAGGCGATTGGCGCTTACCAACGTAGACAGGGGCACATTGTGAGCCTTCGCAATCCGCGCAACGGTGTCGCCAAGCCCGACTCGATAGTCTTGCATCTGCGGTGCGATTGC
The DNA here is from genome assembly GCA_036703255.1 of Coleofasciculaceae cyanobacterium. Classification (GTDB taxonomy): domain Bacteria; phylum Cyanobacteriota; class Cyanobacteriia; order Elainellales; family Elainellaceae; genus Drouetiella. The sequence continues at coordinate 5,216 of DATNPL010000015.1, forward strand.
CACCTGTTGAGCAGGCAGTTGACTAATGGGTGACTGCATAGCAGGCACTTGAGCGGTCGCGGCATCGGAAGGAGGCGCTTGAGAGATAGGCGACTGAATCGCTTCAGGTACGCTAGGCACTTCCGCCAGTGGATTACCTACAGGTTGGCTCTCTGCAACTGGATTAGCAGAGTCGCTGGAGGCGATCGTCTGCACAGCAGGAACGTTCAAAGAGTCGCTGACTCGAATCCAATCTGGATCAGACAGGCGATTGTTTGCTGCCAAAGTCTGCTCTGAAACACCATGCGCTCTCGCAATTGCTGCAAGTGTGTCTCCCGGCTGAACGCGGTAGGTAGCTGTAGACTTTGCAGCAGCTTCAGGAACGGTCGCTTCAGGAGTGGTCGATGCGATCGCCACTTCTTCTTTGTCTGCAATACTCACCGATGTCTCGCTGGCCGACGCGATCGTGCTGCCTTTAGGGGCTTCAGCCACCGAACGATTGACTTCCTCAGACCTTAACTCCGCCAAACTATCTTTTAACTTGTCGCGCTGTTCTCGCAGGCGGCTCAAAGCACTGTTTTCACCAGCACCCGACAACTGATTGAGATCCGCAGACGCCACGACCTCTGGCACAGACGCTTTCAAGCCGTCAGTGGACTGCGCAACGGGGATCTTCAACATTTGCCCTGGTCTCAGCAGGGCATTGATATCTAGGTCGTTGGCAGACACAATGTCTTGCACATTGACCCGATAGCTACGGGCGATTTGGACAAGCGTTTGCCCTTCACGAACCACATGTTCAACCGCTATTGTTGAAGGAACAACCGCTGTTGAACCTGAGACAGAGGAAGGCAGCGTTGCAACTTGTGATAATGAAGGAGCCGCTGTTTCCGTACCCTTGGTTTCGGCTGCGCTTGCCCCATCATCATGATGGGGTAAAACCAGACTAGATGCCCCCACAGAGAGAGCTAACCCGAACATGGCAGCAGAGGTGCGTGCCCTACGGCTAACTCCCGCAGAAATCTGTTCGGGTTGCCCTGCCGTCTCGCGGGGGGAGCAGGAAACAGGCTTGACCTTCCGCAGAAATTCTCGCTTCAAGAATGACCTCCTAATGAGCAGCGTTTAACTATTCCCAACCGACCTAATCTATGAATCGCTATGACAGAAATCACATAGAGCAGCGATCGAGATCACAGACGTTGCCGTATGACTAGGTAACATTACCTTGCTCTTTTTGACTTAAACAAGCTTACACCAGTTAATGAAAAATTCAAGACTTGCTTATCTGGGTAAGTTGAATCTTTTAAAACACTGAGTCAGGATTACACCTGACTGAAGCATTCATATGAATTGATTAATCTTCAAGCGCACAGTGTACAACACTTAACCAGTCATTGGCATCTGATGATACCCACACCGATGTATGCAGAAATGTACGAATTTTTACTTTTTGCAACTCCCATTTTCAGTCGCCAAAACCTTTGTCTACAAACGGTTCTAGCGACTGAAAAGAGCTGACGTTATGGGTTTCGACAGATAAAAAAATGCTCTGAAGCGCAGTTTTTCTTTTCCTATCATTGACCGCTCTAAAAGCCTATAGAACGGTTGTTTCTACGGTTGACGGTATTATTTGCAACTTCAAACGCTACAGAGATTTACGGGCTTTTTAGAAGTGTGAAAGCCTTGAAATAGGATGTAATTCAGCGCCAGAGCGGTTTCTTGAGTCCAGGTAATTTCGCTTAGGCTTCTATAGAAATTTCTTATCACATTCCATTGAATTTTGTAGTGCAGGCGACCGAAGCGCTACAGCACGCTTGAAATGACTGTGATTAAATGCCTGATTTCAGAGAATTACTCAGTAGTTTATTCAACTTGAATTGAGTGGGTCTGCAATACATTCGCAAATGCATATATGTAGATGCAGATATAAGATTATTTCTCTAAAAAAGGTTTTAGTCAGGTTTCGCTCATCAAAAATGGGCTGATCAGAACCTGCTGAGAGCGATTTTCTGTAGCTACACAAGAGCGATCGCCTTTTCCGGAAATCTAGAAAAGTTTTTTTGAATGGGCGTAAAACGGCTGCTCTTAGTCTAGAAAACCGAGCTGGCGACGCGCTTCAAATAAGCCGATCGCCACACTAACCGATAAATTGAGGCTGCGAACGCCCCTTTGAGCCATAGGAATTCGCACAACGGTATCGCAGTCGGCTAAAACCTGAGGCGGTAGCCCAGATGTTTCACAACCAAACAGTAGCCAATCGGTCATCTGAAACTGCAACTTTGTATAGCTATATGCCCCTGAAGCGCTGAAGCCAATCCGACGCCCCGTTTGCGCCTGATGATGGGTTTGAAAGTCGGCTAAGGTGGCGTGATAGTGCAGATCAACGTACTGCCAGTAGTCCAAACCTGCTCTTTTTAGATAGCGATCGCTAATCTCGAATCCTAGCGGCCCGACTAAATGTAAGGCGGTTCCTGTCGCCGCACAGGTTCGAGCAATATTTCCCGTATTGGGAGGGATTTGAGGGTTTACTAAAACAATCTGCGGCATAGGGTAGCTGAATTTAATCTAATAAAAAATAAAGTGTAGAACCGTTCCCCAGAGAGACTTTCAGGTATTTGCCTCAAAAAGCTGCCGTGAGCAATATTGGAAAGCTGTCGAGGAAAATGAGTTGGGTTCAGCCCAATTTGAGCAAATAGAGAGCCAAAATTGGTAAGTATGAAGTTTCTATGAAGCTAGCAAATATTCTCCAGAAGCGTACCGAGCAAAATTTGCTGTCTTCCGGTAAAGAGCATCCTTAACCATCGTTTAGACGGCACCCGCACGGCAAAATCATGACCTGAATATAGCTATTCAGGCAAAACATCAGAGTTTTAGCCCTTGATGAGGTTCTACGCTCGTTAGTCTACTCTTAAATCAGTGCTGAGCGCTGTTTTGATGCCACCGGGCTTTATGAGGTCGCACTGAGTATTGCGAGGCTTGAGTATTGCAGGGCAGACAAAATACCCCTGCCTTCACCCTTTGGCTGTGCCCATACGCATCTTGCATCTATATATAGAGAGATTTTTCTAAAAAATTCCCCTGAGCCTCAAAGCAGAGACCCAGGGGAATAGGAAAAACTAAAATCGCTAAAATCCAGTAAAAAATCGTTTTGTGATGAATCTAGGTTTTTAAAAATCGGCAGCTTTTGCCTATTCAGCGGCGGCAGTCAGGGACTCTCCAGTCGGAGCAGCAATATCGATCGCCAAATCTGCTTCTAACTCTGTTTCAATTCGCAGTCGATCGCAAGGAATCGTGTCGGCCAGAATAGCGCTAGCCATCATGCCACAATGAATTTCCATTTGTGCCTGCGGTAAAGCCTCAAACACCAAGCGCTGGCCTGGGAAAACCACACGCTCAAAATACCAGTTGGGAATATTCGTGATGCGGGCAACTTGAATTTTGCTGGTGGCATTCACATAGCAGCAGAGCACGAGGTCAGCGGAAGATTCGGTTGGCAGGGGATCAAAGATTTGAGACATAACAATATAGCGCCTTACCCTATGAACTTGTCATGTCTAGACCCTAGCATTCCCTGATCCCCTGCATTTGTAAAGGCGACTACCATCCTTATTGCTCCCAAAAATGGAAAACATGAGGTGGCGATCGACGGTTTTATCGAGACAGGGTTTGACCAGGACAGAATTTAATCGACTGCTTTGAAAGCAGGGTGCGGGATCGGAAGCAGAGGCAGCGAGATCAGAGAGCGCTGATCTTGCATCTTCTAATCTCGCTTTTGCCGATGCCCTTTTGCCGCTACCGAGCAGCGCCTGTCGGCTGAATGGGGCTGACTCACCGCTGACTCACTCCGGGCGATCGAGAATCTTTCATGCAGCTAAAGAAACTCGGTGGTATCGTAAAGTTATATGAATCTAACATCTCATAATTTTTCTAGATCGCAACGGTAGGCTTTTAGACTCAGCCAGTATCAAGATCGGGTCAGCGTGCAAGTTCTGGGTTCGCTGCACTTGGGCAACTGCGATCGACGGTTCATGATCCTCCACACCATTGCTCCTCACCATGAAATTGCCCGCTAATCAGAGTCAAAGAGTTCCACCCCTATCCGCCGCGTCGTCCGCATCAGGCGATCGGATTCTCTATATCCGCTTGCCCTGCAATCCCATTTTCCCGATCGGGGTCGTTTACTTGGCCGATCATGTTCATAAGCTGTTTCATGAGATAGAACAGCAGATTTTTGATCTGGGAACCATCCCGCCTCTAGATTTCAATGCGGCACTCGATCGCTGTATCGACCAGTTTCAGCCGACATTGCTGGTGTTTTCCTGGCGAGATATTCAGATTTATGCGCCTGTGGGCGGTCGGGGTGGCAATCCGCTACAAAACGCTTTCGAGCTATTTTATGCTCGTGATCCGCTGCTAAAGCTGAGAGGGGCGCTGGGCGGTTTACGCATGGCGATATCCTACTACGACGAGCTTTGGCGAAATTTAGCCTTAATTCGGCGCGGCTTAAAACGGGCAAGGCGCTATAACCCCACGGCTCGGGTGCTAGTCGGAGGCGGAGCCGTCAGCGTATTTTATGAGCAGATGGGCAAGATCTTACCCAAAGGATCGATCGTCTCGGTAGGCGAAGGCGAAACCCTAATGGAGAAGCTGCTGCGGGGGCAGGATATCTCTGGAGAGCGCTGCTATGTCGTGGGTGAGGAAAAACCGCGCGATCGCCTGATTCACGAGCAGCCCACCCCGCTGGAAAAATCGGCCTGCAACTATGACTATATTGATCAGATCTGGTCAGATTTTGAATACTACATGCAGGGGGGTGACTTTTATATAGGGGTGCAAACCAAGCGGGGCTGTCCTCACAATTGCTGCTACTGCGTCTACACGGTGGTGGAGGGCAAGCAAGTTCGCATCAATCCTGCTGAGGAAGTGGTGAAGGAGATGCGGCAACTCTACGATCGAGGCATCCGCAACTTCTGGTTTACCGATGCTCAATTTATTCCGGCACGGCGATTTATGGAAGATGCCGTTGAACTCCTCCAGAAAATTTTGCAGGCCGGAATGCAGGACATCCACTGGGCAGCATACATTCGGGCTGATAATCTCACTCCCGAACTCTGCGATCTGATGGTAAAGACGGGCATGAACTACTTTGAGATTGGCATTACTAGCGGCTCACAAGAGCTAATTCGGAAAATGCGCATGGGTTACAACCTGCGCACGGTTCTGCAAAACTGCCGCGATCTCAAGGCGGCAGGCTTTGACGCTTTGGTGTCGGTCAACTACTCTTTCAACGTAATTGACGAAACTTTTGAAACCATTCGGCAAACGGTTGCGTACCATCGAGAGCTAGAGCGAATCTTTGGCGCTGATAAGGTAGAACCTGCCATTTTCTTTATCGGCTTACAGCCGCACACCCATCTTGAGGATTATGCCTTTGGTCAGAAGATCATTAAGCCGGGATACAACCCCATGAGCGTTATGCCCTGGACAGCGAAAAAGCTGCTGTGGAATCCAGAACCGCTGGGATCTTTTTTTGGCGACGTTTGTTTGCAGGCTTGGCGGCAAAACCCCAATGATTTTGGGCGCGAGGTGATGAATATTTTGGAGCAGCGTCTGGGGCTTGCTCCACTCGAAGAAGCGCTGAGCGCGCCGATCGAACCCAAGCAACTCATTGCCGTTTAGCGGCGACCCTAGGGTCGTGGATCAAGGTCAGATTTAATTCACTGTTATTACACTGCTTTTTATATCGGCTCTCATTTACCCATGCTAGAAGGCTCTATTCTCGACAAGCTGCGATCGGCTCACCAAACAGGTCATCCTGATCAACGTCCTTTGAATTTTGGCGTGTACTACAAAAACACGCTGGTGGCTCTCTGCCATGCCTTAGAGGATGCCATTTTGGCGGCAGACTATTCGCCCGTGATGCTGACGGCCTTTCAGCGAGGCAAGTGGTATCTAGAAGAAGCCGATCGCTATGGCGAAATTGCTGGGCGATCGCGCCAGGTGGTGATTTTGGCTGCACCAGATGCGGGTTTTGGCGAGCATCCGACGAGTCAGCGATCGAATGTGGCCTTGGTGAGTCTGGCTGCCGATGATCCGGTGGCGCAAGAGTGGCATTTGGTGATTTTGTCCCCCAGCTACACGGCAATGGTGCTCTGCCAGGAGCTATCGGTGGCTGACTATGGGCCAGACGGAGTGCCGACGGAAGATTTAGAGCGCAAGTTCTACGGGCTATGGACGTTTGAGCCTAGTCTGGTGTTGGAAACGGTTGAGCTACTGGTAGATCACGTTGGGCAATACAATCCGGCGCTGCAACAGCAGCTCTCTACGCAAGTCGAGGCGATCGCGCCCTTGATCCAGTGCGAGGGGGCTTTTTGTAGCGTCCCTACCATTGAGCATATGGGAGATATCATTTCTCGGGTGGTGGACTACCTGCAAATTCGGCATCAGGCGGCTTCTCCGCTTACGTCCCTCTTACCCACCTCCTCACTCGACATTAATCTCACGTCTAGTGAGCTACAGGCTTTCTTGCGGGTGGCAGAACTCATCGACCAGACGGATATTAGCAATCCGATGGTGGCGTCTGAAGTGGCGGCGCTTGCCGAGGCGATGGGACAACTGCTCGATTTGCCCTCCTGGCAGCTGCATCGGCTGCGGCTGGCGGGCTTGTTGCATCGGCTGGCTTTCCTTCAGCCTATCGATCGGGTGCTCAGCTCAGGAACTTCGGTCAGCGCCCACGCAGAATCCCTGGCGGAGGCTCCGGCTTGTCCACTGGTGCCCGGTATTCAAGTCTTGCGTAAGATGCAGCGGCTAGGCGCGATCGCCACTATCCTGACCCACCAAGCAGAATGGTGGAATGGCGCAGGGCAACCTGCGGGGTTAGCCGGAGATGAGATTCCGATTGAATCGCGGATCTTAGGGCTGGTGGCAGAGTTTCAGCAGCGTGTGGCCCAGAGCCGATCGCCTCAAGTGGTCTTAGAAGAAGCCTTGGCCGAGGCGCTAGCGCATTGCCAAGCCCAACAGGGCGATCGCTGGGACCCCAAGCTGGTAGAGGCTTTAGGCTTACTCGTGATTGCGCTTCAGCAGGGACTCAGTTTGCCGGATGCTTTACCCAAAATCGCCTCTGGGCTGTGGTTAATGGATTCTCGATCGCAAGAAGATCTTAAGATCACCTACGAAGACGCGATCGGCCATTCTTCGGCAGTCAATCCTTAACCCTCCATCCTTCATCTTTTAACGCAGTCAAACAAACTCATGGACATTGAATCAGTTCGGGCAGGCAAAGTTAAGCATCTGGCAGGGGCAAACCTAGAGGATGAAGACCTCTCTCGATGCAACCTAAGTCGCGTCAATTTGTCAGGCGCTACGCTGAATGGCGCAATTCTCAATGGCGTCAATCTGAACGGGGCCAATTTGGATGGCTCTAGTCTTCTGGGGTGCCAACTGCGACAGGCTGATCTGCGCGCTAACTTTCTGGGAGCCACCCTGATGCAAGCTGACCTGACTGAATCAGATTTGCGGGGAGCAAACCTGCGAGGTGCCAACCTCATGCAGTCGCGGCTGGCGCACACAACGCTGGCTGGGGCATTTCTCAGCGGCGCAAATTTGATGGGGGTCAGCTTGCAGAGGGTAGACTTGCGCGGGGCTGACCTGCGGGGTGCCAACCTCAATGGAGCAAACTTGGCGGGTGCCAATCTGACCCAGGCCGACCTGCAAGGAGCAAGCTTGAGCGAAGCCAATTTGGAGGAGGCCGATCTACGGGGAGCCAACCTCGCGGGGGCAAATTTGACGGGCGCAAATCTTTTATGTGCAGAATTGGCAGGGGCGAATGTGGCTGGCACCAATTGGGTCGGAACCTGTCTGAAAGGAACGGTGTTGGAAGCCTGAGAATCGTGGATAAGCTAACCTGAAATAAATTTTTGACCCAGGAGGCTCTGCCTCCTGGGTCAAAAATTTAGGGTCAAAAGTTCGTGATCTTAAGCAAAATAATCTCTAACTTTCAGCACGCCTGCGGTTTGCCCGACCATGCGAATGCCTGTCAGATCCAGCAGGAGATCGCGATCGCCCTGAAATCCTTTCTGACTGTCATTGACCGCGAGATAGGTGCGGGTGCCCCGTTGAAAAAACACGGCCTCTTGAGCGGCTAAGGTTTGCCGCCCGCTCACGGCTCGATTTTTATCTGCAAAGGCGGCTTTTGCGGCATTGCCGAGGCTACCGCTCACCTTACCCGCATGGAACAGCGCCTTCGGACGTTGGGCTGTTGCCAAATTGTCATCATAGTCGAGCTGAATTTTATCTTTTTGCGTCAAGTTGAAGTCTGTCAGCCGATCGGGGGCATTAATCAACGACTGAGAAAACGCCAACCGCTGGCTAGAGCCGCTATAGAGAAAGCGATCGCTGCCTGCCTTGCCTGCGATCGCATCGCCACCCAAGCCGCCCAGCAGCGTATCATTGCCTGCTCCGCCTGTTAGGGTGTCTGCGGTGGCTGTGCCCGTTAGGCGATCGCCCCCGCCCGCTGACGGACTGCCACTAAACTCAAATGCGCCAACATCGATCTTGCCGTCGGTGCGGCCAATGCCCCGTTCGTCGGTGGCGGGTGAACCGTTGCTCACCCCGGTATTGATGGCAGGACTGCCGCTCAGCAGGGCATGGGTGGGCAGTCCACCGCCATTGTCTTGCAGTTCCCCTAACTTCGGATCAATCAGCCTGACCTTGGCCGTGGCGTTGTAGTCATTGAAATTGTTGGTTTTCTTGGGCGGAAACTGAATATTGCCACCGTTATCCGTAAGTTCGCGACTGGTATGCTGCTGAATGCCGTAGTTCGCCGTTCCGTTCTTGGCCGTATTCTTATAAAAGATTGTGTTTTGTACCGTTACTTTGGCCGCATCTACGGCGCTGATGCCGCCCCCAACCCATCCGGCAAAATTGTTGGCAATCGTCGTGTTAATGATGTCGGTGTCACTGTAAAGCGTCATGCCACCGCCAACGTTGCTGAAGCCATCGCCAAACAGCTTATTGCCCGAAAAGGTGCTGTTGGTGATCGTGGTGCGGGCGTTGTTGACCCAAAGACCGCCACCTTGGTCGTAGCCTTCATTGTTGGCGATCGTAGAATTGGCGATCGTAAATTTGCCGCGTGGGTCAGTGCTGTTGCGAATTTGGGTAATGGCTCCGCCTTTGCCCTTGTCCTGGCCACCGGGCAGCCCGGTAGCTTTGTTGTTTGTAAACAGGCTGCCTTCGATGCTAATCACATCTTCTGGATCGGCAAACAAATGCACTGCCCCCCCAGAGGCTTTGGCGCTGTTGCCTTGAAACGTGCTTTTTGTAATCACGATCGCATCGTTAGCGCGATCGGTATAAATCGCGCCCCCATAGCCCCGCAGAAAAGGATTTGCGCCTGTGCCGTAGGTGGCGGCGTTGGTGTCGTTGTTGATGAACTTGCAGTTGTCTACGGTTAGCTTGCCGTTGAGACTATTGACCGCCGCACCGTTAATGCCCCGGTTATTGGTGAACTGCGAGTTGCGGAGCGTGATCGCGCCGGGGCTGACAAACGCGATCGCGCCCGCGCCCCGTTCGTCGTTGCCCGCGATCGCTTTGTTGCCGTTGAACTGCGATCCGGTGACGGTCAGGCTGTTTTCCCAAGCGCAGTAAATCGCGCCACCCCCCTTGTCGGCCGTATTGTTCTTGAACTTGACGCCCTCAATGTTGATTACGGCCTTGTGTTCGCCCTTAATCGCCCCACCCTGATCCGCGACGTAGGCATCCGCCAAAGTGATGTTTTTGAGGTTGAGGGTAATTGGGCGATCTTGATTGGAGTTGACGTAGAAGATGCGGGAGGCGCTATTGCCACTGATGGTGAGATTGGCTGCGCCCGTGCCGTCGATCGTTAGGCTCTTGCCAATGGCTAGCTCGATCTGTCCGCTGGTCAGCTTGATGGTTTTGTTCGCCAGACTGGCAGCAAACTTAATCGTATCGCCCGCTTTGGCCGAGCCGATCGCAGCTCTCAACGATCCTGCCCCTTTATCAGCCGTGTTGCTGACCGTGACAATGGCTAACTGCCCCGCATAGGTGGCTAGGGTGGCTGCCGTCAACGCAGGTCGCGCCGTAATCTCGCCTGTTGCGACCTCCAAGTTCCAATTGCCGTTCCCAATCGCGTGGCGAGAGGCGGCAACAGCCGCTCCGGTGAGTTGGCTGAGGCGATCGATCAGCGGGACAGAAGAGTTTTTAACCTTTGAGACACGAGCAAGGCGAGTCGCATCTTCAGGATCGACATCCGCTGCGGCGGCACAGGCATAGAGCAGGATATTAGCCTGGGTGGAGAGTGCCGATCGCCATTGCTGAATTTGAGCTGCGTAGCGATCGCAATTCTGGGCGTTGAGTTTGGCATTGCCCAAATGTAGGGTTCCAGTTTCTCCATGAGCAATGATCTGAAGACTGCTGATGTTTGAGGCTCCCTGCAAGACTTGAGTGATCTGAGTGATGCCATCCTGCGTTGCATCTAGCAAAACGGCTTGGGCATTGGGTTGCAACCCAGCGGCTAGAGCATCGAAGTCAGCGACAGATCGGTCGATAAAGACGACCGATCTGTCCGTCGAAAGCAAGGCTGAAAGAGTCATGAAATTTTTCCTGCGAATATTTAGCCTAGGGCGGGTTCGGAAGCGTAGCGCCGCTCGATATCAGCCGCCCATGCAGAGGTGTAGTGTCTGAGGACTAACGGCAGACCGCTCACGCCATTGGCAAAGCGAGAGGGGCAACATAAGAAAAACGGGGGCGCTTAAGCAGAGAAAACTTCAAGGCGCTGGGCAATCAGCCATCGAAATCTTCTAATGTCAGGTTGAAGCTTGACTATGATGAGTAAGGCAAAATGGATCGGGCGGGGCATCTACACACAATCTTCACAAATCTACGAGCGAAACCGGGAAAGATCTTGTGATTTGTGTCTATATTTTCTGTGATACAGATCACCTTTATCGTGGCTCAGCCGTCATGATTTCAGACTGCCAGTTACTCTCTGTATGGAATAAAAACAAAAGCGCCATTACTGCCTTAGCTTAAGAGGATGTTTGAAAAGTCCAACTATGGGTAGCAAAACGTTTCAGATCCCCCTAAATCCCCCTTAAAAAGGGGGACTTTGAATTCATTTCCCCCCTTTTTAAGGGGGGCAGGGGGGATCAACAGGTGCCTACAATCACAGCCGACCCCTTTTCAAACATCCTCTAAGGCTTAAAGCTTTGAGAGATCACGCCTAGACTCTTGTGCCTGTGGTATCAAATAGGCAGATCAAGTTTGCTATCCCGAATCAGTTATCTTCATGGGTTTACTCAAACACGCTTTGCAACTTCTGGCTCAGAAGTCGCGCGATCGCACGCCCAGTCGGCATCGGGTCAACCAATGGTTTAAGTGGTTGGCTCCAGGTTTGTTGATCAAGCGCTGGCTTTTTATTAGCGCGACAGGCATGGTGTTTACCGGGCTAGGATTTGCCATTTGGCTCAACCTCACGCCCGTTTATTATTTCAGCGAATTCATTCGAGAGTTGCTGCGAACCATTACCGATCGCGTGCCCAACTACATTAGCGGGCCACTCGTGCTGATCATTGGTTTTTTGCTGATTCTCTGGGGGCAAAAGCGCAGTCTGGGCGCAATTACCGAAGTGCTGATGCCCGAAGGCGATGGTGAGCTGATCGATCGCCTCATGACCCATCGACGGCTGCATCGGGGACCCAAGGTTGTGGTAATCGGCGGCGGCACGGGGCTATCCACACTGCTGCGGGGACTAAAGGGTCTGAGCGCCAATATTACCGCCATCGTCACCGTGGCCGATGATGGCGGATCTTCAGGGCGATTGCGTCGAGAAATTGGCGTCTTGCCTCCGGGAGATATTCGCAACTGTTTGGCAGCGCTGGCTGATGAGGAAAAGCTGCTGACCGAGCTGTTTCAGTATCGGTTTCAGGCGGGTGACGGCTTAGTAGGGCACAGCTTTGGCAACCTATTTTTGACGGCCATGAGCGAGATTACGGGCGATCTGGAGCAGGCGATCGCAGCCAGTTCTAAGGTGCTGGCCATTCGCGGCCAGGTGCTGCCCTCAACCCTAACGGATATGCGCCTCTGGGCAGAGCTAGCCGACGGACGGCGTATTGAAGGAGAATCGAACATCACCGAAGCGCGAGGGAAAATTATCAAAATCGGCTGTACGCCTGCCCATCCTCCGGCATTGCCTAAGGCCGTACAGGCGATCGACGAAGCCGACTACATTATTATTGGCCCTGGCTCACTTTACACCAGCATCATTCCTAACCTGCTGGTGCCTGAAATCACCGATGCGATTGCCCGCGCTCAAGTGCCCCGCATCTACGTTTGCAACATCATGACCCAACCGGGTGAAACCGACGGCTACACTGTATCTGACCATATTCGAACTATTGATGAAGTCTGCGGCTACCCGCTGTTTAATGCCGTACTGGTTCAAAAGACTTCCCCCTCAGCCCAATCGCTGATTCACTACGCCCAAGAGGGATCTCACCCAGTCTATTTCGATCGTGAAGCGGTCATGCTGCTGGGGCGGCGTGCGGTTGTAGCCAATGTTATGGATGAGGATGCCTCGACCCGACTCGTTCGCCACAACCACAATCGGCTGGCTCGGATTTTACTGCGCTGGTACACCCGCACCCAAGGGCTGTGATCGGGGGGAGGCGGCTCATGAGAAAACGAAAGGGAAAATAGCCCAGGGGAAGTGATAGGGTAATAGGCGATGGAATTCGTGTAATCGGGTTCAGGACTCAATACGCTGTCCGGCAGAAGCTATCTCACCGCAACCTCACTCCTCGAAATGACCCAAGAACTTTTGCAAGCGCTAGTCTGGATGGATTACCGACTGGCCGTTCTTTTCACTGTCCTCTTGCCTTTTGTGCTGCTCATTTGGGCGTTTGTGCAAAAAGCCGATGCCATGCAGCGCTTGCTGATCATCTACTGGCGTGTGTCTAGCCTTTTGGCAATTACCGTCTACCTCATGATTGGCAGCTTGCCTGTTAGCTTTGTATCTGGAATCCTAGCGCGAATTCTAATTCCCGTTAGCCTTTGGTTTTGGGTTGATCTGAATGAGGAAATTGCCGATCGATCTTCTTCACCGCTCAAATGGATCTTTACCAGCTGGCGATGGGCTGTTAGCCTCTACTGTGGGTTGGGCGTGCTGGCCAGCATTCCTTTCCTTCAGTGTGCAGTGTCCCAAGAAACCTTTGTCACCCCCTTCTGCCAGGTCTGGCTCGATCCGCCTTTCGGCTACAAAAACTTTTTCCATGCTGCTTCCAAGCCAGAGTTTCTGGGCTTTTTGGGCATCACTGGGCTAGTCATTTATGTGCTTTATCTGGGCTACTTTGTCTTGGTACGGTTGGGTAAGCAGGGGCGATCGGCAGCTGAGCAGTAAAGTCGCAGTCGCCTCGAACCCGCTAGGCTTTCAATCTTTTTAATCAATCAAAGGCTTAATCAATCAAAGGCTTAGTTAACCAAAGGCTTATGACTCAGCCCGCTATTGGAATTATCATGGGCAGCGACTCAGACTTGCCGACCATGCAGGCTGCGATCGCGGTCTGTGAAGAGTTTGGGGTGCCTTATGAGGTGGCGATCGTTTCGGCGCATCGCACCCCAGAACGTATGGTGGAATATGCCCAAACAGCCCATCTGCGAGGCCTCAAGGTGATTATTGCGGGGGCAGGGGGGGCGGCGCATTTGCCTGGAATGGTTGCGGCTTTAACGCCTTTGCCCGTCATTGGCGTCCCTGTTGCTTCAAAGCATTTGCAGGGTTTAGATTCGCTCTACTCAATCGTGCAGATGCCGAGCGGCATTCCGGTGGCAACTGTGGCGATCGGTAACGCTCAAAATGCTGGCCTGCTAGCTGTGCAAATCCTGTCTAGCCACCAGCCAGAGCTGCTAGAAAAAGTTCAGCGCTATCGGCAAAGCTTGAAAGAGATGGTGATGAAAAAACAGGAAAAATTAGAGGCGATCGGCTATCGGCAATATTTGTCGGGCGAAGCCTGAGCCAGAGGCGCAACTAGCCAAAACATCTTTGGAGAGTGGTGCACCGCATCCACAACAATACCTCAGCCACTCGTGGCTATAGCTATAGTTCCATCAGCTATCTTTAGCCAGTCGCTACTTGCCAATGCGCTTGGGAGGACGACGGCCAATGTATCGCTTAGAGGGTCGCCTTGCGCCAATTCTGCCCGAAGCTTGACCCGTTTGACCGCCTTCAGCTTCACTCTCTCCCGTAGGGCTGGGTCTGCGGATGCGATCGAACAGCTTTGTCCCCACATTGTGAAACACGCTGGGCTGAGGTTCTGCAACCTCTGGCTCAGGATCAGCCTTCACCTCTTCGGCTTTCAGGTAGGCGACGATATTCCAAACCGCTAAGCCTGCCATCGCTCCTAAGAGAACACATAGCTCAGCTCGGAGACCTGCCAGCACAAACAGCAGGATAAAGATGAGCCAGGTTGCTAGGCCAGAGCGAAATCCTTCATCTGACGCAAATTTATACATGCACCGCTCCAATGCGCGATTGAACAAACCCTAAGGCTAACGCAACCCGCTAGAATCCCAGTTCTTGCATAAGTTCCTGAATAGGACGGGTTGTATCTAAGGTCTTGACATAGGGTAGCTCAGCTGGACTAAAAGGTTCTAAAAATTGTTTGGGGAGCAGGTCAGCCGTTGCATCGGCAATGTCTCCAGTGCGCTGTTGCAGCCGCGATCGCAGCAGTTCTGATGGGGCATCACAGTGAATGATTTGCAGCGGCAGGTTATGGGCTTGTGCCGCAGCCAGGACAGGCTCTCGCAAAGCATAGCGATCGTACTTCGCATCTAGGATGACCGCATAGCCTTGCTGTGCGAGCAGCAGACCTAGCTCTAGCAATCGCTTATAGGTTTTCTGAGTCATTTCAGTTGAGTACAGATCTCCACTGCCTCGTTGATGCAGCGGAATACCGCCCAAATGTTTTCGCACCGCATCCGATCGAATATGAATGGCGTTAGTGCGGCAAGCCAACTGGCGCGCAGTCGTGCTCTTTCCCGAGCCAGAAAGTCCACACATCAGCGTTAGCTGCCCCTGACGCGGCTGAGAATATTGCCAAGCCAGCTTGTAAAATCGAGCAGCAGTCTTTCTGGCTTCCTCTTTTTCAGCTTCTGCAATAGCTGGATCATCGAGTAAGAAGGAAACAATTTTGGCTCGGACATAGGCTTGCCGATTCACATAGAAAGGCAAAACCTGTAGACCTTCCCAATCTCCGGTTTGCTCAATATAGGCATTCAAAAATAGGGTACTGAGATCGGAGCGATCGCTCGCTTCTAAATCTCGGATAATGTAGGCAATGTCGTACATGACATCGACAAACCGGAACGGCTCATTGAATTCGATACAGTCGAATAGCCAGAGGCGATCGTTCCACAGGCAGATATTGTCTAAATGCAGGTCGCCATGACATTCGCGAATCCGGTCATGCTGCATCCGTTCGATGAATAGTTCTGAATGCTCGGCAAACAGGCGATCGTTGTAGGCGCGAGTTTCATCAAACTGGGTTTGGGTTTGTGCCCGCCCAATATATTGCGCAGTCTGCTCAAAGTTTTCGTCGATCGCTTCTCTGACGCGGGCAGGTTCACCAAAGCCGCGAATATAGTCATTGGTGGAAACCTGAGCGTGAAACTGGGCGATCGTTTTGGCTAGCTCTTGCAGCAGAGGCTCTGTCAGCTTTCCCTGTCTATGCAAATTGGCTAGCAGTCCGTCTTGCGGAAACTGCTGCATTTTCAGCGTATAGTCTGCGATCTCCTCTGCGGCTTCATCCGGCGACCCACCCAGCTGAAAGCGATCGTCTCTTTTGGCGATCGGTAGGACTTCTAAATAAATTTCTGGCGCACAGCGCTGGTTCAGCCGTAGCTCCTCTTGGCAGAAATGCTGCCGTTTTTCCAGAGTTGAGTAATCCAGAAAGCCAAAGTTGACGGGCTTCTTGAGCTTATAAGCATAGGTTCCCGTCAGCAGGACGTAGGAGACATGGGTTTGAATCAGCTGAATCGAAGGCTGTACCGGATGAGGATAGAATTCCGGCTGCATCATCTGCTGGATCAACGCAGGGAGAACGCGGTCAGTCATGAAGGGGTGCCGTGAAAGGTGAAGGGATCATCAAAGCAAGAGAGCGGATTGAAGACTTTGACTGTGGAAGATGAAAGCCGCATACCAAACAGGGACACAGCATGGCTGCGCCCCCGTTTCTGGATCAGGCTCTAAATTTGCTGTTTAGGATTTAGCCAGGAGGCTTTTGGACACTTTCCCCGGCCTACCCAGCCCAAGCAGCAAAGTTGAAACACCATCTATTCTTCGACTTCAGCCACTTCTTCTACAGTTGCCTGAGCTGCCTTGCCCAAGATGGAAACAACGACGCGATCGCCTTCTCCTAAAGCCACCACACCTGCGGGTAAGGGCAGCTCGTGAACGTGGATAGCATCGCCGATGTTCATATTGGTGACATCCACCTCAATCATTTCGGGAATGCTGTCGCCCGTACAGGAGACTTCCAGTTCGTTGAGTACGGTGTCCATAGCGCCGCCCTCTTGCTTAGTGCCCACAGCCGTTCCCACAAAGTGAATCGGCACGGTGACTTCTAGCTTGTCGCTAGCGCTGACTGAGAAGAAGCTGAGATGGTAGATACTGCGCTTCCAAGGATGGGACTGCACCTCGCGGAGTAGGGCTTTGCCACTCCAGGGCAGATCAGGCACATTCACTTTGATCAGGGTATTGTTCAACGAAGACTTTCTAACGAGCGTTTCGGCGGCTTTGGCATCCAGCGTTAGCGCAGTGGACTCAACGCCCTTGTGCCCGTATAGCACAGCCGGAATCTGCCCTCCACGGCGAAGAGCGTTAGGCTTGCTGCCCTCAGGGCGCTTTTTACATTCAACAGTGAGTTCCATACGGGTTTCGTTTGAGTGTTCTGAATAAAAATTGAAAACTGAAGCAGCGAACTGTGGAGTAACCTAAGCACCACCGACGGGTTGAGCGCCCTTGTCATACAACAAGGCGCGCTTAGGACCATGAATCGGATCTTCGACAATGATAGTCTGATCGCGGCTGGCTCCCAGAGAAACGATCGCGATCGGCACCTCCATCAACTCTGCCAAAAACTTGAGATAATCGAGCGCCTCAGAGGGCAGATCATCGAGCGATCGGCAGTGAATTGTGGACTGCTTCCATCCCGGTACAGTTTTGTAGACGGGTCGGCAGCGGGCAAACTGACGGGCGTTGCTGGGAAAATCAAGGCATTGCTGCCCGTCAAGCTCATAGGCAACGCAGACCTGAATCTCATCTAGCTCATCCAAGACATCTAGCTTGGTAATAGCGAGACAGTCTAGCCCGTTAATCCGGACTGCATAGCGACCAATCACCGCATCAAACCAGCCACACCGCCGTTTGCGTCCTGTGGTCGTACCAAACTCGGCACCGCGATCGCACAAAAGCTGTCCAACATCGCCCACTTGCTCGGTGGGAAATGGCCCTTCGCCCACGCGGGTCGTGTAGGCTTTCGCCACTCCAATCACCCGATCTATCATCGTAGGCCCAACGCCCGCACCGACGCAAGCCCCACCTGCCACCGGATTAGAAGAGGTGACGTAGGGATAAGTGCCGTGATCTAGGTCTAGCAGAGTGCCTTGCGCCCCCTCAAACAGGATATTGCGGCGCTGCCGAAACGACTCATAAATTTTTAGTGAGCTATCCACTACATGAGGACGCAGGCGATCGGCATAGGCTTGATACTCTAAGATTACCTCTTCGGGATCAAGCGCAGGCAGCCCATAAAGCTTTTCCAAAAAGACGTTTTTGTAGTTGATCGTCCAGCGGAGCTGCTTTTTCATATGCTCCGGCTCCATCAGATCGATCATGCGGATGCCCGTCCGCTCCGACTTGTCGGCATAGGTTGGCCCAATGCCCCGCTTAGTCGTGCCGATTTTGTGATCGCCCCGCCGCTCTTCAGACACCTGATCAATCAGCCGATGGTAGGGCATCGTCACATGGGCTGTTTCAGAAATCAAAAGATTTTGGGTCGAAATTCCCAAAGTCTCTAGCTGATCCAACTCTTGAATCAGCACTTTGGGATCAATGACCGTGCCTGTGCCGATAATACATTCTGTGTCTGGATAAAGAATTCCAGACGGAATCAGATGCAGCTTAAAGGTCTGATCTTGGACAACGACCGTATGCCCAGCGTTTACTCCGCCTTGATATCGGACAACTACATCGGCTGACCGACTCAGAAGGTCGGTGATTTTCCCTTTCCCTTCATCGCCCCACTGGGCACCAATTACAACGACGTTAGCCAAGATTTTCTTTGACCGCCAAACTTAACACAGTCTTTAATTATCTAGAGAAATAGAGACAAGTGTCAACTTATTTTTTTAGTTCAAAGCAGGCAATCGCCCCAAAAGCTTTGCTATGAGCAGTCTCAGACTGCACCAACCTAGCGTATTGATCTATCGCATAGCCCCCATTGTGTTCTTCCAGGCGAGTTCCTTGCCCAAAATTTCGAGTGCCCGCTGTTCAGCTCCCATAAATAGACGGCTATCGGTCAGTTCTTTGAGAATTTGCTGGGTGAGCTGTGCGGCAAAACTGCCGCCAAACCGGAGGAGGTGGCTGTAGTAGCAAAATTGCGATCGCTCATCTTGGTTGAGATGAAACCGATGAATTTCTTTTTGAGACATCAGGCAAACAGGCGTATTGACAGGAACGACGACACGCGGAATGCCGTGGATGCCATAGGTTAGATGATCTTGCTGCATGATGGTTCCAATCAGCACTACACCCAACAGCGTCCGAGTTTCCATGATTAGATCAGGGGCAAACATCGGATCGGGATCGCTCGTGAGGCGCGGCCCATTGCTAAGAAACATCGGGTTAAATAGCTGCGAATTGTAGACTACGCCCACTGCCCAATGGCGAGAAGACTGGCGATCGCCCTCGTCCTCTAATTTGACAAAGCAGCCAAACCCGTAATCTTCAGGCAAAGGCGGATGGGTCACTTCCATGCGATCGTCAATTTGCACCACGTAATCGCAATGAGAGTTGGACTTGACTACTTTGCCCAGTCGCATAGGGTTCTCCAGAATTGGGGGCTATGAGCCACTTCGCAGGCAGAAGTTCACTCAAACAGAATTGTATCGGCAATTTTGAGCGATCGAGACGCCAATTTTTGTAGTGTACGCTTTGCTTCTGCGACTCAACCCTTATAGATCTCTTGCATAAACGCTGTTTGGGAGGCGTGAACCCTAGTGGGGCAAACGAAAATAATTCACGCAAGAAGTCTTTTGCAGACAAACTCTGTAGAGGTTCGTAGCGCCTTACAGCCACTCCTCCTTGCATAAGCCACACTCCCCTACTCCCCTAAATAGGAAATTGACTGGTTTTGAGTTATGTTTCAAATCAGATGTTTGTTTTTCAAATAATGAATTTTTGCAAGGTGCCTACAGCCTGCCTTTTGGGAAATGAACGGCAGGCTTAAAGATCACTCTGTTTTGAAGTCAATTTTTGACTGAGAGGCGGGAACTCTAGTGGTTACAAAGCTCTAAGCGTCTTGGATTGGCATAAGTTTCATGACTGAGAATTTTGAATCCTCACCGGATCGCATTCCGGCTCCGGGCAGCCGCGAACCGATGCGATCGCCTGAGCTGCCTATCACCCTAAACCTACCCTTGGCAATGGCTAGGGCAATTGCCCTCCGGATGAAACAGTCTGGAAAAACTCAGACTCAGGTGATTTTGGAGGCGCTAGCAAGCAGTTTTGTCAGTAGCGGCCCAGCAGAGCCAGTGAATTCTGCAAGAGAAGAATTAGAGTTGCTGAAGCGCCGACTGGCCGAGCTAGAGGGATTGATTCCCAAGGTGGCGATGCTTGAGGGAAAGTCGATCGCCTTCTGAGAGAACGCCTGCCTCTTTCTCAGAAGGCCAACGCTACAGATCCTGCGGCAAAACCTTCTTCGGGTCTATCCAATATTCCACCCAATGCCTCTAATGCATCGCCAGGTTCGTCTGTTGCGGCGCTGTGGCTGCAAGTGAGCCAAGACAAGCAGCCACCCACTTCGGTACCCAAATCGGTGGCACAGCCATGCCCTCAATGCCACCAACCTCTGAATCTGATGTTAGAAGCCTACGAATGGCGAACTTGTGGCAAGTGCGGCTGGTCAGAGCGTCCGCCCAAAGCCCAAGATCAGGGAACGCTGGCAGAGCTGGAGTTAAAGAAGCTGCTGGAACAAGCGGCACTGGAGTCTTTGGGCAATATGAAGCCGCGTAAGCAACAAGATGCAACTTAGCGCCCAAAGGTTTTTGGCGGCTCAAGTGAACTTCAGATTCTCCAGCAGCGATCGCCGCATACTATCCACCGGGACAGGCTGCTGGAGCCAAATTTGTAGGGCTGCAGCGCCCTGTTGCACTAACATTTCTAGACCATCGAAGGTGCTGCATCCTTGAGCTTGGGCTTGCTGCAACAACAAGGTTGGGCGCGGTCTGTAGATTAGATCATAGACGATCGCATGGGAAGGCAATTGCGCTAGCTCTGTTGCTGCTAACGGGGATGCGTCACCGTGGGGATACATGCCGATCGGAGTGGTGTTGACCAGCAGATCCGCCTGACGGAGCAGGAAAGGCAGATTTTCCCAAGTATGAACAGACAGATGGGCGCTGAGCGGAGCATTTCCCCAGCTTTGCTGGAAGGCTTGCAGTTTCTCGAAGCTGCGCCCCACCACTTGGATGTGGGCACAGCCCAACTGATGACATCCGGCAACAACGGCTCGGGCAGCTCCCCCATTGCCCAAAATTACGGCTGTACTGTTTTTCCATCGCTGCGGGAGGCTGGCTGGGTGTTCTAGCAAGGGAGCCAAGAAGCCAATGACATCAGTATTGGTGCCACCCCACTCCTCTGCGGTGCGATAAACCGTGTTAACCGCTCCAATCGCCTTTGCCAGCTCTGACACTTCCGATAACAGCGGCATAATGGCCTGCTTGTGCGGGATCGTCACGTTAAAGCCCTGTAGTCCGATCGCCTCGAAACCTGCGATCGCGCTTGCCAAATTTTCAGGGGATACAGGCAAAGGGAGATAGGCATAATTCACTCCCAGTTCTGCGATCGCGGCATTGTGCATAACAGGCGATAGTGAATGCTCGACAGGATGCCCTATAACGCCCAGAAGTTGCGTTGTGCCTGTGATCGATAGACCGATGGACATAAAATCTATAACCTAGAATCTGAAACCGAGCTGAAGCCGTGCTTCTCGATATCCTCGCATTTTCTGCTCTAGTGTGGCGATCGCTCTGGCAATGCCCCCTGTAAGATTGCAAATTTAATCAAGCCCAAAACTTTTTGCTTCACACAAAAAGTTTTGGGAGGTGCGCGGAACGCACCTCCCAAAATAAATTTCATAGCCGGGTTAAGCAATGCCAGAAATTGTTTTAGACGTAGAATCTTCAGTCTCGCAATCTGCCAAGGCTAATTCTTAAAGTCTCGCGGCCCTTGATATCCAGACAGATCTGCTAAATTTTGCAGTGTCTGAGTTCCTGAAGTCATGGTGCCGTTGATCTCCCAAGTCGGAAACCCTTCAACTTTCTTTTCTTGACAGAGCGCAGTTTGAGAATTGCGGCCATCTGGGGCGCATTCTACAACTGGCAGCGCCGCAACGGCCTGTTGTCCAAAAAGCTGCTTCTGATCATGGCAATGAGGGCACCAGTAAGCACTGTACATTTTGGCTCCAGTGCTAGCCAAATGCCTCGCCAGCTGAATCTCTGACTGACCTGACAAGGTTGTGACGGCAGCGCCAGTCCGACCTGGGGCATTGTCATTTGCAATAGCAGAACCGTTGACATTGGCATAAACACCCAGCGTCCCCACGATCGTTACCATGCTGACCAATATGCCCGTAAAGAAAAGCTGCCCCACATCTTCCCAGTCGCGCCCAAAGAGCGTCAATACAAACAGCGTCAGCGCGAAAAGGGCGGAGGCCAGACAGTAGTAGCACAGACCCTTGGCTCCATAGAGCGCCACATACTGAGAAAACATGATGTACATCAGATAGCCACTGAAGATCATCATGGCTGTTGCCCCCGCAAACAGCAGCAGCCAAGTCTGATTTTCTAGTTTCGATCGCAGCGATCGCTCCTTATCAGGGTTCACCGCTAGCGGCACCAGGGCAAAGGCCGCCATACCCACGTAGGCGAGTAACCCAAACAGCGCCAAAGGCAACCCAAAAACGGTGGCATAGGGACCAGCCAAAACTTGCTCGCAGCCGCTGGTTGGGCAAACGGTTTCGCCGCCAAATAGCTTGGTTGCAGTAATGTATCCCGTATTTAAAGCCCCCAAAACAGCAACCACAGCAATCAAATACCGCGATTGACGGTGCATCCAGGGAATTTGACGACGACGGCTAGTAGTCATAAGGCTCCAGTTGAAAGCGGCTTTGAGAAAGAACAGAGCTGAAATTCAAGTCGCAACATTTATATCCAGCTTACTGTGCTGAACCAATACTGTATTTTGACTCAAACTCGTACATAAAGTGCCCTATTTTGAGATTTTTAGAGGCACGTAGGACAGAATCTTAAGAAAGGCATGCGCTGAAGCCGCAGGATTGGGATTGGCTCATCGCGGACTGATATGAAATTGATCCGATTCAAGTTGAATTGAGATCGCTCTGAATCATTGGGGATCATGACCCTGCCACTTGTGGAGCCGCCACTTTTGGAACGGCGATCGCCGGATCTGCCTCCTTTAACGTCCCCTTCATCGCCAGACTACGCCGCATCGCTTCCACAAATTGGCTAACGCGAATCGGATCGATCGGCTGGTCAATTTTGCCGCGTCGCTTCAGAGCGCTAGACACAATCACGCCATCGGCGGCTTGAATCAGCTGAGGAATATTTTCCCAGCTAGCCCCGCTGCCAATAAACACCGGAGTGCCGTTAGCGGCAGCAGTCGCCAGCTCCAAATCCTCTAAGCTCGGTGGACTGCCCGTTGCCCAACCCGATAAGATGACGCCGTCTGCCAAGCCTCGATCGATCGTTTCCTGCACGGCAGTAGTCAAATTAGGAGAACCTAGCGGCCGCGCATGTTTTACCAGCACATCTGCCAAAATTTTGATATCACTCCCCAACTCTCGTCGGTAGCGCAACAGCGTATGGGCTTCTCCCTCAATTAGCCCCTGATCGGTCGCCATAATGCCTGTCAGCACATTCACCCGGATAAACCGAGCTTGGGTGCAGGTGGCGATCGCAATAGCGCTCCGCGCATCATTTCGCAGCACATTTAGCCCAATCGGCAGCGTTACGAGATTCATCAAGCGCTGCACCACCAAGGTCATAGCGCTAACCACAGCCGGATCGACGCAGCTTTTGGCAAAGGGTGCATCGAAGAAATTCTCAACAATGATGGCATCTACGCCTCCAGAGGCGAGGGCGGTGGCCTCCTGCTCGGCGCGATCGATCACGGCCTTGAGGCTGCCACCCCAACGAGGAGAAGTCGGAAGCGGCAGCAAATGCACAACGCCGATGACAGGATTTTCAGTTTTAAAGGTTTGTTTCAAGTCCACTGGTCTAGGATAGATATCGAACGAACTGATATCGGGCTTCAAGCATATTCAAGAAATCTACGCGGAAGAAGGGTTTCTTCCACTCCTTAAATTTACTCTAACAGCGTGCCTCCGACCTGAGAGATTGCAATTGAACTGTGTCGGAGGCGATCGGTTATCGAAATAGTTGTGTTAAGATTGTTATAGTTGGTGCCTGAGATAGGCCGAGCTTGATTGTTAAAGGTCTAGGTTGAGTCCCTTGATTTACAGCTCGGTTTTCAAAGAATTTCCAAAACTGGCAAAACTGGCGCTTGAGATCAGTTACAGCGCCGAAATCGTGCGATTGCAGTTAACGATGCCTCTCGACTTTGGTTGGGATAGCTCTAGAGACAAAAGTCTAGTCCGTTGATGAAGCGATCGCCACAATCTTGAAAATTGATCACTTTGTCACACTAGAAGTCTCAAAAAATTACTAACTGCATGGGCAACAAACCCTCCATTGCCATCTCTCATTTAGGCTGCGAAAAAAACCGAATTGATACGGAGCATATGCTTGGCCTTCTCGTACAGGCTGGCTATCAGGTCGATTCCAACGAAGAATTGGCTGACTATGTTATCGTCAATACTTGCAGCTTTATTCAATCGGCGCGGGAAGAGTCGGTGCGAACGCTAGTCGAGCTAGCGGAAGAAAACAAAAAGATTGTAATCACAGGCTGCATGGCACAGCATTTTCAGCAAGAACTGCTGGATGCGATCCCGGAAGCTGTCGCCCTTGTCGGTACAGGCGACTATCACAAAATTGTGGATGTGATTCAGCGTGCAGAGGAAGGAGAGCGAGTCAGTGAGATCTCCGCTAATCCGACCTATATTGCTGATGAAACGGTGCCTCGCTATCGCACGACCACTGAAGGAGTGGCTTACCTGCGAGTCGCAGAAGGCTGTGACTACCGTTGCGCTTTCTGCATCATTCCTCACCTGCGGGGAAATCAGCGATCGCGATCGATTGAGTCGATCGTGGCAGAAGCCGAGCAGCTTGCCGCTGAGGGCGTTCAGGAAATTATCCTGATCTCGCAGATCACAACCAACTATGGGCTGGATCTGTATGGCGAACCCAGATTGGCAGAACTGCTACAGGCTTTGGGTAAGGTGCAGGTGCCCTGGATTCGGATGCACTACGCTTATCCAACGGGGTTGACGCCCAAAGTGATTGAGGCAATGCGAGAAACGCCAAACGTGCTGCCTTATCTTGATCTGCCGCTTCAGCATTCTCACCCCGAGGTGCTAAAAGCCATGAACCGTCCTTGGCAAGGGCAGGTCAATGACAAAATAATCGATCGCATTAAAGCCGCCTTACCCAACGCGGTGCTGCGAACGACCTTCATCGTGGGCTTCCCTGGTGAGACAGATGAGCATTTTCAGCATTTACTTCAGTTTGTTCAGCGCCATGAATTCGATCACGTTGGGGTGTTTACCTTCTCTCCCGAAGAAGGGACACCCGCCCATGACATGCCCAACCAGATTTCGCAAGAAGTCATGGATGAGCGACGGGATGCCTTGATGACTGTGCAGCAGCCGATCTCGCTGCGAAAGAATCGGGCAGAAATCGGCAAAGTTGTTGATGTGTTGGTTGAACAAGAAAATCCTGAGACAGGGGAACTGGTGGGGCGATCGGCTCGCTTTGCGCCTGAGGTCGATGGATTGGTCTATGTCCAGGGAGACGCGCGCTTGGGATCAATGATTCCGGTTGCGATCGCTGATGCCGATGTCTATGACCTTTATGGTCACGTTGCCGATACTTCAACTCAATTGAGAGGCGCAATTAGTCGTGTCTCTGTTCATACGGCCTAAAGCCATACGGCCTAAAGCCACAAGCCTTAAAGTCTTACACCAAAGCCATATACCCTAAAGGAGTTTCAATGACGCTTTCGTTTAATAGTCTTGGTCTGTCTGAAACTGTCGTTCGTCACCTGGAAAAAACAGGTTTTACAGAACCGACTGCAATTCAGGCGCAAGCCATTCCTCATTTGCTGGCAGGTCGCGATGTTGTCGGTCAAGCCCAGACGGGCACCGGAAAAACCGCAGCCTTCTCGCTCCCGCTGCTAGAGCGGATCGACCTCAACAGCAATGCGGTTCAGGCACTGATTCTCACCCCCACCCGTGAGTTGGCGGTGCAGGTTTACCAATCCATGCGAACCTTCAGCGACGATCGCCGTCTGCAAATTCTGCCGATCTACGGCGGTCAGGCGATCGATTTGCAAATTCGTCGTTTACAGCGCGGCGTTCAGGTGGTTGTGGGTACTCCTGGCCGTGTCTTAGATTTGCTCAAGCGCGGCGACCTGAAGCTCAATCAGCTTAGCTGGTTGGTACTTGATGAAGCTGATGAGATGCTCAACATGGGCTTTATCCAAGATGTCGAAAGAATCTTGGCGCAGGCTCCGGCTGAGCGGCAAACCGCTTTCTTCTCTGCCACGATGGAGCCTTCTATTCGGGCTTTGGCGGCTAAGTTCCTGCGATCGCCTGTCACCGTGACGGTTGAGCAGCCCAAAGCGGCTCCTACTCGCATCAACCAAGTGGTCTACATCGTCCCCCGTGGCTGGACGAAAGGTAGAGCGCTTCAGCCCATCCTAGAAATGGAAGATCCTGAATCGGCGCTGATCTTTGTCCGCACCCGTAAGGCGGCGGCTGAGCTAACCCGTCAACTACAAGCCGCAGGGCACAGCGTAGATGAGTATCATGGCGACTTGAGCCAGTCACAGCGCGAGCGCCTCTTGCTCCGGTTCCGGCAGCGTCAGGTACGCTGGGTTGTGGCAACTGACATTGCAGCCCGTGGCCTGCATGTGGAAGATCTCACCCATGTGATCAACTACGACATGCCTGACAGCGTTGAGAACTACGTCCACCGGATTGGTCGGACAGGTAGGGCTGGCAAAGAAGGCGTTGCTATTTCGCTGCTGCATGCACTCGACAAGCGCAAGCTGCGCGATATCGAACATCACATTCGTCAACGCTTAGAAATTGGTACGATCCCCACCCGTGCTCAGATCGAAGCGCGCCACCTGCACAAACTGCAAGAGCAGCTGCGCGAAGCCCTAACAGGCGAGCGCATGGCTTCCTTCTTGCCGATCATTTCTCAGCTCAGCGAAGAATTTGATCCCCATACGATCGCAGCAGCAGCTTTGCAAATGGCCTATGACCAGATTCGTCCAAGTTGGATGCGGGTTGATCAGGCAGCCAATGATGATCAAATGGTGATGGATGAACCCAGACGGCGGAGCTATGGCGGTAATAGCGGCGGCAACGGCGGCGGCAACAGTAGCCCCAAGCCCAAGCCTATTGTGAAAAAGGCTCAGCCTCGAATTCCTTCTAAGCCATAGATTAGCTGGCGTTGCAGATGAGAGCTATGAGTTTTATAAGGGAAATTTGCTGTAAGTTTCTCCTATAAAACTCATAGCTAGATCAAGTAATGCCAAGTCTGATCATTCCAAAATTGAGGTGAGCTGCTTGCGTCCCTATGGGCAAGCAGCTCACTTTTTTATAGTAAACGCCTATGCTTGGCTGGCTCTGAGCTGATGCTTAGCCCACGGCTTTAGCAAGAAATGGCCTGAGAGGAACTGCCAGCCATCTCTAGGATTTTTTCGGCGATCGCGCGCTCGACAGGCAAAACCGACAGGCGATTGCCCTGCCGCACGACCCAAAGCTGCTCAGGTGTAAACGTTTGCCGCAGTTGCTCTAATGAGATTAGGGTAGGAAATGCCTGAACAAATTGAACCGTAACGGTCTGCCAGCGGGGCTGTCCGGGTGGCGATTTAGGGTCAAAATATTTGCTGTTAGGATCAAACTGCGTTGGATCAATGACACCTGACTCGGCCACCTGCATCAACCCGGCAATTCCAGGCGGCTCAGTATTCGAGTGGTAAAAGAAGACCCGATCGCCAGACTGCATCTCGCGGAGAAAATTACGCGCCTGATAGTTGCGCACTCCATCCCAAAGGGTTTGCTGATCTCGCGCCAGATCGGCAATGCCATAGACATTGGGTTCAGATTTCATTAGCCAGTAATTCATGAACGCTCTCTACCCAAGTTCTCAGCCGTTTCTCTTGCCTCTTCGGGAAGCAAATCTTCATCAATATCTGACAGATCCCACGGATCGGGGATGGGATCTCCAGTAGGACGACTTGAACCTGAATCCGAGGTCTCCGTGCCGTTGGTAAAATCATCGCGGCTCAAAAAGTCGTCATCTGCGATCGCCTCTTCCACCCGCTGAATCAAAATTCTCTCTAACCGGGGGCCTTCTGCCGACTCTACCGTCATTTCGTACTCGCGGTAGCGCAAAGTTTCGCCTTGTGTAGGAATTTTCTGCATCAAAAAAATTATCAGTCCTCCCAAGGTCTGGTAGTCTTCAGCCAGGGGTAAATCGAGGTTGAGCAGTTCATTGACCTCTTCTAAATCAGTTTGAGCCTGTACCAAAAACGTCCGATCATCTATGATTTGCAGCGCTGGCTCTTCCTGGCTTTCTAATTCGCTGGTTTCACCGATGATTTCGGCTGCCAAATCTTGCAGCGTTACCAGCCCAGCCGTACCTCCAAACTCATCAACGACAATCACCATTGTCTGCCCCGATCGCCGCATCAACGGCAGCAGCTCATTCAACGCCATATTTTCTGACACAAATTGCGCTGGCCGAATCCAGGGTTGAATCGAATCTTCCGGCTTTAACCCTTGGCGCACCAAGGGTTCTGCCAGCTCTTTAAAATGAATAATGCCTAGAATATCATCCAGCGATTCCCCCATAACTGGATAACGCGAATGCCCTGAATTTGCCACCTCAGTCAGCAGGCTCTCTAGGGTGGCATCGCTAGGAACCGCCAGCAGACTGGTACGCGGCACCATGACTTCTCCGGCAGACACCTCTGCAAACTCAAATACATTGGTCAGAAGCTCTCGCCTTTCTTCCTCTAGACCGGGCGATTCCGTCGAAGTCGCAATGATGAGCTGCAATTCCTCAGGCGTGACCCGGTTGTACCAGCCCTGTCCAGCATAGGGCACTCCAAATAATTGCAACAGCCAGCGCGTCGATTGGTTGAGTATCCAGATAAAGGGATTAAATAGACGGGCGATCGCCAGACTGGGTGCGCCCAAAAACCGAGCTAGCTGTTCGGGAAACATCAGCGCCATTGCTTTCGGGCACAGCTCTCCCAGCACAATTTGCAGATAGGCAATCAAGATAAAAGCGGCCGGAATCGCAAAAGAGTGCGCCAAGAAGTCGCGGGTTGTCTCGGGTAGCGGCAGTTTACTAAATAGCACCGCCAGTAAAATTGCCATCGTGCTTTCGCCAATCCAGCCGAGCGCCAGACTAGAGAGCGTAATGCCCAATTGGGTTGTGGAAAGCAGACGATCGAGTCCTCTTTGTAACCCTTGAACCGTCTTAGCTTGGGCATCTCCAGCCGAAACCAGTTGGTTAATGCGCGATCGCCGTACCGAAACAATTGAAAACTCAGCCGTAACAAAAAAAGCGTTGATTGCAATCAGCAAGAAAACAGCCAGCAGCCGCAGAAAAACATCTGATCCATTCAGTAGAGGCAGCATGTTGGTTGTCAGAGCACCGAAAGCAAAGGGGATCATCCGCAGTAAGAAAGTGAGTAAAAAACGGCATGGACTTTCATCCATTATTCTGCAAGTTCACCTAACAGAACTGGAAGCCGAAACTAGGGAGCAGGCTTTTCGCCCCCATCCATGCGAGCTTTCACATCTTTAAGAATATTTTCTTCTTTGAGAAAAGTAACGCTATCTCGGCGGACGGGTTTTCCTTGAGCATCGGTGAGATTATTGACAGGGCGAGCGTCAGGCTGGGTGATTCCCTTAAGCGCCTCTCGCCCCAGGTTATATCCCCAGGTGGCACTAGAGACGCCTGCACTGACCATAAGAAACAATAAAATTAAGGTCAAAACTACGGTCGAATTGAGTCTCATAGCTGCACATCTTTGCTGCGTCAGGATACAATAAAAGCCTATTCGTCGGGATTTATCCAGGGTTGGCCGAGCGGTTTAGGCAGCGAACTCATAATTCGCGTTAGGCGGGTTCAACTCCTGCACCCTGGACTTCAGAATTGCATTATATTCTAAGCTATCTGCTATGGAAGCGAACGTAGGGATGAAAGTAGGCAGGGTGTGAAGCCAAGCCTCTTGTCATTGAGGATTGTGACTTGAAAGGTTTTTGAAAAAATCTTTGGGTTACTCAATTTGCGATCCTAAACAGCCTGTATTGCGAAAGAACCGCTGCACAAGCTTTTCGCGAGATGAACGGTAAATTTGAACCTTGATCTGATTAACTTGCTGACAAGACCGTTTAAACTAAGGAAATCCTCAGGCAAAAATGCGATCGCCCAAGTGCAAGACGATATCGAGCAAAACTATATTGAGCAAATATGCCAAACTTAGAGGCTAACTGTTTACTTTTTGGCATCGGAGACAGCGCGCACCTTCTCAAAAAGTAAGCAACAGATTTTTAAATCACACTATTGCATGTGAATTAACCACAGTATGTGAATTGGAAACCTGTATAAAATTCAATACATGCAAACTTATAGATGTCTCTATCACATGCCTCTTTAGCTATTCGCTTTATGCTCTTTCTTAACTGTGCAACGTTTTACAACTTGTCAGTTCTTGTAGAAAGAGAGGTATTGAGCGCTAGGATTAGGTCGAAGCACTTGATTGAACTTTTGTTTAAGGTTGATGGATCGTGGCTTAGCCCAAACTTTTAATCCAAGCTCTGGCTGTTTGTAGTCGCATTTTTAAAGCTTACCTGATGACTTCCGCACCTCACCAAAGCCACCTGCTGATCATTGAAGACGATAAAGGACGGCGAGAGTACACCCTTGACAGTCCGGTTTACTCCATCGGCAGAGATCCCAAATGTGACATTCGATTGATTTCTCAGTTTGTCTCACGACGACATGCCACCCTTGTGCAACTCCCCAATGAAGATGGCACCTACTATTACCGAATTGTGGACGGCAATTTGAAAGGCAAGCCCAGCGCCAATGGTCTATTGATTAATGGTCGCAAGCTGCAAGCGCATGATTTACGCGATCAAGATCAGGTCATTTTTGGGCCGCAAGTGCAGGCAATCTACTATCTGTTGAAACGGGATGCCATTACCACCATTCCACCTGATGAATATGACATTACGCTGATTAGCCCCAACATGACGGGCGATCCTGAAGACGATACGGCCTCTTCTCGTCCTAAGCGAACCGACAAAATGGCAGAACAAACGACTCAAAAGGTAACGCCTGAATCTGTGCTTGCCAACGATTCTGTATTAGCTGATGAAGAGGATGGAGACGACGATTGATTGTATAGCTTCTGGTTCATAAAGCTGGCTATGGTTCAGGCGGACTGGACTGTTGAGCCGATTCACAGCTACAGCCTTGCAGGGGCGGTACCGGATCGTAGCCGCCTGGGTGAAAAGGATGGCAGCGTAGCAGCCGCCGCAGCGCCATGCCGCCACCACGCCGTGCCCCAAACCGCTCGATCGCCTCTAGCCCATACTGCGAGCAGCTAGGGTAATATCGGCAGGTATGCAAAAGCAGCGGCGAAATCAGCAGTTGATATCCTTTCAGAAACCCAATCAGCACTATCTTCATTAGCCTATTCTATCGCTCTGTAAGTTGAGGCTGGGGCAAAATTCCGATGGGATTTCGGCATAGCTTCAGTGCCTAGCGAACTAGCCCTTGACCCCACTCGCCGCTTCACTGGGCACAATGTAGCGCTGCATGATCAGGAAGAACAGCAGAATAGGTGCGATCGAAATCACAGAACCTGCCGCAATCAGCCTCCAGTCGAGAGAAAATGCGCCTGCCAGCTTTGCCACACCTAAAGGCAGCGTGTAATATTCTGGCTTGTCTAGAATAATCAGAGGCCAAAGGAAATCGCTCCAAGAGCCAATGAACACAAAGATCGCTAGAGTCACTAGCGCCGGACGGATCGAGGGCAGCATCACAAACCACCAGATGCCCAGCTCTGAGCAGCCATCCATGCGAGCCGCCTCTTCTAAATCTTTGGGCACACTCTGAAACGCCTGACGCAGGAGAAAGATGCCAAAAGCAGAGGCGATCGCCGGAAAAATCAGTCCTAGATAGCTGTTTCTCAACCCCAACTGCACGGTGAGGATGTAGAGCGGAATCATGACAATTTGAAAGGGAATCAGAATCGTTGAAACAATCAGGGAAAAAATCACCTCACGCCCGCGAAACTCTAGTCGCGCTAAAGGATAGGCCGCCAGAGAGCAAAACAGCAAATTTAATCCAACCGTTAGCCCTGCCACCACCACGCTATTCAGCAAATATTGCCCAAAGGGATTGGTTTGCCACACCTTGATGAAGTTTGCCAGCGTTGGCTGCTGCGGAATCAACTGTGGCGGAAACTGAAAGATATCTTCTGTAGGAGACTTAAATGCTGTGCTAACCAGCCAGAGCAAAGGCAAAAGCATGGCAAACGCGATCGCGCCCAGCAGTAGATAGGTGCCCAGAGTATTCCAGAAGGCTTGAAGCTTGGGGTTTGTCAGAGGCTTAAGGGAGGTGCTGTTTTTCATGTTTTTTTTGGCTGCCGCCTAAAATTCCTGTGCTGCGATTCGCTGTACCCTCGTCTCAAACTGACCATCTGGGTAGAGGCTCAGCAATCGAAATCCGGGTGGCTGCTCGGTGTCGATGGTGAATTCCTCTGCCTTGGGCGAAAACTGTACGCAGGTAGAGGGCGCACCCAAATAGCGCACTCCCTGCCGCACTCGATCAAAGGCTTGATGAATATGTCCAAAAACCACCAGCTTGACTTGAGGATAGCGATCGATTACGGCAAAGAGCGCCTCTCGATTCTGTAGCCCGATCGCATCCATCCAGGCAGAGGCGATCGCCAGCGGCGGATGGTGCAGCGCCACTAATGTGGGTAGATGGGTGACCTGCAACTGCTGATCTAGCTGCTGCAACGCCTCATCTGACAGTGCTCCATGCACCTGCTGATGCAGCATTGAGTTGAGCAAGATAAATTGCCAGCCGCCCGCCTGAAAACACTTCTGAGGCGATAGGGGTGCGTCAGAGAGCACCTGTGCCATATCTGCGGGTGACTGGTCGTGATTGCCCGGAATCCAGTAGGCAGGAATCCCCAGGGGCATGATGCGGCTGCGAAGCTGATGGTAGGAAGCGATCGTCTCATCTTGAGAGAGATCACCCGTTAGCAGGAGCAAATCAGGCTGAGGTTGAAGCTGTTCTAGAGAATCTACTACGGCCTGAAAGGAACGAACTGTAGGGTATCCTTTCAGGGTTTGATCTGCGTCTGCAAACAGATGAGTGTCGGTCAGTTGAGCGACGACTAACGGAGAAGATGGAGTCATGGCGATCGGTCGAGCTTAGATTGGGGGTTGCCGATGGCTGAATCATAGCAATAGACTTGTCCAAAAAATATGGGGTTGCCCAATGTCTGCCTTCACCGAATCCGCTTTGACAAAATATGCACTGGCAAAATATGCGTTAACAAATTGCGTGCTGTACACAGGCGATCGCCAGCTTGACGACTGTGCCCTGGTAATCGAGGGCGATCGGATTGCAGAGGTGATTGCCCTAAAAGATCTCAATCCTCAAATCCCCGCGATCGATCTTCAGGGCAGTAGCGTTGCCCCCGGCTTTATTGATATGCAGCTCAACGGCTGCGGTGGAGTCATGTTTAACGATGCGATCGCCCCTGCCACGCTAGACATTATGCATCAGACGAATCTAAACAGTGGCACGACCAGCTATTTGCCAACGCTGATTACCACCTCTGATCAAGATATGCTGGCAGCAATTGAGGTGGTCAAAACCTATCGTCAGCATCATCCTTATAGCGTCTTGGGTTTACATCTCGAAGGCCCTTACCTTAACCTCAAGCGCAAAGGCATCCACAATGCGGACTACATTCGCCCGCCCGATCGCACCCTGCTGGAAAAAATCGCGGCAGCAGGCCGAGAGGTGGTGAGGCTAGTGACGATCGCGCCTGAACTCGCGGCTCCCGAAGAGATCAAGCTGTTGGTCGAGCAAGGCATTTTGGTGTCTGCGGGTCATACGGATGCCAGCTATGAGGAGGCGATCGCGGGTTTTGATGCCGGGGTGCGGATGGCTACCCATTTGTTTAACGCTATGTCGCCCTGGCAGGGCAGAAAACCGGGTGTCGTCGGAGCGGTTTTGAATCGGCAAGAGGTCTATGCAGGAATTATTGCCGATGGGCAACATGTGCATTATGACTCTATCCGACTGGCAAAAAAACTGAAGCAGGACAAGCTGATTTTAGTGACAGATGCCACACCGCCCGTGGGCACACAAATGACGTCTTTTGTGATCGGTGGGCAGGAAGTGTTTTATCAGGACGGCAAGTGCGTGTCTGCTGACGGCACGTTGGGCGGCTCTGCCTTGACCATGATTGAAGCGATAGCCAATTGCGTTAATCATCTAGATTTGCCGCTGGCAGAAGCGCTTCGCATGGCTTCAACCTATCCTGCGAAACTGCTGGGATTGGAGGATGAATTGGGAAAAATTGCGCCAGGATTTGTGGCTAATCTGGCAATTTTCGATCGCGCTTTTCAAATTGTTGGCAGAGTCGATCAAGGGCAATATCTTGCCGTAGAGAGATAGATTTAGGATTTACATCGGGGCAATTTTCAACATTTGATTGCCGCCTTTTTGAAACTCATAATCAACAGTTTGTATCTGCACATGAAACCCTTTGCCGATGAATTCCTCAATCACCTGATCTAGATAAGCAGATGGCGTACCATCAAGTTGAATGAGAGGGAAGATCCGAACATCTGGAGCAACGCGTAAAAGTTCACGAATAGAGGCTAGGTGAAAGTCCAGTGAGAGCTGCTTTGAATACAGAAAGAGGAGATGGGAACAGACGCACAAATCAAATTGACCCTCTATCTTCTCCAAATTTGGCAAAGCTTGAAACTGATAGCGTCCTTCTGCTCTCCCTGCTTCATAATCTTGTAAAAACCTTTCCATTGTGGATAGACGGGCTTGGCCGAGAGCATCCGCATCGGGGAAGGTCTGCCAAACATAGCGGTCTGCATTTTGCTTAATCTGGGAAATAACAAGGCCATAAGTTGCTTGAACTTGCTGCTTGATTTGCGCGGCAGAAAATTGGTAGAGAGGATCGACGGAAATGACTGAATGACCCAGCTCTGTCATTTCGGCATTGAAGCTTGCTGGCCCATCACCGCAGCCGAGAATTCGCGCTTTTAGATCTATTTCAGATAGATCAAACATCAATTTATACTCTGCAAATGTTCTGCCCCAAGGGACAACTTCATTGAGCTGCATCAGCGTTTTGTAAATAAGTACAGCAGGCTTACCTCTCATAAAAACGGGTGCATTGTGGAATATCCGCAATGCACCCGATAGGAAGTTGGTGTGATGTATGAAGACCTACGGCGCTAGCGCATTGCCCCGAAGCAAGCTGCCAATGGTCTTAGCCGTGATCTTCATTTGCACAAAGGGATTGGCCGGAACCACTGTTTTGTACAGGTAGCTGTCAAACGTCAGCTTCTGCACATCAATATCGGCACACATTTCCACAAAGGCTTCACGGGTAGCATCTGAGCGATAGAAGACCGTTTGCAGAATATCCAGCACCCGGTAGGTAATGCCGTACTTCTTGTCCCAACGTTGCAGATATACCTTCAGATCGGCTTCTGTCGGAATGGTTTGCCCTTTGCTAGAGAATTCTACGATCGCCTCAGCGCACATCCGCCCTGACTTGGCTGCAAAGTAAATGCCCTCGCCCGAAGACTTGGTGACATAGCCTGCCGCATCGCCCACCAGCGCCACGCGCCCGACGACTCGGCGGGGTCTGGGATGCTCAGGAATGGGGTGGGCTTCAACCTTGATGATTTTGCCGCCCTCTAGCCGCTTTGCCGCTCTGGCACGAATGCCTGCTTGCAGCTTTTTGATGTCGGCTTTGTGAACCTTCATCGTGCCTGTACCGACCGCAACGTGATCATACTTAGGAAATACCCAGGCATAAAAATCTGTCGAGACATCGTCGCCGACGTACATCTCAGCTAGATCCTGGTAGTATTCCATCTTGTCGTCAGGAAGACGAATGCGCTCCTGGAAAGCGATCGCGTAGTTATAGTCTCCCGCATCGATCGCTTTGGCAACGCGTGAGTTTGCCCCATCTGCACCCACAATCAGATCGACTTGCAGAGACTGAGCTGTCCCCTCTAGCGTTCCATTGGAGTGATCGGCATAGTGCAGGGTATAAGCACCTGTATTGCTAGTAGGCAGATCAATACCGTGAACAGTGCCATTGATCAGCTTTGCGCCCAGCTTTTCAGCTCGATTCCGCAAAAAGCTATCTAGCACTTCCCGGCGGCACATGCCAATGTACTCACCGTCCTTCAAGGTTTCACCAATGTTGACCTCCACATTAGAGGGTGAGATCATCTTCATCTTGCGCACTTGGCGATCGATGATCTCGGGTGGCAGTTCAAACTCACTCACCATGCAAAGGGGAATTGCACCTCCGCAGGGCTTAGCGTTGTCTAACTTGCGCTCGAATAAATAAGTTTCAATTCCAGCTTTTGCTAAAGTCTCGGCGGCCGAAGAGCCTGCCGGACCAGATCCCACAACAGCAACCCGTAGTGTCAAAGGTTTTCTCCTAACTCTCCCAAGCTCACGAATCGAATCGTATCACGGAGATTTCGCCAATTCCCACCTGAGCGAGAGAAGAACCCTGAAATGAAACAGACCTTAATAATTTACGAGAGGAATGTTGCAGGCTGAAGCTAATTTGAGGCTCACTTCCTGAAACGCTGAAGGGTAAATCGTCACAGAATCAGTCCTAGAGCCAGGAAAATTTGGTTTCTCAGCCTTAGGGCTTGATTCAAGATTTGCAAGTTGTGCTTCAGGCGCTGCCCAGGCACTGCTGCGAGGTGGCAATTGATACATAGCGATCGGATGCACCATTCAGACAGAGCGGCAGTACTTGAATGAACTGAATGAGGTCATTCAAGCATTCGTAGGGTCTGCCAACAAACCAACTGTTCTCGATCCAGTAGAACAAGCGCTCATCTGCCTGCATCACTTTCAGGTCACAGCCTTTAGCTTGAGCAAGACTAGTCGCAGTTGCGAGGCTCTCGGACAGCACAGCGTTGGGAATCAGCATAATAAATTTGCCTATTCGGATACATCAATATCTTCTATATCTCTCGAAAAACCCTGAATTTCTAAGGTTCTTTTAAGGTTGTTTCTCCGTATATTTAGCAGTCTATTTACGAAAATTTTTCAGCTTCTCTGGACAACTTACTGAGAACTTTATGGGCGTTTTCCGCACTTTTACTGTTTACATTTCCTCTCTTTTGCCAGTCTATATCAATTTTTGAAACACTTCTTAAATTTGAATGACTTTTTGCATCAAAGACTAAACCTTTAAAAAGTTTTCTCTTGCCAGGGTTAAGTCTTCTATCGCTTCAGGTTGGGCTTTTTGCCGATCGCTCAGCCAATGCGTTACAAACGTTAAAGGATAGGGTTCATGTATCTTAATTTCCGCATATCGATGGAACCACGGAGTCTATAGATAGAACCACGGAGGGGATATTACGACCGAAGCTGCCCTCAACTTTACAGTTCGCAATGTCTAGACTCATGTCATCATTTACCCAATCTTTCTGATTTGCCCCTCGCCCCCCTCGTCCATGCCCTTGAATCTATGCCACTGAAGCCGTCTCAAATTCATGACCTGCTGACTGCCAAACGCGAAGATTTCACTGCCTTTAATCAAGAAACCTGGCAGCAGATTCAAACCTATCGATCGCAGCTAGCCCACCTTTGTGCCGCTGGAGAACCTGAGCTGCAAGCTTTGCTCAAAACCCACAGTGCCGAGGTGGGGGCGCGGTTGCTAGAGCCGTTAGACCTAGCCCAGCAGGGGGTAATGGCCTGCAAGCTGACGTGGCAGAGCCGTGAGCAGAGCTTAGTCTGGGTGCGCGATCGCCTGACGGGCATCAAAACCTTTGCGGTAGATGGTTCGCAAATCTATCCCGGCAAGGATCTGTCGATTCCGGTGGCTTTGGTGCAAATCGGCTGGTTTGAGAATCCGCACCTGCCTACGGGTGGCTATGAAAAAGATGTGGCGCTGGATATCATGACCCCCAGCGACTTGAAGGCAGGCAATAGCGGCCAACCTGTCGATCGCAGAGTGAATATGCGCCGCTTTCAAATGGAGACAGAGCGGCTGATTGATTACATGGCCTCTCATGAAGGCGATCAGTCTTGTCTGGTATTTCTAGACGGCTCTCTGGTAGCTACCTTTGCTGAAGCCTTTGAGCTAGAGAGTCGTCAATTTTACGTGGCTTGCTTGCTTGAGCTACTGCGCGCCAGTCAGCAATATCGTGTACCGCTGGTTGCCTATATTGACACGTCCTATGCTCAAGACTTGAAGGGGATGCTGCAAAAGCTGTTTCACTTGCCCAATGCGCCTGCTGTACATGATGCGCAGTTGCTCAATACCTTTATGCAGTGGGGCGATCGCACGCCTTTGTTTCTCTGTGATCGATCGGGCATTTTGGCAGATTACAAAGATCAGCGGCAGCAAATCGCCTTTACCTACCTAAAGACTACGCGAGAGAACTACCCGGCGCGAATTGAAATGCCGCTGTGGATGTATGAGGAAGGGTTGACCGATCGCATCATGGACTGGGTAAGGGGTGAAGTGATCATTGGCAGTGGCTATCCGTACGTGATTGAAACGGCCGATCAGACGGCGGTTTTACAAGCCGAAGATCGTCAGGCTTTTTTCCGAATTTTGCAAACCTGGGCAGAGCAGGAAGATTTGAATCTACGCTTTTCTCGCAAGATGGTGAGCAAAGTGCGGCGACGGTAGTCCTGTTCGATCGTGTTGACCCTGACTCACGCGATCGGCCGATCGGTGTTACGATGCTGGCGTTGTATGTAAGGTGCTCGAACCATGACCTACACTCCAGAAGAATCTGCTGCGGTGCTTAAAGCAGTGACCCTAAGCGGTGTGGCGATCGCAATGTCAGACCTTGGCATTATCTCAACGGCGATCGAAGCGACGGCTTTGGCGCAAGAGGTGGCGGGAGCGGCGAAGAAATATCCCAACAACTCCATCATTCAGAGCGTGTTTTCTGACGAGTCTCTCAAGAAGCTACACCTAGATACACCCAAAGACATTACGCCTGAGAATGCTTTGGATCAGGCGATCGGAGCAGTGAATGCGGCTGTGGCTGTGCTGACTCCCACGGCTACGCCAGAAGAGTTGGCGGAATATAAGCAGTTTATTTACGCAGCTGCCGATCATGTCGCCAATGCGGCAGGCAGCGGTTTGTTCGGGTCGGGTTCACCTAAAGTAAGCGACAAAGAGATGGTGGCACTGACCAAGCTAAAAGCTGCTCTGAGTATTTAAGAGTTCCTGAAAGCCTCGCGTGGAGACCTCCTTCGAGATCTCCACGCGAGGCT
The DNA here is from genome assembly GCA_036703255.1 of Coleofasciculaceae cyanobacterium. Classification (GTDB taxonomy): domain Bacteria; phylum Cyanobacteriota; class Cyanobacteriia; order Elainellales; family Elainellaceae; genus Drouetiella. Next base: position 44,261 of record DATNPL010000015.1, read on the forward strand.
TTTTGTAGGTTTGAGTTGAAGGTGACTGGGCGATCGCTCTAGCGGTTTCTACATTTCCGCAAGCCGTCGCTCGGCTTTGATTCGTGACAATTGTCATGCTCAATTCGTGACAACTGTGCGATGTGCGAACTCTAGCACTCCCAGTATTGTTAAGTACATAAGGACAACGTCCTAAAGCAAACAGCTCAACAAACAGGAGATTTTAACCATGTCTACTCAATCCAACAAAGAAATCAAGCCTCAAGTTTCTGCTCAAGTTGAGATGCTCAGTGATGACGAACTAGAGACTATTTCGGGTGGCGCAGTCGTTATCGGAAACGGCGGATTTGATACCGCCCTCACACCAATTCGACGCAGAGTATTGATAACTAACTAACCCTAATACCTCTATTCCTATGCATCCTTAAAGCCCCTTCAGAATGACCTGTAAGGGGCTTTGAGTAGCAAACTGCTATTCTTAAATTATTCATCCCTCTACGTAAGCCTCTATAGAAGAATGAATAATTCTGCTTACCGTGAAATCAAGCATAAATACTCATCATTTTCAAGGTGAGTCAGTCTATTTTTTTATCGATTTCAGTCATTGCTAACCGATCAATTTCTGAAACCTATGTGTACGTTCGCACACTGGATGTCGCGATTGATTAATCCACTTCGCACCAGCCGGAAGGCTAGAAGCCTTATTTACTAGGCAGTTTAGAGGATTTTAATTGAGAAAGCGACATTTACCTATTTTCGCACGTTGAGCGTCGCAAAGTTAATCTCGCACGTTCTGTGTCGTTTTTTCTTGAAAAAACCCTTCGCACATTCTGTGTCGTTTTTTCTTGTGAGGCTAGGTTTAATGGAAACAACTGCTTGCTCGAATGATAAGGCGATCATTCAGAATCGCTTTGCTTATTGAGTGCCGTTTTCCTAAGAGTGATCATCTTCTCAGCATCTTATAATGCACAGATATGTCGCCATTCAGCATATTTATATAAAACTTAATATTACGAAAGGAGTGCGAGTAAACAGAGATTATTATTTATCACTTCTGTGCAAACTTCTCGCGCTCGCAAGTTCCATGTCGTAATTTATGGCTTTTTTGAGACGTTGATGGTACATTTCTACCATTCCGGTAGATTTGGCATTCACCTATGAACGAGCGCCAGGATGAGTCTTTAGAGGCTGCTTCAGAAATTTCTGATGAGATAGTTTTGAGCGATCGTGCTTTCGACACCGACCCATCTAAAATCCTGATCGGAGCGTCAGACCCACAGAAACTGCGCTTTCGTCTTATAGAGTGGTTATCTGAATCTCCTAATCGCAAAGTGAAAGCTGAGCGGAAACAGGCGATCATCAAAACCCTAGATGTATCGACTCGGCAGGTTGAGCGACTGCTCAATCAATATTACGAGGATAAGCTGCGCGAAACCGCAGGGACTGAGCGTTCTGACAAAGGGGATCATCGCATTGACGACTATTGGCAAGACTATATTCGAGAAGTTTACGAGAAAAGCCTGAAGGACAAGCACCCGCTCAAGCCTGCTGATGTGGTGCGCGAAGTCCAGCGCCATGCGGTGATTGATCTGCGTCATGAAGAAGGCGATTGGCCCCACCCGGCAACCGTTTACCGAATTTTGAAACCCCTGGTCGAGCGCCACAAACGGAAACAAAAAATCCGCAATCCGGGGTCGGGTTCTTGGATGGCAGTCGAAACGCGGGACGGAAAATTACTCAAAGCTGACTACAGCAATCAAATCGTTCAGTGTGATCACACTAAGCTCGATATTCGGATTATTGACAAGGAGGGCAAGCTCCTGAACTGGAGACCCTGGCTCACCACAATTGTTGACACCTTCTCTAGTTGCCTAATTGGCTACCATCTGTGGCATAAACAGCCCGGATCTCATGAAGTTGCCCTCACTCTGAGACATGCGATATTGCCTAAGCAGTATCCAGCAGAATATGAACTGAAGAAACCTTGGGATATCTATGGCGCGCCACTACAGTACTTCTTTACCGATGGCGGCAAGGATTTAAGTAAGTCAAAACTCATCAAAGCGATAGGTAAAAAGTTGGGTTTCCAGTGTGAACTGCGCGATCGTCCCATTCAAGGCGGTATTGTCGAACGGCTTTTCAAAACTATAAACACTGAAGTCTTAGCTGCCCTTCCAGGTTATATCTCGAAAGAAGAAGGAGGCGCAGAACGGGCTGAAAAGGAAGCCTGCTTTACCCTTGAGGATATCGACAAGATTCTAGCAGGTTACTTTTGCGACGATTACAACCATAAGCCCTATCCCAAAGATCCGCGTGATACACGCTTCGAGCGATGGTTTAGAGGCATGGGAAATAAGCTGCCTGAGCCGTTAAATGAGCGTGACTTAGATATTTGCTTGATGAAAGAGGAGCAACGGTTTGTTCAGGCGTATGGATCTGTTTACTTTGAAAACCTGACCTACCGTTGTGAAGAGTTACGATCGCTAAAGGGTGAACCCGTCACATTGACCTACGACCCAGACCATGTTCTGACACTATATATTTATCGCCAATCTACAGGCGATGAGGTAAGGGAATTTATTGGCTATGCTCATGCGATCAACATGGATAATCAAGATTGGAGCTTGGATGAGCTAAAGCAATTCAACAAAGTACGGAATACAGCTAAACGTGATCACTCGAATTATGATGCGCTCTTAGCCTTAAATCAACGAGAAAAGCTTGCAGAACAACGGAAGCAAGAGAAAAAAGAACGGCAACGCTCAGAGCAAAAGAAATTGCGAGGAAAGAGTAAGCAGAACTCAAACGTGGTGGAATTGCGGAAAGAGCGAGCAGGTAAATCTGCTGGCAGTGCCGAGCCAATAGAACTCTTACCGGAAAGAGCTTTGCCCGAAATGTCGGAGCCGCAGACGCCTGCCCCCCCTTCACAAACCCCTGAACCTGCTGCTTCTAAACCTCCAACCGAAGAGCGACACAGGCTTATCATTCCGAAAAACCAAACGCTGAAAAGGATCTGGTGAGGTATGGCACAATCACAACTGGCAACCCAGGTTCCGGTGGAGGTTCTGGCTCCTCAACTTAATCTGACTGATGTGCTGGCTAAAATGGTTGCGATCGAGGAGCTATTCGAAACTGCGTTTATCCCAACCGATCGCGCCTCTCAATGTTTCAGATGGTTGGATGAACTGCGCCTGCTCAAGCAGTGCGGTCGAGTGATTGGCGTGAGCGAAGTTGGTAAGAGCCGAACAGCAAAGCATTATCGTGAAGATAATCCGAAGCGAGTAGCTTATGTCAAAGCTTGGACAAACTCAAGTTCCAAACGTCTGTTTACACAAATTCTCAAAGAGATTAAACACGCTGCGCCTAACGGCAGGCACAAGGATTTGCGTTCTAGATTGGCGGGAAGTCTCGAACCGTTTGGCATTGAGCTGGTTATTGTTGACAATGCTAATAATCTGCAACGAGAAGCGTTACTTGACCTGAAGCAATTGTTTGAGGAGTCTAAGGTCTCTATTGCCCTGGTTGGAGGGCATGAGCTGGACACTATGTTAGATGATTTTGACTTGCTGACTTGCTTTCCCAACTTATTTGAATTTGCGCGACTGGACTGCGAGGACTTTGAGAAAACGTTGAAGACAATTGAACTGGACATCCTAGCACTGCCAGAGGCATCGAACTTAACAGAAGGCAAAATCTTCGAGATTTTGGCAAGCGCTACAGAAGCTCGAATGGGAATGCTGATTAAGATTCTGACAAAGGCGATTTTGCGTTCGCTCAATAAGGGTTCTGGCAAAGTGGATGCCGGAGCTTTAGAAGCTATTGCCAATCGATACGGTAAAAAATATAAACCTCCGACGGCGAAAAAATAAAAGTTAGCAATCGAGCCACTGGACTCTGGTTAAGAATAGTTTGTTAAGGAAACCAGAATGTTTGAAGCTGATGACGATCAACTCAGATTAGGCTGTGTTGAGGCTTACGACGGGGAGAGCATCAGCCATTACTTAGGGCGTCTACGACGAATCAAAGCCAATAGCCTGCCTTCCGCTTATTCGCTGGGACAATTAGTTGGACTGGGGGGTACGTTGGCAAGATGGGAGAATCTTCGCTTCAATCCATTTCCCTCTGATGCGGAGCTGGAAACGTTAGGAAAGCTAATGCAAGTCGCTCCGGTCAAGCTTGCTCAGATGTTGCCCTTGAAAGGGGTAACTCATCAACCAGCCCCGATCAAACTTTGTGGCGCTTGTTATGCAGAAACACCATGTCATCGAATTGGATGGCAGGCTAAATCAAAACAAGAGACGCTTGGTTGCAATCGGCATCAACTCCGCCTTCTCTCAAAGTGTCCCCAGTGTAAACGCCCATTCCCAATCCCCTCCTTGTGGAAAGAGGGAAGTTGTAACAATTGCTCTCTGCCCTTTGCCAAAATGTTAAGGTTTCAAAAAGCGCTTTGACCATACAGAAGAAATTTTTGGTCATGGCTGCACTGAATTCTTCTTAAGAGACTGACCACAGTAAGGACAAAACCTGAATTCAAAAGAGGTAATCGGCTTCTCGCAGCTCATACAACGATCGCGCAGAGCATCTCCACAAGCAAAGCAGTATTTGGCGCGAACATGAGTCCACAACACATCAGGAAGGGTTCCGGGAGTCCAGCAACGAGGGCAAATCTTGAGGGCAGTGATCGCGGGAACAGAAACCCCCTTGGTTGTGGCATCCAGGTAATCCACAGGAATGCTCAAAGCACGGGCTAAACCTTCTTTGGGTTTGCGATTGAGGCGGCTTGTCTGCCCTCGCTCAATTTTCCCTACACTTTGTAGATGCAGCCCTGCTTTTTCAGCTAGTTCTTTCTGGCTCAAACTCAGCTCAGTTCGGACTCGCCGGACATAGGCAGCCAGGGTTTCATCGGGGGTTGGAGCCAGATTTGGTTCTGAAAGGTACATCAAAGTATATCTGTAAGTATTGAAAATAAAGCTAGATCTAACTGTAAATTTAGCCCTGATTTTAGATGAGCAGAACCCAAAATGACAACCTCACTTGCTGCTGTGGTAACGGAGTTTTTACAGCGATCGGGGCTGGCTCGCAGTACCTTGAAATCCTATGAATCAACGTTGATGCCGTTCTTGCAGGAGTATGGGCGATTTCCGATCGAAATTTTGACTCGACAGAACTTACAAGAATATCTGGACAGCCTGACAAGTCTTGCTTACACGACTCATCACAGGCATCAGTCCATCATCCAGGCAGTGTTTAATTTTGCGGTAGAGCAGGGCTACATCAAAGCTAACCCGATTGCCCGATTAAAGCGGCGGAAGCCCGATCGGGAGAAAGGTGAACATGGAACGGATGAACTAATTCGCTATCTTACGCCTGCACAACTTTCAAGTTTGTATCAGGTTGTTGCTTCAGATGTCCGCATGAAGGCTTTAGTTTGCCTACTACACCGCACTGGAGCCAGGATTGCGGAGATATTAGCGCTGGATTTGAAGCATGTTGATTTGACGCAGCGGAAGTTCCAGGTGATCGGCAAAGGGAACAGGCGACGCTGGTGCTTTTACAGCGAAGATGCGGCTGAAGCATTAGAACATTATGTGAAGTACTACAGACACGCTGGTTGTCTAGCTCTATTTACGGCGCAGCAACCCTTTAGTCTGGAGATAAGCCGTCTAAGTTATCGCACTGTTCACCAGGGCTGGACTGAGTTAATTGCCCAAAGTCCAGCTCTGGCAGGCGCTCGCATTCATGATTTGCGCCATACGTTTGCCACGGAGCGAGTGGGATTAATGGGAATTGAGGAACTGAGGGCGTTGATGGGACACCAAAACATTCAGACCACCTTACGCTACCAAAAGGTCACTTCTCAGAGAGCAGAAATAGTCGCACAAAAGGCTTTTAGTTTGCTGCCCAAAAGCTAGCTTAGATCTAGATAAAAGTAGAGTTGATTTTGGTGGTTGGAGATAGCTTTTCTTTTCTGATTTTTCCTTTGATGCAGAGTATAGCCTGTACTCTGCATCAGCAAACTGAGAGTAAGAGCATCCAGCTTTCTTCTCTTTCCCTTTTTGGTCTTGCCTACAGTCAGAGGGAAGAGCGCGGTTGCTCTAGCATGACTGATTGCTTATAGTAAGCCAGTCATCTAACAATTAGCTTGCCCTGGCTACGCGCTGCTAAGATTACATTTCGGTTGGCTGTAAAAACCTGAATGCCCGGAACGGTTACATAGTCGCCGTCATCCGTAATGACCTGTTTGAGTGAGTGCTGCTGCATCAGTTCGAGGATGAACAGATCGTAGCCATCGAGTGCTTGAGTCTGGAAGCGTTGAATCGCTGCATTAACTGTAGTCTGGTCAATTTGGCAACCGAGCTGGGTGGCATAGCTTGAGCAAATCAGATTCCAGGCTGTTTGAACTTCGGTAACAACTTTGGCTCGCTCAGAGGAGTAGTTGTGGCGGTACTCTTTCGGAGTTACAGAAGAAGTTATCGAAGGGAAGAAAATCTGCTGCTGTGCCTTTTCAATTCGATGAGCTAGTTCAGCAAACATAAGGCCAGAGCAGTACAGATCTGATCCAGCCACGATAGTGTCTTGAATGTATTTAGGGTAGGAAGTAATTTGATACGCCTTCGCGGAATAGGGCTGCCCTGGAGAGCTAGCGGGCGAATAAGTCATCCAGTACCAGACATTCGTATCAACTAGAAATTTATCGGTTGGTTTGGGGCTATCGGCTTTGATGTCGATGACTTCAGCCCGGACTCTATACTGAATCGACATTACAGACAGAGAGATTGTTCTTGCACCATCTCATCAACGGCGTGACGGTATTCCGCATTGGAATAGTACTGCTTTGCATTCTCCAGAACTCGATCATAAATCTGTTGGCCTACTGGAGAGAGGTTTGTGATGAACAAAAGCTGCTCTAAGTCTTCGGATTGGATGTCATACAGCAATTGGCCAATTGCAAAATTGAAAAAAACCGATAGGAAGCGCTTACCACCTTCAAAATCTAGCTCTATGACTTGATTTGCCTTCAGCTCAGGATAAATTTTCTCGTATAGCAGCTGCCCTGCCTGTTGAGTCATGCAGTTTTCGCCAAACAGTTCGTAAATCTTAAGCTTCATATCCATCCCCTCCAATATAGAGCCATAGTACTATGGTACTATTATTTCGCTCATATTACTATTGTAATAGGTTAGATCACATTGAACGGTGACATTGATCAGGGTGCCTTTGAAGAAGCTTTCAGAACTTTCATAGAGCTCCTGGTTAGCGTCAATCAGCGCGTAGCCGTCGTGGCTATAAATTTCAATTTTACCTTGTTTTTCCTTAACAAAAGTTTTTAACATATCAAGACCGCATCCTCCTGGGATATTACCTTGCCTGGTCGTCTTACCTGGCTGAAAGGCCCACTCCAGAGCGTCCTCAGATCGCATAGTGGGATCTTGGACAAAATCACAGACATTGGCAGGAATTCCAACTCCAAAATCAATCGTAGTCAGCTTCAGCAGATTAAGGTTGGGGTAGCGCTGACCACAGCTAAAGGTTCCAATCGGAGACTGGCCATGCTCAAAGGCATTGCTATAGATCTCAAGCATAGTGCCGATAATCTGGTCCTTGAGGCTTTCGCCGATCTGAACCCAGCCGCGCCCAAGCCACTGCTGGTCAAGATAGTCCACAATTGGTTCCAACTTGTCGTCAGGATCTTCTCTGTAGGGGATGGAATTCCCTTGCCAACTAGTGAAGCCCTCTTCAAAGACGGCCCGGAAGCCATTTTGGCAGAGGTTCATCTGAACATTGTCTTGAAGAGTAGACCAGGCAAAAATAGTCTGTTTGCCCTCGAACTCAAGTAGACGGGCCAAGCCGCCCAGAAAAGCGACGGCATTTTGCTTCAAGAAGCGGCAGTCAGTGAAGTCAAAGATAATCTGTAAGGATTTGGCGGCTACTGCCCTCTGCCAAAGCTGAAATAGCTTGGTGAAATCAGCTCTTTCGTCATTAAGAGTTGGAATGCGGAGAATGGCTGCCTCAGAGGCAGGAATAGCTGAGAGCATGATTGTCTCGGTCTGAACTGGGGTGGTGCAACTTTATATAGAGCGTCAGCCATCACAAGATAGAGTCTCGAAACGCTACATCTATTTTAATTGTAGAGAAGAAGTTTTGATGTACTACCAGTAAATTGTGTGTAAGTACAATTCTAAGTGAGCGAATTATACTTTCGGCTGACTAAGTATGATTTCCTCAGTTACAGCAGTAGCTATAGTATTCTTGAACTACGGTTCTAGCCCATTTCCTCATAAACCATTAAATGCTATTTGTGCTCGCATTTCAGCGATTCTATGCGTGATTAATCACGCCTGCGTGATTCGAATATATGCAATGCGCGTATTTGCGTGATTAAGGAACCGTGTAAAAAGCGCCTCTGCTCTTACCGTGCAGGATGAGTTTGCCTTCGGCTGTTAGCTGGCGTAAAAGATGTCCTGCTTGATCTTCGCTAAGGCGGCAAAGATTCATTACATCCTTTCTGGTTATTTTGTCGTGCTTTTGGGTGTACTGAATCACCATTTGCTCTTGCTGAATGCGATCGAAACCTGCTTGACGGATGTAATCGGCACTTTGACCCAGAGTTCGATAGATTTCGGCGCTGAGAGTGTAGGTTCGCCCTTTTTTTATGCCGTGAGGTTCAATGAGTCCTGCTTCTACCAGTCTTTCGAGGACGGAGCGGGCGATCGACTCATTTTTCTGAATCGCATGGGCGACAGTCGCAACGTCAATTCGCCTCTCTTTACGGAGACGAGAGAGAACTATCAACGCATCTAAAGAGACGGGAATGGCTGTGCGGGCTTCCTCTTCTACGATCATTCTGAGGAAGGGAATATCTGCTTCGGTACAGCTAAGTGTGACTTTGACGGTTGAAGCATCGCTGCTGGTATAATCTGGTTCGGGTCGTCCATAGCGTAGTAAACCCTGGAAAATAAGGTCTACGCCTCTTCCAGTGCGTTCGGCTAGTCCGATACGTTTGATGGCATCTGCGAGGATAGGATTGCGCGGCTTAGGTTCAACAACGAGCAGGTTCTCCAGGGTGACACCTTCGACGAAGCCGCCTGGGTTGCTGATAGAGAGCGTATCGTCTTGCAAACGCACGTACACCGTTCCCAGTGTTGAGTAGTCGCGATGAACTAGGGCATTAACCAATGCTTCGCGAAAGGCTCTGCGATCGAATGTGGGAACGGGAATGCGGAAAAGCCCCCACTGCACTTCATCTTCTTCGATTCGCGCCTCAAACTGCTCCATGACCCGCTCAAAGATTTTGAGCAGCGGAGTTTTATAAAAATCATTGACGCGAACCTGGGTTCCATCCAACACCTGAAAGGCTGCTTCGTGGGTAGGCAAATGCTCTCGGAGTGCGCTTTCGCGTCCAAGCAGCAGTAAACCCGCTACAGTGGGAACTTTCTGTCCTTCGACGGTGCGAAGTAAGCCAAGCGCCCCGTCCAGTTCTTCATCGGTTAAGCCCAGCAGCAACGAATCTCCACCGTAGCGTTGAATCATCTGGCGGAGTCGTTCTCGTTCTAGAGGATCAAAGTCAGCTTGTGTTGCACCTGCAACGGGCAGCGAGGAAGGGTCAAGCAGCCCCAAGTCAGACTGGCGGCTGGCGAATTCATGCGGATAAAAGGGGACACACTGAGGCGTACCATCCGCTTTAAGCCTGCGCCGTTGTAGCAATCCATCTGAAGTTGCCACTAGCCTTGTGGATTTGGGCACTTCGATCGCTGCAACCAAGTGTCCTTCTTCTTGTAGAACTGTGACGCGCACGCTGACTGGAGGATTGGTGCGATTGGCAATCAGGGCTGTGAGGTTGGCAGGGCTTTGCCGTTGAGGGTTGAGTCCGGTAATGGTGCCGTTGTCTTCAACGCCAAGATACAGAAAACCGCCGTCTGTGTTTGCAAGGCAAACGATCGCCGCAACAAGATCCCGATCGCCCAGACGAGCTTGATCGCTCTTAAACTCAACGGTTAATGATTCTTGCTGCGGAATGGTACGCATAGATCGCTGCCCCTACAGTTCTCCTTTGAAAGCTTTGTCTAGAATTGCGGGTAGCAGAGCATCAAATTCTTTCAGGGCAGACTCTCTCTCTGATTTCATTCTGTTAGCTTTGTCTCGAAGTTCATCCAGATGATCAACAATTTGCTGTTGCTCCAACATAGGTGGAAGTAAGAATCGAAACTTTCTTAAATCTCCTATGTTCAAATGAGGGGATGCTGAGCCTGCACATCGAGGTAAAATTTGCTCTTCTTGCAAAAATGGTGAAAGGATTTGGTAAAGGCAAAACTTTGGCAGCACTTTATTGCTATCTGGACGTAGCATCATAACGCGCTGTCCTAAGCTGAACCTCTGCCCTTTCTCAACGATTGCAGCCTTGCCAGTTCCACCACCTTCACGGACAAGGACAATATCATTTTCAACTGGCTCACCCCGCACAGTTCGCTTTTTATACTCTTCCTCACTGGTTTTACGGGCTGTATCTAAATTTAGAGCGCCCCAACTTACGTCAGAGGAGCGTATACAGGGAACTCCGGTCTCTGAATACATTGGATTAGAATGCAAATTATCAATAATGGTAGAACAGACACTTTCCAAAACAACTGACTCGTATCTGGCAGTTGAGTTAAAAAATTTACCCATTACAGATTTATTAAAAGCCTTTATCTCCTCGATCGCCCTCTTCCGCAACCCTCGCGCCTCTTCAATCTTCCCCGCCAACTCCTCGATCCGCGCCACAATTCGTCGCTGTTCTTCTAGGGATGGTAGGAAAACTTTTGTAGTTAAGAACTTTTCTTCCTTTAGTCGCACACGGTTTGTAGTACCTTCACTTGCATTTCTACAGATATCTACAAAACTTGCTGTTTTACTCATCCAACTAAGAAATTGGGGCGAGAGTAAATCACTATTTAGCGTAAAAACTGGAAAATCATTGGTGACAACCGCTCCTTCTAACTCATTAGGAATTAGCCCAAAAGCACCGTGACGGGCATCAATCCTAGACAGAATGAACTGCTCATGATGAACTTTTAAACGTCTTGAGGCAGCAATCTCTGAGCCAAGAACTTCGTTGCGAAGTTCAACGCCTTTACCCCACATTTTTACCGTGACTTGCTTATACTGCTCAGCAGAAGCAACTTCGATCCACTCATCAGATTTGATCAAAGCTTTTCCTAAAGCAACCAATGCCCAATCTTGAGTCATATTCACGCCTTGTTCAAAGCTGCTTCAATCTCTGCCATTAATTCTGTTACTCGCTGATCTTTCTTCGCGATATCCGCCAGTAGCTTTTCGGGTGGTAAATGCTCAAAGTCGGATTGGCTGTTTGGGTTCTTTTTATCCAGGTTGTAAATCGGCCAATAAATTGCATCTCCCAACGCCTGCTTTTCTTTGGCAATTTCTTTTTCCCGCTGTTCTTTTTGACGAAGCTGCTGCACCTCAGCCTTAATTGCTTGCACCTGCCGCTCAATGCCTTTCTTTTCTTTGGCAGGCATAAAATCTAGAATCGTAGCTTGCAGCGTTTGGATCTGGACTTCTGACGCCTTCGCAGCCTTGCCAAACTCACCTGCTGCCTCCTCTGCTATTTTTGCCGCATCCCAATAGGGCTGTGCCTCCTGCACCGCTTTGTAATAAGCATCGCGGAAGGCATATTTCCAAGCCTGCTGATTCTCCACCCGGTTTTTCCACCAGGCGCGGCAGTCGTCAAAATCAGTATCTTGAATCGGCTTGGTTTTGCTAAAGCTCTTGCGTCCCTCTGGCAGCGGAATTTCGTAATACCAGATCTCCTCAGTTGGCCCCGAACGGTCAAAAAATAGCAGGTTCGTCGGAATAGTGGTATATGGGGCAAACGTACCGTTGGGCAAGCGCACGATCGTATGCAGGTTAAAGTCCTTCAGCAGATCTTCCTTAATTTTGGCGCAGACTCCATCCCCAAACAGCACCCCATTCGGAAACACCACTGCCGCCCGTCCTGGCTTTTTGGCATTGCGCCGCAGCCGCCGCATAAGCAACTGGAGAAATAGCAAAGCTGTATCTTTGGTCTTGCGCTCCGAGGGAAAATTCTTCTGGATGCTGTCTTCTTCCTCGCCACCAAACGGCGGATTGGTCAAAATCACATCCACCCAGTCCTTTTCATCCATCTCCAGAATTGAAAACCGCAGACTGTTTTTGTCATCGATGTCGGGATACTCAAACCCATGCAGTAGTAGGTTCATATGCGCCAGCATCAGTGGCAGCGACTTAGCTTCACCGCCCACAATGCTCTGTTGCAGAACCTTCCAGTCTTGAGCACTGCATTTAGGCTTCAGGTGCTCATAGGTTTCAACCAAAAACCCCCCGGTTCCACAGGCTGGATCAAGCACCGTGTCACCCAGTCCCGGTTCCATCACCTGCACCATAAATCTGACCACCGGACGCGGCGTGTAGAACTCTCCCGAATCCCCAGCAGCGTCGCGCATTTCCTTCAGCATCCCCTCATAGAAGCGGCTGAGGACATGGACTTCTTCAGATTTGTCAAAGTGAATTTGATTCACCTTATTGATCACATCCCGCAGCAATGCTCCACTCGTCATGCGGTTGGTCACATCTTTGAAGACCTTGGCAATCACATCCGGCCGATCGCGACCACTTTTAGACTGAAGCGATCGTAAATAAGCCAGCAGCCCTTTCACCCGCTGTCCATCTAGCAGGGTGGCTTCATCGTTGTTAACAAAATTCCGTAGCTGATCGCCGCTAATTCCCTCATCATCTGCCGCCCAATCCTGCCAGCGGTAGGGAGAGACGATCGCTGGCTTGTAAGTAATCCCGTGAAACTTGGCTTCTGCCTCCCGCAGCTTCTCCGAATCATCTAGTAACTTCAAAAATAAAATCCAGGTCAACTGTGGCAGACGGTCTAGTTCACCATTCAAGCCCTTATCGGTTCGCATGATGTCTCGCGCCGACTTGATCACACTTGCCAGCTTTTGCTCCGTGGTGACCGATTGATTCGCTTGCTGTTTTGTCCGTTTTGCCATGAACCCCAAGAAAAGCTCTACCTAGCCTATGCAGAATACAGCAAATTTTCTAATTCGGTAATGGCTGCCCGCAATTCATCCACGCCGCCAAATTTCTGAGCCAGCTCCAAAATATTGTATTGCGGGAAATTTGCCTTCAGAGTGGTCTGCAAATCGAACTCGCTGGGGCCACGCTCGGCATATTTGTTCAGCAGTGTTTCAACGACTGCTCGCGCATCTTCGCCGTATCGAGTAAAAACATCTGGATTGCGCCGTCGCAGCCGCTCTGCCCGCTGTGTATAGGTTAGAGCTGGTTCGCCAAAGGCAATATGGCAAATCAAATCGAACGGATCAACATTTGGCAGATTGGCGACTAGTCGTAGCTCATCAAAGTCAATTCCGCGCTCTGCCAGCAGTTCAATGATTTCCGATCGCTGCGTCGGATTTGCCCAGCGTTGCTGAACTTCGATTGTAGATCGATACAGTGTGCAGACCTGCTCTTTGGTGTAGTCAATCAGCCGCGACAGCCGCAATTGCTGATCGTCATCTAGGTCGTAACGCCGCTCCTCGACAATTTCCTCAGTCCCACCATCTACATAAAACTTGCGGGGCGGTTCATTGTCATCGGCAGGCAATCCCCGAAAACCTGCTTTGGGATCTGCTGCTAGTTCTCCTTCATCTCCATCTGGTGAATCGCCAGAATCATCAGCATCCTCAAACTCATGCGTGCTTTCGCTACCTTCGATCGTTTGCCCCTGATTGTCCATTTCAGACTCCTGAATCAGGGCAGGCTCGCCATCAAAATCTTTGTCCTTAAACAAAACAGTGCTGTTGGTGTAGTCCAAAATATTGAAGTAGGTTTTGCCCTTCTCCTCTTTAACACGCGTTCCCCGCCCAATGATCTGCTTGAAGTCCGTCATTGAGCGAATCACCCTCACCAGCACCACGTTCTGGCATAGTGGAATATCAACCCCTGTGGTCAAAAGCTTAGAAGTCACAGCAATCACATGCGTTTCATTCTGCACATCTTTGAATTTGTCCAGCTTTGCCTTGCCGATTGCCCCAGCATCTGAGGTAATGCGGCAAACGTAGTCTGGATTATCTTTTGTCAGGTCAGCGTTTAGGTTATTCAAGGCTTTAACCATCGCCTTGACATGCTCTTCATCGACGCAGAACACAATTGTTTTGGCGTGGCGATCGGTTCTCTTCAAAAAATCAGTGATGTGCTTGGCAATGGCTTCCGTCCTGACTTTGCGAACCAGCTTGCGCTCAAAATCTGCGGTTTGGTACAGTTCGGGCGGAATTTCGCGCCCATAGCGATCCTGATCCCCCTGTTTAGCTTTCCAACCATCTTTATCAGCACGAGTCGTCACCCGATACACTCGATAGGGAGCCAGAAAGCCATCCTCAATCCCCTGCTTCAGACTGTAGGTGTAGATTGGATTGCCAAAGTACTCGTAGGTGTCTACGTTGTCTTGTCGTCTAGGAGTTGCAGTTAATCCCAACTGATAAGCTGGTCTGAAATATTCCAAGATGACTCGCCAATTGCTTTCATCTCTGGCGCTTCCCCGATGGCACTCATCCACAACAATCAAGTCAAAATAATCTGGGCTGTACTCTCTGTAGAGTCCCGGACGTTGTTTATCCTGGGCAATCGCTTGATAGATTGCAAAATAAAGCTCTCTTCCTTTAGTTGCCTCTCCTTGAATCTTATGGATCTTGTCCGCACTAAAAGCTGCAAAGTCTTTTGTCATCGGATCATCGACCAATATATTCCGGTCAGCCAGAAACAAGATTCGAGGTGGACGATGCTCCCCTGCTGCATTCCATTGCAAACTTGACAATTTCCAGCACAGTTGAAAAGCTACGCTAGTCTTTCCGGTGCCAGTCGCCATTGTCAGCAACAGCCGCCGTCTCCCTCTCAAAATCCCTTCAATGGTTCGGTCGATCGCAATCCGCTGATAGTAGCGAGGTTCCTTGCCATTGTTAGGATTAAACGAAGTCAATAGCTGTTCAGCGACCTGATCAAAAGATCCCGATAGTCTGGTCGCAATCCCCTCTTCATTAAGTCCCTGACTCGCGCTGAACCGCAGCCAAAGCTGTTCTGGTGTCGGAAAAGCATCTAACACATCAGATTGCAACCCCGTTGTAAAGTCGTACTCTACAATCCCTTGGCCATTGGTTGAGTAGGCAAACTTAACCCCCAGGATTAGGGCATATTCTTTTGCCTGATCCATTCCGTCATCAGGAGTTTTATGCTTTCGTTTAGCCTCTACTACAGCTAGAGGAAAATCGTTCTGATAGAGCAGTAGATAATCTGCAAATTTTCGATCGCCACGAGGCTTGAGTTTATTCTTGGGCTGCAATTTTCCAGCCGTAAAATAATATTGCTCGATATAGCTGTGCTGTGTGTCATCCCAACCCGCTAGCGCCAGCTTCGGTTCTACATACTTACGGCAGGTATTAGCCTCATTGCTCATAAACCATTACTTTCTGATTAAAAATAATTGCAGCCTAAAAAAATATATTCATTCTTGATAAGCCATACTCATACCTCGGTATAAGTATTAGCAAACATTATGGCTGAGATTACTTTTTCAGTGGGAAGGTTAAAGACCTTTACCTAGACATCTATACAAAACAATGCTGGGGAACAAAGCTCTAGTAAAGTTCAACGGAATATTGATTGTTGTTCTCAAACACTGTTCAAATGCCCTGATCACTCGTCGGCACCCCCTTCTTCACCAGCCAATCTCGAATCGCCTCCTCCAACGCCGCAGCTTGTGTAATCTCCATCCGCGCACAAGCAACCTCAAAGGCAATCTTCAGGTCTTTGGGAAGCTTGCCCCGTACTTCTCTAGTTTCCGCCATATGACCCTACCGCTCAATTCGGGCTTCATTTTCACATGACAATTTAGAGAAAATTCAATATTCCTTAATGACATTTACGGCATAACGTCTTTACGTCATAATGCAATTAGATTTCTATGCATTCGATTTACTGCTTATGCTGCTCGATGATTTACCAAAAAGCTTTCTATCCACTGCTCCAGCTCCCAAATTCCAGATTGGCGATCAAGTCTGTTGGCATCCCCTACCGACTCAAGAGTTTGGCGTTGTCACTGGGCTAGAGTATGCACCCGCAGCGCACCTATTAGGCTGGAGCTGGAAGTATGTTGTCTGGCTCGACCCTCGCTCGCCGTCTCATGAGTGGATACGCCAGGACTCTGCCTGGGAAGACGACTTAGCGCTATACAGCCCTGAACTTGAGATGGAGGAGCAGCCATGAGCCTGCGTGACTTCGGACGACGGGAACTCACCTTGCTCAGGCTCTACATCGACTGCCAGCTCGCCATGTCTCCCCAAGACTTCTATGCCAAGTACAACGTCAGCCACAGCACGATCGCCAAAATTGCAGGCTGCTCGGTGCCCACGGTCGATCGCTGGTTCTCCACGGGCAGAAGCCGTCGCGCTCCTTCCCCCATCCACCTCAGGCGGCTGGCAGAAATGGACATCCTGCTGGAATCTTTCGAGCAAATTCCCGCTCCTCTGCGGCAGCGCCTTTGCCCACCCCAGCACTTAGACAACCAAAACCTATCACCGTGATAGTACTTCTGTGTTAGGCAACCGATCTAGCTCTAGGGTTAAGAGCAGTTCACCCCTATCCTGCCTCTACTGATGATCGAAGTCCACCTCGAACGCAGAACCATCCAGCTCTCGCCGCTTGAACAGTCTCTTGCCAAAGCGGCGGCTAGTCGCCATGCCATGCGCCTCCAGCTCCAAGGTCAACTGTCGCACCAGCTCTCTAGCGCCTACAATCCCCTGCCGATGCTGCCGATTCACCCCCATACCCTCCAGTGGATGACAACTAAGTACAGTGAGCAGCTTGTGTTTCTCCCCCTGGAAGAGATGCACCAATTCTTTAACTACGCCAGCGGCATCTGCTTAGACCCTGGACATCCTCCCCTCTTCTACAGCAGAACTCAATCCCAAAGCATCTCGCCCAACAAGTCAGCTATCGCAGCGATCGGTGAAGGGATTGCTGGATTCTTGATCCAACGGCTCTACCACTGCCGCAAACTCGCACGTCCGATTGGGGATTTCCCCGATCTCGTCATGCTGGGCAGCAACACCATCTATTTAGTGGAAGCTAAGGCAACCACGGGATCTCTAGGGGACATGCAGCGGATCGTCAACGAGGAGTTCTTTCGGTTGGCGGCTTATGTGGCGGCTTGCATAGAGTTGGACAGCCGCCCGGTTGTAGGCTTGCTGGTAGGGACAGTGCTGGTAGGTGAATCGAAGTATCACGCTTATCTGACGGAGGTGCGGGTATGAAAGCGGTTGTCCAGGCGCAAGATGAGTTTGTCTTGACCCAACTGGTGGAGCTGATTTGCCAGTTGGACGATCGCACAGAGTCAAGCTACAGCCAAATGATTGAGTTTGGTTTGCAGGAGCTGGTGCGGCAGTCGATGCGATCTCTCGCAGTCCGTCCTGACTACGGGGGCAAGCAGCCTATCCTGGCGCAGGCCATCCAACAAGTGCAGCAGCAGATCCAGGAACGCTTGAGCGATCGACCCGGATTCTCTTTATCTGCCTACACTGAGGGCTTGCACCACTGCCTCAAGTATCCCGCCAAGGAGATCGCTGAACTGGCAGCAAGACGACAGCAGTTGCCGCAGCAGGAGCGGGTTAACCAGCGAGCAGTAGTTCGCACGGATGCGGGAGTAGCAGTCGCCATCATCCGAGTAGGGCGAGAGGAGGCGATCGAAGCCCTGATTGCGTTGCCTGAGAGCAGTGAGTGCGAGGTGAGCGTAAATCAGCTTCCCCAGTTTTATGAGGTGGAAGGGGAGTGGTTTCCGCTCCAGGTCAGGGTTGAGGAGTTGTCCTTTGTCATTGACGATGATGGGCGCATCTCTACTTACACCCACAACTTTCCTACCCCTCTCTTAGAGCAGGCACAGCAGGCGATTGTCCAGTTGGCAGGGCAGCTCTACAAACGAACTTAGGTAAGACATCAGCACAGATGACAGCAGCGTGACAAATCAACGGGAATGCGAACTTGGTAGTGGTAAAGACCGGAATGGTGTGGCGCTTTCTCAAGCTGCAAGGAAAGACAGTGACGATTGATTTCGATGCCTTGCCTACCCGCTGTTTCCGCTGGAGCAGCTCCTTTCTTTATTCACGCTGATAGTTCAATAGAAGTTTTGGTCAGAGAGCCACGACTTGAGAAAGCACCGTACAGGGAGATGAAGTAGCTATTATGCTTTTAAAAAGTAGGAACCTGTCCAGCCGCGCTGACTTACACTGCCAAAGTCATAGGTATTTCCTCATGGGCTTCATTACCATTCAATGCCGCCTCGTTGCCAGCAAAGCTGTCCGACTACTGCTCTGGTACTTGATGGCAAGCAAAAATACTCCTCTTGTGAATGAACTGCTGAAGCAGGCGAGTCAGCATGACGACTTTGAAACCTGGCAGCGCAAAGGTACAGTGCCAGAAAAATCAGTACAGAATCTATGTAAGCTGCTCAAGACGCATCCTGATTTCGCAGGACAGCCAGGGCGTTTTTACACCTCAGCCAGCTTAATGGTGATATACATCTACCAATCCTGGCTGGCATTGCAGCAGAAACGTCGTCAGCGCCTAGATGGAAAGCAACGCTGGCTCAGTGTGGTCAAGAGTGATATTGAGCTAGTCAGGATTAGCAACTGTAGCCTCCAGACAATTCAGGACAAAGCCAGGGAAATTCTGGCGCAACATAACGCGCAAATCGGTGTAGACCCAGACCAAACGAAGCAGAAAAGTAAGAAGAAACAGCCATTGGAAGCAAATGGCAACTTAAGAAGATCACTGTTTCAGGCGTATGAGACGACGGAGGATGTCCTAAGCCAATGTGCGATCGTCTATTTGCTTAAAAACGAATGCCAAGTGCGAGAACAGGAGGAAAACCCGGAAGCATTTGCCCAACGGATTCATCGCAAGCAGAAAGAGATCGAACGGCTCGAAGCGCAACTAAAGAGTCGATTGCCTAAAGGAAGAGATTTGACAGGAGAGGAATTTTTGCAGACGCTATCGACTGCAACTGGTAGAGTTCCAGCTGATGACATTGAGCAGATGCTTTGGCAGGCAAAGCTATTGGCGAAACCTGCAACGCTACCCTATCCCATTATTTTCGGTAGCCAAACTGATTTACGCTGGTCAATTAATAAAAAAGGACGGATTTGTGTTTCCTTTAACGGGCTGGATAAAGCTATTCCTGAACTTAAAGAGAATCCACTGCAAATCTACTGCGACCAGCGCCAGCTTCCTCTATTTCAGAGATTTCTAGAGGATTGGCAAGCGTATCAGACTAACAAAAATACCTACCCGTCCGGGCTGTCTCTGCTGAAGACGGGGATGCTGAGCTGGCAGGAAGGTACAGAAAAGGGCGAACCCTGGCAGGCGAACCACCTCACCTTGCACTGCACCATCAACACCCGCTGCTTAACCGTAGAAGGAACCGAGCAGTTGCGGCAGGACGGAATCATCCGTCTCCGCAAGCAACTGGCAGAGGGCAAGAAATCAGAAGAGTTAACAGAGAACCAGCAAGATTTCATCAAACGCCAAAAATCTACCTTGACTCGCTTAGAGAACTTTTCTCAACTTCCCAAAAAGTCTCTTTATCAAGGACAGCCTGACATTTTAGTAGGAGTGAGTATTGGACTGGCTCATCCAATAACAATTTCTGTGGTCAACGCTAGAACAGGTGACGTTCTTACTTATCGCAGTACTTCCCAACTGTTAGGTGATAACTATCGATTACTGAATCGTCAACGACAGCAACAGCAACGAAATACTTTGAAACGGCACAAGAACCAGGTGAAGGGATACACGCATCAGCCCTCGGAATCTGAACTTGGGCAGTATGTCGATCGCCTACTGGCAGAATCTGTTATCGAAGTAGCCCAAAAATTCCAAGCCAGTTGCATTGTTCTGCCGCATACCAACAATCTACGCGAGCATTTGGCGGCTGAAATCAAGGCAAAAGCCGAACGAAAGTCAGATTTGGTAGAAGTACAAGACAAATATGCCAAACAATATCGGATCAATATCCATCGCTGGAGCTACGATCGGCTCCTGTCTACAATTGGTGCTAAGGCAGACAAAATGGGGCTTGCGATCGAAACAACTGCTCAACCCCATCAGGGAAGTCCACAGGAAAAAGCAAGAGACATAGCGGTTGCTGCCTATAATTTTCGGCAAGTTGCCTTAAACTGAGAAGTTTCAATAGTACGACTGAACCTGGATAAGTTAATATATTGACTAACAGCGCCGCAGTTCATGCTCCTTGAGCCGCTGAACTGTGAAAAATGAGGGGTCAGTTTGGTCGTTGTGAGACGATCGTGCTTTCCGCCCCTAAGTAGCTGCCCGGTCACTGACTGCCATCTTGGTCGTTGTTCGATTATGAACAACTGATGGGGATGGGAAGTTGCGTGGATGAGTTGCTCTTCCAATGTAACGCAGGTGCGCGCCCAGCAGAAGTGATCCCAGCCTTCAGCAATGAAGGTACAGCCTGGTTCTGTAGTGGCAGCTACTGATTGTCTCCGAGCAAGGAGGAGTCCTCCAATACTTTTTGGCAAACCGAAGCTAGGGCAAAATTCCTGGGGGTTTTGCCAAAAACCTTGAAACTCTTCTACCGTCTGCGCTTCAAAGGTTTTATTATCCTGGCTCAACCGTCGTTCTTGCAAGTAAGTACTGCTTATTGCAAAAGGCGATCGAGCTTTGACAATTTCTTGCTGGAAGAGCAGACGCTATAAGGGTTTCAGCGCTGAGGGTCGCAATCTGCCTCTCAGAGATGGGTGGGCTGAAAGCTCTCTAAGCCTCATCAGATGGATGCTATAGCGGCGTCGCAATCTGCCTCTCAGAGATGGGTGGGCTGAAAGATGGTAGGCTTCCAGTCCTCGCTTTTCAGAGGTTGGTCGCAATCTGCCTCTCAGAGATGGGTGGGCTGAAAGCTCAGCGACTCTCAAGCAGTACGAATTAAAAAGGCAATCCCAAACTTTTTAAAATTGGAGGATTGAAAGGAGCGCCTGCCTTACAATCCATATGTGTAGGAAGCAGATGCGACATCAATTTGCGAATTGAACGAATATCTTAAAAAGCGACATCAATTCGCAAAACTATGTAATTTTGTTCAGAAAACGTCAAGAGCGACATTAATGTGCGAAGAGCGACATCTAACGTGCGAACGTACACTATGGGCAGTGAGGGACTCGAACCCGCGACATCCTGCTTGTAAGGCAGGCGCTCTACCAACTGAGCTAACCGCCCATGCTTAAGGTCAGCTTTGTGCATCAAGTGCACCGATAGACATCATAGCAGACAGATCACAACTTGATAAGATCTGTTCAGAAATAAATTTATACGGATTCCTCTCCATGCCCTCGGGTAAAACCCACGATCGCATTACCCTATGGGCTTTGCCTGTAGTTGCAGGTTTGACTTTGGCCGCAACTCGGCAAAGCATGGCAACCCTGATGATTTGTGCTGGGTTCCTGTTCGGTGGGCTAATGCTGGGGCCTGACCTCGATATTCATTCCATTCAATACAAGCGCTGGGGCTGGCTGCGCTGGATTTGGCTACCCTATCGCGGCAGCATGAAGCATCGATCGCCTTGGTCACATGCTCCTATCACCGGAACCACGGTGCGGGTGATTTATCTGCTGGCATGGTTAGGGTTTGCAGGGTTTGCGAGCTTAGCATTAGCCAACGAATTCTGGCAGTTGGGTTGGACTTGGGATGAGATTGGTCGGGTGATTCAGCGATCGCTCTGGCAAAACCGCCTTGAGGCGATCGCCTTTGTGATTGGTTTGGAGCTGGGAGCTTTTAGCCATTACACGGCTGACTGGCTTGTGTCTTCCCATAAGCGAAAAAAAAAGAAGCGGGCAAAGAAAAGAGGGAGGTAAATGGGGTGCCTTAAGATAAATGAAAAGTTTCCCTCAACCGCTTACCCCTTAACCGCTTACCCATGATGACCCCACCGCACCCGCCCACTCGTCAGCCTACCCTTGAGGCGCTCCAGCGTTTGATTGAAGTAGTGGCAACGTTGCGATCGCCCGATGGTGGCTGTCCCTGGGATTTGGCACAGACGCCCGAAACGCTGATGCCCTATGTCTTAGAAGAAGCTTACGAGGTCGTGGACGCCATTCGGCAGGGCGAACCCGAAGCGATCGCCGATGAATTGGGTGATTTGTTGCTGCAAGTGGTGCTCCAGGCGCAAATTGCCAGTGAAGCTGCACAGTTTGATTTGGCAACCGTGGCGGACAATATTGCCGAAAAGTTAATTCGACGGCACCCCCATGTCTTTGGCGAGGTTACGGTGAGTAGTGTCACCGAAGTTCACCAAAACTGGGAGCAAATTAAAGCAGCCGAAGAAGCAGCCAAATCTCAGGTGCAGTTCCTTAGTCCCCGCCTGAGCCGCTATGGGCGATCGCTGCCTCCGATTACAGCAGCGCTCAAGATTTCGCAAAAAGCGGCAGCCGTTGGGTTTGAGTGGGAAACCGTGGAAGGCGTATGGGAAAAGTTCCAAGAAGAGCTAGATGAGCTTAAGCAGGCGATCGACGAGGATACCCAAGCGCGACAGCAAGAAGAGCTGGGAGACTTGCTGTTTACGATCGTCAATTTGGCACGCTGGTATGGGCTTGACCCAGATGCCGCCCTCCAGGGAACCAACCAGCGATTCATTCAGCGGTTTAGCCAGGTAGAAGCCATGAGTGAAGGGCGATCGCTCTCTGATTACAGCCTAGAAGAATTGGAACTGTTTTGGCAGCAGGCCAAAGCCAAGCTGGGGAAAAGACAAGAATGAGCGCTAGGGGCGATCGGGGTGTCCCCCAAACCAGTAAAATCTTAGTCTGAGCGGTTTTAGGATGTCTGAAGATGCTGAAGCGAATTGCAGTTGTGCTGCTGGTTGTATTGAGTTTGAGTCTGCAAAGCTGCACTGCAACAGTAGCAGGAGCCGGACTTAAGAGCTACGTTGAAAGCTACAAAGGCTATGAGTTTCTCTATCCCAATGGCTGGGTGCCTGTTAAGGTAAGCGATGCAGATTTGGTACTGCATGACATCATTGAAGAAACCGAAAACGCCAGCGTTATTATTAGCGATGTGCCAGATGGCAAGACCTTAGAAGAGTTGGGCACCCCCAGCGAAGTGGGCTACAGGCTGTCGAAGAATGCGATCGCTCCTCCAGGCTCCAATCGCACCGCCGAACTGGTAGATGCCAAAGCACGTCAGATTGGTGATCAAACCTACTACCTGCTGGAATATGCTGTGCAGTTGCCAACCCAAGCCCGTCACAACCTGGCTAGCGTGGTCGTGCGGCGAGGACAGCTTTTCACCTATAACCTTTCAACCACCGAAAAGCGCTGGGAAAAAGCACAGGACAAGTTCCGTCAGTCTGTCAATTCCTTCTCGGTTTATTAGGGTTTCTTTAACGGAGTGACGTTCAAATGGCTGTCCCTCCCTTCATCTTGGCCTCCGCTTCTCCAGCACGACGGCGGCTGTTGCAGACGGCTGGCATTGTGCCGATTGTGCATCCTAGCGATTTTGACGAGTCGCAGATTCAAGTCACGGACGCTGATGTATTGGTTAGAACTTTAGCTCAGGGAAAGGCAGGAGCCGTTGCACCACAGGTTACAGGTGCTCTCATTCTGGGCTGCGATTCGGTGCTAGCGCTAAATGGCGAAATTCATGGCAAGCCTGCAAACAAAGCCGAGGCGATCGCCCGCTGGCACAAAATGCGGGGGCAAGTCGGAGAGCTTTATACGGGACATGCGCTGATTGATCAGGTGCAGAACCGGGTGCTGGTGCGCGCTCAGATGACCCAGGTACATTTTGCTGAGGTGAGCGATCGCCAAATTGCGGCCTACATTGCAACAGGTGAGCCGATGGCCTGCGCGGGATGTTTTGCCTTAGAGGGACGGGGCGGGATGTTTGTCGAAAAAATCAACGGCTGTCATAGCAATGTCATAGGGCTAAGCCTGCCTTTGCTCCGGCAAATGTTAGCCGACTTGGGGTACGATGCCGTAGATTTTTGGGGAGCAAATACAGCTCGCTAACGGATCTTCACAGCAATAGCTTGAAGAATTTTTTGAGAAAGTGCAACTCCGCCACACGCTCTCAGAAAAGCTCTGGGCTTTAACTTTTTCAGGAGCCTAACCTTCGCCATAGCTGAGCAGCTAGACACAAACTTTACTCCCCTCACCGAGTGATCCCGTAATTCTACTGAGTAGATTCAAGCCTAAGCGTGTCCTAGATCACAGCAATTAGCTTGACTAATTCTTTATTCTGTCTTTACGCAGTTTATTGTGTCTTTACGCAGCCATTCGGGCAGTGAGTGTTATATTGCCTTTCAGGACGAGATCTCTGACCCTGGACTTGCCATGGATTCATCAGTTCCAAAACTGGACAATTTGCGCTCCTCACCCCAGCATCAGACTTATTTGAGTCAGATCTGTGGGTCAGATCGACTGTTCCGCGATCGCTACAAAATCTTTCGCACTCTAGGGCGAGGTGGCTTTGGGGTGACGTTTCTAGCCAGAGATATGGCGCTCCCCAGCAATCCCCTTTGCGTCATTAAGCTTTTGTGCCCCAAGGTGAGCAATCCTATGGCGCTACAGCGGGCCTGTCAGCGGTTTGAGCGAGAGGCTAAGATCCTCAGCCAGCTGGGCAGCCATGCTCAAATTCCCCGCCTGCTGGATTATTTTCAGGTAAATGGTGAATTCTACCTTGTACAGGAATACATTAAGGGGCGCACCTTAGCCCGTGAGGTTAAGATCAAAGGCTCTTTGTCAGAGCGTGAGGTTAAGCAGTTCCTCTGGGAAATCCTGCCTGTTCTGAGCTATGTGCATGAGAATAAGGTAATCCACCGAGACATCAAGCCCCCCAATATTATTCGCTGCCAAGATGACGGTCGCCTTGTGCTGATTGACTTTGGAGCCGTCAAAGAGCACTTCATTCGCATGGGAGAAAGCACCCAGCGCGCCACTACGACTCACTTTGTCGGCACGCTCGGCTTTGCCCCACCTGAGCAGCTTGCCCTGCGATCGACCTTTGCTAGCGATATGTTTGCTTTAGGCGTGACCTGTCTATATTTGCTGACGGGCAAGCCCCCAATGGAGTTTGACTACAATCCGGCGACGGGCGAAGTTAACTGGCAAGACACCGTTCAGGTCAGCGATCACTTCGGCAAGCTGCTGGAGAAAATGCTGAAGGTTTCGGCTCGCGATCGCTACCAAAATGCCGAAGAAGTGTTGCGGATGCTCGATCTAGAGCCATACCTCGACTCTCTGGCAGACTGCATGAATAACGTGCCGCTAGGCGTCATTGCTGAAGAAGAAATACCTGAAGGCTACCTGTCGCCCATTATGCGAACTGCGATCGCCATTCGTCAGTGGCGCGCCCGTCAAAAAGTGCGCGATCGCCGCAGCACAACGAAGTCAGAGGAAGTCATGGTGCCTTGGTAACGCAAGGAAGGAGTCCATGTGACTCTCACGCTCCAAGGATTGCCGATAGATCAACGTGAAATAACGGTTTCAAAAGAGCAGGCCGCTTTTTGAAACCGTTATTGGGTTTTATTCAATTTGCGAACTCAAACTGCGCTCTAGCCCATCGCTAACCCATACTGGCAATCGGTCAAGTCTGCCGATTCAGAGTCATAGGGCAAAGGCTTTACGCCTCGCGTCACCTGATGCACCCACCACACTTCTTCAGTGAGCACATCCCCAAATCCAGCTGCCCCCATCCAGGCATCAGTGCTGCCCTGAGCATAGTCTTTGATGTAAGGTTCCTCAAAGATTTCCGTCAGCCATCCCGTTTGGCGTAGGGTAGCCTGGTTGCCGTCAAAGATTAACGCTTCTCCGCCCACCTTTAGCAGCCGGAACCCTTCGCGTAGGATGCTAAGAGCCACTGCGGGAGGCGTCTCATGAAAGAGTAAGGCTGCTGTGATCAGATCAAAACTGTTGGCTGCAAAACCTGTGCTTTCAGCATTGCCCTGCAAAAATTCGATCGCCAGCCCAGCAGATTTTGCCTTGTCATCGGCCACGGCCAGCATATAGGGCGAAAAGTCGATGCCTATCACTTCAGCCTGAGGAAATTTCTGCTTGAGCAATCGCGTCATTGAGCCTGTGCCGCAGCCTAAGTCGAGGATGCGGCGAGGGTGACATCGAATCCGATCAAGCGCCTCCTGACGCACCCAGACCTCATTGGGCGGCAGCACATGCTGAGTTATGGGATCGTAGGACAAAGCAGCACCTAAGCTGAGATAGCCGCCTTCTACACCATGAAAATTCTGTGACTGGTAGTAATCAGGATAGGCAAAGTTAGGCTGGCGAAAGCGATCGCTGACCTGCTCCCAATCACGGCTCTTGTAATAGCGTGTCAATGCCTCGCGATCGATCAAGAAATTTTGAAAGATTGGAGCGAGGAATCGTTCAAATATCGTGTCTTTGCGAACCGCCATAGGAAAGGTGGGATAGGAGTTAAGGACATGTAATCCGAGATTGCTAGGGCAGGTTAAGCAACAGTCTGGCCTGTTTCTTGAGTCTATCACGCCCAAAAAATTAGCCTCTCAGGCAGAGGCTAATCTAGGCACTTAATAAGTGCCTAGATTAGCCTAAGAGAACTTATTCAAGAACCTAATAATCTCGCCCTTTGAGCTGTGCCAATTCTTCTGCGGCTAGCACCTCATCTTCAGAGTAGTAGCCTGACGCTTTTTTGGCTTCAATTTCCACTTGCGCATCAGCCGGAATTAGCTCTGGTGGAATAGCAATGCGCTGCACGACCTCAATACCAGCATGGGTAATCGCATTGTATTTCATGTTGCTCATTGAGACGAGGCGATCGATCCGCGTGATGCCCAGCCAATGCAGCATGTCAGGCATTAGCTCTTGAAAGCGCATGTCTTGCACCCCAGCAACGCACTCGGTGCGGGTGAAATAAGCATCGGCGCGATCGCCTCCTTCCTGGCGCTTGCGGGCGTTGTAGACCAAAAACTTTGTCACTTCCCCTAACGCCCGTCCCTCTTTGCGGCAGTAAACAATCACTCCTGCACCGCCTTCTTGCGCCGTCTGAATACAAACCTCAATACCGTGAACGAGATAAGGACGACAGGTGCAAATATCTGAGCCAAAGACATCAGAGCCATTGCATTCGTCATGCACGCGAACGGCTAGCGGCCGATCCGGATCAACGATCGCCTGCTCATTGCCGATGATATAGATCGTCGACCCGCCGATGGGTGGCAAAAACACATGCAGGTCAGGTCGCGTGACCAGCTCAGGGAACATCCCACCCGTCTGCTGAAACAAAACTCGACGCAGATAGGTTTCTTCAATCTGCAAGCGTTTGGCAATGCCAGGGAGATACCAAACGGGATCGATCGCGGCCTTAGTGACTAACAAGTTGCCGTCCGACTTGAGTAACTTACCGTCTACCTCAATCCTACCTTGGGCGATCGCATCCTTTAGCTCTGGAATGTTGATATGGGCTTTGGTAATGGCGATCGTTGGTAGGATGTCATAACCCTCAGATTCGTATCCTGTAAAAACATTCCCAGCGAACGCGCCAAACGGATCGAGCGAGACAATTTTGTCAGGATCGCTCCAGCTTGGGTATGGCCCAATTTGTACGGGGGGGGAAGTGTTGGTGAGATCAGCCTTATGGGTAGGATCTAGATCTCCACTCGCCACTGCCAAAGCCCGATAAACCCCATACGATCCGGCATGGGTGCCAATTACATTGCGATGTTGCGGATTGCGGATTGAACCAATGATGGGGCCGCGATCGCTCGGACTTTCTGCCCCCCAGTGGATGGGAATCACCTTGCCATTCCCGCGATGCTGATGGGAGGTGAGAATGATGTGCTTAGGCTTAGCGGTCTTGCTGCCTTGAGTGGCAGCGACTGGAATAGCGCTATCTTGAGTCAACCCATTTGGGGTCAAGCTATCTTGAATCAAGCTGTCTTGGATCAAATTATCTTCAGTCATAGTTCGGCAGTTGCACCCTGTAGATCCGTAGGACTATCGATCTGGGCAAGCGACTTATCTGGGCAAGTGACTGTAGGTTTAACGTCATTGCACAATCTGAGGATGAATGCATGACGGTCACATCTCCCGTAGAAAAAATCACCTATGAAAAATAGGACAATGCTATACCTTTACAAAATATTTTGAGATTCGACAACACCCGCTTTTACTTCTTAGTCTAAGCTTCTTTACTTAAGAAAGTTTGTCAAAAAGTTGACTTTAAAAGCGAGATAGCCTGACTGGAATTCAGTTAATCCAGTCAGGTGCCTCAACTACCTTTTTGTCAACAATCTCCAGATGTAGAAAATTAGCCCTAGCGCCGGAATAGAGAGCAAAATCACCATGAGCCAAAAAGGAATTTTGCTGATGAGGATGACGGTGACAGCGGCGATCGCCACCAGAAAGATCAGCTCCAAGATTGCAGCCAGAGAGCCTGCCCTGAGCCGAGATTTTGAATTTCTGGAGCGGACAGCCCAGTAAAACAAATTGAGTGATGCATTAAAAATCTTATAGGCGACAGTCGGGCGTACCCGAGGCCCTATCGAAGAAGTCACCAAAACATTCCGCAAAATCATGCCGACCTGAGCCGCCAAATTTTGTAAAATCAGCGGAGGAATGCCATCCGCCAGATTTTCAGAACCGACGCGATATTTGTTGCGAAAATAGGCATCCACATCCCCGTCTTGCAATAAGGATTGAGTTGAAGTCCGAGCCAGTTCTGTTGCCACAAAGGGAGTAATGGCGCGATCGAAATATCCGCCCACAGGTTGATAGGTAGGTCTGACCTGATCAACGATTTTTCTAATCTGCTGCTCAATTGTGCTGAGTGCGGCTTTATAGTCCTCACTTGCGGTTGAATAAGATAGCTCATGGGAAGTTGCCAGCAAGAGCTGATTAAAAAACCTGTAGAAATCATCAACCGCTGGCGTTTTTGTTTGAATAATAGGCAGTAGGTAATCGGAAAGCTTACGGCGATCGCTTTGACTCGAATGACGGAAGGCCGTATGCATTAAATCTGGCAAAGATTGCTCCCCGTTATCGCCTTGAACGACCTCTTGACGACCAGGCTGATCTGCTGGATTTTGTGTTGCGATAGATAGCAGACCTAGAGAGCTAGCCACACCCGATAATAATTTTGGATCAACCACAGTCTTCATTAAATGGTCGAGTTGCTTAACCGCCTTAAGCTCATCACCCTCCAAATGCTTAACTGAAACAGGTTTATAGTGAAACTGAGTTGAAACTTTACTCGTCTCTTTCGTGGGTTGAATCTGCTGCTGATTCCATTCCAGCTGTTCGTCGATCGCATCTTCTAAGACATAACCTAATTCAGATTGAACGATCGCCCGATGCTCTGCGGTTATCATCATCTCTTGCAATTCTGGAATCAGTTTTTCAGCAAATTCCTGAAGTTCAAGTGTCTGTTTCCGAGTCAGTTCTTGATCCACTACTTCCTGATCTGTCAGTCCCTTACTCAAATCACATAGCTCTAGTAGAGATTGCAGCATTGTCTGTTTCTGAGCTGCTGTTGCCCGAGGCAAAGTCTCCTGAATCAGCGCTGTTAAATAGCTTTCGGGCGTAGCGTTTAGAGATGGATCTTGTTGGTTCAAAGATTCAACCTGGCGCTGCAAGAATCCTGGAAAAGCCAGGAGTGCCTTTGGGGTTAGCAGAGCATCTATAATTCGATTCACGCCATCCAAACGTCCCCACAGAATATCGTTAGAGCGCCAGGACTTTTTAAAGAATCCGCCAAAGGCACGAAACTGATCGCCCGCCAATTTCTCCATCAGCCCTTTATCTTTTCCAAAACCCTTTTGAGCATCTTCAGGGCTAATTCGGATAATTGCAATTTGCTCTTTTGCCTGAATATCGGATAGATATTCAAACGAGTAAACGGCTTGATCAATATCTCGAAATCGTTTAAACAAAACGGATAAATCGGACGAATTTTCTTCTTTGAAAGTTACATCAGCAGCCTCGATTAACCGCTCTGAGGCTTGCTCAATCCTCCTCAAAAAACTACGGTACTCATCGTTATCGTTTTCGCTATTTTTGTTGAATACATAGCGATCGTTCTTCCAGAAATATCTAGAGGCATCGCTGTTTGAATCGTCACCCAGGCGATCGCCTGTTTCAAGCAGCTTGCCCAAGCGCTCTGCTTTTTCAAGCAGCTTAGCAAGAATGCCTGCACGCTCAAAATTACCGCATTGGGAAGGATCAAAGGTGTCAAAAAAGTGGGGGGCGATCGCTTTTACATCTTGATCTGCAATAGGTTTATTTACAACAGGCTTAGATGGGGGCAACCCATCTCCATCTAGATTATTGTCTAGAAAAAAGCGATGCATTTTGAGTAGAAAATCATAAATCTGCCGCTGATTTTCTTCCTGTCTCTCTCTTGGCAGCGTCAGATCGCGCTCAATTAAACTATAGAAGACTTGACTTATAGGCTTCATCTGGAGCAATCGATCTAATCCTGCCTGGATGGTTTCCAAAAGCTGAATTTGTAGTCCTAAATTCCCCGCCAGATTTGCCAATTTCTGATGTTCTTGATTCTCTTGCGATTGACCCATCAATTCACAGATTTTCTCCAATAGGAAAAAGTGCTTTCTCAGGGCATAATCAATGTCTAAATTACGAATCTCATCAGATAATTTATTGAGAAACACCTCTCGCGCATTCCGATCTTCTTTGTCAGAAACATATTGAGTCATCAGCTCTGCTGTTCTCACCAAGAGTTTAGGCTTGTCCCGATCGCGGGTAGTCTGATCCTCAAAATCAACAGAATCAATTCTCAAAACGAGAGGTAAAATTCGATCGCGCAGTCCCACCAATCGACATCTTAAATAAACCTTTTTCGAGTTTTCATCAGCGTTGTCAACTTGCTTCTTTTCTTCCACAGCGTGTTGTGCGGTCGCTCTCAAAAACTTATAGCGCCGGACTTTTTCGTTGCGATCGCTGATTTCCTTTAAATCATTGGCAATGCTTTCATAACGAGGCATTCCTACTAAAGAATCTGTAGCAGCCTGCAAAATGCTAGGTCGCTTCATATTGCGAAACTTAGGGCTATTCAAAAATCGATCCGGACTGGGATCAATGTAGAACATCTTGCGCGCTGCCGGACGATAGGCGGTGCGGCGATAAATTTCGTTGATGGTGTAGCTAAAAGGGCGGTTGTCCAACACGCCTCCATCCACAAAATGAAGCTGATATCCTTTTGGCGGCGGCGTTGCAGGCAGCTCACGGTTTTCGAGCTGTCCCCAAGAGATCAGATGGCGATCGATCGCATCTTCACTCTTAAGTTGAACACTCACAACAGGAAAAGCGACAGGGAAACAAGAAGTGATTCGACAAAGTTTTGCTAGAGCCTTCTGCGGAATCTGATCTCTTGCAGGTTGAAAGTCATGTTTGCGACCCTCTCGATATTTCAAATGAAAAACCGTGCGATGCTCTTTAACTTCAATCAGGCTTCCTGTATTATCAAAGGCTTTATAGACTTTGCCTAATAAGTCAGTGCCCGTAATAAATAGATCGAGTTCACTACTGGGTGAAAACCATTCGCCCACAACAGGATCAGCGCTGTTATTCCAGACAGTTTGAAAAGCATTCGTTAACTGGCTTTGATAATAGTTGTCGCCATCTAGAATAGAATCTACCGCTTTTCCTGAGGGAAACGCTTGAGTCGAGCTAGGAGGTTCATCTGGCTCTCGGAGCAATTGACTAATGTTGCCACTTTCGCGCCACACATCAGCAAAGTCTTTGAAATCAAAAACTTTACCTTTCTCTTCGCCTTTGCCTTCAGTGCTATTGGTCAGGGCATAGCTTAGCAAGACGCCATTGATGCCTCCAGCCGACGTGCCTGAGAGAACATCTACAATAATGTCTGAATCGGTTAGCGCTTTTAGCAGCTTATAGATACCTCTACCGCGTACCGCGTTATAAAATTCGCGGCAAACTCCGTTCATGTACACAGCTAACGAAACACCGCCATATACAACTAGGCCCAGGCGAAACTCCTGACGAAAAGGGATATGGCTGGTCGTTAACCCGGATTTTGAGGTTGATTCAGACATGAAGTAAGCCCTCAGTGACTTGATAGTTTGGTGCAGCGTCTATGCTCTTATTACCATGTCAAGCGGTTAGCGGCACAAAAATCCCCTAGCAATCTCTAGGGCGTGTCATCAATTAGTATAGAGTGGAGATAGCAAGACTAGAGAAGAAGCCAGTAGAGCAGGAATGATGACCCGACGCTATGCGCTGCGAGATGACCAGTGGGAGCGGATCAAAGACTTACTACCCGGACGTGAGGGCACAGTCGGTGTGACAGCCAAAGACAATCGGTTGTTTGTCGAA
>DATNPL010000154.1:0-4837 GCA_036703255.1 Coleofasciculaceae cyanobacterium
ATAACAATGTTTATTGAAAGACATAAAAAAGCTCTCAATCCCATATGTAGAGCGGAATAGAGAGTCATGATGCTTACACACAATCACAACAAGAGTATTGTCAACTCAGGCAAAGTGATTCTAATATAGACGCATGACAACCTGGGTACCTAACTATCGCCCGTCAAAGCTTACAGTTAGAGTTCCCGCCTCTATTTCGACAAACTAAATTTTGAATATCAGTCTCTAATCCCCTCTGTTTCTCAGGCAGTTGGGGATTTTGACTTTCTAGGGTTGCTAGACCATAGAAATCACCTCTCTCTTTTCAAAGGTGGAAACTTGAGCCATCAGCATCTGCCCCTCACGGGTGTAGCGTGTAGAGGAGACAGGCAACGTACTATTTTTCAAGATGTAGGGTGTAGTCACTGCTAATGGAGAATGCATTCCTGTCAAGCTAACTGTAAAGTCGAGGAAAGATCAATGGGTTGCGGTCGAGTTTAAGTTTTGTAGAGAATGTTTTCTTGCTGGGCGTTCAACTGTTAGGAGTAAGCATTACCTAATGCTGGTTGAGGAGGCTAAATTCTGCGATCCGTCATTATTCATCCTCATCTTGCGGCAGACTCCAAGGTTCTACTCCTAGATCTCGTAGTTGCTGCTCTAGCAATTTCTCGCGGTTGATTGCTGCATCAGCCTCAGCGAAGGCAGTACCTAAATCTGACTCCATTTGAGCCATCTGAGCGCTCAATTGCCTGTCTCTATCTGCTTCAGGACGAGTAATGCCAAAAGCATTATCAAAGCGACGTTCCAGAGTCTCAGTCAGCATAGCCCAAGTTAGCGCGATCGCCTGCTGATTGCCTTGAGTGGCTTGATTAAACCAGAAAGCAGTCACGACCGTTAAAGGTAAAGCGTTGAATCGACTCTGCCCTCTAAGCTGAGATGGATCTGACTCAACTTCAATAGTGTCGGGCGTATAACCTTCTCCCAGTAAAGCTTTGATAGCTTTTGAGACTAAAAAGCGTCGGGCGTTAATTTCGGGTTTTCCAATACACTCAGCAGCCTGAGTCTGGCTCATGCGATAAGAGCCATCCGGCAGCATAAAGCCGTCGATGGTCAGATCTCCAAGGGTGACTGTAGCGCGCATGGCTTTGACGGAACCAGTCATTGTGTTCGCGTCTCCTTCTCTATCTGAGCGGACAAGTTCTCTTTCTCCTCTAACTTTTCAATTATCAGTGCTCTGATCTTCCCAGCCGTGCTGAGTTCTCTCCAAGCCGGATCAGATCGAAACGTCTCGATTCGATCCTTGATATCTGCAATATCAACCGATATTCGGTCTTTTGCTGCCACTGCTTCACACATAATTATTCTCCACAATCTTACTCTTTGAAAGATTTATCTGATCACTCGCTTCATATTGAAGCACGTTGAAGCAAGTTATGCTAATGTGTATCTAAAATTAGTCCAATATTCGACAGCACCCGTAAGCTTGCTCCTAATACCTCTTAGAAGACGATGCAAGCCCATTCAATTTTCCTTTAATAGAGAATTAGTATGACTGGCAGTGACTCAATCTCAATCCCTCCTGTCTCTCTCCCAGAGCAAGTTCCCGATACTCTACCTGAACTTAAGTTTCAACTAGGACAAAAGGTACGATGGAGCTATGTTCCAAGCCAAGATTTCGGGCGCGTCTTGGGTGTTATTTATGGCAGCGAAGGCAGCGTTAGGGCACTAGGTTATCACTATGCGATTGCCTTAGATACAACCAGTCCTTCCTACGCAAACGGCATTCTCACCGACTGGGCATTCGAGGAAGATCTGGAACTCTACACACCCGATCCTCAAATACCGGAGCGCCCGCCCTTAGATCTAGCCCCACAAGCCTCGCTCCACACAGACTGAGTTCACCCATGCCGATCTACCCTTCTGCCCGTCAGTGGTACCTATTTGCCCTATACCAGCGGCACCCATCCCCGCTCCATCCCGCTCTGTTCCTGCAAGATTGGGCGATGTCCTACGGCGAACTGGCGCAACTGGCTGGAGTATCCCTCAGCACCGTCGAGCATTGGTTTAGCTCAGGTGCTTCCCATCGAGAACCCTCTAGCCTCCACTGCCGCCAATTAGCGATCGTCCATCGCCTGTGGGACAACGCCGATCGCATCACGCCAGAGGTGATTCGGCTGTGGTGTGACCCTGCTAACTAAAACAGGGCTGCTGTCACCGTGACAGGGTTTGCTGGACTCTGGAGGAGCCAGCTTTTTTAATGAGGAGACACAGGCACATTTCTACCAACTGGCATGGGCAACTTACTGCAAGCAACCGTTTCGATTCAGGGGACTCGCCCTTTGCTGTTCAATCATCTGCATCCTTCCCCTGAGTTTGGGCAACGGCAAGAGCGCAGTGGCACCGCAGGCAATGATCCCACCGAATGGCAGCGCAGTGTTCTAGCCATGCCCGAAACCCGTCAGCTCTATCTGTTGCCCAGCTATATCTTTGGCTGCTTGCGCGATGCCGGACGCTTCACCAAACGCAATCGCGGCAATCTGGTGAGCGCGATCGCCTCCACCTTGACCTTGAGTGAACGCCGCATCTTGCTCGATCGCTACCTGCCTGAAACGCCGCAGTTTTACTCTGAGGATGCAGATGCTCCCACCTATGTGTTCATGAGCATCACTGGAGGCATGAGCAAGAAGGGAGCCAAGAACGTGCGCTATCGGGTAGCGGTATCGAGTGGATGGCGCTGCCAGTTTCTGCTCGATTGGGACAAGACGATTGTCTCTCGCAGCGAGTTGGAAGCTGTGGCGATCGATGCAGGCAAGCTGGTGGGGTTAGGAGATGGGCGATCGATCGGCTATGGGCGGTTTGAGATGCAGAGTTTTGAGGTCAGCAAGGATTAACATTACACGGTTTGGAGCGGTCTGGTTTGTCAGGGATCGGTCAGGCAAGGTACGGTTCGGGTGGCTCGTCAAGGCACGTCTGGGTAAGGCACGGATTGGCATGGAAAGGAAAGGAGCAGTAGGAGGATGAAACAACGGAATCGCAGACCGCCAAGGGAAGTGTGGCAACAGACAAGAGAGCGGATTTGGCAGCGCGATCAAGGTCGATGTCAGGGGCCTTACTGTCAAGAGCAGGCGATCGGTTCCTTGCCGTTAAAGCAGGCGCACATTGACCACATTGTGGAGTTGTCGAGTGGCGGTCGGCATGGAGATGAGAACTTAAGAACGCTGTGTCGCGGCTGTCATAGCTTACGAGCCAGCCCTGCTCATCGGGGCATGATTAGCGGTGCTTTGCGAGAGGGAGTGATTCCCGCAGATTGGCGATCGCTAGTCTGGGAGGGGTGAAGCACATGATTTTGTATGGTCTGTGGGTCGTGGTTTTGATGCCGTTGCCTGGTTGGATTCAACATCAGTTTGGACTAGAGATTATAGAAACGACTGCGCCTTTGGTCACTCCACGACCGCTGCATGAACCGCTCCTCGGTCAGTGGATGATTGAGGCTAGCTACGATCGCATCACCCCAAAAACAAATGAAACGACAAGACGTGAAGGCACTGTTGGGCAGATGATGATCGTTCTGACAATTGCCCTAGAACAGAGTCGCAACTCCTCAAACTCGAAGGTGCGATCGTCACCTTAGAACAAACCATTCACGAGCTAGATTCCCTCGATCGCGTTGCGTCTATTCTTACAGCAATGGTGGCATGAACGATGAAATCAACAGGCTATAGCCTTGACCGGGATGAGCTGATGCACATCCGCCAGCGGAAGCTATTGACCAGTGACCGCGACTACCTGTTCTTTGCCTTGCAAATTGACTACCCAGGCAAACTCAATCCCCAAGTGGATGTAGATCACTTCTGCGATCGCTGGGGGTTGAGTGTGGGAGATTTCTACAAGGCGTTAGGAGACTTGAAGAATAAAGGCGTGGTGGTGGCGATCGCCAATCAGTTGGACTTGCACATCCAGACAGACTAGGGAATTGCCATCTGTTGGGAGGGGGCGATCGCAGAGGAAGAGGAGAAAACTCTAGGCTGAAACCCCTGCGAGAGGCAAAAAGGCTCAGATCTCTTAGCCTCCACCCCCACCCCTCCTCCCCTGTTCCACTAAGGGTGAACATTCATCCACTGGGAAATCTTGGTAAATGACGGCAAATGCAACAGTCATCGATCGCACTCGCACCCCTTCTAGCCCGCTACAGGTTCTCTCCAAACAGCGCTTTAGTCGTAATCCAGAGGTCAACGAAACGATTCTCTGGCTGAGGGAACAGGGCTATCCAGCCTTACCGATCGCCCCCTTGGTTCCAGTCCCTAAAGGCAAAAAACTCATCTTCAGCGGTAAGAATCCATCCTGGCTCTCTCACTGGGGTCAGCCCTGCTTACTTGACCATAAACCTTACCAAGAACGGCTACCCACAGAGGATGAGTTGAAGCTATGGTTTACTCATCCTGACACCGGAATCGCCACAATGGGAGGATGGAATAATACGTTGTGGATTGACATCGATGCCAAGCACTTTAGCTCTGTTGAGGAATGCCAGCGGGTCGTGCAGGACTATCTCAGAGACACCAGACTGAACACCTTTACAGAAACCACTCAAAGTGGAGGCTGGAGGCTCGGTGTGCAGCTCAAAGAGATGCCAGAATTCTCAAAGTTTAGCTTCAGACCCCAAGGGAAACTTGTCGGTGAATTGATTGGCTCTGGAATGATTGCTGTGTTAGCCCCGACGATCGGTACAGTAGGAACCTACCGCTCCATCTCCCGCATCCCTCCGGTTGAAATTGAGAGCTTGGAGCAGATTGGCCTTTATCCTTATCGCAAGGTCAGCCAAAGCAATGTCGCACCTCAACCCTTGTTCACCCGATCG
>DATNPL010000017.1:0-2865 GCA_036703255.1 Coleofasciculaceae cyanobacterium
GCTGACGGATATACTGTTGCTGATGACGGTAGTATAGTTTCTGCCATTCATCGGGGTTGAAAGGCTTTGCTTGTAACGCTTGTGTTTGGTTCATTTCTCTCTCTCATGCTTTACCCGATCTTATACTGGGAAGGGAGTAGAAAGACTTTCGCTCTCGAATCCATATCATGACCAAATAGCGGTACACTTAGTATTTAGATACACTTTTGAGAAATCAAGATTTTATTTGACACCATACCCTGAATTTTATTGATGGTGGTGCGCAACGCTACTAAGTGTGAATGCTTTGGTTGTGGTTCTTAGAGCTACCACTACCATACTTAGTTAATACGCACGGCATTCTATAAAGCAGGCAACAAAGGACACCTGATGAATATGGGTTAGGCACCGTATCAATTCATCAGGCGGATTCGTTCAAGTAAAGACAGTAACGGATGTCTGGGTGTCTATCAACCATCAAAAAAGTTAGAAATATCTTTATGTCAATTGCTGTTGGAATGATTGAAACCCACGGTTTCCCGGCGGTTGTCGAAGCGGCGGATGCTATGGTGAAAGCGGCTCAAGTTACCTTAGTCGGCTACGAAAAAATTGGCAGTGGCCGAGTCACCGTCATCGTTCGGGGCAATGTTTCCGAAGTTCAGGCATCGATCGCTGCGGGCATTGAGTCGATTAAGCGCGTTAGTGGCGGCTCTGTGCTGTCAACTCACATCATTGCGCGCCCCCATGAGAACCTAGAGTATGTGCTGCCTATTCGCTACACCGAATCAGTCATGCAGTTTAGAGATGTGATGTAAAACGCCATTTCAAGAAAAGAGTGTAGCGCTCTTTTTCTTTAAACGAGGATGCTAGGAGCGGAGCTATACCCAAGGCATTCCGCCCTTTCCACTGGCACCTCAACTATTATGGGCTAAATTGGCGAAGATGCAATTTGGTGCAACTTCGCTCTGAAAGCTAGTTGATGCCTTAATGATAGCGATCGCTTTACGAAATGAATCATTTAGTAGGTCTCAGAAATAGTCAGCACGGCTTGCCGCGTGGAGAAGACTGGATTTAAAGATATTTGCAACTTTACACGACCTGACAGCGAACTTGAGACTTACAGCGGATTACAGTTTCATGAGGGACAGTAACAGCAGTGTGCAAACCAGTTGCGAAAATGCTTAGGATCGGCTTAGGTCTATGGCTGCCGCGATGAGCGTATCGACCCTTTTTGCGGTCGTTGGCGAGAACTGTCTGAGAAACGCTTTTAACTGTGACCACCCATGCTCAATGGGATTAAATTCTGGTCAGTAAGGAGATAAGTAGAGTACCTTTGCCCCCACTGCCTCAATCAACGGTGCAATGGCTTCTACCTTGTGGGCAGGCAGATTATCCATAACCACGACCGCCCCTTGCCAGAGTTGCGCTACAAGACATTAAGCCACATAAACCTTAAAGGCAGCCGCCTCCATCGAAGCATCCATCGTCATCACAACCAGCATCTTAGAGACGCTAATCGCGCCAATGACGCTCACTGTCCCCACGCGATGCGCAATGAGTACATCATGAACGCTCAGAGCTATTGTGCCGAGGGCATTTGACGAATTGTGCAAGGTCAGAAGATATACCAAATAATTGAACTTTCCAATAAATGGTATTTCTCTTCAGCTGATTCCGCTTCAATCGTTGTTCCCAACTCAGACGACAATGAGCACGTTGGTGTCGTGTTAGGATTCCCCTTTCTGATACTGTCGTTAATACAACTTCGATTTCAGTCTGATGCCGTTCTAGGTTACATTTCAACTGTCGTCGAAATGCTGTCGCAGGAAGGTCTGTCCAAATCATTGCCTCAACGCCCACTTTCATCGGCGATGAGCGCGGCTTGACTACAATATCGGGAACTTCTGCCAACCGAGGTGGGGATGGCAACTTGGCTCGGCTCACCATAATTCGACGTCCCCGAGTATTGGTTGAGCGATCGGCGTGGCAATGTTGAATCAGTGGGCAGTCCCGACAAATCGTAGATTTAATCCCAAAGATCATTTGCATATCCCCGACTCGGTTAAAGCGCACCTCTTGACGATCCATCTGATGCCCGG
Source organism: Coleofasciculaceae cyanobacterium (assembly GCA_036703255.1). Lineage (GTDB taxonomy): Bacteria > Cyanobacteriota > Cyanobacteriia > Elainellales > Elainellaceae > Drouetiella. Next base: position 2,079 of record DATNPL010000017.1, read on the forward strand.
CTGGACAAGCGATCTGCTCGTCCTCTATCACCTTGAAGTCCTGGCTGGAGTACTTGTGGCGACTTTGTCCCCAGCCCGCTGCAACGGTCATGGCACCATACTTCGGGGGTGGGGCAAGCGATGGGTCAACGCTTTCGATTTCAGCAGGTGGCAGGGTTGGTTCAGAAACACTGTCGCTCAGAGTGGGTTGCAACGCAGGTGACCAAAGCGTTCGCCGGGGCAAATGACCCGATTGCGACTGCCACCCTGCCCGAATCCGCCAGTTCCACACCCACTGCGACAGAATCTGCCAAAAGCTTTGTCCCTCAGGCTGCCAACTGCACCAACGGTCACAATCTTGTTCCTTGTCTTCCTCCGACAAAGTTTGCTCAAACCCGCCTCGCCCATTGTAGAGACTAAGCACATCAGCGGCACTGAATCCGGCAGTGGGTAATGAAGTGAGGAAAGCTTCGTAGAGATATTTGCCCTCACATTTGCCGACAGTTGATTTCTGCTTTGAGAATCGAATCAGCCGCACCACGATCAATCGCAGGGGCTCCAAATACCCGCGTCGAGTGGCATCCACACATTCAATGTCGAACAGATCGCGCTTCACCTGCGGGCTATCAGGGTGCAAGTACTGTTGCTGGGGTGTCCCTGCTAGATGTCAGCAATTCTCATTTTGGTGAAAAGCTGTTCAAGCCTTGGAAATGTCGGTATTGTAAGGACATCTGAGAGATCGAAGAGAGCCAGAATCGTTGAGAGTGCGGGGATTGTTTGACACAATTGTGGGTTCTTTTCGCCAAGT
>DATNPL010000048.1:0-36976 GCA_036703255.1 Coleofasciculaceae cyanobacterium
GGTTTTGGGTTGCGCGTAGCGCAACCCAAAACCCTAAAGCGCAAGTTTGAAAATGCATCCAATAGCGTATTTTCAAAAGCAGTATTTTTGTTTATAGATCTATAAGGAATCAATGTTTAATACATAGACTTTTGCCTTAAAACAGTGAATTTGCAGAGGAGCTTTTCACAATCTGGCAGGTGGGTCTTGCTCTAGAGGGTGCTACAGATGAGTTCAAATGTGATATCTAATCCTTAGAAACTTTTGCTACTTTGGCTTTTGCAATCGGTTAATGCTGATTGGTATTACAAAATATAGCCATTGCGAAATTTCAGTAGAGGCGTGAGTGTTGCCCAGAGCGATCGCTCTCACTTCTCGCCCAATCTGTTGACTGCCCGCAACTATCCCCCTAGAAACCAGCAGATGACACTTTCCATGAATTCTCCCAAATCGCCCGCTTTGGTCATCGTTGACCCCAATGTTGACCATTACGAGAGCCTCGTTCAGGGTGTTTATCCCGGCACCGAAGTTGTCATTTTAGACGCGGCTCAAGATGGCGTAGCGCAGATAACCCAGGCCATTGCTCGCCACACGGCTCTCAGCGGACTGCCTTTGAGCAGCTTGCATGTGGTATCGCATGGGCGATCGGGCGAAATCCAGTTGGGAACCAGCATTCTGAATCAGCAGACCTTAAAGCAATATGCTCAGCAGATGCAGGGTTGGGCCAAAGCGCTAGCGGCTCATGCAGAAATTTTGCTCTATGGTTGCCAAGTTGCGGCGGGAGCGATAGGGCAGCAGTTTGTGCGGCAGATCAGCCAGCTGACCGGGGCGAGCATTGCCGCCTCAGCGACGTTGACGGGCAGCTCTGCTCAAGGTGGCAACTGGGATCTGGAATACACGACGCAGGGCAGCACTGCGCCGCTTGCCTTTCGATCGCAAACTCTAGCGGCCTATCCTGGCGTTTTGGCTATCTTGCTCAGCGAAACGTTTCGAGAAGCTGATGTGACGGAAAAACCCTGGCGGTTTGGGATTGGCGAGGGCACAACTTCTGCTCAGCCTTTTCTAACGGCGCGATCGACCGTTCCAGCATCCGTAGACGGGCTGCCCGGTGCAGGTGCGGCCATCGATGCCCCTGGAGATGGAGCCTTGCGGCTGACGGGAGTGGCCAATAATCAGGCGGCTTTTGTCGTTTACGATCGCCCGCTTAGCCAAGACGATGGACTGACGATCACCTTTGACTCCTATGCCTATGGGGGCAATTCATTTGAAGGCAGCAATGGGGATGGCATCAGCTTCTTTCTCATCGATGGCAATAACCCTGTACCCATCACTGCGGCGGGTGCATTTGGTGGCTCGTTGGGATATGCCCAAAAGATCTTTCAGGGCATTCCAGGCATTCGTGGCGGCTATTTGGGCGTGGGCTATGACGAGTTTGGCAACTTCTCCACTTCGCTCGAGTCCACGACGCTGCAACGTCCCACCCCAACAGGCGTCAATGTCCCCGTTCGAGACTCGATCGCCGTTCGGGGCAGTGAGGCTTCGCAATATGCCTTTTTGGGCGGCACGCCCACATTAGATATTGGGGTGGATAATCCGACGGCAACCACCCGTAATGCGGCACAGCGCCGGACTCGAATTGACCTTTCGCCCGTTGGCGTTTTGACGGTTCGGGTCGATCTCAACTCAGATGATGACTTTGCCGATCCGGGTGAAGTCGTTATCAATAACCTGGATGTCACCCCGATCAATGGTGCTGTGCCTTCCACCTTCAAGCTGGGGTTTGCAGGCTCGACCGGATCGGCCACCAACATCCATGAAGTTCGGAATCTGGTCGTGCGGGATTTTGTGCCGCCTGAAGTCATCATTCCTCCAGGGGTTGTTGATCCAGACCCGATCGACGATAACTGCCAACCGGGTCGCAACATTAAGGGCAAAGCCACCGCCGATCGCCTCCGAGGAACGATCGATTCTGATACCCTGGTTGGCTTTGCGGGAAATGATTTACTGCAAGGTAGAGGCTGTAACGATCGCATCAATGCGGGGCGCGGCAATGACCGCATGTTTGGCAATGGCGGCACAGATACGCTGCAAGGTCGGCAAGGCAACGATCGCGGCTTTGGGCAACGGGGGCGTGACCAGCTCTTAGGGGGATTGGGCAATGATTATTTAGATGGCGGAGACGATCGGGATGGGTTGGCCGGAGGTCGGGGTTTCGATACCCTGCGCGGCGGCGATGGTTCCGATACCCTGAGTGGAGGGCTGAACACCGATCGGCTGTTTGGCAATGTTGGCAGCGACCGTCTGGGAGGTCAGCAAGGCGGCGATCGCCTCTCAGGTGGGCGGGGCGATGACCAACTCTCTGGCGGGCTGGGCAATGACTTCCTCAATGGCGAGGGTGAGCAAGATGTTTTGGTGGGGGGACGCGGTCGCGATACCCTGCGCGGGGGGAAAGATTCCGACACCCTGGATGGCGGTCTAGGGAACGATCGGCTATCTGGCGGTTTGAGCAACGATCAGCTGCGCGGTCGCCAAAACAACGATGTGCTGAGAGGCAATTCTGGGGATGACACCCTCGGCGGCGGTTTGGGTAACGATCGCTTAGGCGGAAACCGCAAACAAGATGTGGTATTGGGCAATCGCGGCAATGACGCCCTTTACGGGGGCGGTGGCAGCGATACGCTTAATGGTGGTCTAGGGAATGATCGGCTAGAAAGCAATACCCAAGCCGATCGCCTGATTGGAGGAGCCGGAGCCGATCGCCTGATTGGGGGCAACGGAGGGGATGTAATGACGGGAGGTGTCGGTCGCGATCGATTTATCTACAGAGCGGCTCAAAATGGGGTCGATCAGATCACAGACTTTCAAACCTCTCGACGGGCGATCGATTTGATTGACCTGAGAGGCATTGTGTCCAAGACGGGCTATGGTGCAGAAAATCGCTTTAACCGATATGTCAGGCTGCGAGATTCGGGCAGTGGCACAGTCGTGCGGGTCGATTTCAACGGCAACACCGCGGGTGGATTTCAAGCCCTCGTGACCCTCAATGACGTTGCAGTTTCCAGTCTGAGCGCCAGAGCTTTCCTAGTCTCATAAAATGGAGAAAGAGATAAGGCGCTGGCCATCTTAGCGCTTTATGGGGCGGGCATCTCTGTCCGCCCATCCCCTTTCATCCCTTATTTCCCCACCCATGAGCGCTTCTGCCATCCGCCCTGCTGTCATTACCCGTGTCTTACCCGATTCGATCGCGGCTGAAATTGGCTTCGAGGTGGGCGATCGCTTGGTTTCCATCAACGGGCAAACCCCCCGTGACTTGATTGACTATCAGTTCTTTTGTGCCGATGAAGTGCTGGAACTAGAAGTCCTAGATGCCAACGGTAAGGCGCATCAGGTCGAGATCGAAAAAGATTATGACGAAGACTTGGGGCTGGAATTTGAGTCGGCATTATTCGACAGCTTGATTCAGTGCAACAACCGCTGTCCCTTTTGCTTTATCGATCAGCAGCCCCCCGGTATGCGGCAAACGCTTTACCTGAAGGACGACGACTATCGCCTTAGCTTTCTCTACGGCAGCTACCTGACGTTGACCAATCTCACCCAGCGCGAGTGGGATCGGATCGCCCAAATGCGCCTTTCGCCGCTGTATGTCTCGGTTCATGCCACCGAACCCGAAGTTCGCACCCGGCTACTCAAAAATCCGCGTGCGGGTCAATTGCTCGATCAGTTGCAGTGGTTTCAAGATCACGACTTGCAGATTCACGCGCAGGTGGTGGTGTGTCCCGGCATTAATGATGGCGAACATCTGGAGCGCACGCTGCGAGATTTGGCAAAGTTTCACCAGGGCGAGATTCCGGCTGTGATTTCAGCGGCAGTGGTACCTGTCGGCCTGACGCGGTTTCGCCCTACCGAAGATGAGCTGATTCCGGTCACGACAGCCAAAGCCCAAGAAACGATCGCCCTAGTGCAAAATCTTCAAACCCAGTTTCGGCAGCAGTTGGGCAGCACGTTTGCTTGGCTGGCCGATGAGTGGTTTTTGATCGGACGCCAGGAGCTACCGCCCGAATCGCACTATGAAGACTACCCGCAGTTGGGCAATGGGGTTGGCTCGATTCGGCAATTTATCAAGCAGTTTCATAAAGCGGCTCGGCAACTGCCGCCGGAAATCTCTCCGCTTCGTCAATTGACCTGGGTGCTGGGAAATGCGGTTGAGCAAGCTTTTCAACCGATCGCCGATCGACTCAATCAGGTGAAAGGATTACACCTCAACAAAGTTGCGCTCAACAGCGAGTATTGGGGGCAAGAAATTACGGTGACCGGGTTGCTCACCGGACAAGATCTGGTGCGCGTGCTAAAGGGGCAGGACTTGGGCGATGGTATTCTGTTGCCTGCGCTGATGCTAAAACATGATGACGATCGCTTTTTGGATGACATGACGATCGCTGAAGTCTCGGCGCAATTAGGGGAGATTCCTATCCGGCGGGTGGGCAACATTGAGGAACTACTGGCGGCTTGTGTAGAGCCACGGTAGCTCAAGAACCCAGAATTGGATAACGTGATTTCTGATGTCGTTTGGGCAAGCTATCACCGTCCTGACATTGTGGCTAGGCGTTGCTGATTTCTGGAATTTTTGTTGGAGAGGGGCGCGGAGCGCCCCTCTCCAACAAAAAATCATCCCCCTACTAAAGCTATGCCTTCTGGCAGATTGACATTTGAGTTGAAATTTGTTGAAGATTCACGAATCATTTAACCTTTACTACCAGCCCCATTGGAAGATAGTTGAGGCTCTATCGCTCCTATGCTGCGGATTTAGGACTGCGCTTTTGTCTGAAACTGTCATCCAGCAGAATTTTCAGAGGACAGCCCTGTTTTGATTAACCGTAAAACCCTCCATCCTTTCTCTAGAAATCTTTTCTTGTGATTTTTTCTGGGGCGGTTAGGAAATAGAGCCATGCTTCTCTAAATTCAACGAATCTTTCGAGGAACAAGGAATGGACTGGTATTTAACGGTTTTGAAAAAGTATGCGATTTTTAGTGGGCGGGCACGACGCAAAGAGTACTGGTATTTTGTTCTCTTCAATTTCCTAATTTCTTTTGGGCTGGGCTTGATCGATGGCTTAATTGGGTTAACGGTGGGAGATTCAGGGCTTGGATTGCTGGGTGGACTCTACTCCTTGGCCGTCTTAATTCCTAGTATTGCCGTAGGAGTGAGAAGGTTACATGATACGGGTCGTAGTGGCTGGTGGCTGTTGATTGGAATCATTCCAATCATTGGTACTATTATCCTCATTGTCTTTTTGGCGTCTGGAACTCAACCTGGCCCGAATCAGTACGACTCATAATTTAGCGTTGCTGGTTTTAGCTATGAAATTTATTTTGAGAGGCGCGCGCCTCTCAAAATAAATTTCATAGCTGACGGATTGGCAAACTCCTAAAATAGGAAAGGTAGTCCTGAGAGAGTCTTAGGCTCCCGCCTTTTTCTCAGCGCTTCAGCAATGCAAAGATCAACAGGGGTGCAGGGTAGAGGCTATGAAATATTGGGTAATCAACGGACTCCTGATGGTGCTACTAGAAGTCCTCGCTACCGGAAAGGCGATCGCTCAAGCTGTTCCTGACAGCGCAAGAGGCACAGGTAACTTACTCAACTACCCTGCCGGAACGCAGGTGTATCCCAACGGAGTAATACAAACTCCTCGTGGTGAGAATTTGCCTCCCGCTGCCATCATTCCGCATGGCGATGGCTCCACAACTTTCTACTATTCCAACGGGACTCAAATCACGATCGAGCGAAACTCGGCTAACCCATTAGGTACACCGCTGCGACCCGGTAGCCTGAATGGAGGGCTTAATCGTAATTCCCTCATACAGCACACGTCGCCTGCTCCCTTAAATATTTTTGAGAATAAGAAATAGTGTGACGGATGGGTTCATGAAATACAAAAAGGCGCTCTTTTAGAGCGCCTTGTAACAACCAATCAATCTAATTTTCAAGCGATCTAAGATTTAGGAACTCATCGATCGCCTGCTATTTGTTGGGCTGAGGAGTCAAACGCAAGTAAGGCTTAACTGCCGTATAGCCCTTGGGAAACTTCTCTGCTAGCTCTGTGGGATCGGTGATGGAAGGCACAATGACGCAATCATCGCCATCTTTCCAGTCGGCAGGGGTGGCAACGCTGTAATGATCGGTCAACTGGAGTGAATCAATGACTCGCAGCAGCTCATCAAAGTTGCGCCCAGTGCTGGCAGGATAGGTAAGAGTGAGGCGCAGCTTCTTGTTAGGGTCAATGATGAAGACCGATCGCACCGTCAGCGTATTGTTAGCGTTGGGGTGGATCATGTCATACAGGTCAGATACCTTGCGATCGGGATCTGCCAAAATGGGGTAGTTGAGCGCTGTGCCCTGAGTTTCTTCAATATCGCCCACCCAACCCTTGTGAGATTCTACGTCATCGACGCTGAGCGCTAATGCTTTAACATTGCGCTTGTCAAACTCAGGCTTGAGTTTTGCAACTGTGCCGAGTTCTGTGGTGCAAACTGGGGTAAAGTCTTTGGGGTGAGAGAAAAGGATGACCCAGCTATCGCCTGCCCATGCGAAGAAATCGATATCGCCGTGAGTAGAAGCCTGGGTAAAGTTGGGAACTGTGTCACCGAGTCTGAGTGGCATGATTGAACGTCCTGTCTGTCGCTTTAAGTACAAAATTTTAGAGCATTAACGATCATTGCACAAACTCCGGTATTCCGCCCGGAGTTTAGTCCTTTCTTTATGTTTGAGGAAATAGATTCAGCAACGCTATCCTCAGCTACTATTATTCTCTCTGAATATTGCCCGTTAGAGTCCGCCCAGATCTAGCACTTAACGTATCGAACCCTGAATATCATCCCCCCGCTATGGCAGAACTTACCCCCAATAAACAGCAGTCCAAAGACCAGCAGCATCCTCAGTGGGAGAGCGATCGCCAGGTTGCCAATTCGCTGCTAGCCGGAGAACCTAACGATTTCAATCTGGCAGAGCTGGCTCGTCTCCGCATTCGCTATCGCGGCTTTCCCGGAGCTAGAGACATTCAAGCCGATATGGAGAAAGTGCTGAGCCGCTGGCAGCTCACTGAAGAAGAGCTATTTGCCAAAACGCGCCAAATTCATCAGACTTCTCAGATTTACCGAGGACGGAGCAACCAGCGAGAAGACTGGAGCTAGCGAATCGGCAAGAAAATCAGGAATCAGCCATTTTGCCATGCCTCCGTTAGATCCTTCAGATTGGGTTAGCATTCTGGCTCGCTTGAGCCTTGCTATTTTTGTAGGAGGCTTGGTGGGCTTAGAGCGACAAATTGGCCGTAAGCCAGCCGGGTTGCGCACCCACATGCTCGTCAGCTTAGGCTCGGCTCTATTTGTCATGACAGGGCTACAGTTTGGCCAAAATAGCCTGGACAATACCACGCGCATCATTCAGGGCATTGTGTCGGGTATTGGCTTTTTAGGAGCCGGAGAAATCTTTGCCAAATCCAGAAGGACGCCGAATGAGATCAAAATTCAGGGACTCACCTCCGCAGCGGCTATCTGGGTTTCGGCCTCTTTGGGCGTGGCGGCGGGTTGTGGCCTGTGGTTTACGGCCTTAAGTGGGGCGATCGCCACTACGTTTGTTTTGCAGGTGATCAAGCGGGCTGAAAGGCGGCTCGACCGGGAAAAATAATGTTCTGGGGGGGTAACTATGCCTATAACTTGCAGGGCAAATTGCGGCAGCAAAAATTGTATACAATTAAGAAGCTGCAAATCCTGTGAGGGGAGGGTGCTTCAGGGGTGCCAGAATCCTGAAGCTGCAAAAAATCAGAAAGTTACCATTAACGTGGGGTCTTGACCCTGCCTGAGCTATGGCTTCCCCTTCGCTACTTCTCCTTCAGATCTAAATTGTTGTGAAAGTCTTTGACACCTTAAGTCCGGCGCTCCGGCACAACCTGCTGATCTTATTCGCAGCAGGTCTCTTATTTTGGGCAGGACTGGCGGCTATGTTGCCCACCTTGCCGCTCTATGTCGAATCTGTAGGCGCAGACAAGCACATGGTTGGCATTGTGATTGGTGCATTTGCCTTGGGTCTGCTGCCCTCTCGCAGTTGGCTGGCACAGCTAGCAGACGATCGCGGGCGGAAACTTGTGCTGCTGATTGGTATGGCTGTGATTGCGATCGCCCCCCTGGGCTATATGGCAACCGAAAGCATTCCGCTCCTGATTGGGATTCGCGCCTTTCACGGCATCAGCATTGCGGCATTTGCCCTAGCTTATAATGCGCTGGTGGTGGATTTGTCGCCGCCCCAAAATCGGGGAGAGGTGATTGGCTACATGAGCTTGGTTAACCCCGTGGGGATGGCGATCGGCCCTGCTCTGGGCGGCTTTTGCCACGAGTGGTTTGGCTATACGCCTATGTTTTTGATGACGGCTGGGTTGGGCGTGATTGGGCTAATTTTTACGGCTCAAGTGATTGCTCCTCCTGTCATGCCGTACTCAGCCAATCGGACTTCTAGCCAGCCCTTTTGGAGTCTGTTGGGCGATGCGCGAATTCGCATACCCGCCTTGATTTTGCTGATGATTGGGCTGGCCTTTGGAACGCTGAGCACCTTTGTGCCGCTGTTTATGCGTGAGGCGGGGGTGAGCCTCAATATCGGGCTGTTCTATACGGCTGCCGCGATCGCCAGCTTCAGCATTCGTCTGATTGTCGGCCCTTTGAGCGATCGCCACGGTCGAGGGGGCTTTATCAGCATTAGTTTGGTGCTCTATGCCCTGGCAATGGCAATTCTCTGGCAGGCTCAGAATGAGACGATGTTTTTGATTGCCGCAGTTCTAGAAGGCATGGGCGCGGGCATTTTGATTCCGATGATGGCGGCGCTGATGGCAGACCGATCGCACCCAGACGAGCGAGGGCGTACCTTTGGGGTCTGTATGGTCGGATTTGACACAGGCATCGCTCTGGCAGGTCCGGTTTTGGGAGCGATCGCCGCAGACTGGGGCTATCGAGGATTATTTGGGCTTTCTGCGGCACTGTCTTTTTTGGGACTCCTGATTTTTCTGACCTGTGCCAGCAAAACCTTGCCCACCTCCCTGCGCTATGCGCTAGGGCAAGGGCGAGATGTCTATGCGGTGGAGCTGACGATCGCTCAGCATCTTTCCTAATGCTCAACTCTTTATCGCTCTATAAAAGAAGAGAGCAAATGGCTAGCCATTTGCTCTCTTCTTTTATACGCTTTCCTTTGTGTACGGGCGAGGAGGGATTCGAACCCCCGACACCGTGGTCCGTAGCCACGTGCTCTAGTCCACTGAGCTACACACCCATCTGCTGCGCAATTTCTTGCACTGATTGATATAGTAACACACAAAACCCCAGGACAGAAAGAGCTGTGACACAAAATCCTTTATCTTCTGCGTCTCTGACGCACCTCGATGCCCAAGGGCAAGCCCAAATGGTGGATGTTTCTGCCAAAGTGCCGACCGTGAGAACGGCGATCGCCGTGGGACGAGTGCGAATGCTGCCAGACACTTTCGCGGCTATTCAGTCGGGCAATGCGCCTAAAGGCGATGTGTTGGGCACTGCTCGACTCGCGGGCATCATGGCGGCTAAGCAGACGGCAAATTTGATTCCGCTCTGCCACCCTCTGCCGCTGCACAAGGTAGAGGTAAAGATTACGCCCGATGCCGAGCTACCGGGCTATCAGATTCAGGCTGAGGTGAAAATTAAAGCGGAGACGGGAGTGGAAATGGAGGCGCTGACGGCGGTTTCGGTGGCGGCTTTGACGCTGTATGACATGGCAAAAGCGCTGGAAAAATCGATTCAGATCGAGTCCATCTACCTCTTACAAAAAACAGGCGGCAAATCAGGCGACTATTCCCTTCTACAATAGAAGAAGAAAAGATTAAGAGCCTTGCTCCATTCAGCGATGAATGAAGCTGTGCCCTCAAAAACAAGGGTCACTGTTTTTCGTTCCTTATCCCGATTGATCTATGCCTCCTCGTTGGTCTCGTAAACCCGATCGCAAAGACCCTGATTACCGCAAACTAGACGATCGGATGACTTTTGCGGTGCATGTGGCGGCTTTCGGCTGCTTCAATTCTGGAGCCTGGTTCGCCCGCATTATTCAAAAAGCGGATTGGTCATGGACTGTTTGGTTCACGGGTATCTCGTTGGCAATCTTGGTGGCTCATGGGCTATACATCTTTGCGATCGCAGATTATTCTGATCCCACGTCATCTCGTCAGGGCTAGTGTCTAGGAGATAAATCTTATGGTTGGTTCTAGTGAAGCGATCGAAAAATTGGCCGGGGCGATCGGCGAAAACGTCTATATGGATGTGGCTAAATGGCATTTGTACCTGCGCGATGCCCATTTGCACACTGCCCTCGCCGAGCAGCTTTATCCGCTCCTGAGCAAGGGCAGCGTTTTAGAAGATCAGGTTCTAGAGATTCTAAAAGGTATCTCTATTAAGTTAGGAGGCGGTAAGCGAGAGGTTCCGCTGTCTGATCTGCTGCCGATGCAGTCTCAGGTGCATCTCATGGATGTCATCGAAGAATTCCAGCGTGACTTATAGAAATAGGATCAGTAGATCGCATAGCCCTCTAGCTTTTTGGGTTTTGTGGCGCGCGCCACAAAACCCTAATTTGCGATTTACTGAGGATACAAAAAAGGAGGATTGCGGCTATCGCAGTCCTCCTCTGTATTTGCGGGACACCCCACAGATCAAACCATCAATGCTACAAACGCATCAGAACACGAGCCTAGACATGCTCTCTGATACGCTCTTCCACTGGGCTAACTTCAAAGACAGAGTTGTAGAGGAAACCCGCCAAAACAGCGCCCAGAATCGGCGCTAACCAAAACAGCCAGACTTGACTAAGTAGTTCAACACCCGCAAACAAGGCAACACCCGTGCTCCGAGCAGGGTTGACGGAGGTGTTGGTGACCGGAATGCTGATGAGGTGGATGAGCGTTAAAGCCATGCCGATCGCAATAGGAGCAAAACCTTGAGGAGCGCGGCGATCGGTGGCTCCCAAGATGATCATCAAGAAGATAAAGGTGAGAACCACTTCAGCAATGAAGCAAGCCACCAGCGTGTAGCCCCCAGGCGAATGTGCGCCGAAGCCATTGGTGGCTAAAGGGTTGCTTCCTGTAAGGGCAAAGCCTTCCCTGCCGCTGGCAATCAGGAAGATCAGCCCACCTGCCAAAGCACCACCCAAGACTTGAGCGATGATGTAGGGCAGTAGCTCTGAACCCGGAAAACGCTTCCCAGCCCAAAGCCCAAAGGACACAGCCGGATTGAGATGACAACCGGAGATGTGACCGATCGCATAGGCCATTGTCAGAACCGTCAGACCAAAAGCCAAGGACACGCCCAAAAAGCCCAGACCAAAAAAGTTGGAATTGCCGTCGGGGGCAGATGTATAGGGGAAAGCCGCCGCTAACACAGCGCTACCGCAGCCGCCAAACACGAGCCAAAACGTGCCAATAAACTCAGCAATACAGCGTTTTGTAAGTGGCATTTTATAAACTCCTTACAAGTAATTCAGGTGAAGGTGACATCAGATGTAACGGTTAAGAGGGGCTTTTGGGTCAACCTCTCCAGTCTTCAGTGCTTCAGGGCATCAGCACTTTGGGTCATTGCAGCCATGAATTTGGCGCTAATTCCCTGTAATTCTACTGAAGTTTCAGAATTTTACAGTAGAGCTGTACTGTCTCAGCTTTTGCGCAACCAAACCTTAACAAACGCAAGGCCACGACTCGATTTCTCGATGTCCTCAACCAAAATATCGAGAGACAATACTTTTTGACTCTCGTACTTCAAGGTTTTTATACTTCAAAAAGATATGAGAATCATATCGACACCGTGATTGCCGGGGGGAAATTTGAATTTTTCAAATCAGCCGCTGTTCACCCTGAGTCATGACACACGAGTTAACCTGTGATTCTTTACTGAAGCACAGCCGATCGCGTATCTTCGATCGCTTCCGAAAACTGAAGGGGAATATTCGCATCATTGACAACAGCCCCCAAAAACTGAAGGTCTTCAGACTCAACAAACTGCTGTGTTGCTTCATTCAGCGGCCCTGATTCTGTGTAGCCTGGGCGAGTCACCAATAGCAGACCGTCGGTGTAGGGTTCTAGCAGCAGGGCATCGTTGTAGCGATCGAGGGCAGGTGCATCTAGAATCACCAGATCAAAGCGGTTGCGGGCATCCTCTAGCAAGCGATGCATCTCGCTGGACTCCAAAAGGGCGGCGGCCTGTCGTTGGGGGCCGACACTAGGCACGATGTAAAGGTTCTCAATGGCAGGCGCCATTTGAATGCAGTCCGATAGGTTGCCATAGTAGCGTAGCGGCTCAAGCTGGCTGTGGGGATCAAGCTCGACCTTGAGGGCGATCGCGGGCGAGGGCGATCGCAAGTTGGTTTCTATCAGTAGCGTGCGCTTGCCAGCCCGCGCCGATGCGATCGCTAGATTGTAGGCCACCACGGTTTTGCCTTCTTCGTTCAAGGTGCTGGTGACAAGTACTACCCGCAGCCCCTTGCTGCCCCCCAGGCGCTGAAGATTGCCCCGCAGTCGCTCATAGGTTTCTGTATAGGCGGTGGGTAAAGCATCGGTGGCGATCGCCAAACTATTAGTTTCTCCATCCCAGGGCAAGGTCGGCAATAGCCCCAAAATAGGCACATCTTCAGCTTTTAGGGCATTTTGCAAGTCTTCTAGGGTGTAAATAACCGGATCGATCGAATCTAGCAGCAGCACGAGGCCACCTCCCACGACCAGACCCATAAAGCTGCCTATAAGTAAGATCGCCAAGCTGCTGGCCGCTTTCACAGGCAAGGCTTCGACTTGCGGCGGTTGAGCAATGACTAAACTGCCCACTGTTTCCTCTTGGGCCAGCTTCACGTCAGCCAAGCGAGCTTGAATCTGGTCATAAAAGGTCTGCTTGAGAATAACCTGTTGCTGTAGGCGCTGTTGCCCCAGCTGCTTGTTGGGAATGCCCGAATACTCCTGCCGTAGCTCTTGTTCGGTTTGGCTCAAGGCTGCCAATTGCTGCTGCGAAATTTCTCGCTGCGTTTGTAGCCCCACTAAGGTGCTGGCAAGCTGTTGGCGTGCCGGGTCGAGATTAATCGACTGCCGAATTTGGTTGGCTTGCAGCGGGGCACCCAAGACTTCACTCACCCGAGACTGTAAGAGCTGCGCAAAGGTACTCAACTGGTTCTGCAAATCCACCATGAGCGGGTGATCCGGTCGCAGCGTTTTAGCCAGCAGATCGCGCTGGGCTTCGGTCTGGTAAATTTTGGCGCGCAGATCGCCAATGATCGGGTCGGCGCTAAGTGCCGAAGAAGCATAGGCTTGATCGGGGGTCAGCCCCAGGCGCGATTGCAGGCTCACAAGCTGTGCCTCAATGCCAGACAGGCTCAGGCGGAGCTGGCGCTGCTGCTGCTGGTTAGCCGTAATGTTGCTCAGTAACGAGCCGCTTTCGGCGGCTTGCAGAGCCGTTCCCTCTTGCCGCACATATCCTTCAAGATTTTGTTCGGCCTGCCGCAACTCTTGCGTTACTTTGGGCAAGAGCTGATTGAGGTTGGCGTTGATGCGGTTGAGCTGCTGTTGGTTAAACTGGCGACTCTGCTCTACCATCGCGTCCATGAGGGCCGTGGCGATCGCAGTAGCTCGCTCTTCTCGACTATCGCGGTAGGTGACAGAAATTTGTAAGCCTTGGGTCTGCTCTTTGGCCTCGGGTGCAGCTTTGTCAGCCCCCTGCCCTGCGATCGCCACTTTAGTGCTTTCTTGAATCCGCTTAACGGATACCTTGATGTCTTGCTCCTCAAGCTTTTGCAGGGTGTATTCCAAGACGGGACGAGAGAGCAGCATCTCTGGGGTAACGGACTGTCCCTGCTGTTGCAGTTTTGCCCCAGTGGTCGAAAATATCTCGGGTGGCGCGCCATAGACTAGCATTCCTTCAGCTAGATAAATGCTGGAGGGTGGCGGCTGGAGAATAGCCACACCGCCCGAAAGCCCCGTGACGGCAATGAATCCGGCTAGGGCAAACCATTTGTGGCGATCGAGTGCGAGGAGGTAACGAGTGAGCAGGGGGGGAGCCATGAGGAGAGCCTAGCGAGAGGTGCTGCCGTCGGGTTGGAAAAGGTTTTGGGCGCTAGTAGAAAGAGAGTCGAAAAAGAGCAGGAAGCCCAGAATGTCGCGGAAAGGTTGGGTAAATGTGTTGAGCGCGTAGGTAATGCGGGCAACAAAATTTCGCCCAATCACGATCACATCGTTTTGCTCCAGCATGGGATTTTGAGACGCATCGCCCAACATCGCATCTTTGCCATCTAGCTTTTGGGTAACGGCCTTGCCCTGCTGTAGGTCAAAGCGAACCAGGGCAATATGCCGGATATCGGCGCTGCTCAGGTCGGGAGAAATGGCGGTCAAGGCATCCACAAAACTGCTGCCATTGGCCATCTGGAGGGTACCCAAACTGCCGCCTCGACCTGTGGCGTAATTGAGCACGCGAACGTTGATTTGGGCTTGCGCCAGATTGGATCGGGCGATGAGGTTGCGATCGTATCCTTCACTCTCGGCGGTCAGCGTGGGAATGATGATCGTGTCTCCGTCATCCAGGCGTAAATCGGGTACAGACTGGGCATCGCGGAGCGGCGTGAACAGATCCACCTCTCGCTCGGCGATCGATCCATCAGCTAAGATGCGCCGAATTTTGACGATACGCAGATCGGCTAGCCCTGTGCTTCCCCCGGCGGCCAGCAGCGCCACGGAGAGCTGAGGCGCAGGCAGCGGATAAAGTCCAGGCTTCACAACCTCACCCAAGATCGTGATCTGAACGGGTCGCTGGGCAATCAAAATCACATCCACCTGGGGATTCACCACATAGCGGTCGAGCGCAATTTGAATCTGGCTCCGAGCCTGTGCTGTGGTTAGTCCTTTGAGGTGCAGTACTCCCACAAGCGGTACGAGCAAATTGCCCTCCAGATCGATCGTGCCTTGAAACGATAGGTCAGGAAACCGCAAGACATTGACATAGATTGTGTCACCGCCACTCAACTGATAGCCCAAGAAGGGATCAAAAGGCTCAGGTTGTGAGGCTTCTGGGCTGGGCATGTTACCCGTATCGTCCGGTGAATCGGAGAGTTCACCGCGATCGATCAGCCGCTGGCGCGCCTCTTGCAAAAGCTGCCGGGTCGGTGTGTTGAGGGAGGGAGGGGGAGAGGGAGAGAGGGCGGGAGAGGGTTCGGGCGGGAAAGGGAGGCTTGTTGGGTTGCTTAAAGGCTGACTGAGGGCAACGAGCGGCAGCAAACCCGCTTGCAGCACCCAAAACAGCAGGACGCTGGGCACAAACCTAGAGGCAAAGGGGGGCTTGGGGAGAGGAGGGGCAGAAACCATGAGCGCTAGATAAATCCAACAAGACAATCTGACGAGAGCGATGTGGGCGGCAAGGGCTGGGTTGAGAGGACTGGGAGAGAACGGGGGTTGATCGGGCAGAGATAGAGCCGTGAGATATCGAGATGTGAGGTGAGAGATATAAGGACTGAGCAAGCGCAAGACAAAATTGACGTTATGGAAAAACTTCTGTCGCGAGCCTGGATTGAATCAGTTGACCCAACGCCTCGGCCTGCGGCTGTACGGCTTCCAGTTCGCTCAACGGCGGCATGGGCAACAGCAGACTGACGGCGACCCAGGGCAAATGCTGCCGATCGCGCAACTGTGAGAATTGCTCTGCCCAAAACCATTGGCTCGGAGCTGAGTTCCCGCCATCTTTCCAGGCGTACCATTGCAAGGCGGCATAGGTTTTGTCTGCCGTCCAGCCGCGCAGAAACCGGGCGTTAACCTGCGTGGGTGATGCAGCAGCGGATGCTGGCTTAGCGGCTACAGAAAACTGGATCGCTCGCTCATCCTCTTCTGTCCAGCCACGCCCGCCTCGAACATCCATCCAATCCACCTGCGGCAAGTCACGGTGCCAGGTTTGGGGACGCAGCATGAGCAAAATGGCGGGATCGGTGGGGCTAGATTGCGGCACGATCGCCTGAATCGACCATTTATGCCCGCCAATCTCGATCGTTTTTTGGTTCAGCGTCTGCCAGCCCGGTAAACTCAAGCCTGACTTTTGCAGCAGTTGGAGTTGGGGAACATTGCTCAGCTGAGGCACTCTGCTGAGTGACCAATTGCCCGTCAGATAGTTGGGAATGGCGCTGGCCAAGGCGATCGCCAACACAAACAGCATCAGCCAAATTTTGTAGGGCGATCGGCGAGAGGAGAAGTCAGGAAGAGGTTGCAGCGTCATGTCAAGTTCCAGGTTGTGGCTCAGTTTCACAGCCGTTTTCAGGGTCGCTTTCGGATTCGTCTTCGGCAGCTGCGCCTGCCCAAGCCTCCAGGCTGCGCAGCCATAAAACAATTAATCCCAACATGGCTGTAGAGTAAACATCGCCGCCCCAGCCGTCATGCAGCCATTGAAAAGCTGCGTCTTGCCCTGTGCCATGAAAAAAGGTCAGCAGGGTATTGCGGACAATATTGGCGCTAACGCTGATGAGGACAATGCCTGCATAGAAGTAGGCGATCGTTTGACGGGAGGTTTGTCCCGTCCAGTAGAGCAGCAGCAGCCCTACATAAAGGCTGGTGAACAGCATCTTTAATCCGGCGCAGTAGGGAGCTACTTCGACAATGCGATCGTTGACAAAGAGGTAAATCTGATCGACCCGCACATCCATGCCCAACTGCGTCAAAATAAAGCCCGCTACACTTGCGATCAGGCTTTGTAGGGGCAATGTGTAAGGCGCTAGCAGATAGGGGATTTCGTTGGGGGTTGCCAACAGCAGCAGCAGCAGGGGAAAAGCTTGCAACCGCAGCCCCGGCCAGCCTTTGAGTCCAATGCAGCAGCCGATCAAAAGCGTGAAGAGAGAGAGATTGATCAGATCCGTCAGGTTGCTGAGATAAAACGATACGCCCAGAATCAACAGCGACAGCCCTAAGATTTGCCTTGTAGGATTGGTTGTATCAGGCATTTGCCGCCAGCGATCGCGCCGATGCCAGCAGAGGTAGGCTGCAAGGGGCAACCCCAGCAGGCCGTGGCTGAAGTACTCATGCTCAATGCTGATGCTTTTAGTCAACCAGCCATAAAACCAATAGGCCAGCAGCGGCCCATACAGGATGAGCAGTAGGCTGAAAAGGGCGATCGTCGAGCGATCGAATGGAAGCTTCCGGCTTGTCTCTAGGGTCATGTCGGTTAGAGTTCTGACAAACTAACCGTAGAGTTCCCGAAAATGAGCTGGGTTAACCTATCGCATGAGACTCGCCTCATCCCTCCAATCTGGAGGTTTGTCTGCCTTCAGGTTATTGATCGCACCAATACGTCTCGCTCGGTCAAAAATTGCTTAATTTCGGCTACCGTCAGCTCGCCAAAGTGCAGCAGAGAGGCCAGTAGTGCCGCCTCCGCTTTGCCCTCGGTGAGCGCCGCATGAATGTGCTGACAGTTGCCCGCGCCACCCGAGGCGATCACCGGAACTTCTACCTGCTCAGCGATCGTCCGAGTTAGCTCTAGGTCATAGCCTGCATAGGTGCCATCGGCATCCATGCTGGTCACCAATAGCTCGCCTGCGCCCAGCCTGGTCACTTCTTTCGCCCAAGCGATCGCATCTAGCCCCGTATTCTCACGCCCGCCTCGCACATATACATCCCAGCCCGGATTGGCCGGATCAGGCCGACGACGCGCATCGATCGCCACCACAATGCACTGGTTGCCAAAGCGATCGCTAGCCCGATTGAGAAATTCTGGATCGCGCACAGCAGCCGAGTTGATGCTGACTTTATCGGCTCCGGCGCGCAGCAGTTTTTTGATTGTCTCCAGACTGTTTATTCCACCGCCCACCGTCAGAGGAATAAACACCTGTTCTGCGGTGCGATAGACCACGTCATAGATCACATCTCGATCTTCGTGGGTGGCCGTGATATCCAAAAACACTAGCTCATCTGCGCCTGCCTGGTTGTAGACCTGCGCCAGCTCTACCGGGTCGCCCGCATCTCGCAAATTCACAAAGTTAACGCCCTTTACCACACGTCCTGCTTTGACATCCAAACAGGGCAGGATTCGCTTCGCTAGCATAGGTCTACCCTCAAAAAAAATCCTCGATTCAAGCTCTCAGGATAGCTTAATCAAATGCAATACACTGATAGACTGATGCAAGATCCTTTGATGATGTGGAATTGTGATGGAAATAGGTCAAAGAGTGCGGGTTCAGCGTTTACGCGATCGCTCTAGCAAGGAAGTTGTGGCTCACTTAGGCAAAATTGGCACGATACAGGGCTTCAAAGTAACTGACGGTCAAGGCATTGGTGTAGTAGTCAAGTTTGACGACCAATTCTCCACCTGGTTTTTTGAAGATGAGATCGTGCCAATGGGCTGAGTGACGAGATTAACTCAAAATTAACCCAGGGATAGGACATTAAAGCATGGCGCTAGTGGTAACGTTTTTGGGCAAAGGTGGGATGGGTCGCACGACGGTGGCGATCGCGGCCGCCAGACAGTTTGCGGCTCAAGGCAAGCGAGTTTTGCTCTTGGGGCAAGATTCTAGTCCGGCTTGGGGGCTGCAAGTTGGGGTGGCTCCCAGTGATGCTTTGAGTTCAGAACCGCAGACTCTAGCGCCTAATTTGCAGGTAAAACAGCTCCAATCGGCAGCGCTGCTAGAGCAAGTTTGGGAAGAGCTAAAGCGGCAGGAAGCTCAATATTTGCGCACTCCTTTTTTCAAGGCGGTCTATGGGCAAGAGTTAGGCATCTTGCCGGGTATGGATGATTCTCTAGCGCTCAATGCCATCCGTGAGGCCGATGCTAGCGGTCGGTACGATGTCATTGTCTATGATGGCGAGGGCAATCAATCCACCCTGCGAATGCTAGGCGCACCGGAAATCTTTAGCTGGTACATCCGTCGCTTCCGTCAGGTGTTTGCCGACTCAGACTTGGGCAAAACCCTGTCGCCCTTTTTGCAGCCCATCGCCGCAGCGGTGCTGAATGTGGGCTGGACGGGGGGCGATATGTTTAACCAGCCTGCCGCCAATCAGGCCACGAATATGCTCGATCAGGGCAGAGCCGCCATTGCCGATCCTAAGCGCGTCATTGCCTATTTGGTCACGAGCGATCGTCCAGAAGCGATCGCCACCGCTAAGTATCTCTGGGGCAGTGCCCAGCAGAGCGGCATTACCGTAGGCGGTGTTTTGGTGAACGCAGCATTGAATAGAACTTCCGGCGATGAGTCGAGTGAGGCGCTCCGCACCGAGTTTGCCCCGCTGACCGTTAGCTCAATTCCCGAAAAAGTGGCCGAAGACTGGCAGCCCCTGATGACTGCAATGCCTGACTTCGGCCAAACTGCGCCGCAACCGATTCGGATTGATAGCGCTGAGCGCAAGGTTTATCTCTTCCTGCCGGGATTTGACAAGAAGCAGGTCAAGCTAACCCAATATGGCCCTGAAATTACGGTGGAAGTTGGCGATCAGCGCCGCAATGTGTTTCTGCCGCCAGAACTGCGGGGAAGGCAGGTGACAGGCGCTAAGTTTCACGAAGGCTATTTGATCATTTCGCTCTAGCCTCCTGCCAGGATATCTTTAAAGGATTGCAAACTCCTTCAAAAGGGCTGCATTCGATTTGTTTGTTTCTCCTTGCTCTGTTCCTTTTAGGTAAGCCAAGCCGTCATGTCTGAGCCTACGACCTCTTCTCCTGCGCCCGAACCCTCTCTGCCTGGTATTCCTGAGGTTGCTGCCAATATGGACGATCGCAATGCCAAAACTCGACAGCTCCTGGGCATGAAAGGCGCGCAGTCGGGCGAAACTTCCATTTGGAAAATTCGCTTGCAGCTCATGAAGCCAATCACCTGGATTCCGCTGATTTGGGGCGTGGTCTGTGGCGCGGCCTCCTCAGGCAACTACGTCTGGACGCTGGAAAATGTTTTGATTGCAGCCGCCTGTATGCTGCTGTCTGGCCCCTTGCTGACGGGCTATACCCAGACGCTCAACGACTTTTACGATCGCGAGATTGATGCCATTAATGAACCCTATCGCCCTATTCCATCCGGCGCGATTTCCATTCCTCAAGTGACCGTGCAGATCCTAGTGCTGCTATTTGCTGGCATTGGCATTGCCTTTGCGCTCGATCAGTGGGCGGGTCATCAGTTCCCTACCATTACAGCCTTGGCGATCGGCGGTTCTTTTCTGTCTTATATCTACTCAGCACCACCGCTGAAGCTGAAGCAGAATGGCTGGTTGGGCAACTATGCTCTAGGCGCAAGCTATATTGCCTTACCTTGGTGGGCGGGTCATGCGCTGTTTGGCGAACTCAACGCTACGATCGTCATCCTGACGCTGTTTTACAGCATGGCGGGTCTGGGCATCGCGGTCGTGAATGATTTCAAGAGCGTCGAGGGCGATCGCCAGCTGGGGTTGGCGTCGCTACCCGTCATGTTTGGCATTGGCACTGCTGCCTGGATTTGTGTGCTGATGATCGACATTTTTCAGTCGGGGATTGCAGCATTTTTAGTTCACATTCACCAAAATCTTTCTGCCGTTCTGCTGGTGCTGCTGATCATTCCTCAAATTACGTTTCAAGACATGTACTTCTTGCGCGATCCGCTCAAAAACGACGTGAAATATCAGGCAAGTGCCCAGCCTTTTCTTGTGTTGGGAATGTTGGTAACGGCGCTAGCGCTAGGTCATGCAGGCGTATAGCAACTCCTCTTATTGAAGATAGAAAAGATAGATCATTGAAGACAGAATCATCTGTGCCTCAGACTACTTGGGTCAAGGTTCTTGGTTTGTTGCAATTGTTTTAGAGAGGGGTATGCCGTTCTCATTTCAGAAAACAAATTATCTGTTGAAAGGGATTTCGATTCAAGCCAATCCTTTGTGCCAAACTTGTACTTTGCTCCAAAACAGACTAAGTTTAGGTGAAGTTAAATAAAGCTAGGGTTATGCTGGTTGCTAACGGCAGTTCAGCAAAACGCTGTTGAGCAGGTAGCCTTTGGGCTGGCAGTTTTTGCCTCTCGCAAGGGCTTTCAGGGGCTGCAAGTGAGAACAAAGTTCTGCCTGTGGTGGTTTGTGAGGATGTACCGTGACTAATTTTCTTGCCAGGTTTAGAGCCATGTCCAGCCGACAGGGCAAACTGAATAAGTCTGCTGAGCACTCATCAACTGGCCGCAATGGCAAAGCTCACTCCAAGACTTCTGAGTTCACGACTTTGGAACAGATGAGTGAAGCTAAACCCCGCCGCAGGAGGCGAACTTCACCCAAAGATGCCAAGCCGACTCGCCGACCGCTTTACCAGAAGTGGTGGGCTTGGGGAATTGTGGCGCTGGGGCTAAGTGCAGGGGGGATCGCGATCGCAGGTAGAGATGCGATCATTGCGATCGACAAAGATCTGCCCGACATGAAGGATGTGCTCACCTATACCCGAGCCGGATCGCTGACGCTGAAATCTTCTGATGGCACGGTATTGCAGCAGATTGGCTCTGCAACCCGACAGAAAGTCGCTATTACGCAAATGCCGCCTCGCCTGCCTGAGGCATTCATTGCCTCAGAAGATCAAGGCTTTTATGAACACAAAGGGGTAGATTACTTTGCGATCGCCCGTGCCTCTGTAGCTAACGTGATGTCAGGACAGGTGAAGGAAGGAGGCAGCACCATTACCCAGCAGCTTTCCCGCATTGTCTTTTTGGATCAAGAGCGCAGCCTGGGACGCAAGGTACGTGAGGCGCTGCTGGCTCAAAAGATGGAGGAGGAGCTTGATAAGAAACAAATTCTGGAGCAATACCTCAATCTGGTCTATCTGGGTTCCGGGGCTTATGGCGTTGCTGATGCGGCCTGGATTTTCTTTAGCAAGCCCGTTGATAAGCTCACGCTCGGAGAAATGGCGCTGATTGCGGGTATGGCTCCCGCGCCTAGCGCCTATTCTCCCTTGGTTAATCTAGAATTTGCCCAAGAGCGCCGCAACGTTGTGCTGAAGCGGATGATTGATGTGGGCTTTATCTCTGAGTCTGAAGGCAATGATGCGATCGCCACGCCGATTAAGCTCAAGCCCGGTGCCCTCAGAAACGCCACCAGCCCAGTTCCCTATTTCACCTCCTACGTTCAGCAGCAGCTTCCCCGACTCATCTCAAAAGACGAGCTAGAGGTAGGGGGCTTGACGGTAGAAACCACCCTCAACCTGAAATGGCAGAAGCAGGCTCAGGCAGTGGTGAAAAATGCGATCGCTTACTATGGCGGCGCGGAAGGATTCGAACAGGCCTCTCTGGTGTCGGTCGATCCGCGCAACGGCGAGATCAAGGCGCTCGTGGGTGGAGATGACTTTGGCAAGAGCCAGTTTAACCGAGCCACCCAAGCTCAGCGTCAGCCGGGTTCTACGTTTAAGGCGTTTGTCTATGCCACGGCGATCGCAGCCGGGTTTTCACCCTATCGGGGCTACATTGATGCCAAGTATGTTGTAGATGGCTATGAGCCACGCAACTACGGCAAAAACTACCGTGGCTCGGTCAGCATGCGGGATGCTCTTACTTCTTCTATCAATATCGTGGCGGTTAAAACCCTGGTGGATGTGGGGTTTGACCCGGTGGTGAAGATGGCGCAGCGCATGGGCATTAAGTCGAAGCTGCTGCCTGCCTACTCTTTGGCGCTGGGCAGCTCTGAAGTGAATCTCCTGGAGCTAACCAGCGCCTATGGCACTCTAGCCAACAAAGGCAACCATATTGAAGTGCATGGCGTCACGCGCATCCTCAACCGATTTGGTAAGGTGATTTACCAGGCGGACTATAAGCCACAGCGGGCGATCGATGCGGATAGCGCCGCCATTATGACCTGGATGCTGCAAGGGGTGGTGCAAGGCGGCACTGGCGGTGCGGCGGCTTTGGGCGATCGCGCTGTTGCCGGAAAAACTGGCACCTCTGAGAAGCGACGCGATCTGTGGTTTGTCGGCTATATTCCTCAACTGGTTACAGGGGTATGGATGGGCAATGATGATAGCAGCCCCACCTATGGTGCCAGCAGTACGGCAGCAGCCACCTGGTACGATTTTATGAGCCAGCTGACGGCTGACATTCCCGTTGAGGAATTTCCAGATCTGCCCGATAACTTGGACTACCGAGATGGCACGATTAAGGCGCAACCTGTGCGCCCAGGTCGGGTTTTTGCCTCTACAAATAGCGGCCCTAGCGGCGGCGAGGGTAGCGAAGAAGGATCTAGCCGCAGTTGGAGTGATTCTGGCTCAAGCTATTCCGACGATTCCTATAGCGGCGGTTCAGATTCCGGCTCTAGTCAGGTAGATACTGCGCCTGAACCTGCCCCCGAACCAGAGCCTGAACCCGCAGCTGCCGAGCCAGAGCCTGCCAGTGCGGCAGCTGAGCCAGAACCCGCAGCCGCAGATCCGCTGCCCGAAGCAGTTGCTGAGCCGCCACCCCCTGAGCCTATTTCTGAGCCACCTCCTGTTGTGGTTCCGGCTGAGCCAGTTGCACCGCCGCCCGAAGCGCCGCCTTCGCCGTAGCTTACCCATAGCCTGAAAGCATCATAGCTTTTGAGGGCGCACGGAGTGCGCCCTCAAAAATGCCCGACAGTTCCGGCTACAAAATTTGCGATCCTTATTTCACGCCAAAATAGTTAGAAAGGTCTTCAGATCCACCAATGAGTTCGCCATCAATGAAGACTTGGGGAACCGTTGTGGCTCCGGTGATCGCTCTGAGCGATCGCAGGGTTGCATCTCGACCCAGTACGATCTCTTCATAGGCTAGCCCTTTCTCTTTTAGCAGAATTTTCGCACGGGCACAGAAAGGACAGCCTACTTTGGTGAACAGCGACACGACTTTGGGCTTGATCGCTTCACCGTTGATGTATTTCAACATGGTTTCAGCATCAGACACTTTGAAGGGGTCGCCCGGTTCTTCAGGTTCGATAAACATCTTGTCTATCACCCCGTCTTTGACCAGCATAGAATAACGCCAGGAGCGTTTGCCAAAGCCCAAGTCAGACTTATCGACCAGTAAACCCATGCCCTCCGTAAATTCGCCATTGCCGTCAGGAATTAGCTTCACGTTTTCGGCACTCTGCTCTTTGGCCCATTCGTTCATTACAAAGGCATCGTTGACTGACAAACACACAATGTCGTCTACCCCATTCTCTTTAAATACGCCTGCTAGCTCGTTGTAACCGGGGAGATGTGTCGAAGAGCAGGTAGGGGTAAAAGCTCCGGGGAGTGAGAAGACAATCACCGTTTTTCCTGCAAACAGCTCATCTGTGGTGATGTTGACCCAGTCACTGTCTTGGCGTGTGCGAAATGTGACGTTGGGCACGCGCTGTCCTTCTTTATTCGGCAACATAGAATCTAACTCCTTTAAGTTGAATCTAAAGCGTACTCGTTATGAG
This sequence comes from Coleofasciculaceae cyanobacterium, assembly GCA_036703255.1. Taxonomy (GTDB): domain Bacteria; phylum Cyanobacteriota; class Cyanobacteriia; order Elainellales; family Elainellaceae; genus Drouetiella. The sequence continues at coordinate 24,363 of DATNPL010000048.1, forward strand.
TATGCTTTGTCAAGCGGTAGATATAAGCTCACGCAGTTTTTTCACCCATTGCCATCCGACCAGACTGCCCGTTAAGTATGCCGGAAAATCTGCCCAGCTAAACGTATTGCCCAGCACTAAGCGTCCGGGTATTGTGGCGCGCAGAGTCTGCAAAAAGGGCGGCTGCCAAAGCTGCAAAAATTCGATCGCACAGGTGGCCAAGCCTACTGCGATCGCCACCCTCGCTGGAGAAGCCAGCGGAAATAGAAACATGCCCAGTAAAATCCAGAAGATCTCATAGGCTACGCTGCCCAAAGCATCCTGTAACCCAACTGCCCCTAGCGGAGCAAACCTGACCCAGTAGCCCAAAGGAACGATCGCCACCATGCTGAGCAGCAGTGCTAGACGATACTTCAACAAACGACGGCTAAAAAGCGACATTGCAGGATTCAGGATCTATCGTGGCGGCATCCAATTATCTAATAAATTGGGGCGATCGGCGGGTGCGCTGAATAGGCGACGGAAAACGGTATGGCGAGATGGATTGCCGACAAAGGTCAGACTATTGAGGGAGTAGTCGCCCCGACCCGACAGATTCCACAGCGATTCGTAAAAAAAGAAAGAGATGCCTGCAAACTGGCGATCGCGCACAGAGGCGACCTGGGCTTCAACCTGGTCAATAGAGACAGGCAAATCTTTTAGCCCGGTCAAAATACCAATGCTGACGGGAATATGCTGTTTGGCAGCTAGCACCTCTGGGCGCGCCAAATCGGCTACAAAATCTGACAAATTATCTCGATAAACCTGCAAGGTCAGTTCCTCGATCAGGCCGCTCCGCTCCCAGGTTTTCCAGTCCTGTAGATAGTGGCGATAGGAAAAGGGATAGTTGTTGGGCGATAAGGCAATGACAACATTGGGCTTTTGCGCTTTAATCGCGTGAAAGACCTGCTTCATAAAAGCCGTAATTTTGGCCGCACGCCAGCGCACCCATTCGGCATTGCCTGGATCAGAGCTGGGCAGCCTTCCTTGATGCTCTTGCTGATAAAGCCGCTGGGTAAAGTCGTCGTAGCCAAACTCCGCAGGCAAACCAAAGTGATCATCAAACTGAATGCCGTCTACATCGTAGCGGCTGACAATCTCCAAAATGAGGCTTTGGATAAACTGTTGTACTTCTGGCTTAAAAGGATTTAACCAGCGCCGTTGATAGATGCCATCTTGCCAAATTTGGCTACCATCCTGGCGATCGCTGATCCAGTCGGGATGCTGGGTAACAAGTTCTGAGTCGGCCGTGGTCATAAAGCCAAACTCAAACCAGGGCACGACGGTCAGCCCCTGCTGATGCCCTAACTCAACAACATCGGCCAAGGCATCCCAATCTTTGAGCTGGGGCACTCTAGGATCTGTCGCATGCCCGATCGCCGCTGCCGCCGTCTGGCTGGGATATAGGGTATAGCCCCAGTTCCAAACGGCTGGGTACACCGTGTTGAAGTTCAGATCGGCCAGGGTTTGCAGGGCTGGCTTCAGGCGATCGTGGCTAAACAACACATCACTATCTACCGTCGTTAGCCAAACGCCCCGCAGCTCTTGTGCGGTGGGCAGCTCTGTTTGCGTCAGGCCAGGACGTGATAAAGGCAGCAGCAAACTGCAAGTCAAACAAAATAGGCTCAGCCAAACGCCGAAAAACCGTCTTCTCATCACAGATTGCATCATATTGAGATCTACTGAGGCTTGTTGCTAGTTCATCACAGCTCAGCTTAGATCCGGGTTATGCGTTAAAAATAAAAAAATATTTAGCGGATGGGTAGCAAATTAAGGGCGATCGTCACACAAGCCGTACTCGTTATGAGTATGATATAAAGAGATGAAATCTGTTAATTGTTTACGCGATGCATTTGGAGTTATGAAAGTTCAAGCTATTCCCATTAAGGAAATTCGCCGTCCCTTATTTCGCCAAAACGATGCTGCTAAAGTCTCTGCGCTGATGGCATCCATCCAAGAAATTGGCCTACAGGAGCCGATCGATGTCCTGGAAGTTGAGGGGCAGTACTATGGTTTTTCGGGCTGTCACCGCTATGAAGCTTGCTCGCGCTTAGGCCATGACACCATCCTGTGTAACGTGCGGCGCGCGCCCAAATCCGTCTTAAAAATGCATTTGGCCTAAAAGTATGAAACCCAACACTGCGATCGGTTTTTTGCAACAATTGGGCTTTCGTAGCTATGCCAAAACTGGGGATAAAATCTCTTTGTCCCCAGCCTGCGTTATATAGCTTTGTCTGAGCTTAGATTGACTAAATTAGATGGACTAAACTTTAGGATCTTCCGCGTTGACTTCGGGTACCACATCAGGGCGCGACTTGTTTTCCCAGCCGGGTGGGCGCTTCGAGTTGTACCAGGCAACCGAACCAATTGCCACAGCAGCAATAAAGCCAACGACATAGACGGCGGTAAATGCCCAGGGGAAAGAACCTGCCTGAGCCGCTTCCATGAGTATCATTCTCTCCACTCCGATTGATTAAGATAATATTTGCCAATATAGAGCGAGGTCAAAAAATACGCCTCCCCCTTTTTCAGTATTTCAGAGATTAAACCTGTATGGAGTGTTTGATTCTAAAGTCTGAAGACAAAACCTTAAATTCATGGCGCGAGCTGCGAAGAAAAGCTCATGGAGCAAGCCCATCTTTCACCTCTAAATAAAATCTAAAAGCGTTTGGAAGTGCCGCACGGTATTTCCAAACACTTTTACAAATTAATTTGCCATCCTAGCGAATTTCTTGAGCGTCAGGTGCAGTAATCTGCCCTGGTACTGCTCCGGTTTGTCCTTGCTGTTTCAACAGCTCGGCTTGGCGCTGGCGAAAGGTGGAGGCTTCAGAATTAATGCTCTGCTGCTGGTCACGGCTGAACTGATAGGGATCGCGGATGCTGCCCTGCTGGACTCGGTGGATCAAGTCAAACATGCCGTTGAGGCTATCGAGGCTGCCGTTAGTATTGGCATCGCGATCGCTGCTGCCTACCGGAGTCTGGAGATCGGCACTGGTGGTTTGGGCTTGAGCGGGTAGAGAAACGATCGCCAATAGCGCCGCAGCCAGAAAACCTGCGCCCCAAAGGCTGACCGAAACAGAAGGCTGAGAAATAGAGCGAGTTGTGATGACGGCTTTCATAGGGATTTTGGATTCAAGTACCCAACAATAGTTCTTATCTTAGCGAAGACGCAGTTTGACTGAAGATTGCTCCCTGATTTTAGAGCGTAAGTGATGAGAATTAGGTGAAAGAGCGGCGCAGCAAGGGGCGAATTGAGAGAAGGGCGATCGTACTAAACCCTACCAGAATCAACAGAGACAGTCCCAAGGTTACAGCGCCGAAGGGCGTCTCCATAATCACGCTTCCCCAGAGCCAGTGCGGATGGGTGTAGATGTAGCGAATCGGTTCGATCGCGTAGCTGAGCGGATTGAGGCTGGCAACAATTTTGAGCCAGTTGGGCATAAAGGTGAGGGGGGCAAGAGCCGTGCTGGCAAACAGCAAAGGCAGACTAGAGACAAAAATGACTGCAATCAGCTCAATATGTCCGGGTAGGGCAAAGGCCAGCCCCAAACTCAGCGCTGTCACACCCAACACCAGAACCAGCACGATCGCTACGACCAGCCCTAAGCCCAACAGATTGGGCAACCCGGCCCCGAGAAAGGCACTCATGGCAATAATGACTGAAGTCTGCACCAGACTGAGGGTGGCAATGAAGATAGCAGAAGCTAGGACGATGGAAAAGCGTGAGGCCAGCGGTGCGACCAAAAGCCGATTGAGAAAGCCAAACTCGCGATCGAACATCACGGGCAATCCGGCATTGAGCGCTCCACTAAAGGCAGTGAATACAATAACACCTGCTGCCAAAAACTGCCCGTAGTTTTGGCTACCCCCAAACAGTCCCTGTGGCACATTCTGAAACAGTGCCCCAAACAGCACCAGCCACATCACAGGCTGAACGATGCCCGCCAATAGCGTTGAAGGGCGACGCTGAAGCTGAATAAACAGGCGGCGAGTCAAAGCCAGCGTTTCTTGAGAAAATTCGGTAAAGCTGAACGTTGCAGAGGGGGCGATCGCTGGACGAGGCGCTTGCGATCCGTTGAGGTTGCCAGATGAAGGGGTGATGGTTTGGCTCATAGAGCAATTCCTCTAGGTATCAGGGATGCTGTGGCAGGGACGCTTAACTTGGAAATTCTTAAACTGGAAATTATTCTATAAAGGCTTGTGAAAGCGTTTAGCTAGAGGGGCGATCGCCCTTGTCTAGCCTAGCGCATGTTCTGCTTTCGCTCTGCCTTCAGGTCGCGCTGGCCTGAGGCTGCCATTTCGGCATCCATGAGCGTTTGCCCCGTTGCTGCCAGATAGACATCATCGAGGCTGGGACGAGACTGCGAAATACCAAAGGTCGGCAATCCGGCTGCTTTGAGCGTCTGCTGAATCGCGGACAGGGCTTCGCTTTGGGCAGCCACAACGAGGTTGAGCGAGTTGCCTTGAGCTGAGTTAATGATCACATCTTGAACAAAGGACAGATCTTGCAGCAGAGCCTTGGCGCGCTCAGCCTCTTCGGGGGACGTAAACTCGCGAATGCGCAGCGTCACCCGATCGCCTCCTACCCTGTCCTTCAACTCTGAGGGCGTCCCGGAAGCAATCACTACACCCCGATCGATAATGGCAACGCGATCGGCTAAGGCATCCACTTCTTCTAGATAGTGGCTTGTCACCAAAATTGTGGTGCCGCTGTCTCGCAGCTGGCGCAAAAACCCCCAGACAATGAGGCGACTCTCAATATCTAGCCCGACAGTCGGTTCATCTAGCACCAGAACATCGGGTCTGTGCAGCAGTCCAGCCGCTAAGTCTAGCCGCTTTTTTAGACCGCCAGAATAGCTGCCCGTTTTCTGATCGGCCCATTCTTGTAAACCCAGAAGATCGATCGCTTGTTCAATTTGAGCTTTTACCGACCCACGAGGCAGGTGATAGATCGCAGCTTGAAGCTGTAGCAGCTCTCGTCCCGTGAGCACTTTATCTAGCGCCACTTCTTGAGCCACATAGCCCAGCTTTTGCCGTGCCAGTTTGGGTTCGTCTAAGACTGAAATCCCAGAAATTTCAATCTTCCCTGAGTCAGGCGTTGCCAGTGTACAAAGACAGCGCAGTGTTGTGGTTTTTCCGGCACCGTTTGGCCCTAGCAAACCAAAAATCTCTCCGGGTTCTACCTGTAGCGACACATCTTTGACCGCCTCGACCAAGCCGAAGCGTTTCTGAAGTTTTTCGATCGAAACCGCAGGAGCCATAAATTGCTTTCTTGAGCTTACGCAACAAATCTCAACCTTTATTGTAAAGGCTGCAAAAGCAGCTCAACCAAAAAAAATGAGGGACGATCGCCCCTCAATGCTCAATTTAATGCTCAATTTGCAGCGCACCCGAATCTTACCGGATGGGCAAATGGCTCAACACCGTCGTCAGATTATCGGTAGCAATCGCCACTAGGGTATGGGTAATCGGCAAACTGTCGATCGCCATGCCTGCCGACAGCAGCATCATATAAAGAATGGAGTACTTGAACAGCGACCGAGCCACGGTCAAGTCAGAAGGGGTTTGCAAGAGCGCCCAGGCTTTGGCAATGAAAACACCTCCCAAGAGCAGGGCGATCGCCGCATAGACAGCGCCCATGACATGCAGCGGATAGACCATCACCAACGTCATGGGAATCAGCAGCAGCGTATAGATCCAGATTTGGCGCGCGGTTGGCACCTCACCCACAATCACAGGCAGCATCGGCACGCCCACCTTGGCATAATCTTCCCGAATCATTAGCGCCAGCGCCCAAAAGTGGGGCGGAGTCCAAAGAAAGATGATGGCAAAATACGCCCAGGCTGCCCAGCTTAGCTCACCCGTAACGGCTGCCCAACCGACTAGGGGCGGAATGGCACCTGCCGCACCGCCAATCACAATATTTTGGGTGCTGTGGCGCTTGAGCCAGTGGGTGTAGACCACCACATAGGTGAGAATGCCTGACATAGCCAGACAGGCGCTTAACAAGTTGGCAAATACCGTCAGCAGCGTAAAGGATAGCCCTGCCAGCAGAATGGCAAACACCCAGCCATCCCGAGGCTGAATGCGACCTGAAGGCAAGGGGCGGTGGCGGGTGCGCTCCATGTCGTAGTCGATATCGCGATCGTACAGACAGTTGATCACGTTGGCGGAGGCAGAAGCCAGCGCACCGCTCAGCAGCGTAATGATCACCAGGAACGGATCAACCTGTCCGGCAGAGGCAATCCACATACTGCCAGCCGTCGTGACCAGCAGCAGAATAATAATGCGAGGCTTTGTGAGTTGCCAGTAGCTCTGAATCACCTGCCAAAGGTTTTGGTGATGGCGATTTGCTTCAGTCCAGGTGGTTTCGTGCATTAGGATTCTCGTCTTAAACAGTTGGGCGGGAAAAATCAAAGGATCGAGAAAAGGGTGTGAGGAGAGGTGGCAGCGCTTTGCCGCTGATCTTTGTCGCTGAGTCCGCCAAGAGGGCTAACTGGTTCCTTCTGGAAAGGCTTTCGAGAGATGGCGATCGCGCCATGCCAGAACGGTAAAGCAAACCAGAGTTCCCAGTAAGGAGGCTCCGATCGCCTGGTGGCTAACGGTTAGCAGCTCGACTTGCAGGTGTAGTCGAAATGTGGCAACGCCCAAAATCACCTGAAGCAGCAGCAATAGACCTGCCAGCCTGCCCAATCTTCTCAGAGAAGCGCAGAGAGCTGCTGTCCGCTGGGTGACGATCGCGACTCCTAAAGTAGCTAGACTAGCTGGCACCACCCCAAACAAGTGCGTATTCATGACGCTGCAAAGCTGTGAAACCAATAGGCACTGATGCACTGCCCATTGAGAGCCGACCAGACCTCCCGAAAGGCTTTGCAAATAGACGAGCAGGGCGGCAGTCAGGCCGATCCAGGGCAGTTTCCCGGTTGTTCCCGTCGCCTGATAGGGGCGCAGCAGCGTGCCCATGACCAGCAGCGTGGTGAAAAAGAGCAGCGCTGTTCCTAAGTGTGCCGTGACGATGTCAAAGCGCAAAAGCTGGGTTACGGTGAGTCCTCCCAGGACGCCTTGAAAGAGGATGAGTCCCAGCGCCAGTAGCGCCATCCAGGGAGTCCACGGGGGCAAAACCCGGCGATACCAGACTGTCAGACCCAGCAAAATCAGGGTGGAAATGCCGATGAGAGCAGCATCCAAACGATGAAACCATTCCAGAAAGACCTGGAGATTCATCTGCTGGCTGGGAATCAGCGTGCCGTAGCAGAGGGGCCAATCGGGACAGGCGAGTCCGGCATTCATAACGCGGGTAGCACTGCCGATCGCCATCAAGATCAGAGTAGCGATGGCAATCTTCCAAATCAGCGATCGCACCCGCTGGCTAGAGGGGCTATTCGGCTCAAATTTTTCAGAATCGAAAGCTTGAGAGTCAGAAGCTGCTTGAATTTGAGCTACTTGAGATGCAGCCAATGCAGCTAAATCTGGACGCAGACTGGAGTCAGCCATGAGTCAACTCTCCCGAGGCAATTGAAGGCAACTGAAAAAAATTGACAAATTGATTCAAATGCATTGCAGTTTGTGCTTCAAGTCAGAACCAGGCTTCCTTACAACTTTTTTACAACAGGCTATGCCTTTACTCTAGTGAATGCACTCAAAAAATGCGAAAAGCCTTAGCAATTTCTTCCAATTGTTTTACAGGCAGAGACACTAGAACATAACGGCTAAACTCGGTATTGGCAAATTAAACCAACCTGCTCAAGCAGTAGAGGGTTGCCCCTGCAAACAAAATTTATGAATCTCGGCATCCACTTAGTACTCAGGACTACACAAAGCTGTTTTGATCCCAAAAATATGCTTAAGGATTGTCGAAATTTGGATCGTTTTTGCCGAGATCGCCAGATAAGCCTGGTTGAATGGAGCTGATTGGTTTAACGTGTTAGGTGGACAGACCCAGAACAGCCTTTAAGATTGTCCCCTTGCCAAAGCGATCGAAATTGAGCAACTCTCTTAACTCTTTCTTGAATTTATCCTCCAGTCGCCTTTCGCACTCTTAAATAGAGTAGACATAAATAGAGCAGACAGCACTTGCATCGAAGCAACTGCCCAAACTTCTTCCCTTCGCCCAACCCGGATTAGCTGTGAAAATTCCAAGTAACATTCTGACAATGCTGGCTGGCATCCTCCTGACGCTGGTCAGCATATGGTACGGAAAAAATCATGGGCTGATGCCTGTGCAAGCTTCCAGCGATGCTGCCCTCGTAGATGGGCTGTTTGACACCATGATGATCATTAGTACCGCCATCTTCTTGCTGGTTTGGGGCGTGCTGATTATCTGTCTGGTTAAGTTTCGGCGTCAGCCCGGAGACGAGACGGATGGGCCAGCGATCGAGGGCAATATTCCCCTAGAAATCGTCTGGACGGCAATCCCTGTGGTGATTGTCCTCGTGCTGGGGGTTTATAGCTTTGACGTTTACAACAGCATGGGGGGCTTTGACCCAGATGCTGCGGGCGACCCAGGCGTTCAGGTTGCGATGGCTGCTGAAGATGGAGCGGCCATGTCTTTGATGGATGCAGCTCCGAAAAAAGCGCACCATAACCACATGGCGTTGGGCATTGGCGCTTCACCCCAAAACATCGGTTCGCCGCCTGATCTCACGGTTAATGTTTTAGGAATGCAGTATGCCTGGATCTATACCTATCCCGATTTGGGTATCACGACCGGAGAGCTGCATGTGCCTGCCAATAAAAATGTCCGCCTCAACCTGAAGTCGCAGGATGTCATTCATGCCTTCTGGCTCCCTGAGTTTCGCATCAAGCAAGACACCATTCCGGGTATGGAATCGGAGCTGCGGTTTACCCCAACCCGAATAGGCGACTATCCCATTGTTTGTGCCGAACTCTGCGGTGCCTATCATGGCGGCATGGCTAGCCGTCTATATGTTCAAGCGCCTGAAGACTACGACAAGTGGGTTCAAGAGCAGATGCCTGCCCCCGAAAGCGACTCTCAAACGGCAGCAGATCTAGAAAAGCTGATGGCTGCCCCGACGGGCGAAAAGCGATCGGATGCTGATTATCTCGTTCCGGTGGCTCACCAAATGGGTCTTGATGCCCAGACGCTAGATCACCTCCATCACGCGATGCCGATGCCATCGGACGCCCTAAAACAAGTTTCGGCTAACCTCGCTACTCCGGCTGCGTAGCGCTTGTACGGCGCTTATGCCGTTAGCGCTCTGCGCCCCCAATCGATCGCTGTGTTGATTTATTTAACCCCAAGCCTGTTGAACCCGCTATGACGACCCAAGCAGAAATGCAAATCGCTCCCAGCGCTCATGCCCATGCCGAGCGCAAGTGGTGGCATTACTTCACTTTTTGCGAAGACCATAAGGTCATCGGTTTGCAATACCTTGTAACGGCCTTCTTTTTCTATGCCATTGGTGGGGCGCTGGCAACCGCCATTCGCACAGAGCTAGCCACGCCCGCCTCTGACTTTGTTACGCCAGACACCTACAATAGTCTGCTAACGCTGCATGGCACGATCATGATCTTTCTGTGGATCATTCCGGCCGGAGCGGGATTGGCCAACTATTTGATTCCCCTGATGATTGGGGCGCGCGATATGGCCTTCCCCAAGATGAACGCTATGGCGTTTTGGATGGTGCCACCCTCTGGCATAGCCTTGGTGCTGAGCTTTTTCCTGGAATCTCCTCAGGCTGGTTGGACTTCATATCCGCCCTTAAGCCTGATGACGGGAAAAGTGGGAGAAGGCATTTGGATTTTTAGCCTACTCGTTGCGGGTACCTCCTCCATCTTGGGTGCGATCAACTTCTTGGTCACCATCCTCAAGATGCGGGTGCCCAGTATGACCATCCATCAGATGCCGCTATTTTGTTGGTCAATGCTGGCGACGGCTGGCTTGATTCTGGTGGGAACTCCGGTTTTGGCAGGCGCATTGATCCTGCTGGCCTTTGACCTGTTAGCGGGTACGTCCTTCTTTAACCCCACGGGCGGCGGCGACCCGATCGTTTACCAGCATATGTTCTGGTTCTACTCCCATCCGGCTGTGTACATCATGGTGCTGCCGCTGTTTGGAGCGATTTCGGAGATTTTGCCCGTCCATGCCCGGAAGCCCATTTTTGGCTACAAGGCGATCGCCTATTCCAGCCTGGTAATTTCCTTCCTGGGACTGATTGTTTGGGCGCATCACATGTTTACCAGCGGTACCCCGGCATGGCTGCGGATGTTCTTCATGATCACAACGATGATCATTGCGGTACCCACAGGCATTAAGGTGTTTGGTTGGCTGGCTACCATCTGGGGCGGCAAAATTTCCTTCAATAGCGCCATGCTGTTTGCGATGGGTTTCATTGCCGTATTTGTGATCGGCGGCATTACTGGCGTCATGCTGGCGGCAGTGCCCTTCGATATCCACGTCCATGACACCTACTTTGTCGTGGCTCACCTCCATTACGTATTGTTTGGTGGTTCTGTCTTTGGTATCTATGCCGCTATCTACCATTGGTTCCCCAAAATGACGGGGCGTATGATGAATGAAACCTTGGGGCAAATCCATTTTGTCCTTACCTTTATTGGCATGAATCTTACCTTTATGCCCATGCATGAGTTGGGTCTGCTCGGCATGAATCGCCGGATTGCCTTCTATGACGCTCGGTTCACGACGCTGAACCAAGTGGCAACGGTAGGAGCCTACATTCTGGCCGTTTCTACGGTTCCCTTCTTAATTAATGCCGTCTGGAGCTGGGTGAAGGGTGCTAAAGCCGCAGATAACCCCTGGAATGCATTGACCCTGGAGTGGCAGACTTCTTCTCCGCCAGCGATCGAAAACTTTGAAGTCCTGCCTGTCTTGATGACGGGTCCTTATGACTACGGTGAGCATCATTCTGAAAATGGCGCGTTGCCTCCTAGCGCTGAACCTGTTCTAACGGGAAGCTCTTCGGGTTCTTGAGTCTTTCTCGCTCCCTAGTGTGCAGTTTTTACCCTGGCTTTGTCCTCCTTTTCCCCTCGCAACTTAAGCGCTATGCAAGGTACTGTCGATCCAAATAAAGCGGCTCTAAACTACCATAACGAAGAAGTCGTGGCTCCTGCACATGAGGAACATCCCGATCTTCGCTTGTTTGGTCTGCTGGTCTTCCTGGGTGCAGAAAGTATGATCTTTCTGGGGCTGTTTGTGGCCTACCTCACCTTCCGTGCGGTCTACCCTAGCTGGCCGCCTGAGGGCACTCCAGAGCGGGAGTTGGTTTTACCTGCCATTAATACGGTCATTCTGATTGCCAGCAGCTTTATCATTCACAATGCAGATACGGCTATCAAAAAGAATGATGTCAAAGGGCTGCGCACCTGGTTTTCAATTACCGCCATTATGGGTGCTGTGTTTCTGATGGGGCAGCTTTATGAATACAGCAAGCTGGAGTTTGGTTTGACGACTAATCTCTATGCCAGCACGTTTTATGTACTGACGGGCTTTCACGGTCTTCATGTCTTTTTGGGCGTTTGCCTGATTTTGGCAGTTCTGTGGCGTGCTCAGAAGGCTGGACATTATTCTGATCATGACCACTTTGGCGTAGAAGCTGCCGAACTTTACTGGCACTTTGTCGATGTGGTTTGGATTGTGCTGTTTATCCTGCTCTATCTTTTGTGAAGATTGTCCTGTGTGAAGATTGAATCCGATCGTTTGATTGGTGAGTTTCTACCCTGATTAAGTCAAGCCCCTGCTCAGCCAGGGGCTTTGCTTTGATCTTGGCTCATGTAGCGCACTAGGGGCGATCGTCTTTGACAAGGTGGCAGAGGGAAAGTAAGAAGCGCGATTGTAAGTGGTGAGAAGGAGAACAGAGAATACCATTAATCCTCAAAATCTATATCGTATGGAACACCAGCAGGTCTTGCGCCCATAATCAAAGGATAAGAAGGAGATAAATTCTCGTCACATCGTAAAATTTCAGCTTGTCTTGACTTTTCAGCGATAAAAGTCAAACGACACCAGGTTGGAAGTAGAATAATTTTTCTGCCTTCATACTGAGGATCATCTCTAAGTTCTTCCTTGAAACCAGTTTCAAAAATTAGAGTATACTCGCCTTCACAAATAGATATAGTATGTTCATTCGAAGGTCCTGGTGTATCCTCAATAGCAACAATATTTGATGAGCTAATCGAGAAGGGAACTAAAATTGCACGAACTGTCTTCTCGAGTAGAGGATTAATTTTATTTGCTATCCAAACTTCAACATCTAACTTAGAGCCATGCCCTAGTGTCCCAAATGACACACTTTGAGGACGCCAAGAAAATCATTGTCCAGTGTTTTCGGGTAACCAATCATTTAATGGGTATTCTAGGCAATGATTAAAAATGCTGACTAGATTGTAGGATAGCCCCAACTTAAAAGAAGTAATCAGTTTCATGGGTAAACTCATAAACTAGACTTAAGATACCCCCACAGCATTCACTCTAATCTAATAGACTTGTCCGAAATATAAATAGAGGCAAAAAAAGATGGTAGAACGGGATTTTACCGCTCTACCAAAGATGAAAAATCCACTCGATTATATCCAAAAATATCCCCAACGGACTCAAGGAATCTTGGGAATTAACAACT
>DATNPL010000060.1:0-9376 GCA_036703255.1 Coleofasciculaceae cyanobacterium
GTTGTTAATTCCCAAGATTCCTTGAGTCCGTTGGGGATATTTTTGGATATAATCGAGTGGATTTTTCATCTTTGGTAGAGCGGTAAAATCCCGTTCTACCATCTTTTTTTGCCTCTATTTATATTTCGGACAAGTCTAATGAGTGGTGCATTGGAGCAATAAATTCCACTCTTTTTTGTTTCGGTATGATTAAAGATTTCACCGTACCGAAACAAAAAAGGCTCTAGAGGGACGATATCCGCTGGGCATGGGCGATAACTTGGGCGGATTCATCTTGCCGGATAATGAGAGTCTCAAGCATCTTTAACTGCTGATCTAACTCCACTATCCCCTCCCGCCGTGCGATCGCTCCTTCCCAATACCGATGCTGCTCACTGCCGGGTTTTCCTAACCGTTTTGACTTAAGTTTTTTGCCAGGGACATGTGTTACTAAACGTGCGTAGGTATAGCTCCGGTTGCCTTTGGTTTCTGTCGCTTCAACTAGCCAACAATAGGCGGGTGCAACTACACTACAGGAGCGGATGGTGATGATGCAGTCTAGGAGGCGCTTTTGCTCTGCTATCAGGTGAGGGCTGTCCAATGATTTTCGGCATGATACATAAGTTTATAGTACCGAAAACTTAGCCTTGCTGCCTGATCAATGCAAGAATAGGCGATCGCTTTTCATCATCAAGATCTAAGGCTCACACCGCCTAAGTTTGCTGAACCGATCGATTATTTTCCTAAGTCAACTTTGCATCGTTGATCCACCATTGCTTACATCTACGCTTTAGGCGGATGCTCAAGTTCATCTGGAGAGCGCTGCTAAAAGCGACCTAGAACGAAGTAGCTGAACAAACCTATGTATTCTCTAAGTGCCAACAGTGATAATTTGGCAGAACTCAATTAGGAAAAAAGGACTCATGTAATCAAAAGAAAAGCAGAGCAATTAACTCAATCCGAAGCTTACTCCTCTACATCACTTGGTTACCGCTTAGTCGTGTCTCTAATCTTGCCGACGATTGATTAGCTCAACCGCTTCTTTCCAAGATTTTGCTTCTATGCTGAAATTTTTACGCACGCCGCTGAGCGTCTTAAATTTCTCTTTCAGCTTGCTCTCAGTCCAAGTCTCTGGTATCTCAGGTTTAAGGTTAGGCTCAGGAGGGATAGAGGTTGGAGGTTGAGCAGGCAGATTTAACTGCTGCTGAGCAGTCATGATTCTGATCTGTGCTTCTAGCTTCCGCGCCTCTCGTTCTAGCCTAACAACTTCCAGTTCATCTAAAGTTTGCAGCTTCTGTTCAGCACCAACATAACTATCAACATCTCCAGCAGCTTCCGCCTCTTGGCGCTGCACCATCAGTTTTTCAACCATAGAATCCATAGAAGAACCGCCTATCCTATCAATAACTTCGGCATCAGCTTCCATCTCAATACCCACTGCTTCTGCCAAAGCTTTAACCGAGGCATCAAACAGTTGCTCTTGAGCTTCGGCTGCACTCAGCACAGCAACTCCAGCATCAAATAAATTCTTTTTAACAGACTCAAATCCTCGATTCCGTTCTGCTCTAGTTCTCATGGCTTGACTCCGCATAATCTTGGGCGACCTGCTCCAGAAGATTTTTTAACTTAGGGGGTAAAGCACTTCGTTGGGCAGGATTCATTTCCTGATAGGCTCTAGCCATCTCCTCCATGTCCTGGTCATACTCCTGCTGAATAGCACCAATTTGCTGATGGGCTTCCACCAATTTGTCCATCGTGACTTTGAGCTGTTCAGTAGCTTTATTCCGTTGAGCTGTCATGTTACCCAACCTGCCACGCATCGAATTGCGAGAGGCGATCGCATCCATTAACTTTTGAAGAATGCCTTGCTTCTCTTGCCTTTCTTTGTGAACTAGAGCCGAGGTCTGATCTATCTCTTGCTGAAGCTTTTCAACATCAGCACTATTTTCTTCAATCTGCTGCCAAAGCTGATTATGCTGATGCTTCAGGCGATCGTTTTCCTCCTGGATGCGACCCTGCTTATAAGCCTTAATTTGAGCTGGACTAGGCTGATTACTGTTACTACGCCCTAAATTTCTCATAGCGATTTTTTAAATATTGATAGATTCCTTGCAAGAGAGCCTCAGATGGGCAGCACACAACGGCTACTTTAAGGCTTCCCTAAGAGATGTCTTTAGTACCGTAACGTCACTCTCCGCTCTTTAGTTTCACCCTATCTACAATTTTTCAAAAATTTCATCATCTCTTGATTTTTTCTTTCCAACCTTGTCAGCAGTGCAGTATTCTTCTGATGTCACTGTCAAATGGTACATTGATGAGCAAAGTCATTGCCGTCTTCAATCAGTCTGGAGGCGTTGGGAAAAGCACCTTAACGATGAATTTGGGCTACCACCTAGCGCAGCGCAAAAAGAAAGTACTGCTGGTTGATATGGACCCTCAAGGAAGCTTAACTGCCTTTATGGGTTTAGAACCCTCTGAGCTAGACAAAACGATCTACGAATCTGTTATGGCAGGTGAGCCACTACCCATTCACAGTGGCATTCACGGCATGGATTTAGTACCTGCCAATATTGACTTGAGTGGTGCAGAACTGGAACTGGTAGTAGCTGATTTGAGAGATTATCGGCTCAAAGAAGCATTGAGTGATGAAGTCGATCAATATCATTTCATTCTGATTGATTGCCCGCCTAGCCTTGGAATTTTGAGCTATATCAGCCTCGTGGCAGCAACACATGTGTTGATTCCTATCCAAACGCAGTATAAGTCTCTTAAAGGCACAGAACTTCTCCTTAGCACTATTGCTCGTGTCAGATCTCGTGCCAACAAAAAGCTGAGCGTTGCGGGTGTGGTTCCTACCATGCATGAAGCCAGAACTGTGCAAGGCAGTATGGCCTTACAGTCTATTCAGGAACAGCTCTCTAAAATTGGGACTGTATTTGCAACCATTCCCCGATTGGTGAGCTTTGCTGATGCCTCTCAAGAACATGTACCATTAGCTCTTTATAACCCTAAGCATCCAGCGGTTCCTCTGTTTAATCAAATTGCCCGTAGTCTTGAGAAATTGTCATGAGTCTAAGGAAGCGTAGCAGCCAACCTTATCAAATCAAAGGTGTCGATGCTCTGTTTGGCGAAGCTGAGCAGACAGAACCCGATGATCGATACGTTCTGATTGCTGATATTACTCCCTCTGAGCAACAGCCCCGCAGGTACTTTGACCCAGAGAAGCTGAACCAGCTTGTTGAATCTGTCAAACAACATGGAATTCTTGAGCCGCTTTTGGTGCGTCCTGGAAAGCAAGGCAAATATGAGATTATTGCTGGAGAGCGTCGCTATCGAGCAGCCACTATGCTCGGACTTGATAAAGTCCCTGTAGTGATCCGCGATTTTAATGACCAGGACGCGCTACAAGTTGCTCTGATTGAAAATCTCCAGCGCGAAGATCTAAACCCTGTAGAAGAAACAGAGGGAATTTTAGAACTAATAGCACTTCGCCTTCAGAAGGACAGTGAGTCCGTTATTGCTTTGCTCAATCAGGCCGCTCACCCAGAAAGAAATTCTGTGGATAACGTTATCCACACGGAAGAATGGCAGGTTCTTCAAGAGATTTTTGCTGCTGTTGGGCGATTTACTCCTGAGAGCTTTCGTACCAATCGCCTACCTTTGCTGAACCTACCAGCCAATGTCTTAACCGCTTTAAGAGATGGAAAAATTGCCTATACCAAGGCAAGAGCGATCGCCCAAGTCAAAGACAAAATTCAGCAAGATGAGTTGTTGACAGCGGCTATCCAAGAAGATTTATCACTCTCTCAAATCAAAGAGCGTATCGCTGTGGTCAAAGCTGAGAATGCTAAAGAACCAACACCATCGCTCAAGACCCGATTTGAATCAGCCTATCGACGCGCCAAGAAGTCAAAGGTATGGGATAGCCCTAAAAAGCAGAAGGCATTGGAAAAGCTGTTGGAAACCTTGGAGAAACTAGCAGATGAGGAGTAGCGAGAAACGTCATACACTTCTCAAGCCCTCAACAGCATTGCTGAAAGGGAGATAGAAAGAGGGGCTGGCTTATTTTCATCGCTCAGAATTAAATTTTTTTCATCTGTGTGTTTCCCCAAATCCAAAACAAAGGTGGGGGTGTCTAGCTGAGATTTTGCCCCATCAGTGTAGTCCAGCAGCAACTTTTGAACTGACTTCATTCCTTTCCAGGTGTTCAGCTTCTTGAGCATGTCTTTCACTGCTTGGCGATCGACTCCATTGGGTAAAACTTCCAGGGTGCTAATGCGCTGCTGAATCTTATTAAGTTGCTCAAATGTAAGGGTCACGTTTTCGAGTGTTTCGGGTTGAGCCAGTTCAGAAAAGCCAGAATTACAGTTTATTTAATCCACGATCCTTACCTGGTTTTAACCAATTAGCTTCTAACGCATTAGGAGAAGTACCGCGATCGCTCCTATTCCTGCTCCTAGCCACCCTAAAGCATAGTAGCCAACGATCGCAGCTACACCCAAAAACACTAGCCAGCCGATCGAGAGTCCTTGCCCAGAGAGCCGTCGATAGCCCCTCTGCAACTTCCGCACCCAAACTGTTTGCTGGTGATTGCCCAACACTGGATTCTGTCGATCTTTTACCCAGGCGTCCTTATAATGAAGCCGCTCATGGCACGGTAAACAAACTGGAAAGACATCAATACCAGGGCACTCCCGTCCGGCGATCGCCCCGCGCCAATCTCGATAGCGAACGTGATGGACTTCTTGAGATCGGGCTTTACGACATAAACAGCAAACTTGCTTCGTTGCTAAATGGGAGCGCCGAGCCGTTCGACTCCAGTTCTCGGCATAGCGATCTTTATAGGTGCGTTGAGTGAAAAGGCGAAATAATCCCATTTGGGGAAGCTTTTTTGGGACAGGATTGCTAGGTTTAAGAGCCAGAGAAACAGGCAGGTTTTAGTAGATTTTGGGAAAACTGGCGAATAGAGCGAGGCACTGCTATTCCGATTCTGATGAAGGCGTTCGGCCATGCAACTCAGCGGCAGGCGTTTACGTATTTGGGAATTCAAGCGTAACTCTCATTTTATAAATCGATAGTATATTAGAACTAAGGACTAACCAGGACTTTTGCTCTTGAGCTGACCACTCGTTACAAGATGCTTTCTAACAATCTCATAGGCTTGCTTATAGACTTGAAAATCAGTTGGTTTTTCTTTTTCGGGAACGCTTCTAAGAACATAGTGAAAAGCATGAAATACAGCATTTAGCCCTGCGATCGCATCTTGTACAGGGACTTTTCGCGTCACCCAACTCTTGTCTAACTTAACAGAATAGGTTAAAGCATTGGCCTCAGACAAACTTTCTAGTTTGTTCTCATGAATGAGACGAGCCAGCTTGCTAAGGTCAGTATCTAGAATAGGCGCAATTTTACTTGCCGTTTTTTCGCTGGGGCTGTGTCGCCGTAGACAAATCCAGCCTAGCCCCGCGTGCGAGACTCCGATCTGTTTAGCAAGCTGGTTCATATTTGTTTGTGGATTATCCTTGAGGTACTGCAAAACAAGACGACCAAAAGCTGAACAGCTTTCTTCTTGTAGCTTCAATGAATTCATAAGGGATTCTAGCTGTACTAAATTTTTATGAACGCAAGATAGAGTACGATTTTTGTAAGCTGCTGCGTAGTATAATTTGCAACTTTCAATGCTTATTCAGGGCTATTTTTGATCTGCAAGCAGACAGAAGGATAAGCTATTTTCATCACTGCTTTTACTCATAGGTTCGCAGGTACGAGCCGTCATCCAGTCGCCACGAATAAAGAAATCAGCAGTTTGCTGATCGCCCGAATTCCAACGGCAGAACCCATATCTCCCGTATCAAGCTGAGTCGTGATCGCAGTAACTAGACCTGCTAGGATAGGTTCCCAGCGCACCCAATCGTGATAATTCACGGTAGGAATAGGGGCAGCAGGGTCAACATAATCTCCAACCAGTCGATTGGTATATGCCATGATAGGCTCCTCAGCGAACGAGTAGAAACGAGGGAAGGTAAAGTTACCTAGTTGCTCAACTAATCGCTTTTCAAATTTAAGTGAAAGTAGCTTACTACTTTCAAAATAGAACAGAGCTTTGAAATGAGCACCTACCGAGAGAGGTGTAAAATCTGCTTGATTGAAGCATATAGGGAGCCTCAAATCAACATATGTTATGGAATCTAACTTTAGATGCTGCTGGGCAAGCCTTGCGACCGATACAGTCTCCTAACCCTACTCTTATTGTTTAAGTGGATGCAATCAATCACTTAAAAAAACGGAAACAGGAATTATGCCACTCCACAAGATTAAAGACTTTGATCCCAACTAGAGTGACCACGATGAGTACCTCTAGTTTGACTAACTCAGTGGATGAAGATATGCAAGCTGCTTATCAGAAAAACAGTACTCAAATTGAATCGGCTTCAGTTCGCCTTTGTTAATAACTCAATGTTTCAAGGAGGAAAGATATGAACATTTCTCAACGCGTTCGTCAGAGTTTAACGGCTCTCGTTCTAGTTCTGGTTTTGGGATTCACAACGGCTTGTAGCAGTGTAGCTACTCCATCATCTCAGGCAGCCTACCCCCCTAGCTATGACCGCAGCATCGAGTATGGTCAACTCGCACGGGGTGATTCAGCCGTGGGTCAAGAGTTTGGCGACTGGGTTGTTGAAGCCAGCAAGGGTTTGGTGAAGGATGCCTTTGTCCGAGATAACAATAAGCTGGGAGCCGTTATCTCCTCACAAGTTAAGCCTAATGAAGTCAAAGCGCTAGCTCAATCACTAGCTCAAGGCTTTCACAAGAATTTCCCCAATCAAGACCTGACTGTTTTGATGTACGCCCCCAATAAAGACCTCATTCTAACGGCTCGCTATGATGCTCAGTCGAAGCAGATTGAATATCAAGCGGCTAGCTAAATTGCAGCCGTTGACTGACACAATCCAACTATTTTCAGAAGGACAGTAACACTATGGCTACTAACGATGATTACAAGCGCCAAGTCATGAAGGACTTGGCAGGTGGAGATAAAGAGATCTTGCCGGATGAATCGAACACGGACTATCAGAACTTTGATGATTTTGCGCAGCGCTCCTCGCGGGATGAGCGGCATCAAATCTTCAGTCGATCGTTTCATCCTGACCAGGTTCCCGCTAGCCAGATGGAGCCAGAACTACAAAAAGCGATCGCGCAAATCAAACCTAATGAGCGTCATGATGTGGCACAGGAATTTCTTAGCCATTTGAAGAAGCAGGGTTTAGGCGATCGGGAGCTAGAAAAGCAGCTAGGGCTGTCTAGCCACAATCCTAAGCAGATGAACGCAGACGATGTCAGTAAGCTGGCAGGGTTTGCCTACCACAACCATCCCAATGTATTTCACGAAGTCCTTGCCGATCAGCCAGCGCTCGTGAAGTTTCTGAGCAACCCAGTTATTGGTGCTGCTTTGGGGGCGCTTGCTGCTAAGTGGATGGGCGGTCGTCACTAGGCAAATGCTTTGATGACTTTCAGAAGCTGGAAGCCCCTCTAGCTTCTGAAAGCATAGAGGCTCAAGGGTCTTTGCTCTCCGCTGATTTTTTGAACTTGAACTATACAGGGTAATTCCATGACCAACGAGACTGTGCAAATTAATGAATTTAGCGAAGTGGTGACAGGAGAAGTTTCAGAAGACGTTCTTGCGGATACTGAGACTCTCACAACCTACGATATGCGTGAGCCAGATGCTTTTACCACTGAGTCAACTGAGGAAGTCTGGCAATCGATTCAGATAAAGATAGTCGACTTTTTTGGAAATGCAGCGTCCTACACCACTGCGTTTTTCAAAACCAATCGACGGACTCTAATAACATTAGGATGGATTTTCCTTGCTTTTCTGGGTGCTAAAATCCTGTTTACAGCGTTGGATACGATCGACGACATCCCCTTAGTTACACCCTTACTAAAGCTGGTTGGCTTAGTATCTGTCACTCGTTTCGTTTGGCGCTATCTGATTCGGGAAAGGAATCGGCAAGAACTTGCAGAAGCTCTCAATCGTGCCAAAGCAGAAGTACTAGGCAGCTAGAGCCAAAGAAACCTGCTTTTGTGGCATTCAGTTTGAAGTTGTATTCGAGGTAATTGCTCAACTGGGTTGACCTGATGCAGTTAAAAAGGAGAGGATGGTAAGCTTTTGGCATGAAAGAACTGCCCCCTCTAGATGGACTGAGCCACGCGGAGAAGGGTGCCCTGATTCAAGGGCTGTGGCAAGAACTGCAACGTTTAAGGGCAGAAGTCGAAAAGCTGAAGCAAAAGCGAATGAAGAAGACCGCTCGCAATTCGAGTTTGCCTCCTTCTAAAGGCTTGAAGCCTAATCAGGGCAGTGCTTAGTCCCCTGCCCTCGACTGCGAGGAAGGGGGGAGTCACCATAACGGTGGGCGAGAATTAAGCCAACGACCGGATGCCTGCCTCCGAACGGGAATGGTGAATATGTTTAATATGGGCAATACAGGCGCAATGGGTGCCATTGAATTTGAGCCAGGGCTTCAACGAGACTTACCTGAATTGCTAAACAAGCTGATTCCACCCAGTCGAGATTACGGGCATGAGCAGACCTGGCATGATGGCAACGGACACTCCCATCTTCAGGCAACCTGGCTTGAACCCTCTCTGACCGTACCTATTGAACAGGGCAAGCTGATTCTGGGACGTGGCAGCAGATTTTTCATCTGGAATGTGATGTCAAAGCCCGACAGCGCAAAGTGATGGTGACCGTCTACGGAGAGTAGTCCAGCCACTATCGGATCTTACAGCTTGAGAGATTGAATACTCAAATCTTTCAAGGTGATCGTGAAGTGCTGTTGTTCGCCTGTTGCAACAAAAGAAACGATCGCCTCAGAAGTCACAACTACCGTTAACATCACCAAGTTACGTGCGAGTGGATAATCACAAACATCATCATTGACATCAGATGGAACTCGATAAACCTCATTCCAGATAACCTCTGCATAGTCGGCAGAGAGTCCAGCATGGAGACAAGGAGTTCCAGTGCGATCGCTGTAATCCTTCACCGCTTGGCGAGAGGGACTGTTGTCAAATACATCAACAATCAATTTACTTTCTTTGAGTAGTTGAGCAGCATTTGCCGCAGTCAGTTCTTTGGTTTCAGCTTCTACCTTTGTCCCGATCGCCCGATAGAGATTATTCGCCAAAATCTTAGCTTTAAATGCCCCAACATCCGAGCGGTAGTAGGGTTGCGCAGCAATTCTCATTATGGAATTTCAACTAGGGCGTGTTTTAAAACTGTAACCACAAGACAATAGAGGCTAGAGTCAGCATGGCAAGGTAGTTTTCAGCCTTTTTCTCATAGCGAGTGGCAACTCGACGAAACTGCTTGAGGCGGTTAAAACATCGCTCAACTCGG
>DATNPL010000214.1:0-16055 GCA_036703255.1 Coleofasciculaceae cyanobacterium
GCTAATGAAGCCCAGCGACACTTGCAGGATGTCTCGGATGTTGCGATAACTCTGCCCCCGTTGACTCAGTTGCACGGCAAGGGCGCGTTTGAGTTCCATCGAGTCACGATTGCTTGCAATGAATTGTTCGAGCGTTTCCATGAGTCAAGTAGAGTAGACTTAGATGCATGCTTTAAGCTTATCATCTGTTCACCTCCTATTTAAGATTGCTGTAACTTACCAAAGCCACCTTGCCTCATGACCTCATTTGACCATCCGCCCAGAATTTTGTTTTTGTATGGTTCTTTGCGCGATCGCTCCTATAGCCGCCTTGCTGCCGAAGAGGCTGCCCGGATTATTCAGGAGTTTGGGGCAGAGGTGCGATTTTTTGACCCGCGTGAGCTGCCCATTTATGGCAGCGTGCCCGATACTCACCCCAAGGTACAGGAGTTGCGATCGCTGAGTCTTTGGTCGGAAGGGCAGGTCTGGTCGAGTCCAGAGATGCATGGCACGATCACAGGTATCTTGAAAAATCAGATTGATTGGATTCCGCTCAGCATGGGCGCGGTCAGACCCACCCAGGGCAGAACGCTAGCGGTCATGCAGGTCAGCGGCGGCTCTCAGTCGTTTAATGCCGTCAACACTCTGCGGATTTTGGGACGCTGGATGCGGATGTTTACCATTCCTAACCAGTCGTCGATCGCCAAAGCCTATCAGGAATTTAACGACGACGGCACGATGAAAGACTCTGCCTACCGCGATCGCCTGGTCGATGTAATGGAAGAACTTTACAAGTTTACGCTGCTGCTGCGAGAGCAAGTGGACTATTTGACCGATCGCTATAGTGAACGCAAAGAGGCGGCGGCTAAGCGGGTGGCTGAGGTTGCCAGTCGTGCTGTTGAGTAGAACCCAAACGCAGCCTACAATCTTTGCCTAAAGCCTGAAAAAAGCACGCCGTAGTCGTGCTTTTTTCAGGCTTTATTTGGGGATTTGCGAAATTCCCCGATATGAAATTTGACAGGGTACTGCGCGCCTAAATTCAATCAAGGTTTTCAGAAAAACATTATTGTGGGCTGCTCCATGCGCCCATAAAAATAGCTAATAAAGAATTAGAGAGCTGATGGTGTTTTGCTCTCTGCACCATAAACTACTGTGGACTGCACCAGACCATATTTTTTGGCAATCGCATAGCTCTCTCGATCGAACCCAATTAGGATAGTCTGCTTGTTGACGGCTCGATACTTTTGCACCGCCTTGGCGATCGCATCGGCTGCTGCCCGATCCCATAGGTGTGCCGCACTGAAGTCTAAAATGACGCGATCGGGATCGTGGCGATAGTCAAATAGCTCCAGGAAATGGCTGGCAGAGCCAGAAAATAGCTGTCCTGAAAGTTGATACACTTTGCGTCCATTCTGCTGAGTCGAAACGGCTCTAATTTGCGCGGCTTGCCAGCCAAACAGCAAAACGCTAACCACGACCCCAACCAAAACACCTTTGGCTAGGTCATGCGTCCAAATCACGACTGCTACCGTAATCGGCATCACGACTAACTCTGGAAAAGGCGTTTTGCGTAGGGTCTGCAAAGATTTCCAGTCGAACGTTTCAAAGGCAATCATAATCATTACGCCCACGAGGGCTGCCATCGGAATTTGCTGCACCCAATCCTTGAGTACAAAGATAGAGAACAGCAGAAATGCGCCTGAAACAGCCGTAGACAGACGCGTGCGGCCACCCGATCGCACGTTAATAATGGACTGCCCCACCATGCCACAGCCCGCCATGCCGCCGATCAAGCCTGTCACCAGATTGGCAATGCCCTGACCCCGAATTTCTCGATTCTTGGAGCTGCGGCTGTCTGTTAACTCATCCACCAGGGTTGCTGTCAATAGAGACTCTAGCAAGCCGACAATGGCTAAAGTCATAGAGTAGGGCAAGATAATGGCCAGGGTTTCTAAGGAAAAGCTCACGGCTGGCAGATGAAATCCGGGCAGGCTGCGGGTAATTTCTCCAATATCACCGACCCGACGAATGGGTAAGTTGATGGCGATCGCCACCACGGTCATCGCCACAATTGCCACGAGGGGGGCTGGAACAGCTTTAGAAACTTTTGGAAATAAATAAACGATTGCCAGCGTTACTGCGACCATGACATACATCTGCCACGGCTCCCCTGCAAACTGCTGCATCTGCGCCAGAAAAATCAGGATGCCCAAAGCATTGACGAATCCTGCAATCACGGAAGCTGGGATGAAATGAAAGAAGCGCCCCAGCTTGAAGATGCTAATCAAAACTTGAATCACGCCTGTCAGCACGGTTGCAGCAAATAAATATTCAACGCCGTGCTTGGCGACCAGAGCCGTCATTAGCAGCGCCATTGATCCGGTTGCGGCTGAGATCATTGCCGGACGCCCTCCGGCGATCGCTGTCACCACGGCCATGCAAAAGGAGGTGTAGAGCGCCACCATAGGGCTGACCCCGGCAATGGCAGCAAACGCTAGAGATTCAGGAATTAGGGCTAAAGAAACGGTGATGCCAGCTAAAACTTCGGTCTGTATGTTTAAGTCTTGCGGTTTTTTGGAAAAATGCGATCGCAATCTGCGAAGGTGCTTGGCTGGGGTCATGGTATTGCGCTGGCTTTGAAAAAACATTCGTCTCCTCGTTATTTCAATACTTTAGCGACGGTATATTCGATCGTCCAGTCTGCAAACCTGGAGCGATCAAACCATTTCAAAAGGTGACTGCTGACAGCAGTTCCTAGAATAATGAGAACAAAAAAACCTAAATTTACAAGAGTGAGCTTCCAGGCGCTATGGATTTGTAGGAGATCGAATCCAGTGTGATCAGGAAGATAGTAAAACAGCAGATAAATAAATAAGAAATGCGTCAGGAAGATGTAGTATGACCAAACGCCAAGATAGCTAATCCCGCTGAAAAGAATAGGAAGTCTTTTTTGCATCCAAACCGCTAAGTTGACTAAATACAGCGTTAAGCCTAAAGCAATCCAAAAGTCAGCAAAAACCCATCCCAGAAAGCCGGAATAAAGCAGAGCATTGCCACTTACCCAGATAAAAATCCCGGCTAAGCTGGCCCATCGACTCAACAGATTTCTTTGCATTCGGGGAGTCTTAATTAACACAATGGCGATCGCCATTCCTAATGCAAACTCGCCTATACGAGCGGGAAAGAAGCCAAAGGGAGCTTCACCTTGAAAGAAAAAGAGTGTTGTATCCGGTAAGTGATTGAAAGGGACACCCAAGTCGGGAAACGCCCACTCAAAGTTGCGATAGCCGATGGGAGAACCGTCTAGAAACCAAATAACCACAGCTCGATAAACGAACTCTAGGCCAATGATTCTGAGCAGGACGGTGAGCAGCTCCTTGCGGCTCTTGGCATGAGCCATAAGCTGATATAGCGGCGGAAAAACGAGATAGATGCTGATGATAAAAGGGACAAACCACAGAGAGAAGTTGGGCAGCGTAATGATAGTGCCGTTATGGAAATTACCGAGCAGGAGCAGGTCAAAGAATAGCTGCTGCTTGGGCAGAGATAGAGAATTGAGCAAGGTTTCACCGTTTGATAGGTAGACCCCCACCATCAGGCAATAGCCGAGCAGACAAGTTAGCCAGTACGCAGGCAAAATCTTGCGAATTCGTTTGACATACCAAACTTTCCAATCATATTTTTGAGAGCGAATAGCACAAGAATAGGCGAGGCCAAATCCACTTAACACAATGAAGGGATGAACACCTTGCCAACCCCATCCACCTTGAAAGTGAACAAGGACGACCAGAATAATGGCTACTCCTTTGCAGAAATCTAAAAGCTGTAAAAGAATGAAAGGCGATCGCGCTTCAGGCATAGGATAAGCTCCAATTTTCAGGAATTCTGAAGTTGAAGCAGCAGTCTTTGAGAGCGTCAGACAGCGTGAAATTAAGTGAGTGAAATTAACCGCATGTACCCTACTCAAAATTTTGAGTAGAGCTGAAATCTCAGCGCTGGTCTTCAAAGCTGTGTTGCCAACTTCAGCAGGTTTAAGATGGAAAAATCTGTACCTAAGCTAATAATCTAGGAACGAAATATTTGCGTTGATGCGTTAAGCCCAACCATTCTGATGGCCGATCTTGCGAGTCTGCCCAAAACTTAATCTGTGGTCTATCTCAAGCCGCTAAGCCGAGATGGCCTCTCGAAATTTGCTGAGGCAAGCTTATGCTTCAGGTTGTGATTGAGTTTTGGTGAAACGGCAGGAAGCCGAACTTCTAAAGGCTCAATTTCTAAAGACCAAACTTCTAAAGATTGTGTTGGACAGCAATGAATCTGTCTTGGAAATATGAATAGATTAATCTGAAAGATTTCTTGGAAAAATCTTTACTCTAATGGAATTCATGATTTCTAAGACAACATTATGAACTTGAAAAATCAGTTCATGCATACAGGCCGCTATAGGCAAGATCAATCTGCTATGAGCTTAAATCTGCTGCTTGCCTATGATTCAACGTCTCGCCCTCGGCTCTGCATAAGAGAAATAGAGGGTGAGGTTTATGCTGTATGGCTTAATGCTGAAGATGAGTCAATTGCTGGAGGGCTAGAGTGAATCAAAGTCAGGGCGGAGTCAAGCCACCTGGAATGCGAACCGCAAAGACAATTTGAAGCACTTGCCGTGCGCCAGTGAAAACAGCACCTTTTAGCAGAGGTTGTTGAGCTTCTGCCAGATGCATTGAGTTTAGATTTGCTGGCTGAATCATAGGACTTGACCTCTGAAGGCTAAATTGCAGAGTGCAGAACCTGTAGATTAACTCTGCCTCGAAAGCTTGCCACTACAATATCATTGCTATTTTCGAGGCAACCCAGTAATTACTGAACTTAGCCTAGATTTTATAAAATCTGCCATTGTGCTTTACAAGTCGCTTATAAAGTGAAGGACTTCAGTCGATCGCTATTTCAGAGTTAGGCGTGCATCTCAACCCTCAAGAGCCTAGTTTTCCGAAGGCGCACGGAATGCCGCTGAAACCTGCTAATTCGGAAAGATGCAAGATGGGACACTACTAAATCTATGGAAGAAGATAAAAATAAGAGTATCTCTCTCTGTTGTATAGGTAGGCGAGAGGAAAGGTCTGCCCAAAGCAGTTTTTAAATAGCTAGGTGATTTGATTCTATAGATAGTAGGCTGGACTTGAACTTTGGTGTGTGTGCGATGACCACAGGACTGGTCTTGATTGTAGCGGTGCTAATGCTGGGAGGGGTAATTGCCACGGTGGGCGATCGCCTGGGTACGAAAGTGGGCAAAGCGCGGCTGACGTTGTTTAATCTGCGTCCCCGTAAGACTGCTACTTTGATTACGATTCTCACAGGGGGAATTATTTCGGCATCGACGCTGGGTATTTTGTTTGCGGTCAGCGATCAGCTCCGCACAGGCGTGTTTGAACTTGAGAAGATTCAAAATGATTTGGAATCGACTCAGGATGCGCTAACCCAGGCGAAATCGGAGCAGGGCAAAACGGAGCAGCGGCTGCAAAATGCCCGCCGCCAGCAGTCTGCGGCTCAACGACGATTAGAGCGAATCAACCAATCGCTGCGGGCGGCGATCGACAGACAGGCTCGTACTGAGGAGCAGTTGAGCAGCACCCAATCGCAGCTTCAGCAGATTCAGTCTAACTATCAACAAGCCCAAAGTCTTTTAGGCTCCGTTTCGCAACAGGCGGCTGTCCTCAAGACTGAGATTCAAAAGCTTCAGACCGATCGCCAAGAGCTAGTCCGCCAGCGCGATGAGGTGAAGGGACAGATTGCCCAACGCGATCAAGAAATTGCTCAGCGCGATCGGGCCATCGCTACCCGCGAGAGTGAACTGCGGCAGCTTGAGGTGCAGCGTAGCTCGCTTCAGCAAGAAATTGATCTCCTCGATCGCCAGTACCAGTCGTTAGAGCAAGAATATCAAGATTTGCGGCAAGGCAACGTTGCCATTCTCCGCAACCAAACCCTGGCGGCGGGTGCCGTGCGGGTCAATGAACCTGCGGCTGCCCGCGAAGTGCTGAACCAACTTTTACAGTCTGCCAATATCCGGGCGGCTCAACGCCTTCGCCCCGATGCGTCTGATGTTGCCGATCAGATTATTCAAATCACCAATGCTGAAGCTGAGCAGATTATTAACCAGATTCAAGACGGCAAAGTCTATGTGATTCGGGTTTTGTCAGACGGCAATTATGTCGTCGGCGAACCCTGCGTATTGGCAGGGCAAGACTGTGTGCAGGTTAACGTTAGCGCCATTCCCAATCAGCTCGTTTACCGCCAAGGTGAGGTGGTTGCGGCTACAACGGTCGCCCCTCAAACCATGCCAGAAGAGGAACTCAAGACCCGAATTAATCAAATGATTACGGCGGCTCAATTTCGAGCGCGACAGGCCGGAATTTTGCCCGAAACTATTGAAATTGCCAATCGCGATCGCCTGTACAGCTTTTTGGATCAGCTCAAGCAGGTCGGTCAGTCGGTTGATATTCAGGCGATCGCGGCTGAGGATGCCTACACAGCTGGAATTCGCTTTGATCTGAGAGCCGTGCAAAACGGACAAATCCTATTTAGTACGCAGTAGATATCTTCAGCGGATTGAAAATCCAGCTTTTCAGGGCGCGCAAATCTCTTTTCAGGGAGCGCAAGCTTGTGGCGCAGGGTGCCGATCGCTTGGCTATCCAACGCCTTTCGAGTTATTCTATGCTAGTCAATCAGACGATGATGCACTTCAGATTTGAATTGGCGAAGTACTCTGCAATTGCTCTAGAATGACGCGGCGATCGCTCTCTTTTTATCCTCCCAAAGTTAACCCCTATTTGGTGTGGATGCTCCAGCAAGCCTCTCCTTGGATTGCCCGATGGCTTAATCGACTAGAACTCGTGGTGAGCGCTGAGCCAGAAGTCTCTATTGCCACCCTGCAACAGCAGCCCTGTCTTTTACTGTGCAATCATTCCACTTTTCAAGATGAGGTGGTGATGTTTTTGCTGTCGGCGCGTGTCGGTCAGCCGTTTTATTATCTGGCAGCCCATGAGCGATTCCAAGGACTGAAGGGATGGCTATATCAGCGCATTGGGGCATACTCAGTGCGGCGGGGCCTGGTCGATCGCGCTAGTGTCAAGCAGACTCTGGCTCTTGTCTCTCGTCCGGGCAGTAAGCTCGTTATTTTCCCAGAGGGCGGATGCTCGTTTCAAAATGATACGGTGATGCCGTTTCGATCGGGAGCCGTTCAGATTGGGCTACAGGCGTTGGCCAAACAAAACGAGCTGTCTGATTTGTATGCGGTTCCTATCAGCATTAAGTATCGCTACATGGGCAAAATGTCAGTGGTGATTCAGAAAACGCTTGAGCGTTTGGAAAAGGCAACTGACACTAAGACGGAGGGCGATGTCTACAAGCGGTTGCGGGTGATTGCTGAGTATGTTTTGGTGAATTGTGAGCAGGAATATGGTCTGACTTCCCCGTATGATCTCACCTGGAATCAGCGCATTGCTCGATTAAAGGCTCAGGTTTTGCAGCAGTGCGAGGAACAGTTGGCGCTGACTTCTGCAATGGGAGAGGCCGATCGAGAACGCGTTTATCGCATCCGGCATGTGTTGCAGACTCGGCAAAGCACGCTGCTGCCAGATGGCAGAGACGGCTGGGATGTGATGCTGCAAGCGACAATGCGGGTACTCAATTTTGATGCCATTTATGACGGCTATGTGTCTGAGAAGCCAACGCCCGAAAGATTTTTGGATACCTTAATTCGCTTAGAGCGAGAGGTTTTCAAGATCGATCAGCCTCCCCCGAAGGGCTATCGTCAGGCATACCTACGCATTGGCAAGCCGATTAACCTTAAAGACTATGTTGCGGACTATCGGCGCGATCGCGCTGGCACAGTCGATGATGTCGTGCAAAAACTGCATCATACGGTGCAGCGAAATCTGGATGTGCTTTCAGAGGCTACGGCAAGAGGTATTTCATGGTGATGGCGATCGTCCGACGGTTGGGCGTAAAGTCAAAGGCGGCTTTGTGAAACGGGGGTGCTCCCATCCAGATCTTTGGATCGCCTGAAAAGCCGATCCCTTCTTTGGGAATGCCTAAGCTATTGACATTGAGTGCGCCATCTTGGTTTTCGTCATGGTGAACTGTGGCAGCATAGCGTCCATAGGGCAGTTCAGGAAACGTGAGAATTAGAGGGGCTTCTGTGATGGGAAAGCTCCCCGATCGCACCGTGTATTCAATGGCGTTGGGAAATCCTTCTGGACTGTTAAATAGCCCTAAGTTAACGACGCCCATGAGGTTGCGAAACCCCACAAGCTCTAAGGTTAGGGTACTCACTTGCGTTGAATCAAGGGTCGATGCTGCGTTGATCGCGGCATTGGGGTTTGAGGATTTCACCAGGAAGCTCCTGTTAAGGTCTAAAGATGGCTAAGGATGACTAGTAATCGAGCTTTGATTTCTGAAGATCGGGTCAGGGATAGCGTGGCTCAGTAAATTTACTTAACACTACTATAAAGCCTTCAGCATGGGATGTCGCTGAAGGCTTTCGGGCTTTAATCAAGTTCTACGGCATTTTTAATTGAGTCAGGCGTGAATTATGCTTTGAAAGTCTCGCAGAGCAAAGCTTTCAAAGCATAATCTGGCTTTGGCCTTAGGCTTTGACAACCGCCTTGTCTTTAGAAGAGACGGCATAATTGCCATCTGCATCAACAGCGTCTTGCTCTAGCGCGCCTTCTCCAGTGATCAGTCTGGCTCCACGGTTGCGGGTAAAGTAATTCCAGCCCCACTGGAGCATCACGATCAGCTTGTTGTCAAACTCAATCAGGTAATAGATGTGAGCAAAGATCCACAGGAACCAGGCTAGAGGCCCCGAAAACTTTGCGCCTCCCATGCTGGCTACCGCTTTGTTTTGCCCAATGATGGCCAAGCTGCCCATATCGTTATAGCGGAAAGGCGGTAGGCTATTTCCCTGAAGGCGCTCACGCACCAGACGCGCGACATATTGCCCTTCTTGTACGGCAACAGGCGCTACCCCTGGGAGAGGTTTGCCATCTTGATGCATGTAGACCGATAGATCGCCAATCACGAAGATATTGGGCTGATTGGGAAGGGTGAGGTCGGGTTCTACGATTACTCGTCCCACGCGATCGAGCGTTGCGCCTGCTCGCTGTTCTAGGACTTTGCCCATGACGGAGGCTTTGACTCCGGCTGCCCAAAGAATGGTTTGAGCCGGAATTTCTTCGACCTGATCGCCCTGCTTTGCCGTGACGACATGGTTCTCGATGTTAGTAACGAGTGTCTTGGTGCGAATTGTGACTCCTAACTGAGTCAGGGATTCTGCTGCTTTTTCGGAAAGCTCTGGAGGGTAGGGGGGCAGAATGCGATCGAGACCTTCTAGCAGCAAGATCTTGGCCTCGCCCGTGTCAATGTTGCGGAAGTCTTGCTTGAGGGTATTGAAAGCCAGTTCGGCGATCGCCCCAGCCAATTCTACGCCTGTTGGGCCGCCGCCCACCACGATAAAAGTCAACCAGGCTTTGCGCCGCTCAGGATCGGTTTCTTTCTCTGCGGCCTCAAAGGACATGAAAATCCGCCGCCGCATTTCTAGGGCATCTTCTACGGTTTTCAAACCCGGTGCGGTAGGCTTCCAGTGATCATTGCCAAAGTAGTGGTGGCTGACTCCCGTGGCGATGACCAGCGTGTCGTAGGGAACTTCTCCACCCTGCACGATCACTTTTTGCTGTTCGGCATCAATGTCTGCTACTTCGTCCATCAACACTGTGGTGTTTTTGTTGCCGCTGAGGATGCCGCGCAAGGGCGAAGAAATATCGGCAGGGGACAGGGTTCCCGTTGCCACTTGGTAAAGCAGGGGTTGAAATAGGTGAAAGTTCCGCTTATCAATCAGCGTCACTTCTACCGGAGCACGACCTAGCTCTTTTGCCGCATATAAACCTCCAAAGCCGCCCCCCACAATCACGACCCGATGCTTTTCAGCAACTTCTACCATTTCTAGCAACTCCTTCGTGTGATGCTGTCCTTGAGTTCCCAGACTAAATCATTTGATTTCTTAACTCGCTTAAAGCACGTCTAAATCCTAAACCTGAGCAGTGATTTATGCAAAGTTTAGTAAAGTTATGCCTGATACAGAGCTTAACCTAGGGCAGGGGGCTACTAGGTAACTATAGCTACGCGAAAGACATATTTTCATTCAAACTTTTGAATAGCTTCAACAAGTCGATCGATTTCTGACTCCAAAGTCAAGTAATGAATGCAAGCCCTGACGCAATCTGGATCTTGAATGGTGCGGAGAAAAATAGATTGCTGCTCTAGCTCTTGCACCAGACGACTATGAATGCCATTCCCTTCTCGATCGACTTTAAAGGAAACTAGCCCTGCTTCAGGTGCGGCAGTGCGCAAACAGGTGATGTTGGGTAGATTAGCTAACTGCTGCCAGAGGTAAAGGCTCAGTTCTCGAATCCGCTGATAGCGTTCTGTAGCTGAACCCCATTCATTTTGTAGGGCGATCGCGGCTTGCAGCCCGCTGAGGAGGGGATAGTCTGAGGTCGCTACTTCAAATCGGCTGCTGTCGGGCATCCATCCCGTGGGATAGCCAGAGGAGTTTTTGCGGATGCTGCGCCAGCCGATAAAGGTGGGGCTAAGGCTAGATAGGGCTTCTGGATGAACGTAAAGTCCACCGATACCCGCAGGGCCACCCCACCACTTGTGCCCTGTGAAAGCATAGAAGTCTGCGCCTAGCTTGCTTAAGTTGATGGGCAGCACGCCGACCGACTGGGCGGCATCGACTAGAAGCCGAACGGGCTTTCGGGGGGTGGGATAGTCATGGCAAGCACGGGCAATGGCGGCGATCGGTAAAACCTGCCCTGTATTCCAAAGAATGTGGCTCACGACCACTAGACGGGTCGTAGGGCGCAAATTTTGCGTGATGATCGTAACGGGATCGCCTGTATTTAAGGTTTCCATCAAGCGGCAAAAGGTAACTTCTGCCCCATACCGCCGCTGAATTTCGAGAGCTGCGGCAATAATTCCTGGGTGTTCGCAGTCGGACAGCAGTAAATGATCGCCTGTTTGCCAGTCGATACCCCAGAGCGCGATGTTGCAGCCGACAGAGACGTCTTCGGTGAGGGCGATCGTGCCGGATGCTGCACCTAGCTCAGTGGCAATGGTTTCTCGCATGTTGACGATTTCTTCTGTTACCCACTCATTGATGGCTGCCGAAAAAGGCCCGACCTGCTGGATGTGTTCATGGGCGCTGAGAATGGCGGCGATCGCACTTTCGGGCATGACGCCTTGGCCGCCATAGTTAAAGTACATCTTGTTGGCAAGGGCTGGAAATTGCTGGCGGTGCTGGTCTAGAAGAGCGAGTGAAGAGGTCATGGGTGCAGGGCTGTTGACAGAACGTGCGGCGATCGGGCTGGCGATAAAAGCTCAGGCAAAGTTGCCGCAAGTCGAATTGTATCAGGGTAGAAAGCCAGCTCTGGAATAAAACTTTAAGAGAATTATTTGACAAATTCTGATTTCTAGGCGAATATGGAGATCGCGCTGAAACGCGCCAACTACATGGGATCGTAGTTCAATTGGTTAGAGCACCGCCCTGTCACGGCGGAAGTTGCGGGTTCGAGCCCCGTCGATCCCGTTCTTTATGTAAGACTCAATAAACATAAATTCCGAGATATTTCTAAGGGCTGGATTTCAAGGGCGTTCTGCACCTCTGAAACCCAGCCTTTAGATCTTGTGATCTATAGCTTGTATGTATTTAACGCGACAATCAGGGGACTCGATCGCAGCAGCGACAGGTTAATCAAAACATAGTTGATACCCTATCTAGGAGCGCACTATGGACAAATATATTGTTACGAAAGAAGAAATTGAACAGTATCAGGGAATTGAGAAAACCCATTTTCTCAATGACAATGCTCGGAGGCTGAATAAATCTTTAGGCGACCTCACAGGTCTATCGGGTTTTGGTTTTCACATTATAGAAATCCAACCTGGGTACGAATCTACAGAACTGCATATGCACTATCACGAAGATGAATGTGTATACATTCTTGAGGGTGAGGCAGAAGCGACCATTGGCGATCGCAAGTACTCCGTCAAAGCAGGTGACTTTATTGGGTACCGATCGGGAGGAGAAGCGCATTCTCTTAAAAACAACGGTAATTCTTTATTAAAGTGCATTGTTGTTGGACAACGACTTGAGCATGATGTGGGTGATTATCCCAACTTAAAGAAGCGTATTTATAGAAACAGAGGATTGAAGTGGAACCTTGTTGATCTCGAAAATATAGGTGAGCCAGTTGCTGGGAAAAAGACAGAATGAATGTTGATGCTCATGAAAGCGTGGTTAAAGACTTTCATCTGATTTCTTACTTATTTTTGACGAACCTCGTTTTTTGCGATCGGGTATTAGAGCCATGACGACAGGGCTATGACTGCGACCATAAGTTGAGCAACTTTGTGACCATAAGCTGAGCAACTGTAGCCCTGAAACACACTTTCCCTCGTAGGTATTTTTTGTTGTTCAATTAGTTCTGCGACCATAAGGTGAGCAAAGATTGATTTTGGAACCATAAGGTGAGCAAAAGTTTGAAATTGAGAAATGGTTGACTAAAAATCAGGAAGTTGCATTTTAGCTTAGCTACTGAGATAAGCAGCATTAACACATCGTCGGGTTTATAAAGTAGTTTGCGTCAAGAGAGGAATATTACAATGGAAACCTCCCTTCAAACTCAATGGCAAATGGTTCAAGGCAGCTTTTCAGTCCTAAAATCGGCTTTGTCCATTTTTTGCCCAAGTACGGCGATCGATTGGCTTTTAGAGGAAAAGGGGAAATAAAGTAAGGCATTACCTAAGATGCTGGAGCATTTACAGCAATTTTCAATTGCGTAAACCACAGTTATTTTTCAGAAGCCGCGCTCCGCGCGGCTTCTGAAAAATAACCCACACCGACCCAAGTGCAAAGCGCTGTATATAATCAAGATAGATGGTGTAGGAGGGTGTTTCTCTCTCCTACACCCGAGTTAAACGTGTTGTGCTTCGACTGGTCTAAAGCAGCCTTGACTTGCTCAATACTAAGCAGCGAGGTTTGGCGGTGAAGCATTGCGTGACAATTAGGACAGACAGGACGCATATCCTCAATCGGATTTACTTTGTACTCTTCGCCAATCTCTGATAGAGGCTTAAGATGGTGAACATGAATGAAATCCTTTCCTAACTCTCCAAATGCTTGACTAAAGCTGAAACCGCATACAAAGCATTCTGTACCGTAGTGCTCAATACATTTTTTCCGGGCTACAGAATTACGCTCATAGGCATTGACTAGCACTTGGCGCACTGCACCTTCACGAAATACTTCCGATGAATCAACCTCATCTGGAAATATCTCTACTACCTTTTCAATCGCTGGTGGGTTTTGTTTTTGTAGTTTTGCCAAACATTGCTGTTTCTGAGTACTAAAAAACTTAACCCATGATAAATCTCCTACGCTTTCAGCAACTTCTAAACCCTTTTCATAAATCTGTAATGCCAACTCAATTTTTTTCTGCTGTTTATGCTCATGCCCTTTTCTGCTTAAAATAGTAAAAGCAGATACTCCATTGTTTCCCACTGATACTAAATGATCTTCCCACACTTTATCCAAAGCTACAGCATACTTTGAATCAAAAGGATGACCTTCAGGGACGAAAAAATTAGCCCCCTCAAATTCGCGCTTTTGCCCTAAATCACTTAGTTTAAGTGATCGATCGTAGTCTACGACTGAATCAATAAGAAGCTGGACAACATATTTGCCATCAAAAAATTCATCACAATAGCAATCATTAAAATTAGCGTATTTCTTATTGGTAAGATTAAGTTTTTGGTTTGGTTGCGTGGGAACAACATGACCCATTGCAAAGTACCCAGCAGGAGGATATGTGTTTGTCCTTTGAATGTACACTCTGTCTCCAACCTTAGCGATCGGCTGTTTGCCGACACTCCAAGCCCACCAACTCAATTCCCCGTTTACCAACTGTTTTTTAGCAGATTCAATACTCTGCCGAATAGTTACAGCATAGTTTTCATTGCAAAGTAGAATAATTGTCGCCATAAATAAACGATATTGCAGTACATTGCTAGAGTTCCCATAAACAGGATTATGAAGCTCAGCAACTTGACTTCTTTTCAGTCGAGTAAGAGAACTATATTGCTACAGCGCCGCTCTTTAAAACTAGACTTGTGTTTTTCAACAGATCCGCTTAAGCAAATCACCTGAAAGACTCGATGTCTCAGGTTCTTTCCAACCCGATTGGCTTTGCGCCAGTTGATAACATTTCAAAGCAGTGACCTTACTCTCTTTTAAAAGGAGTAAGGTCGCTGCTTTGAGAGCTGAGTATAAAGCTGATGAGAGACGGTAGCTACCAGTTCAGGGGCACTTGCTCTCAACGTCTGCGGGAAGTGATAAGTAGGGTGTAAAGTTGCTCAATCCTCCTGGATCGCCAGCCTCAGTCCTTCCACGCTCACCTGAAATGGGAACCAATCCTCCTCCATCTGATGAGTCTTCCTGAGCTGCCTTATTTCCAATTCAAATTCCTTTATCTCTGACATCGCCACTAAAACTTCGATCGCTCCAGTTGCCCAGCCGCAACAACTAAGATAGGACGCTCCAGCCTCACTGCTCTTAACTCTCGTTTGCTTGACTTGCTCTAATTGGGCTGCTCAGAAAACAGAGGGGTCAACGCCTAACTTAGCTAGAAAACGAAATATGGAGTGCTTGAAGGACAAGGTGCTGAAATTGCGTATTCAGTAGGGGCAGCATTGAAAATAGCGCTGGCTGAGGCTGCTGCCGATTAAATCTCGAATTTCTAAACCAGCAGCTCAAGCTAAGGTTTCTCGAAGGGCATGGCGGCGAAATGCTCTTGTAATAGCTTGTGCATAAAGCGATAACGCCCCCCGACTCGCTGGAGAAGTAAGCGATCGGTGCTGTAGTTCAGGAAACAGGCGTAGTTCCAGGGGATATAGCCGTGGCGATATAAAACGGTGCGGAGAGACAGATGTTTAATGCACTCACCTAACCCACGACTCAGACCAAAAACCAGCCCAACAATCAGACCAAAAATTAGCCCATAAATCAGCCCAACACTCAGCCCAACACTCAGCCCACCAATCAGCCCACCAATCAGCCCATAAATCAGCCCATAAATCAGCCAAAAAATTACCATTTGTACCAGACCAGTCTGCAAGGTTTTCCAAACTCCTTGATTTGGAAAAGCCTTCTGTTCTATTTCTGAACCAGTCAGCCCACCAGTCAGCCCACCAATCAGCCCAACAGTCAGCCCACCAATCAGTCCACCAGTCAGCCCACCAATCAGTCCACCAGTCAGCCCACCAGTCAGCCCAACAGTCAGCCCACCAATCAGCCCAACAGTCAGCCCTTTTTTAGCTTCTTTCCTAGACCATTTTAGAGATTCAGAAATCGATATACTCTTTCTGCTGGTAATCAGCCTACCAATCAGCCCACCAATCAGCCCAACAGTCAGCCCACCAATCAGCCCAACAGTCAGCCCAACAATCAGCCCACCAATCAGCCAAAAAATCAGCCCACTAATCAATTTCACTATATGCTCATAACTTATCTGGAACGCCTGAGTTGGCAACCAGGAAGGTTGCATGCGTTCAATCAGAAACTCTGTTTGAGACTCGCGCTCCATCTGTTGAGCCAGCCAAGTGAGCCACAAGCGAGTTTGCCTGAGGCTATAGCTTTTCTGCTGCTGATTCTTGAAAGTCTGAGATGCGGCACTCTGCTCCAACATCCGTCGAATGTAGGCATCCAACAGGTGTTCTAATCGCGCTTCAGATGACTTTAAGCCTTGCCATTCCAATCCTGCCCCTCCCTGATACGCCAGAACGGTCATGCTCAGGAGCAATGGCGGACGCACTAACTCTAGCAAGGCTTCATCCTCAGCAATCGCGTTCCAGAGCGCTGGTTGATTGGCACTAGCAAGGTAGCTCTGAATCTGGCGATCGGTCAGTTCCTTTAAGCAAATCGCTCCATTGAGTTGAAGCGGTGTGCCCAATCGCTCATACTCTTCAAAGCG
>DATNPL010000160.1:0-7876 GCA_036703255.1 Coleofasciculaceae cyanobacterium
TATTCATTCAACGCATGATAGAGGCGGGAAGTAGGTGCCATTGATTTTGCCGATTTGTGTGGTAACTTTCAGCTTAAACCAGGCTCTGCTTCCCTCCTGGCTTTCGTTTCATCTCCCAATACTTTTGTCAGTCAAGCAGGCGTAAAAGCTATTAAGAGCTAACAGCAGATTGTGGGTAGAGCTGCGCTGGAACGAGCGGTTCACTCACTGGAATGGTTTGAAGTAGAGACGCTATCTTTTTGACAAAATGCTTCTGCTGGAAGTAATCTTTGTAAGCTTCACGAGCGTTATTAATAATCTGATTCGCTGCATCTGGATTTTCTAAATAAAAACGACATTTCTCAGCCAGATCAGCATAGTCCCAGCGCACCGGAACATAGGTAACTCCTGGAATGAAAATGTTAGGTGCTACATCAATATGTTCTATCGAAGGTTTGATTAGTAAACAGCCGTAACAGACTGCTTCATAATCACGAAACGTAACTTCTCCCCAGCCAAATGGACTAAATGCAATCCGGCTACGTTGAATATCTCGAAAATATTGCTTGGATGAAACAGTGCGCTCTCCACTATACTCTCCACTGACTGACAGCTTGTATTCTGGAGCTAACTGCTGCAAACCTTCGATCGCTGCCATGCGATGCTGTCCATACCATTCAACGTTGCTTCTAGGGCCATAGGAGACATGGCAGCATATATCAATGTCTCGCTTGCGGAACAGTCGTTCCCAAGGCATGGGTGTACTAAAAAGCTGTTGCTTAAATCTAGAAGTCAGTGAAATATACCAACCACTATCAATACGAGACTCGTAGCCTGTAGGCACTTCTGATCCGACATGCCAACCCTTCAGATCGTAGCCAAGCTCTTGAACCAGGCGATCGGTGAGCATATTTCCACCCAGAAGTGGTTGGGTGTAAGCACTCAGATCTTTAAGACTTTGGTACTTTAGGAAGCGATCGACATAAGGCAGAACGTTGAAGAATCGGCTGCTTGTTTGATCGAAGGGATCTATAAAGAAAATCTTAGCTTTCGGATTTTTCTGGCGCAGATTCTTCATCACACGTTCTGCATCTTCCGGACTTTCTTTCCAGTCTGGGCGAACGAAGAAAATATCTGCTTTGATATTTTGATAAGCGGCTTCAATTTCTGCAAATGTATGAGCTTGAATGTGTTGAAACTCAAACCCTAGTTCACGACGTAAGTAATCTCTATTATCAAAAAATGGATATAGCTGAGCGGCAGGAATGCTATCATTTTGCCCTTTAATTTTTGCATTACCGATGATGACTGCTTTCATAGATCTACTCCACAATCGGATAACGGGACTACATATAGGATCTGGCAGATAGCCAGATGGCCTTAAGCGTCAACGAACGTTCCTCAGATAGACACAGCTTTAGAGGCTCTATCTCAGGAGGAATTTCAACTTTTACAGAAATCTTGATGCCGAATCAACGACCCCGCCGCAAGCAGCGGGGTATGGAACCCGTTTTGCTCGTCAGCCAATGGCTGACATTGCAAGCTTGAAGTTTCGCCGCAGAGCGGCGGGGAATTGACCCCTACTAGATTAAAGACTTTGTGAAGTCTGAACTGTAATGTAAGTATTCGTCAGTATTTTCAAGAGATTCACTATCTATCTGGAGCTACCAGATGAGTTATGCAAACTCAAGATTAATCAGTCTGCTCCCTAACTGTGCTGCTTCTCGCTCACCCCAAAACAGTTGTAGTAACTTCTACAGTTGTTCAAGCCTTGCTCAGCTTCAAAGGGGAAATTTCGATCGCAAACATTTAGGCGGCTCTACAAGCAGAAATTTTCAAGTTGAAATAGGAGCGATCGCAACTCGTTTTTTCCGCAGAGAATGGATTGAAAGCCAATCAGTTCATCATTTTCTAAAAGGCCGCCCGCGCAAATCACTGTCCTCAGTGGAATTGCGTAAACTTTTCAAGAACCACCCTGACTCACTTGGCTTATGTACTTAAATCATATTAGTCAGAAAGTGATATTTCTGTCAGAGAACATCGGGTCAATTCACGTAAGCTTTAACGTTGTAAAAGCTACATGAGCCGTCTTCACAAAAACCACAATATTACCTGACGGTCTTCATCTTAAATAAACAAAGAACTCCGTAAATCTACGGAGTTCAGCATTAAGCTTTGCCAACTGACTGAAGCCGTGGGTGAGGCTAAGCGACTGCCCACCTCACTTACAGCTTCATCGCAACTGATTTTGTTGGATAAAATCCATCAATGCATCATACTTGGGCGAGTTTGGCTGATCTACATACTCCAGTGCGCCCCAGCTTCCCCATTTGCTAGGCTCATCGATGTCGGAAAAATGCATGAACAAGCTGCCGCCTTCATCTTTCCAACTATTCAATAGCTTCGTATACATCTCATACATTTCAGGGCGACGATTCAGATTAATGAAGAATTGGGTCAACTGGGCATTATTTTCAACTCCCTGCCTCCCGGCAACATGCTGCCCTGCTTCATAAGCCAAAAATTTCAGCCCTTTGGATTCAGCAACTTTTTTGTGATAGACAAAGCCATCACGAGTGTCTTGCAGGCTGTCACCCCAATCTCCTTTTTGATCAAGGCGCTTCAATGCCTGACCAAATCCCCCGTTACTTTCTTTCAGCCAAGACTCAACCTGTTTTTCAGCATCAGGTGAGCCTAAGTTGCCGCTGAAGTAACCCGTCACCGCGTAAGCATCACCATGTTGATAGCAAGGCGTATTGCCCTCAGCCACCCAGTACGAGCAATCCAGAATGCTTGTTTCTAAGCCTTGCCAGCCCGTCTGGGTGCTCAAGACGGCAATGAGGCGGGAACTCTGTCCTGCCCCTGCTTCGCCAAACACCTGTTTCCAGATATCAGCCATTTGAGCTGCGCGCATCCCGTACCATTGAGCAAAAGCATCGCCTTTATCTTGCCCCCAGCGCGCTTTCCCTTGTTCTAAAGCATAGTGTGATTGAGGAAAAGTCCAGTTCCACACCTCATTAGACAGTTCAACATAAACCTTAAGCTTTGAATCTAGCTTTTCTTTGGCGAGGCTAGCAAACTTTTGCATGTAGTCATCCGTTGCTTTGTGCGGCATATTGAACCAGGGATCTGCCCCCAGTCGATTTGCCAGCGCAATCATGATCTCTAACGGTACGCCTTTGCCAAACGCATAGGAAGCGTCTTCTACCTTAGGGCGATCGCTCCATTCGCGCTGTTCTGAGGAATTGGTATTCATCCAATCCATGAAGCGCAGGGCACTAAATTTCTGTGTTTTTTCGATAAAAGCAGGGTTGAATATCTCAGTCTCATAGGTCATTTCATGGGCGATCGGCACGACTCGGATATTGCGGATGTAGTTTCCGGTTTTGCGCGGATCGGTCGCCGTAATCATGAGGTGAGCACCCTCTCCACCGTTGGCAGAGTTGACTTCGATAATATCTCTACCCGGTTTGGAAGCTGCCTCGTCTTTGCGGGCGTCATAGGTATATTCAATCGTGCCTTCGCCATCGTAAAGCACTACATACTGGCCTTGAGGATATTTGCCGCCGCCACCTAACAAGATGGTGCGAACCCGAGTGTATTTGGGAGCATCCTCAGGTTGAGGTAGAGATTTCACCCAGCCCTGCTCATCTAGGTCAAGCTGGGCGAACTCCCCTGTATCCCAGGAGCCATCGCAACCCGGCTCTCCATTTACGCACTGAGGAATCCAAGTTCTAGCGCTCTTGAACAGATCTAAGAACGGCACTTGGGTTGACCAATCGGTAATGCCGCGCAAGTTGGTGCCAACAGCCAACTCGGGTCTAGATTCATTGGGAGTTGCTCCATTAGCAATAGCTCCATTGGAACTGGCTCCATTGGAACTGGCTCCATTAGAACTGACTCCATTGGGAATGTTGCCACTAGAGCAGGCGATCGCCAGGTACATCGTCAGCGCTGAAGTTGTTAGCCAAACAATCGCTCGAAGAAAAAGCGTTTGACGATTTTTTAGCCCAAAGAATCGTAGAGCCATAGCGCTTGAGTCCTTCCTTTATGATCTTCGTTTTAGGGGGCGTTGCTTGAGCTGAGGATGAGTTTTTTGTCATAAGAGCATGGAGCGGCTTTCTAACAAACACTTATCCTAAAAGCCAGAAATGCCTCGTTTTAAACGGGCTTTAGAAGCTGAACTGAGAAAATCTGATCTATTAGATTCACCCCTGAGTTAACTTGAAAGATTTTAAAGAACTAGGCTCTGCCTAGTTCTTTAAAATCTTTAGTTTGATTAAATTTGCGATCTTTAGGCGTAGACCTTGCGATAGTACTCCTGATACTCTTGCGACAGCAAAGGCTGCCACCAGTCCTGATGCTCCAGATACCACTGAACCGTGCGACGAAGACCTTCTTGAACCGTTACAGAAGGAGTCCACCCTAGCTCTGTTTTGATTTTGGTTGCGTCGATGGCATAGCGGCGATCGTGCCCTGGCCGATCTTTGACAAACGTAATCAGATCGCGAGCCGGATGGATGGGTAAAGCTGGAGCTAACTCGTCCATCAAATCGCACAACATATAGACTAAATCGATATTTTTAACTTCGTTATTGCCGCCAATATTATAGGTTTCGCCTGGTTTTCCCTGATGG
This sequence comes from Coleofasciculaceae cyanobacterium, assembly GCA_036703255.1. GTDB lineage: Bacteria > Cyanobacteriota > Cyanobacteriia > Elainellales > Elainellaceae > Drouetiella. Next base: position 4,617 of record DATNPL010000160.1, read on the forward strand.
ATCACTACATCGATTGCACTGCAATGATCGCCCACATACAGCCAGTCCCGCACGTTTTGCCCATCACCATAGACGGGCAGGGGTTTGCCCATCAGGATATTGATACACATCAGTGGAATGAGCTTTTCAGGAAAATGATAGGCTCCGTAGTTATTGGAACAGTTGGTCATTAGGGTGGGCAACCCATAGGTATGGTGGTAGGCGCGCACAAGATGATCGCTACCTGCTTTAGAGGCGGAATAGGGGCTATTCGGGGTGTAGGGCGTTGTTTCAGTAAAAGCCGGATCGGTAGGGCTAAGACTGCCATACACTTCATCTGTCGAAACATGATGAAAGCGATAGCTGCTGGGCTTTTCGGCCTGGTTCCAATGCTGCCGGAACGCCTCTAGCAAAGTGAATGTGCCCACCATATTCGTTTGCACAAAGGCTCCAGGCCCCAGAATGGAGCGATCGACGTGAGACTCTGCGGCAAAGTGAACGATTGTATCTACATGCTCTGATTGAAGTAGGGCATCAATTAAAGGCCGATCGCAAATATCACCCTGCACAAATCGGAGATTGGCATGTCCTTCTAAGCCCGCCAAATTAGCGCGGTTGCCTGCATAGGTCAACGCATCTAGAACAATGACGCGATCGCCAGGATACTGATTACACCAGTGATGCACAAAGTTGGAACCAATAAATCCCGCACCGCCTGTAATGATGACGTGACGGGGTGTTCTAGATAAAAGCGGCTCTTGCGACACAGAATCCATCAGTCTCTCCTAACGTAGATGGGTAGCAATATTCAGGTAATCATTGTTTATTAAAGAAGCGCAGCTTCCCCAACCAACAATGATTCCCTTGCGAGGACTACCCGTAGAAGAACGGGCAGTCGTCTCTAAATATTAGGTGCTTCAAGTCTATTTTTCAGAGTGCCTCGCTCGAATTAACCACTTCAGTGTTTTCGATCACGATCTCTTCATCAAAAGGTGGGAATTCAATAAATTGTTGTTTCGTCAGCACCTCTCGATAAAGCTGAACAATTTGCTTGGCTTTTTGCTCCCAGGTGAACTCTCGAATTCGGGCGATCGCATTGACAGACATATCACCTCGCAGCTTATCGTTTTCAACCAGCAAACGAATTTTGTCGGTCAAAGCCTGAAGGACAAACGCTCGTGAAATCGGATCAATTTTAAATCCTGTCCCTTCAGTAACATATTCACCAATGCCCCCATGATTGACGACAATACAGGGCAAGCCGCAAGCCATTGCTTCGAGAACAACGGCTCCCCCAAATTCACGCACTGAGGGGAAACAAAAAATATCGGCTTCATGATAGTAGGAGAAAATATCCTCCTGGTTTACCCAACCTGCAAAATGAACCTGTGTATTTAAGTCTAAAGACCGTACCTGTCTTTCTAGATTCTCCCGTTCTGAGCCGTCTCCCACGATCGTCAACTTGACCCGTTGACGAACAGAAGCTTCGAGCTGAGCGATCGCATCAATTACAAGATCAGCACATTTATAAGGGACTAATCGGCCTGCAAACAACAGATTAATAGGCTGATCTTCAGTCTTGGGAGATTTAGGTTGAGCCGATTCCACGAGACTGCTAAGAATGCCATTTTCATAGAATAGGCTAAGCTTCTCTTTGGGTAGGTTAAACATCTCCTGCACCAAATTAAGCGTGTAAGTTGATCCGGCTAAAACTCTATTGGCTTTTTGATAAGTTTCTGCATAGCCTGGAATGACGGCGCGCCCCACTGCTCTAAGAAAATTCAAATTTGCAAACTCTTTCTTAGCCGTTTCTTTAAATCCATCAGGAAAAGGAACTCCGCCATTAACAGGACCCAATACAAAAGGGGTATTTTGACAGGCTTTGATCACCTTATAGGGATAGCGTGGCATCATAGGAGTCAGCGCATGAATCAAGTCAAACTCACCGCTTAAAATTCGATCTTTGAACTGTTGGTAAACGCTGTTATTAAACTCTTCATAGAGGGGATAAGTTAAAGTATGATAGAGCGGCCAGATTGCTTTTGCCTTGTACACTAGCTTAGAAATAAGCTTGTAGTACTTCTTGCTTAAAGCACTTTCAGGCATGTAAGCTATTTCTATGGGAAGCTTTAATTTTTCGATCGCCTTCTGATTTCTTTCATGGGTTACTAGCGTCACCTCAACCAACTTACTAATTTCATCAAAAAACCTAAATCCTACCAGTGGGACAGAAGCCCACTCAGGGTTGCATTGCTCGACAATCAGTAAAACTCTCAATTTTTTAGTCATCATTCCAGTTCTCTTAAGCTAAGGGTCTGTTAATTTGAAGACGAGATGAATGGATGTCACTGCCCTGATTGACGCATCGCAAAGTAAGGCTGCTAGAATCAGCAGCGGAAAAGGTGTATGATTAGAGAATGTGAGCTCTATATCTTTATTCGGTCACTTGCAGATAAATTATGCAAGCCGAATTGATTTAGAACTTCCTTCGCTGTGATTTCAATGAAGAAATCAAGTGAAAAGATTAAATCTGTGAGTTGAGAGCAAGGCAATTTTCATACCTTGGCCGATCGCCATCGATGATATATCATCGGTAGATTCAGTTACGCGATAGAAAATAGGGAAGGGAATGAACAATATTTATCGTTCACCCGTTCTCTGTGAGTAAATTGATAGCAAGGATTGAAGCGAGATTGAAACGCTTAAACTCCTGAATATTGATTAGAGGTTTTTGGACAGAAATTTTCTAAACTAGCCGCCACTTTGGCTAAACGGACAGCAAAGTAGCGAGTGAGGCTTCAGCCTTGTCAACAGGGTTTATCAACGGAGTCAGGAAATCAACATTGCTTCATCCGGCTATGAAATCAGCAATCTCAGGGAATCTTTCACACTCTAGAAATTGCGCAAGGTTGATGCAGTAAAGCGCAAATGAGGTATCGTTGAGCCAATTATGGTGGACAGCAGAAGATAACGCCGTATAATCCGCAAGCTTTTATTAAAGCTTTATGTATCTACCAAAGCGGCTTTATCAACTTCTGCTAAAGAAAAATTGCTCGGCACCCTTGAAGTCACCTTCTGGTTGATTACATCTCTGCTGCATAATGCCTGACGCCAAAAAGTATTCACGCAAAATCTTTATCACAATACTCTGGACAGAATTAGGGAGCTATGATGCCGTAGGAGCGTAGGTTTGGGTAGTTAGGATGGGATTTAATCAAAGTCGGGTTCAAGTCTAACATCGAAATAAAGCGCGAAAGCAGATGGTCATTGAAAGCTAGACG
>DATNPL010000221.1:0-2063 GCA_036703255.1 Coleofasciculaceae cyanobacterium
ACTTGGCGAAAAGAACCCACAATTGTGTCAAACAATCCCCGCACTCTCAACGATTCTGGCTCTCTTCGATCTCTCAGATGTCCTTACAATACCGACATTTCCAAGGCTTGAACAGCTTTTCACCAAAATGAGAATTGCTGGCGCCAAATCACTGACCTGGGTAGAGGTCGGGAATTATGATAAAATATGCAACTTGTGGGAAATATTTGGTGAGGTCGTTGACGATGTTTGCCAGAGCAGCATGCGCCAAAGATTTTTCATCACTCCAGTTTTTCTCTGACTAGATCAACAGACGTAAAGAGGTTCAGAATGGCTAAACGCCGCAACCAAAAGAAAGAAAAAGCACTCCGCAACCAGGCTTATGCTCGTAAATTCCGTAAGCGCACGAATGTAGGTCGTTTTGGCAAGAGACGCTATGGCAGCGGCGGTAATGCTCAAGAGGACGAAAACAGCGACAACATGAGCCAAGATGGGGCTGAAGTTACAGAATAGTTTCTGTACATACCTATAGCGATATAGCAGAATCGTCCATTTCGCTCTATTCGCTCTATCTGAGGCGATCGCAGCTTTCAAGCTCCGGCTCAGAGCCAAAGGCTGATTTCTCAGTCGCGATTTTCTCAGATGCGATCGGTAGAGCATTACTAGAGTCTCCTGGTGTGCGCCGTAAAGCTCTAAACACTGAAAACGTCGGTAGCCGTAAAGCTATCGACGTTTTTGAGTCTAATTTTGAACGCCCATAGCCGCAATCCGCAGCTCCTCTCAGCTATGGCTCTCCATAGCTAAAGCTAAGCGCGCGCAGCAAATCGGCAAAATCCTCTGAGCGATCGCCCCCAAAGATGCCTAGCTCCTGCATAAGAATTGCCATTTGCTCTGCTGCCGCCCATCCCGATTGCAGCGCGTTCTCAATTTGGTTGCCACCGCACCAATCCCCACTGCACACTAACGGCAAAGGCTGGTTCGTGCTGAGGCAGGTATCGGCGATCGGTTTCGTCACAAAGCCGTAGCGCCAGCGATGCACCTGCAAGACCTCTGGAGGGCTGAGCCAAGGCAACAAACCCTGGACGGTCGTCAGAAGCTGCTGTCCCACCATCTGAAGGTCGGGAGCTTCTAGATAGCGCTCAGCAAACTGGGCGCTGCTCTGGGCCACGATCACAGGCGTTAGATCTGGCTGAGAGGGGTCAGGGTGCTTGCTGGTTTCTAGCCCAATCCAGGCGAGATCTGAAGCCTCAGAACCTTGGATAGCTTTCCAGGGAATCTCTGCCAGCTTGGATGGAGGCTTCGGTGCATAGGCTGCGATCGCTGTAATGCAGGGCGCAAACTCTACGGACTGTACTGCTGCCAGTAGGGCAGGCATCTGCTCGGCAAATGGCTCTAGCAACAGCGCCGCTTGAGGTGCCGGAATCGCCAGCACCAAACTTTTGGCAGTCACGGTTTTTTTCTCTAGCGCCGCCGATTCTAAGGTGAGATTCCAGGCGGACTCAGGGGTAGAGGCGATCGCTTGCACCCGCTGATCTCGCCAAATCTCTAGGCCAGATGCCAAAAACTTGGCGATCGTCGTGATGCCATCTGCCGCTACATATCGCGGATGGTGATCGGATTCTGTCAATTTGCCGCTGTCTAACCTGTGAGTTGTATCTGTCCATAGATGGGTCACGCCCTGCTCAAGCAGCGTCTCTACCAAAGCCTGCGAGAACTTTCCCTGATCTTCTACACAACGAATGCCGTGATCGGCCCAAGTGCCTTGCAAGCGCCGAGTGGCCATCCGCCCGCCTAGCCCGCGCGATTTCTCCAGTACAACAACTTGATATCCCCTATGCTGAAGGCGTTGGGCGCAGATTAAGCCCGCTATACCTGCCCCCACAATTGCCACGTCAAACATGCTCTCCCTCTTCGTCTAAGACTTTGCTCTTTCAATACCTTGACAGATTAAGTTCATTATTTGGGCATGAAGTCCTTTGATTTTCACGGGTGCTCTGATTTTCACGGGTGCAGGGCTGGCACTTAGGATCGCACACACAATAAAACCGGATACTTTTTTGGAAGTGGCGGGCGGGGCGGGGCGC
>DATNPL010000223.1:0-1942 GCA_036703255.1 Coleofasciculaceae cyanobacterium
ACTTGGCGAAAAGAACCCACAATTGTGTCAAACAATCCCCGCACTCTCAACGATTCTGGCTCTCTTCGATCTCTCAGATGTCCTTACAATACCGACATTTCCAAGGCTTGAACAGCTTTTCACCAAAATGAGAATTGCTGGAATCAGCCGGAGCAGAGTGTGACCGTAGATGAAATCTGCTATGCTAAGGTAGTAAATAAGGGTATGTAGCTCAGTGGATAGAGCATCAGGTTCCGGTCCTGAGGGTCGGGGGTTCGAATCCCTCCATGCTCGTTTGTTGTCGAGTAACACTTTAGTTGTCGTCGTTAACAGATTAATGTCATCCTTAACAGATTGATGTCGTCGTTAACAGATTAATGTCATCCTTAACAGATTGATGTCTTTCTATACTATTTCTCGATCGTTAACAGATTGCTGTCGCTTAAAATCTTGTACAGAACCTGATGCTCTATCCTTTCAATCTACCCTGAGTGAAGTTTAGCGCAACATCTGTACTAATGCACTAGCCAACCTTGGCTAGGTTTCTAGAGCTTCGTAATATATCTAAGGCTAAGACAACGATCGCAAGAGGTAAGGTGCGCCTCTTGCCTTAACGACCATGTGTCTCATCATGCTTATGGGTCAACACCACTACTTTCAGTTAACCCAAGACTGAAATTTTGACTTTACCACTATGTTTATTCTTCAGGCGGTGCATTGCCTTAGGGACTTTCAATATGTCCGCTGTGTAGCGTTCACTTATTGAGATGGCAGCATGACCATGCTCAACATCCTTGCTTTTCAATGAAAACTATACTTTCGATCTGCCTAAGGCTAAAACGGCGATTGCGACTGAGCAACGATCGGACAAGCCTCATACCAAGTGTTCCTTTCAATCCGCCCAAGGCTAAAACGGCAATTGCGACAGGGCAACCTGAAACATATCTATTTCAAGTACTCCACTGAGCTTTTTTGCAGAATTCCTTTCTAGACAAACTTTGTCAAAAAAGGAAAATAGCTTGAGCCTGTGGAAAACTCTTGAAATAGTTATCAGATATAAACTGTCAAATCCTCTAGGGATTTTGACCTCGCTTTGGTTTGCCAAATTTTTAGGGTAGATTCCTCCTTGCTCGGAGGTGAAAACGGCAACCGTCACTGTGGTAGACCCACACCTTTGTGCTGGGAACGCACCCAACTTTGAGGTGGACAGTTGCCCGAGCCAGAAAGCAAGACCATCTGCCGACAGTCAAACTAGCTCGTTTAGCATATGAACAGAGACCATTACTGGTATGAACTATGGCGTATTATGCCTCTAATTCTATAATACAAGTGTCCTACTGTCAAGGGGCGCATCTGAAGGTTGAGACGGGGCTATCTGAAACCCTGAAATTGTGTTGACAGCGACAAACAGACGCACTTTCGTTAGGCTTCCCAGTTACTAGATGCGTCGTGCTGTCAAGATGTAGGGTTCTCTCTGCGAGAGCTGTAGGCTGCGATCGCTAAATTTTTAGCCTTCTCCTGCGGTGTGCCTTGAAATGATTGCTTGCTTTGCTCTATCCCGATTCCAATCTGTGCTGCTTGGCTTTGAATTTTCTCGGCAAGGCGACTGTAACTCCAGCGGTGAACATTTTCTCGATGCCTCTTGGCGTACTGTTTCTGTCCTTCAAGACAACCAACAACCTTTTGCTCGGCTAGTGCCTGAACCTCAGCTACGATTATCTCTCGAATGTTACTTAAATCTGGCAAAACAACACTGCTAGCTTGGTAGGCTTGTGCGATCGACACTACTGCTTCTGCAATCAAGCAGTCTAGATATTCTCCTAGTATTACAGTTGTATTTAAGTAGCGGAGGACGATCGCCTTTTGTAGTGAAAGAAGCGAGCAGTGGCTTGATGGGTTCTGCGCCAAAGTGACCAATGCAGTACCTGCTCTAATGCCCAAACCACCGGAAACAGAAGTTTCC
>DATNPL010000225.1:0-16116 GCA_036703255.1 Coleofasciculaceae cyanobacterium
TCTAGCTTTCAATGACCATCTGCTTTCGCGCTTTATTTCGATGTTAGACTTGAACCCGACTTTGATTAAATCCCATCCTAACTACCCAAACCTACGCTCCTACGGCATCATAGCTCCCTAATTCTGTCCAGAGTATTGTTATTGCAACTCTATCAAAAGATTTTGCAACAGGAGAATGTGATTGCTGATAATAGCTCAGAACTACGAACATTGCTGAATCTGGGCTTAGTGGAGGATCAGGGCGGACAGCTTAAGGTCGCGAATCGCATCTATGCTCATATCTTCGACCCGGAATGGGTAGAGCAAGAGTTAGCACAGGCAAAAGAACGCCGAATTATTCGCCGCAGATACGAAATTTTGGAGGAAATAGGAGATGGTGATTTAATCCGAACCTATCTGGTGAAAGACCGTGATTTGCGAAGCCCTATTCAATATGTTGTGAAGCAATTAATCCCTGCCTCAACTGACATTGATACGCTAGGAAAAATTCGCAATTTATTCAACAGCGAATTAAAAGAGTTGGAAAAGCTGAATGGACACGGACAAATTCCCAAACTGCTAGCTTCGTTTGAGGAAGACCAGAAATTTTACACCGTTCAAGAATTTATTGAAGGGCATAATCTAGACGAGGATATTAAAGTCAATGAACAATGGCGTGAATCTAGCGTTATTAATTTGTTGATCGATATTCTAGAAATTCTGGAATTTGTCCACCGTCAAGAACTATCCCATCTCAACCTCAAACCCGCCAACCTAAGACGACGCAAACAAGATGGCAAGATTGTCCTGATCGATTTCGGCACCCTCAAGCAAATTAGCGCTCTGACCAGTTCTGGTCAGACAGCCTCAGCTGAACAAGTGGGAACTCCGGGGTACATCCCCTCGGTTGAAATTGGCGATCGTACCGAAGTTAGCCGAGATATCTATGCAGTTGGGATTACTGGCATTCAAGCACTTACAGGCATCCGTCCGATCGAACTGGCAAAAGATCCAAAAACTGGAGAAATCATCTGGCGGTTTGTCACTCCCGGTCGGCAAATGGTACAGGTGAGTGATGCGCTGGCACGAATTCTAGAAAAAATGGTGCGCCACAGTGCAGACGATCGCTACACCACCGTTTCTGAAGCACTGGATGATTTACGCGCATTAGAAAGACGTCCGGCTTCACCCCAGTCCATGCCTCGCCTTGTCGATCAACGACTATTGATCGGTGGATTAGCAGGCTTACTGATTTTGGGAGGGTTAGGATACTGGCAATATCAGCGATCGATTAAGGCGCGGCAGGTGGCGCAGTGCAACCAGCCTACTACTTTTAACGAGTCGAATGTTGGATTGGTACAGGATGCCAATGATGTGAAGGCGGCGTGTACGCAGGTCATCGATCGCCAATCAAATAACTATAGTGCGCTGAAGAATCGCGGTAAGGCATTCCTGTTACTCTGGAAGCAGGAATCAGAGAACCCAGATGTGTTCTTAAACCAGGCGTTTGAGGACTTTCAAAAAGCGAGTCAATTACAGCAACAAGATCCGCAAACTTTCTTTTATTTGGGATTAACGCAGCAGGTACAGAACAAGCCAGATTACAAAGACTCGTATCAGAAGGCAATCGATTTGTACTTGCAGCGGGAGGCGAGTGAAATCCCTGCGACAGATTTTCCTATTCTGGCTGAATTAGGCTCTTTTTTGCTTCAGGGAAATTCGTATTCCAGGGTAAGTTTTCAGAACGCAGATGCAATTTTTCAAAAGGCGCGGGAAGTTAATCCAGAATCAGTCAGCATGATCTATAATCTGGGTTCTTTAAACGCCATGTCAGGCAATTATCAAGACGCAATAGATGCTTTTGATCAAGTGATCGAGCGAGATGTTCAAAAACAAAACTATCGAGGATGGATCAGTCGAGGATTTGCTTCTTTGTTGTTAGGTAAGAAAGGATTTAAAGACGCTCAAACTTCGTTTCAGCAAGCGCTCAGCGTTAAGCCAGATTATGCTCTGGCGCGAGACTACAACAATAGAATAGAGGCGTGTTTACAACCTGCTTCTAATTCCGAGAACGGAACAAATTCTACACTAACTAATCAACCGAGCTGTACCTTAGAAAACCTTACTACTGATAAACTCCAGGCTGACTTCAAAACGATTTTTCCCATCGCTCCCGTTTATAAATGCGCTGACTATCCTGTTTTGACGGTATCGAAACAAGAATCTGTAAAACCCTTATGTCAGTAAGTGTGATTGTGTCGCAAAAATCGGTCAATGGTAAGGTGGGTGCTAGGCGACACTCACTGCTTGGTGCTCACCGATGCTGGTAGGGGCAGAAATGGCGAAGCTGCAATGAAGTGCAATATAGCTATGAAAGCTATATTTGGGGTCGAGTTAAACTCAGCGGAGTGGGTGACTGCTCCGCTGAGTTTAACTCGACTCCGAGACAGGGTAAACTTCTTTCAAAACGTTGCCCCGATTGACTATGACTTCGGGTGGCGCTTGGCGAAATCCCAGATAATGGCACTGGCATCGGGACCAGCGTGATCGATGTAAATGCCTTCTCCGGCAGGCCCTGGCCAGACGTGCTCCATATCCTGGACGAAGTACGACTCGACGAGAGACATACCCTCCGGCGCAGTGATGGTGGTGTGTGTGTACGAATGCCTGTCTTGTTCTGAAGGCACCGTTGTCGTCTTTTCGACTAGGTTCAGGCTGTCGTTGAGCAGACCGTCATCAACGAAGTCACCTACCGCAGTCCAGTGAGCAACCAGACGAGTGGCGACGAGGGGCGGAACGACTGCATCCTCCTCACCTTGGATGACAAGCAGCGGCACCTGCCGCGCACGATCGCCCATCTGCGACCACGCCTGACGTGCCGTGTAGTCCGGTGGTGTGGAGCCGGGGTCATCCGGGTTCACCTGGTTCAGCCCATACTCACCCCCCGCAACCGATGACACCGTTGCGAAAACATCGGGGTAGGTCACAGCGAGAATAACGGCGGCACCCGCACCCGACGAGGCACCAGCGACATGCACTTGGGCTGGGTCTGCGTTGTACTCCTCGACCACCTGTCGGGCAACACCGGCGAGAAGTGCAGGTTCTCCGCTGTAGCGGTGTTGCTCCCGTGGGTCAGCCGAGTTCCAGCAGTTGATCCTGTTGCGAAACATCCGTTGCGTTGGGTAGACGACGATGAAGCCTTCACGGTCAGCCAAGCGGTTGAACTGCGTCGTAGACTTCATTGAGTTCCATCCGTAACCTGTCATTCCGCAACCGTGAATCGCCATTATTACTGGCAGTTGAGTCGTGCCATCAAACTGAGGTGGAAGGTGAACCTGGTAACGCAGAGAACCGCCATCGCTTTCGTACAGATGATTGTGGTCTTTTTCCTGCATCCACCAGGGGAGTCCGAACTGGAAAGCCGCAATGACGATGCCGACAGTGGCTATGACTGTGACGAGGATGCTGGTGGTGATCCAGAGCGATCGCCATCGCCTAAAAGGAAGGTCTGACCGCAACCGATAGGATTTGACCACCTCTTTAAAATTTCGTTCTCGCAAGTGATGAGAAAAAAACTTCATGGCAATCGATTCCTTTTATGCCGCGTTGCTGCTTTCATCCTTGACCTTGGTTTTGATCACGAAAGCCTTTAATTCGACCATCTTGCCGCCGCGAAAGAACCAAACATCGCAGTACGAGTAATGAGCCGCCTTCCCCTCTTCGTCTTTGATTGTGAGGTCGCCGAGTGCCGTGATGAAATCCCCCTCAGCGATCAAGTTCGCAACGATATTCAAAGGCGGTTCCACATACTCCGTTGCCATCCATTGGCGAACGGCTTCCTTCCCTTGAAGGGTCTTGTCGCCGACAAATGTCCATTGCGTGTCGTCGGTGCAGAACGACAAAAATTCTTCATAGTTGCCCTGAGCGATCGCTGCGTTTGCCGCTTCTAAGATGGCTTTATTGTTGTTTGACATCTGAATTCCTCCTTTGTTCAAGTGGATACTTTAACGGAGCCGTCTCTGCTGAGTGATGCGCAACTCATGGAACAATTGCAGTAACGCGGATTTCAATTCGCATCGTTGGCAGTCCAAGAGCCGCGACTCCTACCTGTGTCCAAATTGGGGCATGATTGGGCATGTAATGGCGATATAGCCTGACCATCACATCGTTAACTTCTGGGGGCAACCCACCAACATGGTAAGAATTGACATGGACAACATGCTCCCAACCCGCCCCGGCAGTTGCCAGGGTTCGCTCTACGTTCCGAAACGCCTGAGCGATCTCATCCGCAAGCGATTCGGGAATTTGCAGGTTGTCATCCCAACCACCTTGTCCTGATGTCTCCACGCGATCGCCAATTCTTACTGCTTGCGAGTAATGCAAGTTATTCAGCAGGTATTCCCCATAACCGGGAGTGACAAAAAACTCGGGCTTATTCATGGTTTTCCTTTGTTCGGTACGTTTGACTTTATTTCGCGTTGCTGAGACAGCTTGCAAGATCTGATTGACTTGAGGCGGTGCCAGGTTAGCCCATGCCAGCAGCGACCATCACCGGGATTGTGGGCAAGTTGAACACAACATGAACAATGACAGCAGTCCAGACCGAGCCGCTGCGGCGGAAGATCTCGGCAGTGGCGAGACCTGCGACTACGGCTGCGGGAAAGACGATGTTGATGCCGTGAGCGAGGGCAAAGATCACGGTGCTACCCACGACCCCGGTGAACGGACCGTAGCGCAGCAGCGCGTTGGCGACGACACCTCGGAAGATCAACTCCTCACCGAGGGGCGTGACGATTCCAAAGAAAAATGTCGCTAAAACCAGAGAGAGTACCCCGCCGCTACCGCCCTCTGCGTACACACTCTGAACATTGTTGGTGTTCCCAGTAATCTGAATCCAGCCCAGAACCGCCAGTCCCTTGAGTACGAAGGCAACCAGCCCAACTCCAATCGCAATGAGCAACCAGCGCTTAGAAACTGGACGCACACCGAAGGCGTTCAGGGAACGAATCCGAAGTAGCACTGCCGCTGCGAATCCGGCAATTCCAGCGATGCCGGAGAGCGAGGTGAAAACCAGTCCGTAGATTACGGGGTCAAGATCGAGCCGCCTGAGTTGTGAGCCAACCCCGAATCCGACGATCGCAAAGACGACGAGACCGACAACGATCTCAAGCCAGCCCGGACGGGAGACCCTGTTGGGCTGAACCGAGGACACGGCGGGGGGCTTCCCTGGCTGCTGCGTGTGGTTAGAAGACACTTTGGACATGGTAATAAACTCCTTTGATCTAGTCGCTGATTCAAGTCGCTGATGGGTTCAGGAATCGACAAGATCACCAACGACCCTCTCGATCGCTTTGGAAAACGGGTACGAATGCCTCGTCGCGTTTGAGCACCTTGTAGGCGATCGCCCGAAACACAGGGATTGCAACCAGCACCGATAGCGCCACGTAGGTCGCGTGGTACTCGCTGATTTTGAACAGAACCGGTGTGGTTACGCCACTTCGAGTGATGTTAAACAGGAGGATGCCGCCGATGTTGTTGGCGAAGTGTACGCCGATGGCGAGTTCAGTGGTTCTGTCAATCAACGAAACCACAGTCCACAACAGACCCGGAACGAGGAAATAGTTGGAAAAGACCGTGAGCCAGTCGCCTGCGATCGCAGGTTTAAGCATTGATGGAAAGCTTGTTCTAACCTTTAGTTGCGATCGCTTGCACGATCGATCAGTGCGTTTGAGGGCAAGCTCGGATCAAGTACCTTGCGCGCACTGTCAACCCCTACAACGGGCAGTGCAACCGGATCAAGCATGCCGAGTTGAACCAATACACTCGCCTGATCCCAGTAGAGGTGTTCATGGGCTAACTTGCCATCACGAAACTGGACAATCGCTACTACTGCCACTTCAATTCGTTTCCCTGTCGGAGCAATGCCAGGTAGCATCCAGTCCATCTGGATGGTATGAGTGAACTTAACTAGCATTTCATCGACAAGTTGATTGGTTCCGATTGTGCGCGAGACCGGAGCCAGATCTATGTCCGGCGGCATCTGTGGAATGAAGTACTTGGAATAAAACTCACGCAGTGCCGGTTTCCCTATTCCCCCAGTCATTACTGGAATGTGATTCACGTAAGCGTCCTCAGCCATTGTGGCGAGAGCATCTTCAGTGCTGTGAGTCCCAAACTCGTGCCCGATATGCTCTTCCCAGACCGCTTGTAAAGCTTCCTGAGCAGGTGTCAGGTTGGGGGTTGCCTGTACATTTGCCTGTTTGTCTACAATTTGCTCTTTGACCATGTTAGATTCTCCTAGTTTGTTGTTCTATCTCAACTGTATTGATTCCAATGCTTGACTTCTTTCAGATTCTTATAGTTTTCCTAGTTCCTAATCTTCTGAAACCGTAACGATGAGTTTGCCCTGATTCGTACCGTCAAAGAGCTGTTTCTATTTATAGTTCGATTCTGTGATTGAACCTACAGGCAGCAATTCCCGGACATCCGCCTTACTTGATGTATCTAATTTTACAAACAAGCATTCCGAACATGGAACTTTATGAGTTCAAAGCTTTTTCGATACGACGATCGGGAATGAGCCACAGAACTGCAACCAGAACGTATAGTGCACATGCAAGCCAAGGGATTGCAAAAGCAAGTGGAATTGTCACTGCATAAATCAATACCGATGACTTGCCTTTAAAGTTCCGACCAAGAGCATTTGCAAGTGTGGAATCTTGACCGTGGTGAAAAACAAGTGTGCGGGTCAGAGTGAAGTAGGCGATCGCAGCCAACAATAGAACCACACCATAAAGCGCCACAGGCAACGCAGCAGGTAGTGTTCTAGACATGTGGATCAACGGCTAGATGGACAATCCAAACTCATAACGGTTGATGAACAGTCCGATGACCACATCATGTAACCAAGTTGACTTGGAAAAGCAAATGGTTTTGCGAGCCAGTCGCTTGATTCTTGTGCGTAAGGTCAGATGCTTGCGCTCAATGGTTTGAGTATTGGCTTTACCAACGGTATGAAACACGGGTTCAAGATGCCGCTCGTAAGCTCCCCAACCGTCTGTGTAGAACTGGGTGATACCAAACGGTGCTAACAGAGCTTTGAGTTCTAAGAAGGCTGAGTCTTTGTGGCTTGACAACACATAAGCCAATACCTCGCCCGTATTGTGGTCAAGAGCGTGCCACAGCCATCTCTCCTGTTTCTTTGATTGCACAAAGCTCCACATCTCGTCGAGTTCAGCTTCTACATCCTGCCATTGACACAACTGCACGAGGGTTTGAGTCGGTTCAATCTCGGCTAAACGGGCTTCATTGATCGCCTTCAGGTGCCGATCTTTTTTTTAGTACTTCGATCACGGTAGTCGGACTGATTCTGAGCACTCGTGCTGTATCGCGAATCCCACTCCCGTTGAGGGCCATCTCAGTAATTTGCTGTTTGACTTCAGGCAAATAGCCCCGATAGCCATACATTTGAATGAAGGTACTACGCTGGCACTCACGATTTCGACATTTGTACCGTTGTTTGCCTGCTTCAGAACGACCATGCTTGACGACATCATCGCTGCTACAAATTGGACAAAGAACAGGTTCTAAAACCATATGCTGATTCCGGAAAAATCACTTGTCTGATTCTCCCTCATTTCCACACGTCTAGAACACTACCAACGCAGCAAAGTGATTTTCACCCATCCATGCGGTGACAAAAGGAAGTAATGATAACCAGAACAACAAATCTAGGTTTGCCCACAAAGTTGAACCATTCACGTGTCGGACTGCCTGAAACAGGTGATGGTGATTGTTCCAGTAGATACCAACATGCACGAAACTCAACACATAGCTTAGAAAGATTGGAATCAACGGACGTAGTGCAGCTAAATCGGACTCATGAGGTATTTTTAACTCCAGCACCATAATGGTGATAATAATAGCGATTACCCCATCACTGAATGCTTCTAACCTACCTTTAACCATTTTTGGATACGCCCCTTGTTTGCTTACCGCGTTGTCAGTAGGTGAGCTTAATTAAACGTAGCTCTAAATCTCTGGAAGCTTTGCTACGCTGTGCTCGGCATTCGGTCCTTGTTTAGGGAATAAGCGATTGTCTGTTGTTTATCTCAACCATCAGCTAGTCGCGCCCTGCCACAATCATCTTTTCTGCCAAGCCGACCGGGTTGGAAAACATCACCTCATGACTACCGGACATTTGCACGAGCCGAAAGAGTCCCAAGCGGCTAGACATTCTGGGATGCCAACCCCAATCGCCTTGAGGAAGGACGGTGTCTTCGGTACAGTAGAGGTAGCTTTTGGGGATGAACAGCGAGTAAAACTGCTTCAGGTCTAGCTTGTCAAGCCACGGTTGATACGGTTCAGGCGATAATTGTGCGTAACTCGATCGAGCCAGTTCGAGGTCAGCGTCGTTGATAAACGCTTCTCGCCAAATCTCAAAAGGTAGCATCACCGTATGATCGCCTGATTGTCTTGCCAGCTGATCGGATAACGCTTGAGAGTGCGGTGGGGCGTTGTCGTTGATGCTTTCACCATCATTGAGGACAAAGGCATTGAAGAAGATGAGTCGTCGAATGCGTTCGCTGATTGCTTCAGCAACTTTGGCAATAATTGTCCCACCGAAACTATGTCCGACTAGAACGATATCGTTTAAGTCTTTACTCACAATGTAATCGACGATCGATTGCGTGCATTGAGCATGATTGACGTTTTTGTTCACGCCTTTGCCATGTCCAGCGATCGTGGGCGCAAAAGCATGATGTCCCTTTGCTTCTAGTTGATCAATGACTGCCTGCCAAGCAGAACCATCATGCCAGGAGCCATGAGTTAAGACAAAAGTTGACATAGAATCCCCTCTTGTAGATGTGATCTGAAAATCAAGCTCGTTTGTTCTCTCTTGAAATGGGTCAGTTCGCTGTGCATCCGCCATCGTTGGCGTAGCCTCTCCTACAGGAGAATCACTAAGGATTGTCCAGTGATGTAGCGAGATTTGCATAAATCAGACTGGTGCATAAATCGTTTCGTCTTCTTTGCGCCAAACTGGATCAACTAGACAAACGAAAACAATGTGTTCGTCGCCGTCGTTATGAAGGAACTGGATTGCATTTGGAGGAATGTAAACCGTATCGCCTGGTTCAATGCGACGAACTTCGCTATCGATCGACATTTCGCCACACCGCTAATGATGTAATAAACCTCAGAAGTCTTTAGAGAATGGGGAGTCGAAGTTTTGCCAACAGGCAAGATCGCATGTGCCAAACTGTAACGCAAGTTGATGTCTTGTTTGTCAGGATGAAGCAATTCGCGCAGAACAGTTCCGTCGCCAGCGATAATTTCTTCACAGTCGTTTAGTTTTTGGATCAGCATACGTTTAGGCTTGCAATTACACAATCGGATCACGTTCAGGATCTGTGAATTTCGGAGGAGAAAGGGTCATTGATTATTTCTGCTGAAGAAAGCCCAGTAACAGGGGATTGACCTGATCCGCATGAGTCCAGTTGATCGCGTGTGGTCCACCAGGAATGACAACTAGTTGACTGTTTTTAATTAGATTTGGAAGTCTTGCTGCGGTGGACTCTAGTGGCAGAATGCGATCGCTATCGCCATGAATAATCAGAGTCGGTACATCAATGCGGGGCAGATCATCGCGGAAATCGGTGAGCCAGGAAGGTACACAATCCAAAGTCCCTTTAGCAGAAGCTCCTGCCGCCACATTCCAACTAGCTTGAATCGCTTCATTGCTGATGCGATCGCCAAGCAACACATCCACATTGAAGAACTCTTTGAAAAAGGCAGAGAAATAAGCTGGACGATCGTCAACAATTGCTTTCATAATGCCATCAAAAACGCTTTGATCAATACCCTCTGGATTGTCGTCTGTCTTTAACAGAAACGGCGGGACGGGAGCCATCAGCACGGCTTTCTGCACCCGCTCTGAGCCGTATTTACCAAGATAGCGTGTGACTTCACCTGTTCCCATTGAGAAACCGACTAACACAGCGTCCTGCAAGTCAAGCTTGGTCATGAGTGTATTCAAATCGGCGGCAAAGGTATCGTAGTCATAGCCAGATGAGGGCTGGCTGGAGTTGCCAAACCCTCGGCGATCGTAGGTAATTACTCGATATCCTGCATTTAGCAAAACTAAAACTTGCTTCTCCCAAGAATGTCCGCTCAATGGAAATCCATGAATCAGCACAATCGGTTGATCTGTTCCCAGATCTTCGTAGTAGATATCAATATTTGCAGAATTTTCTTGACCAACAGTAATGTAAGGCATGAGAGGTTTCTCCGTTGTAAATAGATGATGTCTTTTTGTCTGTTGCATCACGATTGTTATGCAGCAATCGAGCACCGTCTTAACAAGGTTCTGTCGCAAAAACTACTGCAAATAAACACATGACTTAGTTTGAAATCAATTAAGCAATAACTCCGAAAATTTGAGACACGAATTCTACTTGTGCTCGCACATCGCCTCTCTCAACCCCCTCTACTTGTCCTTTACGAATCATATTCATAACCTCGATTCGGCTTAAAGTTCGTCTAGCACTGTTGCAAGACTTGAAACCCAGTATCAGTTTGACAATGCGCTTAATATTGCGAAGGTCTTGCTCAATTCGGTCATTCAAGTAACCTCCCGCTCTGCCATTATCTCCTCTAAGTTTCGGTAGCTTAAGGAGTAACGGCAGTACCACCGCACGTTGAACAGGATGATTTCAGGCAGAAAGTGCCGCCACTTAAACGGAGCAGAAGTAAATATCGGAGGGCAAGGAGGGCAATTTGAGCCTGCTTACTTTACCACTAATCAGTTTTTGCGCTATAACCCGGGTTGCCACGTCGAGAAGGTTTCAAGATGTGCCCAGTAAGCATCCAGTCCGATGTGAGTAAAGATGAGGGCTGCTACAAGTAACACAATTGCTCCAACCGTTCGTAAAAGCCGATTTTTTCTGAAATAAAGCGTTGGTGCAGAAAACACTCCGCCTAAGCCAACCAAAATGAACGCAATTCCTACTCGCAAAGGCGTTGGTGTTAACCCTAAGTTGATGAAGCGAACGCCAATGAGAAGTGATACTAGACCTGCAAAAAATCCATAAATACTTAGGGTAAGCAGATCCCAACCCGTTGCCAGAGCTAGAGAAGTTCCAATAAATAGAATGCCAAACAGGACACTTGTTTCACCATAGGCAATATTGAAACTACCAATCACAGGCCAGGTAAACGTCATGTGTAAGCCAGTGACTAGCGCGATCGCGCCAACCATACCAAATCCTGGAACCCAGCGTTTCTGATTGGATTCATCAAGACCAAAGTACACATAGGTTGCTAGCAAAATAAGCCCAGCTACCAGATTCACGAGCATGAGCGTAATGTAGTCGATAAACATTTAGATCGCCTGCAAGTGTTCGATACTAGAAATATTCATGTTGTAGAAGTCTGAGAAACAAGTGTTGTTTTGTTCTCATTCTTCGTTTATCTGATTTAAAGCACTGAAGTTTACTGATCTCATCTACAAGCCAGAGGCAGCTTTCATGTGCTTAAATCTGGGTTCAAGACGTAATTAAATACGTTCCCACACCAACTCGAACACTATCTCCACACCATCGTTTAGGACTGGCGAAGTTCTCAGTGTTACCCGGTTCTCGTTCAGAGTAAAGGCACGAACCAACGTTGTACTCACTCGATTCGGAATGGATGCAATCTCAATGTGATGAGTTACAGTGTTGCCACTCAAGATATAAGTTCCTGCATAAGCATTGAATGTTGTGAATGCTTGAGCAAGTTCTTCAGCCGGTAGAGATTGCATCTCTGGGCTCAACGGCGATCGCACTTCCTGACTCAACGATGGGCGATCGCTCCTGGAAAACATCACCATCATGTGACCATCGGGTGTGTATGTGATGTAACCAGTGGGATTTGCTCCATACACATCTGGAGCCACCCTCCCATCGGCATGGATGGCGGTGGCAGAAATTAACTTCCAGATGCCAATCAGAGGATTATTGTGGATTGGTGATGTAGGCATAGTGTTCATCCGTTGCTTTATAGGTTGTTGTTAAAGTAACGGGTCTCAACACAAAATCAAACTCGGTTGTGTAGAACGGTTTACTTTGCTGCCGTGCATTGAGTTCTTCTGATGCTTCGTGCTTTTGCAGTTGAACAACTGCCGATCGCACGGCAAAGGTTGTATCTGAATCTAGGTGAGGATCGCCAGCAATAAAAATTTGTGTTGTCAGTGGAGTGTACTCTGGAGCACTGAGTTTGAAATGGATGTGAGCCGCCCGCCAGGGATGCCGGCCCAAGAGTTCCAGCAACTCGCCACATGGACCACTGCTTGGTATTTTGTAACCTAGTGGCACGACGGTTTCAAACCTATACTTTCCACTCTCGTTCGTTTTGAACCGTCCTCGAAAGTTCCCCAACGGCTGAGATGGCTCTTGGACATCATATAATCCTTGGGAATTGGGTTGCCAAACATCAATCAGAGCATTGGCGAGCGGTTGACCGTTCAAATCTGAAACCCTGCCTGATAGGAAAAGCGTGTTGCCTTCTGGATCAATGCCTAAGCGATCGCCCATCTGCCGTTCTGGTGCATTCGGCACATACAAGGGTCCTTCCAAATTGCTTTCTGTGCCGCGATGAGCATCGTTCAGCAGTTCTACCAACTCTGAGATTCCTAGTAGATCTGTTAACGCCTGCATTTCTCCAGAGGGAATCTCCTGAGTGTGATGACTGACCCGGTTGAGAAAATTACGCCCCTGCTGCAATTCTGATTCTGTTAGATTCACCTCACGCACAAAAGCATGCAAATGTTGAACGAAGCTCGTGTAAATTTCATGGAGTCGCGGGTGAGATTTGCCGCGATCGCCATGATTAATGACGGCTTCAGTGATAGTGTCAAGTGTGATGTTCTGCACGATCAAACTCCTTTTTAGTTACGCGATTAACGATGTTATAGTCTGAGTGTAATGACTCCTAATACTCAGTTTCTTTCAGATTCTTAGGGTGTTTTGTCAGATTCTTGTGCAATCACTTTCAAGACGCAGCGCAGAACCGAGCGTCCTGTCGAGGAACGTGCGGATTAACGTTGCCACCTCCTCTGCATGAGTCTCCAGCGCGAAATGTCCGGCGTCGAGCAGGTGAACCTCTGCGTCGGGGAGATCCCGCTGATAAGCGGCAGCACCAGCGGGCAGAAACGCCGGATCATGACGACCCCAGACGGCGAGAAGCGGCGGACGTTGCTCACGAAAGTAGGACTGGAAATCCGGATAGAGCGCAACGTTGCTGCGGTAATTGAGGATCAGATCGAGCTGGATCTCCTCCGCGCCCGCTCGCCCCATGTAGGCGATGTCGAGTTCGTAGCCGTCAGGCGACAGAAGGGTTGGATCGGCTCCGGTACCATACTGCCAGTTCCGGATTGTGTCCGGTGCGAGCGAGGGTCGGCAGGCTTCCCGGTTCGCTGCACTCGGTTCGCGCCAATAGGACTCCCACGAACCCCATTCGTCACTGAAACCCTCTAGGTAAGCATTGCCGTTCTGCGAGACGATCGCAAATATCCGTTCAGGATGGCGCATCGCCAGACGCAGACCTACTGGCGCACCGTAGTCGAAGACGTAGAGTACGTATCGATCGAGCGACAAAGCATCGGTGAAGCCCTCGATTACGTCGGTAAGGCGGTCGAACGTGTAGTCGAACGTCCCGCGTGGCGGTACCTTGGTCTGCCCGAAACCAGGTAGATCTGGCGCGATCAGCCGAAAGCGATCGGCAAGGAGAGGGATCAAGTCACGGAACATATGGCTAGCGGTTGGAAAGCCGTGCAACAGCAGTATTACTGGCGCATCGCTTGACCCCGCCTCACGGTAGAACACTTCGACATCGCCGACCTGTCGAAACCCGTAGCGTATTTTCATCGTACAATTCTCTCTGTTTTTAATTTTCTTTCGACTGAGCGTCGACGCTCAGATTTAGAATTTTGAACACCTTTCGCATACCCTACGATCGCCGCTCCTAAACCGCGAGAACCACCTATTATAGCCTTACGAAAGCACGTTAGGACATGTTTTGAAAGCGGCATCGACACAATTACGAAAGCTATCAAATTCACTCCACCGTTGTCGCATCCAATTTTTGAGTACAAACCACCAATGCTCAATCTTGTTCAAGTCTGGGGAATAAGGGGGTAAATACCAAATCTCACATCCTGCCTTTGCCACCATCTCCTCGATCGCTTGACCCTGATGGAAGCTAGCGTTGTCAATCACAATGACATCACCGGGTTGCAGTTGTGGCAGCAGACACTGCTCTAACCACAACTCAAACAAATCACGATTACAAGAGCCTGTAAAGGTGATCGGGGCAAACAAAGTGCCTTCCTTAAGAGCGGCAATCCAACTGACTCGCTCGGTTCGTCTACCTGACTTGAAGGCATAGAAACGTTTGCCTACTTCACAATAGCCATAGGGATAATCCTCTCGGTTGTCGATGCCTGCTTCATCAACGTAGACAATCTGGTGCCTCTGCTTGCTGAGCAATCGTGCTTGAAATTCCTGGCGTTTCAACTCATCTCGCTGTTGGTAGCCGTAAGTCTTTTTTTTCGACTCACTCCCAATTTGTGCAGGGCATCGCTGATGTTCTGCTGGCTCACGTTCTCTCCCCACAATCTTGCCATTTCACCTTGCGTCTTGCCGCCATGCTCTTTAACAAATGCTCGAAACTTGTCCCAATCGGTGATTTTGTGTCCACTTCCCGT
This sequence comes from Coleofasciculaceae cyanobacterium, assembly GCA_036703255.1. GTDB lineage: Bacteria > Cyanobacteriota > Cyanobacteriia > Elainellales > Elainellaceae > Drouetiella. Next base: position 14,726 of record DATNPL010000225.1, read on the forward strand.
TTGAAAACCACTGATGGCTTGATAGTCTCCGGTTTCTTCGTTGCGTTGCAGCCATAGGTTCAAGGTGTTGCGGCTAATCTTTAGCATTCGACAGATTGCACTTTTGCGTTCACCGCGTTGGACTGCCTCGATGGCTTTGGTGCGAAGGTCGTAACTGTAAGGAGCAGGCATAAGGACTACTAACCTCTTCTCTAGTACCACTATAGCGTCCTAACCTATCTTCGTAGGGCTATACCAGTGCAACTTTGCCTGCAAGTGTTGTCATCTCGCACTGCCGAGCGACTACTGCGCTACCAACCCGCCATCACAAAGACTGCATCATTAGATCGCTCTGTAGACTTGATGTGTAATTAACACGCATGACTTTCCCTACTCTCTTGGTCTATGAAACTAGACCAGCCACGATGCTTGTTCTGATGAAGATTGAATTACTTTTATTAGACGAAATCTTCCATAATCAGAGAGTGATTTAAGCCGCCAGCAGCAACGTTACCCTGAAAAACAGCAGCGGCGATCACTTGCATAGGTGAAGTGATGTCACCTGCCGCATAAACGCCTTTGACGCTAGTTTCGTTAAAAACATTGGTCGTCTTGATTAAATTAAATTCATTCAACTCACAGCCTAACTTTTCAGCTAGGTTTGAACGGAGTGTTTGCTTTGGTCGGATCAGTATTCCGCGACGCGCAATTTTCTCGTTTGTCTCAAAAACGATGTTTTCTAATTGTCCGTTATCGCCTTCGAGTCGGATGATTTTCTCTTCGCGAACAAGGATTTTGTGGCTTTCCAAGAGTGTCCTTTGATCAGCGGTTAGATCGGCTTTGCCGTTGGTGCAGAGGACTAAATCAGCACTCCAATTTTTCAGCAATGCCGCCATTTCGATGCCCGTTTCGCCATTTCCAACAATGGCAAGCGGCTCGTCGCGCACTTCCCAGGCATGGCAATAGGGACAATGAAACACGCTTTTGCCCCAGAAATCACCGAAGTTTTCGAGAGCTGGAAATTCATCCATTACCCCGAAAGCCAGCAAAACTTTGCGCGTTTTTTTAATCGTGCCATCCTCAAACATAACTTCAAATTGATTGCCGAATGGGTTGATTTCCTTGACCCCGATCGCTTGAAATTCAACGCTTTTATAAGGTTTGAGTTGGTCGCGCCCGATGCTCAAAAGTTCATGCGGACTGATGCCATCGCGGGTGAAAAAGCTGTGCGACTCGTGTGCGGGAGCGTTACGCGAATTCCCTTTGTCGCAGACTAGGGCGTGTTTTAAAACTGTAACCACAAGACAATAGAGGCTAGAGTCAGCATGGCAAGGTAGTTTTCAGCCTTTTTCTCATAGCGAGTGGCAACTCGACGAAACTGCTTGAGGCGGTTAAAACATCGCTCAACTCGG
>DATNPL010000232.1:0-35164 GCA_036703255.1 Coleofasciculaceae cyanobacterium
GATGCTTTTGTTGACCCAGGCATCGATGCTTATGAACGGCAGTACCAAAAACGGGTTGTCAAGAATCTCAAGAAGAAGGCCTTGGCGCTTGGCTTTGACCTGATTCCTCAGACCACATCCCCCTAGTGTGTTTCTTAGGAGATTACAGCTTGTAAAACCCGCTTGACGCTGGAAATTTGGGTAAGCTTCCATTGCATCTAGCTACATTGCCTTAACTAGCCCCTGACCTTAAACTGCAAAACCTATGTTTTTCGATTTGCTGATTGCTCCGCTCACGGCTCCCCTCAACGGCATTGTCTGGATCGGCGAAAAAATTCTAGAGCAAGCCAATACGGCGCTTGACGAAAAAGAAAATCTGAGCAAGCGGTTGCTCTCGCTTCAGCTTGCCTTTGACATGGGCGAAATTTCGGAAGAAGACTTTGAGGTGCAAGAGGAAGAGCTGCTGCTGGCGATTCAAGCGGAGGAGGATGCAGCGCGGGCTGAAATCATCGAATTGGCTCCTGGCTAAGGGCTATAGTGCAAGGATTGACGCCAGAGATCTGGTCAAGACTCTTCTTCCCTAACGGCTCCTAAATTCATTAATTTTTGGAGCAGATGATCGGGTCGTACTGGCTGAGGCAAACAGTCATCCACGTTCAGCGCTTGGGGGCTGAAGTTTGTTGCTGTTACAGGCAGCAGAGCAATAATTTTTAGGTGCTGGGTGGATGGGTTGTGTCTGAGGCGATGAATCAGGCGATCGCCATCCATATCAGGCAACTGCATATCGGCAATGACGGCGATCGGGCGCAAGGCTTCAATTTGGCTAACTGCGGTGGAGCCTTCGAGCATCCAGATCACCTGATAGCCCGCAGCCGTCAGCACATCGCAAATTAAGTTGGCTGTCTCCTCATGGTGTTCGATCAAAACAATCCGTCCCTGTAGCGGAACAGGCTTTTCCTCTTTAGGTAAGGCCGCTGGCTGATCGAGGCGCTGCATAGGAATGCAAACCGTAAAAACGGTACCGACTGACTCGATCGAAGTGACTTGAATGGAGCCACCATGCAGTTCTACAAGCTGCTTGGTCAGCGCCAGCCCTAGCCCTGTCCCTTCGTACTGGCGCTGATAGCCGGCATCTAGCTGCTGAAATTTTTGAAACAGATCAGGAATCAAAGACTGGGGAATGCCAATCCCTGTGTCTTTGACTTGAAAAAATACTAGGTTGTCTTCAGCGAAGACCCGCAGCGTCACTTTTCCCCCTTCGGGCGTGAACTTGATGGCGTTGCTGAGCAGATTAAACAGAATTTGCCGGATGCGGCGCGGATCGGCAATAAAAGTATCGCTTGCTGGATCGATTTGCAGGTCTAGCTCTAGACTGACCTCTTCCAGGACGGCCTGACCTGTCAGCGTTTTGAGGGTTTGCTGTGCCAGCCTGGGGATCGAAAACTCCTGTAGCTCTAGGGCAATTTTGCCTGCTTCAGCTTGCGACAGATCCAGGATGTCGTTAATCATCGTCAGCAGATGTTTGCCGCTGTCGTGAATGGTTTGCAGAAAACTTTGCTGGCGATCGCTCAAAGAATCGGCCGACCAGCGCTGAAGCGTTGCCGACATGCCAATAATGCAGGTTAATGGCGTGCGCAGTTCATGGCTGACCGAGGCTAAAAATTCGCTCTTGACGCGGTTGGCCGATTGCGAGGCGATCACCATGTCTTGCAGGGCTTGAGTTCGCTCAATCACCCGCTGTTCTAGGGTTTGCTTCTGCTGTTGCAGTTCGGCATAGAGCTGGGCTTGGCTGATGGCGATCGCCAGATGCGCGGCAATTTGCTGCAAGAATTTCTGCTCGCTCTCTTGCCACTGGCGCGGCTCAAAGCATTGGTGGGCAATTAGCAGCCCCCAGACCCGATCGCCAATGATAATTGGTGCTGCCAGCTTTGAGCGAATCTGGGCTTGCTGAAGAAATTGGAGGAAGCAAGGCGTTTTTTCGTAGCGCCGCTCAACATCTCTGACGGCGATCGTCAAATTTTGCTGCTGGACATTTTGATAGTGAGCGGTTTGGACAAAACAATGGGCTTCAGAAAATTTTAGAACTGAAGGAATATCTTCTGAAAGACGGGCTTCGTAAATCACTGAGCCGCTTTGCTCAACCAAGCGCTCAGCTTGGGGTTTAGACTCAGGCCGCAGCTCCAAAGATGGCTCTGCTGGAGGCTGAACCGCCGCTTGGTCGAGGCGATAGATTACCAGTCGATCGACTTCTAGACACTGCCGCAATTGCTCTACAGCCGTTTGCAGGATGATCGGCAGTTCCAGGCTTTGGCGAATCTGCGTCACGACTTGGTTAAGCAGGCGCTCTTGTTTAACCTGCTGGAGCAGCGCTTTTTTGGTTGAAGAGCGCAGCGATGACCGGGTTAAAAGTTCTGTGGTTTGATGCGGTATGTAGGGTTCTGGTTTGGGCTGAGCCGCAAGAGCTGCCACTATACGCAGGGTAAACTCGCTCTGAATCTGGGGATGATTGGGCTGAGCCAAATTGCGGCCTTGCTGGAAGATCTCCCGCAGGGGCGCTTGGGGCGACAATAGCGCGATCGCCTGATCGAGAAATTCAGAGATGACTGCGGGTTCAAAGGTTAGGTTCATCGTCAACCCTGCCTCGATGGGAGAGGGAGACATTTTGCCTAACAACAGCACGCTAAAAGCAGAGGATGTCATGAGCGTGAAGTGGGTGACATCCAGGTGAGCGGCGATCGCTTCTGAGGTCAAGCCTTCACTCAGCAGATCCACTTCTGAGAACGCTACTGCCGCCATTGATTCAGCCATGTGCTGAATCAACGTGCGCAGTTGGGCAAATGCAGGGAATGACAGGGATTGACTGAGATCTAAACGGTATGGGTAGGGCATCGTTACGCCAAAAGCAAGGCACTGCCTGAAATTAAAATTGTTGCGTCTGGGTGAGCAGCTACTCAGTGGGCAGGAGCAGACCTACATTTAGCTTAGCGGATGTCCTGTATCTAAAACGACAGGATTGCCGCTAGGATGCTTTAGTGACCTCTTTTAAAAAATCTGCTCAGGCATATGGTTGCTGCAAATACTTCTCGCAATACTTCTTTTAATACGCTATCGGGTCTGGTCAACGGCATTTTGTCGATTAAGCCTGTGGCCGCGCTGGCAAAGCACCAGGCGCGATCGATGATGATTAAACGAGCTGAGTCGATTGGAGTGTATTGGCGCAAAGAAGTAGAAGTTTTGCGATCGCGCCACGGCACAGCCGAGTTTTCGCCAGAATGGGAGGCTGCCCTCAGCCAAGTTCGCAATCCTGATTTGGTGTATCCCGACTATTATTTGCGAACGTTCCACGCCTACGAGCAGGGCAACCTGAGCTGGGATGCCGCGATGGAAGTGGAAGTGGCTGCTCACGCCGTCCATGCCAAAATTTTCCCTGAGGCCGGAGCCAAAGGGGATGCCATGCTGCGGCAGAGTTACCATGCAGTGCTGCAACAAGCCCTCCCGACGCCGCCACAAGATATTCTAGATTTGGGGTGCAGCGTCGGTATGAGCACATTTGCCCTTCAGGAAATCTATCCCCAAGCGCAGGTTACGGGGTTGGACTTATCGCCCTACTTTTTGGCGATCGCCCAGTACCGCGCCCAGAAACCTGTCCAAAAACCTGGCCAGCAACCCATTCGTTGGCTGCATGCCGCTGCCGAAACCACAGGGCTACCCGATGCCTCTTTTGATTTGGTGTCCACCCATCTGATGTTTCATGAATTGCCTCAGAGTGCGTCGATTGCCATTCTGCAAGAGGCGCGACGCTTGCTGCGTCCGGGTGGCTATCTCAGCATCATGGATATGAATCCCCAGTCGGAGATCTATGCCAAGATGCCGCCCTATATTTTGACGCTACTCAAAAGTACTGAACCTTATTTGGATCAGTACTTTACGCTAGATTTAACGCAGGCGATCGTCGATGCCGGATTCGCGCCACCGACCTTGACCTGCAATAGCCCTCGCCACCGGACGGTGATTGCTCAAGTGCGCTAGGACGCTTAGTTGCGGGCAGGCTGGGTGGCACGCCACCCAGCCTGCCTTTATCCCTTGACGCAAACTACCTGCTTCAAAGTGGCAACGACATCCACCAGATCGGCTTGGTTTTCCATCACTTGAGCGATCGGCTTGTAGGCTCCCGGAATTTCGTCTAGTACGCCCTCGTCTTTGCGACACTCTACATCCTGGGTTTGCTGAATCAGGTCATCTAGAGTGAAGTTGAGCTTGGCTTTGCTGCGCGACATCAGCCGTCCTGCTCCGTGAGAGCAGGAACAGTAGCTATCGGCACAGCCTTTGCCCTTGACGATAAAGGATTTTGCCCCCATCGAACCGGGAATGATGCCATAGTCTTCCTGGCGGGCGCGCACGGCTCCCTTGCGGGTGACATAGACCTCTTCGCCAAAATGAACTTCCTTTTCGGCGTAGTTGTGGTGGCAATTTACCTGAAGCAATGGCTTGGTGGGCTTGCCGCCTGCCACATGCTTTTCTACCACCTTTTGGACGCGCACCATCATCACCTCTCGGTTAAATTTGGCGTAGGTCTGTGCCCATTGCAGATCGCGCCAGTAGGCGGCAAATTCTGCGGTGCCCTGAACGAAGTACGCCAGATCGGGGTCAGGCAGATGGGTATCGCTCAGCTTCATCAGATCTTTGGCGGTGCCGATGTGGCGCTGCGCCAGCATATTGCCGATGTTGCGCGAACCAGAGTGCAGCATCAGCCACACCTGATCTTGGGTGTCGAGGCAAACCTCTAAAAAGTGGTTGCCGCCGCCCAAAGAGCCGAGCTGCCGCATGGCTTTGGACTCTAGATGCTGCACCCCTGCATGAAGCTCTTTAAACTCTCGCCAGCCCTGCCAGTTGGTGACAGGCTTCTCGATGTCTTTGTTTTCGTTAAAGCCAACGGGAATTGCTGCCTCTAGATCGAGCCGAATTTGCTTGAGCTTGCCCTCTAGCTGAGAGCTGTGGAAGGGGGTTTTGATGGCACACATGCCACACCCAATATCTACGCCTACTGCCGCAGGAACGATCGCTTCCCGCGTCGCCACGACCGAACCCACCAGCGCCCCCTTGCCCAAGTGAACATCCGGCATTAGCGCCACATGCTTAAACACAAAAGGCAAAGAGGCGACATTCTTCGCCATCTTGATTTCTTCGTTGCCCAGATCATGGTTTGCCCAAGAGAGGACGGGCGCACGAGTCTTGAAAGGAACCTGTTCGTAAGGCATTGGTGTTTACCTATTTTTGTAATGTTGTCGTAAGGTCTTATGCACCTGCTTCCAGCGGGCTTTTTCTTCAAGCTGGGCGCGCTGGTCTTGTTTGCGCGTCAGGTAGTTCAGCTCTTGCTGGAGTTTTTGATAGCTGAGCCAGCGATCGGGTTCTAGTATGCCCTGAGCGATCGCCTCCTGCACCGCACAACCTGGCTCTCGCTCATGGCGACAGTCTCGAAAACGGCACTGCTCAGCCAAAGCCTCGATATCGGCAAAGGTTCCCTGAAAGCTGTCTTCGCCCGCCCAGATTTGCAGTTCTCGCATCCCCGGCGTGTCGATGATCAACGCGCCGCTGGGGAGAGGCAGCAACTCTCGGTGAGTCGTAGTGTGCTTACCCTGCTGGTCGCCTTGCCGCACCGACTGGACAGCCTGAACGGGAGAGCCAAGCAGCTGATTGGTCAGGGTGGACTTGCCCACACCCGAAGATCCGAGCAGAGCGATCGTTTTTCCGGGTTGTAAGTAGGGTTGCAGGGATGCCAAACCCTGTCCCTGCTCGGCGCTCAGCGCGACGATGGGAACACCGGGGGCGATCGCCTCTACGGCTGCAATCCGATCTGGGAGAGTCTCACACAAATCCATCTTGTTGAGGACAATCACAGGATTTGCACCGCTGTCCCAGGCCAAGATCAGATACCGCTCGATACGTCTGAGATTGAAATTGGCATCCAGTCCGGAGACCAAAAACACGGTGTCTACATTGGTGGCAACCAGCTGTTCTTCGGTCTTGCTGCCTGCAACTTTGCGAGAAAACTTGCTGTGACGGGGTAAGACATGATGGATGGTGGCGCGCTGCTCTGATAGATGGGGACGCATGACTACCCAATCGCCCACTGCCGGGAAGTCTTGGGAACTCAATGCCTGATGGCGAAACTTGCCGCTGACCTCAGCCGTAAATTCGCCAGCTTCGGCGTACAGCACATAGGCTTCTTTGTGTTGCAGCGCCACTCGGGCGATCGCTTCATCCAATGTTTTGAGGCGATCGCGCTGCTGGGCGATACTGTCGCTCCAGCCTAATTCATGCAATTTCATTGGAGTTTCCTTGTGAGTCCTGTTTGGGCAAGGCTCACGGAGGAACGGAGAATCTTAGGGACTGATCAGTTCCTCTGCAAACCGTGAAGCGTTTTTGTGGAGTTGGCTACTGAATCAGTCATAGATCTGCCTCCTGGGTGCATCGACTTTGCGCGATCGATCTTTATCTCATTCCCCTCTAGGAACGCTACTTTAAGAGCGCTGTGGGTGAGATATACTACAAATATATTACAACTGTAGGGTTTGTCAAGCCTCCTTTTTGCCCGCCTCCTAACTATTTACAAAACGCTTAAAAAGATGAAAATCAGCCTGTCTCCCCTAACCCACCCTCGCCTTCAATAGACCAGCAGTTGGTTGTAACAATACGCAGTACGCGGTACAGATGTAACAGTACTGGGCATAACTTGTGAGAAATTCGCTGCCCCTAGCGGCCTAAAGGAGTTGAACCGTTGGTTCACAAGAGGTGCCTGCTCGCTTCTATTGAGTTGGCTACCAGCAGGCTGATCGTTCATCTGGAGCTGTTGGATGATTTTGAGAGGTATGGCCTCTTAAAAAACAATCTGCAAGAGGTTTATTCCATTAGATCAACAGCCCAGTTGGCCTGCTGAATTTGTGTATCTAGCTGCCGAATTTCGCGGGCAAGGCGATCGGTTTGAGTTTGCATATCTGCCACGTTGACGGTGCTGAGCAGCTTGATTTCTGAAACACTGTAACGGGTTCCCGTGTTCGCCGCCGCATCTACCAAAGCAGTGTAGGCGCGCTGCTTGAGTAGCAGGATGTCTCGTGCAGCCAAAGCATCGGCGATCGTGTCCTCATTTTGGAACACCGTTAAAGCGTTGGTCTTGTTAATTTGCTGAACCAGGCGCGTCAGTTGAGTCACGATCGCATCTACTTCGGCAACCAAGACCTGCGGGTTTTCAGGAGGATTTTCACCTTCTTGAATGACAGCACTTCTGACCAGGCGCTGCTGCAACTGCGCCAGCCGCTTTTGGCAATCGGCTCTAAGAATAAGGGCTTCAGCAAGCTTCATGGCGACGACTCTCAGGAACTATAAATCAGGAACTAACATTTCAGGAGCATATTACATTTATACTACATATACTACAAATGTCAATGGTATAGAAGCAGTCAATATTCAAGAGTATGGATTGAATAAAACTCAGGGTGAAGCTAGCTCAGCTTCCACTACCACGACTGGTATGGTGCTACTCTCTAGCACGGCTTGAGAAACTGACCCTATTAAGACCTTATCCAGAGGACGGTACCCGCGTTTTCCGATGACAATCTCAGCTACGCCATAGTCTTGAGCAGCACGAACGATCGCTTCAGGTACAGTTCCACTCCCCGTGATAAAGCGATAGCGGATATCGGCAAGGATGCGCTGAGTTTGGGTGCGGAGTCGCTCAAGCCCTTGAGAATCATCCATCTGAATTACGTGCATCACCACCACTTCGGCATCGCTGCGACGAGCCAACTCTGCAACTTTAGCCAAGACTTGTGCCGCAAGGAGAGAAGTATCAACGGCTGCCAGTAATATAATCCGCCGCGATACCGAGACTTTGGTTGGGTCAACCTCACCCCGATCCAAAAGCTTGGGAGCAAAGGTAGGAATCGCCCAAGCTCCAACCGGGGCTGTAACCAGAATCGAGAAGACTGCCATAGCAAGAATCGTTTCACCACCCTCTATTCCTTATGCTAGGGGCATTGCACCAATTGCAGCCTGTACGGTTGCCTTTGCAGAATTTCCAGGAAGCAGAAAGAGCCGCTCTTTCCACGTCCAGCTACTTCCTAAGGTTGAGAGATACCAGCCAAGAGAACGCCCAATGAGAGTGCCGATCGCTAATACGACTAATCCGATAAGAAACGTGTTGCCGAGTACGCTGAGCTGAATACTGGCTCCCAACACCACAAAGAGGAAGATCTCAGCCATGACCCACACGCTATCAAAGCCGCCTCGTAGCCGTCGTGCTAACGGTGCATCCATTTCAATTAGGAAAAAGCCAACCGCCATGACTGCCAAATAGCCGGAGAAGATTGGAAAAACTTCCGCTAAGACCACCAGCAACAGGGCAAAGCTGGCTGCAACCAACGCATCCTGAACCGCATTTTGCGTCCAGTTCTGCTTTGCCAATAGGGAAACTAACAGACGGGCGACAAGCCATCCTAAGAGCACGCCTAGCCCGATTTGCAGCAAGATTTGCAAGGGAAGCAATTGCACTGGAGTCAGCGTTAACCCTCCAGGCAAATTAACCCCCGTTGCGGCACGCTGCGATAGAAACGCCAGCAGCAAACTAAAGACCAGCAGCAGCAACACATCTGACAGCGCACTTCCGGTTAAGATGGCATCAGGAATCCCCTTCTTCACACCCCATCCCAGACTTTTTAGGCGCAACATGCCAGGGACGATTACGGCTGGAGATTCAGCGCCAATCACGCAGCCAAGCAGAAGCCCTGTAGTAAAGTCAAGCCGAAGCAGCCACATGGAGGCAAACGCAATGGCTATCGCTTCACAAGTCGCAGGCAAAAAGCCTAACCGCAGTGCTACAGTGCCTTGCTGGGCAAGCTTTTCACGATCAAGCCCTAGTCCAGCCTTCATTAAAATCACCATGACGGCGATCGATCGTAGCGAGTCTGCTGCCCCTAGCACTTCTGGCGCAAGCACATTGCCCATGTGGGGTCCCAGCACAATGCCTACCAGCACCATACCGACAAGCGCGGGTACTCGCATTCGTCGAGCAATTTGCCCAACGAAAAAGCCCATCAATAAAATCCAGATAATGCTCTCTAACATATCGTCACGTTGTGGTTGAGTTGGGTAATCAACGTGACTTGTAGCGGCAGCTTTGCTTCAGCCCATGCTTTGCTTCAGCCCATACAGGCATAGCCCTACCCTTCCGCTACAAGTCGGAACAGTAGGAGCCATCAGCCAAATGCGTTGTGCTAATGCTAAAAACGCTGGGCGGTTTCGGCGAGCTCCATCGCCATCGCTTCTCTCTTATACCATCACTACGCCAGTGCAGCGAAGACCCTGATAACTATCACCCTGCTGGAGTATGAAGAGGGCTAACAACCAAGCTCATACACCACCGTAGGGAAGGGAGGAACGATCGGAGTATAAGTTGTTGGGTGCAGGCGGCAGACTCTTCTGCTTCAATCACAATCAATGGACTTTTTTTGACCTAGAAGGCTACGATCGCTAACTTTTGCTGAGGCGATCGAGCTTACCGCTTTGTTTGAGTGCCCAATATTTAGTGATGATATCTCCGGCAGAACCTGAGATATTGATCCGATCTTTGATCGGTATTTCAGAAAATTGACAGAAGGTAATTGCCTTGATTTCCTCTCTCGGCTGGGGCTTGCCCTTGGCTTGAATCAGGAATACTTCATGGTGATTTCTAAACAGACCTGAGCTACGCTTGCGAATTTTGCCAATATGACTAAATAAGTATTGAACTGAAATTGCCTTCAGCCCTGTTTCTTCTTTCAATTCTCGGATGGCAGCAGCTTCGCCCTTTTCCTGCTTTTCGGCACCGCCCCCCGGCAAACTAAAGCGATCGCCGTTGGTCGAAACCAGCAAGACGCCCTCAGGCGTATCGACGATCGCCGTGCCGCGGGTGCGCTTGTGAATTTTGGTGGCTTTAAGCTGTTTAGATAGCTTTCCCTGCTTCTGCTGAAAGATTTTGTGGAGTAGTTTGGTGATATTTTGCGGAAACTGGCTGCTTTCGCTCATTGGGTAAAATTATCAAGTTGGGTTAACTGGGCAATACATGCTTTCGGCCTCTACTTTTTGCTATCTATTTCTACGATTTCTCTAAGCCTGATTCAGCATACAAGACCCGATGCGACAAAATGAGTGGCGTCAAAATGTTCTGGTTTTGATGAGTTAAGCTGGGCGCAACAGGCTGCCAAATCTTGCAATACCTACGCGGCTGTCTAGCTGTCTCTTCATTTTTGTGAGACGACCGCTTGAAAAAGCTCCTTTAACGATCGCCTTCATGTTACTAGAACTGCTTCTTACCTTGCTACTGGGCATTTTGGCTTTTTCTTGGGGCAGTCGTATGGGTCGGCTGCTGCTGCGTAAAGGGGCAACCGCCAACAATTTATTCAAGGGCAAAACATCCGTCTCGCTGGCGTTTTTGGGGCTATACGTGGGGCTGTTGGTTCTGGCGCTGTATGTGCCTCAGCTTCAGGTACTGCCTTTAGAGTGGCGGGTGTCTGGGATGCGCATCACCTGGACACTGATGCGAATTATTCTACTAGGATTTTGCGGCTTGGCTTTTACCGTGAGTTGGCGAACGGCACGGCTGCAAGTGGTGGCGGTGGCGATGCTGGGATTTTTGGGAGTCGGGGGTTTCACCGCTACAGAGGCTCATTTCCTCGCTCCGATTTATGCCTCACTGGAAGATAATCTTCAGCCCAACGGCATCTTTCAGCAAACTTCGGATAGCAGCTGCGCTCCGGCGGCTCTGGCTACCGTTTTGCGACTGTGGGGAGTGGATGCCACCGAATCTAGCGTTGCGCGTCTGGCAGAAACCAGCCTTTTGGGCACCTCCATGCCACAAATTATCGTGGCGGCGCAGGGGTTTGGGATGGATGGCGTTGAGCTAGATACGAGCTGGGCACAAATGCGCCAAATTAACCGACCGGGTGTGATTGCCACCTGGCTTTACTCCGACGATCGCGGTCGAGCACCCCATGCGATCGCGCTGTTGGGCATGAACAACGAGTCTGTAATTATTGGCGATCCGGCCTATGGCAAAATCTACCAGATTGGCAGAGCTGAGTTTCTCGATCGCTATTGGCGCAATCAGTATGTGCCGATTTTTCGTCCTGCTGATGTTGCGCTCACGCCGACCCAAACGGCAGAACTGTTGGTGCGATCGGGGGTCTTGAGTCAGAAAAATCCAGACTCTGCTGCTCTGAAAGCGGCGCTTCAGAAGTTTCAGACCATTCTGCGGGTGCCGCCTACGGGCGAACTAGATACGGCAACAGCGCTGCTGCTGGGCGGTCAGTTTCTAGACCATTCGCCTCGACTAGACTGGAAGGGAACGATCGTGCCTTCGATGAGTGTGCCGAAGCTTGCTAAATAACGGGGTACAAGCCCCTGGCTATTTCTGATTCAGCTTGGAGCTAGATGTAACAATGAATCAAACCCCTTGACTCTCAAGAGTCTGGTTGTCAAATCAGATCTACATATTGGGGTTCCTCTCCCTATGGCTCGGATTAGAGCGCCAGAACTGCTGCAAGACGTTCCCTGGCTGAATTGCGATCGCCCTCTCTCCCTCAAAGATCTCAAAGGACGGATGGTGCTGCTCGATTTCTGGACTTACTGCTGCATCAACTGTCTGCATGTCTTGCCTGATCTGAAGTATCTGGAGGAGAAATACAAAGACTCCCTGACGGTGATCGGCGTCCATACCGCCAAATTTGACAACGAAAAGGACGCTGAAAATATTCAGCAGGCGATCTGGCGCTATGGCATTCAGCATCCGGTGTTGGTAGATAACGACTCCCAGGTCTGGCAGAGCTATGTGGTGCGCGCTTGGCCAACGATCGTGCTTATTGATCCAGAGGGCTATATCATCGGTCGCGTGTCTGGCGAGGGCAAGCGTGAGGTGCTCGATGATCTGATTGGCCGTGGGGTACAGGAGTATCGCGAAAAAGGCGCGATCGTTTCTCAAGATCTCAGCCTCAGCCTCCCCCAGCCGCTCGAAACGCCGATCGCCTTTCCGGGTAAGGTACTGGCCAAGGGCGATCGGCTTTACATTGCAGACTCAGGACATCACCGCATTGTGATCACCACCCTAGAGGGCAAAGTGCAGCAGGTGATTGGCACAGGCACAGCGGGTTTGCAAGACGGTTGCTGGAATGAAGCTCAGTTTGCCTCGCCTCAAGGCATGGCAATCGATCCAGAAACCCAACGCCTCTATGTGGCCGATACCGAAAATCATGTCATCCGCTGCGTCGATTTGCAGGCGGGTCGAGTTGAGACGATCGCTGGAACCGGACAGCAAAGCCGTATTATTCATCCCCACAGTGGGCAAGGGCTAGAAACACCGCTCAACTCCCCCTGGGATTTGGCAAAAGTTGGCAATTTTTTGATGATTGCGATGGCTGGCTCTCACCAAATCTGGGCGCTAGACCTGAATGACGGACTGCTGGGCACCTATGCAGGTACGGGTGCTGAGGCTTGCGTTGACGGTAGCTTAGACGAAGCAGCTTTTGCCCAACCCAGCGGAGTCGCTGCTAATGACTGCGATTTATTCGTGGCAGACAGCGAAGGCAGCAGCATACGTGCCGTGGGGCTAGAAACCGACCCTGTAGTCCGCACGATCTGCGGCAGCGGCAGTCTGTTTGGCTTTGGCGACTCTGATGGAGAGGGTGAAGCGGTGCGCCTGCAACATTGTCTGGGCGTCGCCTATGGGGACAACCACCAGCTTTGGATTGCTGACACCTACAACCACAAAATTAAGCGTGTTGATCTGCGATCGGGCGTTTGCGAAACTCTGTTGGGTGACGGTCAGCCCGGTCTTCAGGATGGACAAGGCCAGCAAGCACAATTTTATGAGCCGTCTGGCCTCAGCCTAGTGGGAGCGCTCCTATTCGTTGCCGATACCAACAACCACGCGATTCGCCGGGTCGATGTGGCAACCTTAACGGTGACGACGCTGGCGCTACTAGGACTCTGCGCTCCCGATCTTTGCTTTCCGAATCTTCTCCAAAAATAAGCGATTCCTAGAACGGCAATCCCTTGTTGGGCTTTGCAACCGAGTCTGAGAAAATGCCAAACAGAGGCCCCAAAATGGCACCAACGGCAAACCCGCCTGCATGTGCCCAGTAGGCAATGCCGCCATTTTCCATGCCTGTGTTGGTCGGTGCGCCCAGACTGGCGTAGCTATAGAAAGCCTGCTGCACAAACCAGATCCCCAAGAATAGCAGCGCCGGAACGCGCAGGGGGAAAACAGAAATGAGGGTGAGAATTTTGGCTCTGGGAAACCGAACAATGTAGGCTCCCATGACTCCAGCGATCGCCCCACTCGCTCCCAAAGAAGGAACCGTTGAACCTTGAGCGAAGAACCACTGTGCCAGACCTGCCAAAACGCCGCACAGCAGGTAAAAAATCAGAAATTTGACATGACCTAGCTTATCTTCGACGTTGTTGCCAAAAATCCACAGGTAGAGCATGTTGCCCAACACATGCAGCCAGCCACCATGTAAAAACTGGGAGGTGATTAAGGTTGTCCATTCGGGCAGCCCTTGAGAGACGACTTCGCCCTGGAAGCTGGCCGTCAGCTCTGCTGGAACGATGGCTGCCATCCGAAAAAAGTTGTCGAGTTGTCCTGAGGGCAAAGAAAGCTCGTACAAGAAGCAAAGGATGTTGATCAGGATCAAGCCGTAGGTGACATAGGGCTTGGTGTAAGTTGGATTTTCATCACTAATGGGAAACACGGGCTTCTCGGGGGCTACAGGGCAAAAGGCTAATATTATTTACCACGCTAATACTATGCCAAACCTACCTCTAAGGGAAGATTCTGCCGCAATCTGGCGCGAACTCTGGCTCAAATTTTGACGCAACGAGAGCGGCTGCCTCTCAAATTTTTGCCTGCCAGTAGTGCAGATGCGGGACTGAGTTGGCTTCAGCGATCGCTCCCACAAGAGCCGCCACGTAGTCAGGCTGGGGTTCTAGGGTGCAGAGCCACCACTGCGCTGGGGGAATTTTCCCAGCGTTTCCTCCAGAATTTTCCTTGGCTTCAGGCGGCAAAGCCTCGGTAGCTAAAATTAACTTGGCAGGCATATCAGGCGTTAGCGCCACCTCTACTTGCTCAAGCTGCGATAGCCCTATGCCGATCGCCTTAAGGTAAGCCTCTTTGCAAGTCCACCCTCGGAAAAACGCTTTGACTCTCTGGTGAGCAGGCAGCGCCAATAGCGTTGCATGTTCGCGCTTCGAGAAAAATCGCTGGGTAAGCTGCTCCATATCGGCTAGCGGACGGCGCGTATATTCCACGTCAATGCCTACAGGGCGATCGCGCCCAATGGCATAGAGCGCCAGCTCGTGCGTATGGGACGCATTAAATTGCAGCTCTGGAGACTTGATGACAAAGGGCTTGCCATAGGCACCATAGCCAAACTCAACCTCGCTGGGGGCGATCGCCAAATAACGTCCCAAAACGACGCGCAGCAGCCCACGACTGATGATGAACTGGAGGCGATCGCGCTCTCGCCGCAGCCGCGCGGCTCTTGCCTGCTCGTCTTCTGAGAGCAATTGGGTTAACTGTTCAACCTGGGCTGTGGGCTGATGCAGGGGGGCTTGCCAGATATGAATTTCATGGGGCAAAAGAACCAAATTCTCAGGCGGTAAGCGCCATTCAGGCATAAGAACATGCATATTGGTACACCTTTCAGAGAAATGGTTATGGGCTGGGCTTAGGTGTAGAGGCGTCATCAGGCTAATATCCCTGCCCCATGCACTGTATGGCTACAGTGCATGGGTTTTGAAAGGAAGATACAGCGCCCTGTTTAAACCTCTTCAAATTAAAGAGATACCAGATGGGAAGCACCAGCAAGGTTCAGTCGATCGCAAACGGGGTTTTGACCTGCACTACGCGCAGACAACAACCCCAAAAAGTTGATATTTAGAGAACAAGCGAGCATTGGCAATGCATCACCTCAGTCGATCGGCTGAGGTGATGCATTGCCAAGAATGGATGCCGATACAGACGGCTTCAGCCCTGTGCAGTATGATCAACAGGTTCAAATTTCGATATCTACTTACCCCTATCTATGACTTCTACCTCAATAGCCGACCTGCTAGAACATCTCACCTGGCGCTATGCCACCAAGAAATTTGATCCGGCTAAAACGATCGCGCCAGAGATTTGGTCAGCGCTGGAAGACTCCCTGGTGCTAACGCCTTCTTCCTATGGACTGCAACCCTGGAAGTTTTGGGTGATCACCAGCCCCGATCTGAAGGCCCAACTCAGACCGCTGTCCTGGAATCAGGCGCAGGTGACAGACTGTTCCCACTATGTGGTCTTCAGCATCCGCAAAAACCTGACTGCTGAGGATGTCGATCGCTTTATGGCGCGCACTGCCGAAGTTCGTAGCGTCTCTACCGATTCGATAGCAGGCTATCGCAACGTCATCGTCAACGATGTCGTATATGGTGCCCGCAGCCTCCATGCCAATGAATGGGCCGCCCGACAGGCTTACATTGCCTTGGGCAACTTTATGACTTGTGCAGCGTTGCTCAATGTAGACACCTGCCCGATGGAAGGCATTGATCCGGCTAAGTATGATGCTCTGTTGGGACTTCCCCAAAAAGGCTATGCCACCGTGGTGGCTTGTGCGGCTGGCTATCGAGCTGAGGACGACAAGTATGCGGCGCTGGCTAAGGTGAGATTTGCCAAATCAGAAATGGTTGAAACGCTGTAGTGGTTTGTCCAGGATCAACTGACGTGCTGGGGTAGGCGGGTGAATGGGTAGACGGGAAACTCTCACCCACCCGCCAACTATTACTTGACTGACCAGTCGTTTTGTCCTGTGACTGGACTTTGCCAATCGATGCCCCCTTGCCAGCCCCCATTGCGACCTAGAGCAGCAATAGAGGTGAGAGGTTCTAGGATAGAGAGGAACGCTAAGCCTTGTTTGATTTCCTCTTGATTCCATGAGCGATCGCCCTGTATCTCCAGACTCTGCATCTCCAGACTCTCAACTTGCCGATCTACCCGATCGCCTCCTCAAACATGCCGTGCGCTATGCCGACCATCGATCGGTCAACCGGGCAGAGCTAACGCCCATGATTCGACACTATGTCGAGATGAAGGATCGGCATCCCCAGGCGCTGTTGCTATATCGCGTCGGGGATTTTTTTGAGACTTTTTTTCAAGACGCCATCACGGTTTCCCGTGAGCTAGAGCTGGTGCTAACGGCTAAGGATGCCGGAAAAGAGATTGGCAAGGTTCCCTTAGCGGGCATTCCTCACCATGCTCTCGATCGCTACTGTGCCCTGCTGGTCGAGAAAGGCTTTGCTGTCGCTATTTGCGACCAGACCGAAGATGCCGCCGAAGCCCAAGGGCGGCTGGTGACGCGGGAGGTGACGCGCATCATTACACCCGGCACCCTGCTAGAAGAGGGCATGCTGAACGCCCGCCGCAACAACTATCTGGCGGCTGTGGTGGTGGCAGGTGCCCACTGGGGACTAGCGATCGCCGACATTTCGACAGGCGAGTTTCTCACCACTCAAGCCAGCGGCCTAGATTTGCTTACGCAGGAGCTATTGCGCTTGCAGCCTTCTGAGGTGCTGGTGCCCACCAATGCGCCCGACTTGGGAGGGCTGCTGCGTCCGGGAGAAAAATCCAGCCATCTGCCCGACTGTCTGCCGCCGCAGTTTTGCTACACCTTGCGATCGCAGCCGCCTTTTTCGCTCTCGGAAGCCCGCCAGCGTATCCTGGAACGGTTTCGCGTGCGATCGCTAGAGGGCATGGGCTGCAACCATTTGCCTCTTGCCACGCGGGCAGCAGGCGGCTTGCTGGAATATGTGGAAGACACGCAGCGAGAGCAGAAAAGCGCCGCCCAGGCAGAGAACCCCATCGTTAACCAAATTCTGCTGCAACCCCTCTGCACCTATACCCTGACAGAATTCTTGACGCTGGATCATCAGACCCGCCGCAATTTAGAGATTACTCAGACGGTTCGAGATGGCACCTTCTCTGGCTCTCTGCTCTGGGCGATCGACAAAACCGTGACGGCTATGGGAGGCCGTGCCCTGCGGCGCTGGCTGTTGCAGCCGTTGCTCGATCGGGAGGCGATCGCGGCTCGTCAGGCCACGGTTCAAGAGCTATTAGAAGACGGCTCATTGCGGCAAACCCTTCAGCAACTGCTAAAGCAGATTTATGACCTAGAGCGGCTGACGGGTCGCGCTGGCTCCGGCGTGGCTAACGCCCGTGATCTGGTGGCGCTGGCTGATTCTCTGAGCCGACTGCCCGACCTGGCAATGCTAGTAGCGCAGGGAAAATCGCCCTACTTGCAGCGGCTGCAAACTGTGCCCCCTAGCCTCGATCGCCTGGGCAAGCACCTCAAAGCCCATTTGGTGGAAAATCCGCCGCTCTACCTGACGGAGGGCAGCCTGATTCGATCGGGGATTGATCTGCACCTGGATGAGCTGCGACAGCAGATTGCAGCCGATGAGCAGTGGATTGCTCAGCTAGAGGTGAGCGAACGTCAGCGCACGGGCATTTCTAACCTGAAGGTGGGCTACAACAAAACCTTTGGCTACTACATCAGCATTTCTCGCGCCAAATCGACCGATCGCCCGCCAGAGGGCTATACCCGCAAGCAGACCCTCACCAACGAAGAACGCTACATCACCACAGAGCTAAAGGACAAAGAAACGGCGATTCATAGCGCCCGTGAAGCGTTAAACAGGCTGGAATATGAGCTGTTTGTCAATCTTCGGGCTGAGGTGGTGGCTCAAGCCGATGAAATTCGGGCTGTCGCTAAGGCGATCGCGGCGGTCGATGCCCTCTGCTCGTTTGCCGAAATGGCGGCGCTACGGGGCTACTGCTGTCCCCAAATGGTGGCGACCCGCGAAATTATGATCCTGGACGGTCGCCATCCGGTGGTGGAGCAGTCGCTGCCTGCCGGATTCTTTGTGCCCAATTCGGTGAGGTTAGGAGAGGGCGATCGGCTAGAGGAAGACGCGATCGCAGCTTCTCTCCCCCCTGATTCGCCTGATCTGATCATTCTCACAGGGCCTAATGCCAGCGGCAAAAGCTGCTATCTGCGGCAGATTGGGCTGATTCAGCTTATGGCTCAGGTGGGCAGCTTTGTGCCAGCCAAGGCAGCGGTTTTAGCCACCTGCGATCGCATTTTTACCCGCGTGGGAGCCGTGGATGATCTGGCAACGGGGCAGTCTACCTTCATGGTGGAAATGAACGAGACGGCCAATATTCTCAACCACGCTACGCCACACTCGCTGGTCTTGTTAGACGAAATTGGACGCGGTACGGCGACGTTTGATGGTCTGTCGATCGCCTGGGCAGTAGCTGAGCATTTGGCCAATGAGATTCGCGCCCGCACGATTTTTGCTACCCATTACCACGAGCTAAATGAGCTGGCTTCGCTGCTGCCGAATATTGCCAACTACCAGGTGACGGTCAAAGAGCTGCCCGATCAAATCATTTTTCTGCATCAGGTGCGTCCGGGTGGAGCCGATCGCTCTTACGGCATTGAGGCCGGACGGCTGGCTGGGCTACCGCTATCGGTGATTCAGCGGGCAAAGCAGGTGATGAGCCAAATTGAGCAGCATTCCCACATTGCTCTGGGGCTAAGGCAGTCGGGCGATCGGGTGCAGGAAAAAAGCCGCAAATGGCGATCGGCTCAGCCACCTATAGATCAGTTAGATATCTTTGGCTGAGGTTTGTTCTCTGGGTCTGTCGATTATTACCGGATAGGTGGGTGGGTAGATAGGCAACTCTCACCCACCCACTCACTCACCCGCTAGGACAGTAGATAGGCAACTCTCACCCACCCACTCACCCACTCACCCACCCACCCACCCGCACTGCTAGAGGTTTCATAAAGTCAGGGCAACAATTTTTCTCAATCTGGATTGAATCTGCGAAGGTTTTGCATATCCTTTTGGGTGGCTCTTGTCGTTCGATCGCCAGAGAACGGCATAATGGGCTTGAAGTTGAGTGAGTCAAACCAGACATCCCGTGAAATACTTTTTCCTGTCGGACGGTTGGAGTGTAGGCAGAGTCTGGGAATTCGGTGGATTGTGGAATGAGGCTTCCTGGCGACGCAAGCCCGAAATTCATCAGACTCATCTGTGCCTGTGGGAAAACGGCGAAAAGCTGTGGCTATACCGGGTTGAGGAGGCTGTGCTGATGGTAGAGGTGAAGCCGATCGCCAATGCTGCCAGTGCCGCTACTCGCACCATCGGGCAAGTGGTGCTGAAACGATTAATTTCTGGGGATCAGGCGATCGATCTGCTTTCTAAGGCAGAGATGTCGGTCAGTATCGGGGACGGGGAACCCAGTATCGGGGAAGCGACCGGGCGATAGGCAGGCTAAAATGGAATGATGTCTGAGACAGATGGGGTGGAGCAACCCAGTTCGGCCTATCCGGTATAGTGGACTATGAAGTCCCAATAGCCACTGGAACAAGTTGCCGTGACCGTTCTACTTGAGCAGCTTTTGACCCCGGAAATTTCTCGTCCGGCTCGGTATCTCGGCAATGAGCTGGGTGCCGTCCACAAAGACTGGGATGCAGCCACCGTGCGCTGGGTGCTGACCTATCCAGAAGTTTATGAAGTCGGCGCGTCCAACTTAGGGCACATCATTCTCTACAGCATTCTCAATGCTCAGCCGAGTCAGCTTTGCGATCGCGCTTACCTTCCGGCTGCCGATCTTTCGGCTAAATTGCGATCGACCCAAACGCCGCTATTCGCGGTTGAGTCTCGTCGCGCCCTGGCCGATTTTGACATTTTGGGCTTTAGCCTTAGCTATGAGCTGGGTGCTACCAATATCTTGGAAATGCTGTCTCTGGCCGGGATTCCCCTGACTTGGCAAGAGCGACAGGCGGCTGGCCTCTGGAATGTCGAGCAGGGAAGCTATCCGCTGATTTTTGCGGGCGGACAGACGGCCACGTCCAATCCTGAACCCTACGCTGACTTTTTGGATTTTGTGGCGCTAGGCGATGGCGAAGAGCTGTTGCCCGAAATTGGTTTGATCGTTCAAGAAGGCAAACAGGCGGGGTTGAGCCGTGAAGCGCTGCTGCTGGATCTGGCGCAGATTCCAGGCGTGTATGTGCCGCAGTTTTATCAGATGACGGCTGAGGGAGGCGTGCGTCCCAATCGCCCGGACGTGCCTGAGCGGATCTTGCGTCGCGTAGCCACGCCGATTCCGGCCTACTCTATCGGCCTAGTTCCCTATGTAGAAACGGTACACGATCGCCTGGTGGTAGAAATTCGCCGGGGCTGCACGCGCGGCTGCCGCTTTTGCCAACCCGGAATGCTGACTCGTCCGGCGCGAGATGTCGAGCCAGAGCAGGTAATAGACTCGATCGAGCAGGGGATGCGCGCCACGGGCTACAGCGAATTTTCGCTGCTGTCTTTGAGCTGCTCTGACTATCTGGCGCTGCCTGCGGTCGGTCTAGAAATTAAGAATCGACTGAAGGACGAAAACATTACGCTAGCGTTGCCTAGCCAGCGGGTCGATCGCTTTGATGAAAATATCTCCAACATTCTGGGGGGCACCCGTCAGTCAGGGTTGACCTTTGCGCCTGAGGCCGGAACGCAGCGGCTGCGCGATATCGTCAACAAAGGCTTAACCAACGAAGAACTGCTACGAGGCGTGAAAACGGCCTTTGAGCAGGGCTGGGACAAAATTAAGCTGTATTTCATGATTGGGCTACCGGGCGAAACGGACGAAGACGTCTTCGGCATTGTGGAAACCCTGCGCTGGCTGCAACGAGAGTGCGGCGGCAAAGGCAGGAAGCGGCTCAGCTTCAATGTCACCATTTCCAATTTCACGCCTAAACCCCATACGCCTTTTCAATGGCACTCTGTCTCAACCACCGAGTTTCAGCGCAAACAGTCGCTGCTGCGGCAAGAGTTTAGAACTATGCGCGGCCTGAAGGTTAACTTCACCGATGTCCGCATCTCGGCGATGGAGGACTTTGTAGGACGGGGCGATCGCCGTCTTTCGGCAGTAGTGCGTCGCGCCTGGGAGCTAGGAGCCAGAATGGATGCTTGGTGGGAAAGCCTCGATCGCGCCTTTGCTGCCTGGACACAGGCGATCGATGAATCGGGTCTGACCTGGAAGTATCGCCAGGTCGAAAGCGGTGAGTGGAACACAACGCTGCCCGATCTAGATGCCCCCCTGCCCTGGGATCATTTGGATACAGGAATTGACAAAGCTTGGCTCAAGGCAGACCTGGAAAAGGCTTTGGCAGCGGCGATCGTCCCAGATTGCTCGTTTGAGGGCTGCTCTCATTGCGGCGTTTGCGGCACGGATTTTGGCCATAATGTGGTGGTGCCGCCTCTGCCGATCCCGGTATTTGACGGGCAGTTTGTGCCGAACCAAAACCGCGTGCAGCGGGTCAGAGTTTGGTTTGGCAAGCTGGGAAATATGGCGCTGATTAGTCATTTAGACTTAATTCGGCTGTTCGATCGCGTTATCCGTCGGGCGGCCATCCCGATCGCTTTTACGGGTGGCTTTCATCCCGGCCCCCGCATTGCCTTGGCGAGTGCCCTTTCTTTGGGGGTGACTAGCTCTGGCGAGATTGTCGATTTTGACCTGACGCAAATCATGGCCGTCGAGGAGTTTCAGCAAAGGCTGGCCGCGCAGCTTCCGGCAGAGATGCCAATCTTTCAGGTTGAGGCGATCGAGCCCAATACGCCCTCGGCCACGCAACGGCTCGATCGGGCTGAGTATCTCATCCGGGTCAATCCCCTGTCTGCTGACGACAGCATTGGGGAGGCTCCTGCATTAACGGACTGGCAAAACTGGATTGAGCAGATTCAGAGCCGATCGGAGCTGTGGATGGAGCAAACGACCAAATCGGGTCAGGTGCGTCAGGTCAACTTGCGCGATCGCCTGCTAGACCTGCAACTTGTGCCCGAGTCGGAAACTGAAGGCTGGCCGCGATCGCTCCAAACATCCTCACTCCAAGCCTCTCCAGGAGCCGCAACTTTGCGCTTTATCGGCTTCTCTCATAACGATGGCAACTTGCTCCGTCCAGAGCATGTGATTGAAATGCTGCAACAGGTCAGCGATCGAGAATTTCAGCTTTTGCATATTCATCGTCAACGGCTCTACTTGTCCTAAGCCAATGAGGCTCAGTAGATCGCAAGTTAGGGTTTTGTAGCGCGCTCCGCGCGCTACAAAACCCTAAAAGCTGGATTTCAAAGGCGCTCCGCGCCTTTGAAATCCAGCTTTTAGAAAAAATAGGGGGACTTTGCGATCTACTGAGGCTCACTATTCATTCAGCTCATTCAAAAGTGCCGCGCGGAGCGCGGCACTTTTGAATAAAGTATTCGATTTTATTTCATCCATGATCCCCAGCACGAACCAGTTTTCAGGTCGTAGTTTTTGGGGCTAGCTCTAGCTTAATCTGCCTATTGGTTGATGCTCTAAAGAATCAAATTTGGTCAACTAAGAGGAGAAGCTAAATCAGAGGCAAAACAATGCGTAAGATTAATATTGGTCTGACTGAAGAACAACGCCAAGGCGTGATAGAACTCCTCAATAGCGACTTGTCAGACGCTTATTTGCTACTCATCAAAACCAAAAAATACCACTGGGATGTGACAGGGCCACAGTTCCGCACGCTCCACCAGCTATGGGAAGAACAATACCAGGCTCTGACCGAAAGCGTTGACAGCATTGCAGAACGGGTGCGGATGCTGGGCGGATATCCTGTGGGTACCGCAGAAGGATTCCTGAAAATGGCATCCATTAAAGAACATGCGGGAGATGTTCCTCCTGCAACAACTATGGTTTCCAACTTGGTGGAAGACCATGAACAAATTATTCGCAACCTGCGGGATCATGTCGATCAGTGCAGCGACAGCTTTAGTGACGAAGGCACCGCAGATTTCCTAACGGCTCTTATGGAAGCTCACGAAGAGATGGCTTGGATGCTGCGCTCCTTCATCGAAGGTGAGTCTGTCACGAGTGATGGCAACAAGAACAACACGAAAATGAAGACTCCTGTAGGCGTCTAGGTAATTCTGTTTTCTAGGTAATCTTGTCCGGATAAATTGAGGGGACGATCGCTTTTGTACTTTGTGCAAAAGCGATCGTCCTCTTGCTTGCTTTCTACCCCTTAGCTAATCCAGCTAATCCAGGGTTTTGTGTTGTGCAGAGTGCCGCAAAACTCTGGATTAACGCTAAGACTGTTCTGTATGGCTCTCCCAATCCGCGCAATAATCGTCATCCACACCATAAGGATGCATGCCGCAGATGAGGTGATTGCCATTGTAGGTCTGCCCGTGATAAAAACGGCATCCTTGGCAAACAGTGGGGCGGGCAGGGCGGGCAGAGGGCGATGGACGGCTCATCTGCCGCAACAAATCAAGGTAGAGGTCAGCATGGGCAACGCGGCTCTTGCGCAGTCGATTTTGCTCGATCGCGATCGTTGTCACCGTAAAGCTGGCAAAGCAGGAGCCTGCTGCTACAGCCGTTGCCTGAACGACTTTGTCGTTAGACCACAGAGAGACAGACAGTGCCAAACCAGTACAGATACTGCCAAATGCAACTTTCTGGATCATCTCATTTGCCGTTGCGAGTTGGAGAAGTGTATGGAGCCGACCTCATGAGCCAGCGACCTGGTAGATCTCAGCGACCTGGTAGATCTCAACAAACAATAGGGTTGCCATGTGCAACGCTGCACCGCAAGCTGTCCCCTAAAAATTACCCCTGCATCCTGACCCAGCTTATCAAAAGATTTTGAGAGGTCAAATTAAATTCATATGAACTTGGATGTAGCCTCGAAGCGTTCCGCTAGATTGCTGGGGCTACGAGACAGATTCATCAAATTACACAGCTTATAGACGGCTCTAGCGCTGACGTTGCCATCCCATTCGCCATTCCCAACTTCTGAGACATCAAAGCCAATGATTTGCCGTCCACTGCGAACGACTTCTCGAAAGAGGCAGAAGGTTTGTTCTAGCTCCAAGCCACCCGGAACCGGGGTGCCTGTATTAGGACAGAGCTTTGGATCAAGCCCATCCACATCAAAGCTGATGTAAACCTGCTGCGGTAGCTCGGCTACTATCTGCTGGCAAAGCTCTAGCCAAGACACTCCTGCATAAAGCTGCTGTTTCAGCATCGGATCATAGTAGGCGGCGATGCGTCCGTCGGACTGCTGAATCAACTCAAATTCGTCGTGACACAGGTCGCGAATGCCCACCTGCACCAATTTAGAAATTTGCGGCAGTTTGAGGGCATTAAACATGATGGAGGCATGGGAGAACTGAAAGCCTTCATAGGCGTCTCGTAGGTCGGCATGGGCATCGATATGGAGGATGCCAAAGTCAGGATGACGCTTTGCCAAAGCCTGCATATAGCCCAACGGAACGCTGTGATCGCCGCCGATGACTGCTACCTGCTTACCCAAATCCAGGGCGGCTGTTGCCTGCTCAAAGAGCCATTGATTGACGTTTTGGCACTCCTGATTAATCGTTTGCAGAACTTGAGTCAGTTCAGCACTGGCTGCGATCGCCTGACCCTGTTCTAAATATTCGATAATCCGAGCCGCTTCTTGTCGCAGCACCCCATTTTTTTGCTGAATATGAGCCGGAATTTCGGCCATAAAAATTCCCTGTTTCCAACCTTCAGGATGGTCAAAATCAAAAATATCCAGCTGGCGAGAGGCTTCTAAAACGACCTGTGGCCCTGCGGCCGTTCCGGCTCGATAGGATACCGTTACTTCCCAAGGCACACCCAACACGATCGTGCTGGCAGAATCGTAGTCAAACGGCAAACCGAGTAAATTGCCGTTGTCAACCCCAATGCTGCTGGGATCAAAGTCTTGAAGATTTGGAGCTAACATGGGCTGTCCTAAGTCGATGTCCTGAGTCAAGGGTTGAGTCGCTTTGAGGGCGATCGCACTTCTAGTTTATCTTCGCCCAAGCTGCCAGGGGGCACTGTCGGGGAGGAAGGTAGAGGCCAAAAGGGGGCTAACTTGGGAAAATTTCATTAATTTTTAAGGTTCATAAATCGATAGACTAAAGGTTAAGATTTTATCCGTCTTCAAAAATTTATGGATTCCGTTTCCAAGCCACTGTCTGATTCTACCCAAGCCCTGAAGTCTCCCAAAGCATCACAAGCGTCTACCCTGGCTGATCCTGAAGTGTTTGATGTGATTGTGATTGGGTCAGGCATTGGCGGGCTGGTGACAGCAACCCAGCTGGCCGCAAAAGGGGCAGAGGTTTTGGTGCTGGAGCGCTACGTGATTCCGGGGGGCAGCGCCGGATATTTTGAGCGGGAAGGCTATCGGTTTGATGTAGGGGCTTCGATGATTTTTGGCTTTGGCGATCGCGGCACTACCAATCTCCTCACTCGCGCTTTGCAGGCCGTCAACGTTAGCCTAGAAACCTTGCCTGACCCGGTGCAAATTCACTATCACTTGCCTGATGGGTTAGAGCTAAAGGTGCATCGCGACTATGAAAAGTTTTTGCAAGAGCTAATGGCCTACTTTCCCCATGAGGCCAAGGGGATTCGGCAGTTTTACGACGAGTGTTGGCGGGTGTTTAACTGCCTCAACGTCATGGATTTGCTGTCTCTAGAGGAGCCGCGCTACTTAACGCGCGTATTTTTTCAGCATCCGCTAGCCTGTCTAGGCCTGGTGAAATATCTGCCGCAAAATGCTGGAGACATTGCCCGCCGCTACATTCAAGACCCGCAGCTGTTGAAATTTATTGATATGGAGTGCTACTGCTGGTCGGTGGTTCCTGCCGATCGCACCCCGATGATTAATGCGGGCATGGTGTTTAGCGATCGCCATTATGGCGGCATTAATTATCCCAAAGGTGGGGTAGGTCAGATTGCTCAGAAGCTGGTAGAAGGTCTGGAGAAGGCGGGCAGCCAGATTCGCTACAAGGCCAGAGTCACGGAGATTTTGCGAGAAGGCGATCGTGCCGTAGGGGTGAAGCTGGCTTCGGGTGAAGAAATTCGAGCCAAAAAAGTCGTCTCAAACGCCACCCGCTGGGATACCTTTGAACAGCTCTTGCCTGCCGAACAAATGCCGCTGGCGGAGAAAAAATGGCAGGAGCGCTACGAAAAGTCTCCGAGCTTCTTGAGTTTGCACTTGGGCGTCAAGGCTGACGTGTTGCCGTTGGGCACCGAATGCCACCATATCTTGCTGGAAGATTGGCAGCAGATGGAAACGGCGATCGGCACAATTTTTGTTTCTATCCCCACATTGCTTGACCCAGACTTGGCTCCGGCAGGGCATCACATCATTCATACCTTTACGCCAAGCTGGATGGAGTCTTGGCAAGCGCTGCCTGCTCACGAGTACGAAGCCAAAAAAGAACGGGTGGCGGGGCAAATTATCGAGCGTTTGGCCGCTATTTTTCCGGGACTAGAAGCCGGACTGGACTACATGGAAGTTGGCACGCCCCGCAGCCATCAGCGCTTTCTAGGGCGCAAAGACGGCACCTACGGCCCGATTCCCCTGCGCAAACTCAGGGGCTTGCTGGGGATGCCGTTTAACCGGACTGCAATTCCTAATCTCTATTGCGTTGGCGATAGCACTTTCCCAGGGCAAGGGCTAAATGCCGTGGCCTTTTCGGGCTTTGCCTGTGCCCACCGCATTGCGGTGGATCTGGGGCTTTAAGGCGACTAGAAAGCCCGTCTCCTTCGCAAGACGGGTGGGGATCAGAGACTATTCGTTGTACATTGCCCTTAAATTAAGGTTTTCATCAGTACAACGCCTGATGAACAAACTAGCTATGCCCGATCGCCTTCAGCTTATTGTTTTGAGTCAATGCTTTGAGTTGAACAACAGGACTTGCCCGTCGGTAGCGAATCACACAAAACTTATATGACCTTTCAACTTTACAATAGTCCGTTGGCATGCAACAGATCCACTTAACGCTAGTCCACTCAAAATAACCTCTATGAAACGCCTCCGAACTTGGTTAACTTTGTTTTTTACTGCGATCGCCGCAGTTTTGCTGATTACCGCCTGTAATTCGGGTGGAACGACCTCTGGCGCGAGTCCTGGCAAGTCGCTCATCATGGCAACTTCGGCTGACTATCCGCCGTTTGAATTTATCTCAACAGAGGGCGGCAGCCAGGAAATTGTTGGGTTTGACGTTGATATCGCCAAGTACATCACCGAAAAGACGGGTTATGCCCTGCAAATTCAAAACCTCGACTTTAACGGCTTGCTACCTGCTTTGCAATCGAAGCGCGCTGACTTTGTGATGGCCGGGATGACCCCCACCGAAGAACGGAAGAAAAACGTTGATTTTTCGGATGTCTACTACGAAGCGAAAAACACAATTGTTGCCAAAAAAGGCAGCGGCCTGACCACAGGAGCTAGCTTATCAGGTAAGAAAGTGGGCGTTCAGCTCAGCTCAATTCAGGAAGGGGTTGCCAAGAAAATTCCTAACGTCACTCCCGTGGCGCTGAACCGCATTAGCGAACTGGTTCAAGAACTTAAAACCGGAAGAATTGATGCGGTGATCATGGAAGATACCGTGGCTAAAGGGTTTACGACTTCCAATCCTGACTTGGAGTTTAATGTGATCCCCAATGAAGGAGAGGCAGGTTCAGCGATCGCCTTTCCTAAAGGATCGGCACTTGCGACTGAGTTCAATCCAGTGCTGAAGGAAATGATTAGCAGCGGCAAGATCCAAGAGTTGGTGACGAAGTGGTTTGGTGACGAATCACCAGCTGCGGCACAAACGCCAGCCAAATAAATGGCAAAGCCTCTCTAACAAAGAAGCTAGAAACAAGAGAAGCCAAGGCGAGACAGTCCTTTGGTTAATCTCCTCAAACTCAGCCCCAGCACGCCGTTAAGGGTTTATCGGCAAAGCTGGGGCTGGTTTTGTAACGCTTTCGATTTTCGTTCAAGAAAATTATTTTTCTAAGGGCAAAGCGCCGTTTGTGGAATGGGGCAAAGACTGGAATCCTTTGCAGTGGCGTTCGGCTGAGCCTGTTGAACTGATACCTGCACTAGAAATAGCGGTTTGCTGTCTGTTTGCCTACCATTTCTGTGGATTTTTGATAGTAGACTACCTAGAAAATAAGGGTACAAAAATTTTAGGGATGGAAGTGAATTTATTTGAGGCGATTTTGAACTCTCCTCCAGGT
This sequence comes from Coleofasciculaceae cyanobacterium, assembly GCA_036703255.1. Lineage (GTDB taxonomy): Bacteria > Cyanobacteriota > Cyanobacteriia > Elainellales > Elainellaceae > Drouetiella. The sequence goes on from DATNPL010000232.1 coordinate 28,139, forward strand.
TTTGTACAGGCTTTCGCACAAGCTTCTATACCAACCTTGGGGCAAGCTGGGGGAATTAATCTAGATTTTTCTAAAATCGCACCCGATGTTCCCTATATTCTGAGCGGTGTGTGGGAAACGCTCAGATTTACATTGACTTCGGCTATATTTGGCTTTGCCTTGGGAACTGTCCTAGCAATTTTTAAGATTTCGGAGATTAAACCTCTGAAATGGTTTGCGGACTTTTATACCTCCATCTTTAGAGGCACGCCGCTAATCTTGCAGATCGTTTTGATCTACTACGCCACGCCTCAGCTCACGGGCTTCGCCATCTCGGCTTTTATTGCAGGAGTCATTACCTTCTCGCTAAACTCGGCAGCCTATACCTCAGAAACGATTCGAGGCGGGATTGCAGCCGTCGATCGCGGACAACGAGAAGCTTCTCTGACGTTGGGTGTCAAATATCCTCTGATGATGTGGGATATTATCTTGCCTCAAGCTTTCAAAAATATTCTGCCTTCGCTGGTGAATGAAAGTATTGCACTCCTGAAAGATTCTTCTCTCGTTTCTGTCATCGGTGTAGAAGAGTTGATGCGCCGGAGTCAAATCATTGCAGGACAAAAGTTTATTTTCTTTGAACCCTACATTTTTGTAGGGGCTGTTTACTATGTGATGATTATGGGACTGACCTGGTTTGCAGAGCGTTTTGAAAGGAGAATGCGCCTCAGTGATTAGAACAGAATTTCTCTCTAAATCTTTTGGAAAACTGAACGTTTTAAAAGACATTTCAACTGAGGTAAAGCAAGGTGAAGTCGTCGCTATTATTGGCCCTTCGGGTTGCGGTAAATCCACTTTTTTGCGGTGTCTCAACCTGTTAGAAATGCCCACCCGAGGCCGGGTCTACATCAATGATGTGGAAATCACCAGCCCCAAGACGGACGTGCGAAAAGTTCGGCAAAATATGGGGATGGTGTTTCAGCACTTCAATTTGTTCCCTCACAAAACGGTGCTAGATAACGTCATCTATGGCCCCACCAAGGTCAAGGAAATTCCCAAGGGCGAGGCAGAAGAATTGGGCTTGAAGCTGTTAGCTCAGGTCGGGCTATCGGATAAAGCTGGTGTTTATCCTTCTCGGCTGTCTGGCGGTCAAAAGCAGCGGGTGGCGATCGCCCGATCTATGGCCATGCAGCCCCAAGTCATGCTGTTCGACGAGCCGACTTCTGCGCTTGATCCAGAGATGGTCAAGGAAGTTCTAGACGTGATGAAAGGGTTAGCCAGCACTGGCATCACGATGATGATCGTCACCCATGAAATGGGATTTGCCCGTGAAGTTGCAAATCGCGTTTTGTTTTTGGATAGCGGTGGCATTGCTGAAGATGCGTCTCCCGACATCTTTTTCTCGACCCCCAAGAGCGATCGCGCCTGTCAGTTTCTAGAGAAGGTTCTGTAGAGCCGTTTTCTAGCAGCGCAGTCACAGCTCAAGCGCATTCATAGCTAACTAGCTGGGTGAGAGTCAGAAGCGCCAACCCTGCAAGTGCCGGAGTCGCAAGCAGGATAGACGGATTGATAGGTGGTGTCGCGTTTGCCAAACAGGGCATAGCGATGGTCGCGAATCTGCTCATAGGTGCGATCGCCCATCCATTTCACGCCGGGGAGCGAGCGATAGGCGGTGACAAAAACGCTGCCGAGCGGCAAGAGTCGTCCGATTTCTTCGGCGGCGTCGCTGCCCTGCCATCGCTGCTCGGGTGCGTCTAGGTTGAGCAAGATCATGCCGAGTTCGCAGTCTTTAGCGGTAATGTCAAAGCGGTCGAGGGTAGGCTGATCTTGCATAGGGGCATAGAGAAATCGTTCTCCGCGATCGAGCGTTTCTAGCAGCTTGACCAAATTGACGCAGAGGTTGCAGTTGCCGTCATAAATAACTTGATACATCTTTAAATAAATCTGGGAATAAGTCTGGCTTGAATCAGTCTGGGTGGGCGAAGAAATCTGTGAATAATGTTTTGCAGGAAGAAATATCTAGCGCGATGAAAAAGTACACTTCTCATTTCTAACATTACAAATTTGTAATATTCCAACACAGTTCAGTTTTACATTCAATTCAGCTTCTTCAATATTCTCCTCAACCTGCTTCTGGGTAAGGCGATGACCCGTTTCAACCTGCGAAGAATCTGCTGGCACGAATTGTTAAGTTTATTTAACCCTGGATAAAGATAAACATCCCTTTACCAAACGATTACGTTGCCTAGACCCTGAGACAGTACGATGCTTGCGACACACCACGTAAAAATTTCTTACTGAGTAGCTCGCATGACATCCCAATCACGTCTCAGACGACGGACTTTTCTGGCAACTCTGACAGCAGTCTCTATGGGGTTAGCTGTTTCCTGTGCCCCTTCAAGCCCTGATGTTGCCACTTCTCCTTCAGCCGATGCCACGGCTGCTTCCCCTGCTGCTGGCGGCGGTGGCAGCGCTACCTTGAGCGGTGCAGGCGCATCTTTTCCGGCTCCGGTTTATCAGCGTTGGTTTGCTGACTATAACAAAGAAAATCCTGGCGTTCAGATCAGCTACCAATCGGTGGGTAGCGGCGCTGGCGTAGAACAATTTATGGCGGGTACTGTAGACTTTGGCGCTACGGATGCGCCTCTGAAAGCTGAGGATCGCGCTAAGTTTAAGGCAAAATATGGCGCAGAACCCATCCAGGTGCCAATGACGGGCGGCAGCGTTGTGTTTGCCTACAACCTAGATGGCGTCACCGATCTGAAGCTGTCTCGTACAGACTATTGCGGCATCACCACTGGCAAGATCACCCAATGGAATGATCCGGCGATCGTCAAGGCTAACCCCGGCGTTTCCCTGCCCGATCAACCGATCGAGTTTGTTCACCGTTCGGATGGTAGCGGCACCACCTACCAATTCACCAATCACCTCAAGGCGGCCTGCCCCGAGTGGACTGCTGGCGCAAACAAGTCGGTAGAATGGCCTGTAGGGACGGGTGCTAAAGGCAATGAAGGCGTAACGGCTCAGGTTCAGCAAACCCCTGGTGCGATCGGCTACGTTGAGTATTCCTATGCCAAAGAAAACGGTCTGTCGATGGCGGCGATCGAGAACAAGTCTGGCAAAATTATCGCTCCTTCTCCAGAAGGCGGCGCAGCTGCCTTTGAAGGGGAAACGATTCCTGCTGACTTTGCCCTAGAGGTGCCGGATTCTGCGAATCCTGATGCTTATCCCATCTCAGGTTTGACCTGGCTATTGCTCTACCCTGAGTACAAGGACACCGCTAAGGGCGATGCGCTAAAGGCTGTGATTGACTGGTCGCTGACTACGGGCAAAGCTGCGGCTTCCGAACTTGGCTATGTGCCGCTGGAAGCCTCTCTCGTGACCAAGGTAAATGAGGAACTCGGCAAAGTGAAATAGTCGCTTGAGCCGCCAGCCATGAGATGGGTTAACCCCCATTTCATGGCGATTCTGCTTTTGCGATGATAGATATAGCTAGCCCGATCGCTCTTACACCCGCTATCTCGCTTAAAAGCAGCTCTTTCAAACGGCTTAAGTAGCTGGGACTCATTAATGGGACTCATTGAATAGAAAGCCTATGTAGGTTGGGTTGAGACACGTAGCTTGCTTCCCGCAGGGTAACTCAACGCCCGCATGGGTTACGCGATCGCGAACCCATCCTACAATTAATTCCACCTACCTACGTTTGAACGGCCTGTGCTTAAAAGCGCTGTGTTCAAAAGCGGCTGTGTTTCAAAGTCTGTGTTCCGAAGCCATTATTCCGAGGTCAAGATGGTGCAGCAACTCAATTTAAATCCTGCGGGGAAAGTCGCCATCTTTCAGCGACAGCCTGAGCCGAAAGTTTTTTCTGCGGGTGACGTCATTTTTGCAGATGGGCAAGTGGGCGACTACCTTTACGGCGTTCTGGAAGGAACCGTTGAGCTGATCGTTGAAGGTAAAGTGATTGAAGTAATCGGCGTAGGTGAAGTATTTGGTGCTGGCGCTTTAATCCATCCTGACGGGGTTCGCATCTATACCGCGATCGCCAAAACAGACTGCAAGCTGGCCTACCTGGATGAAGCCCGTATGCTCTTTGCCATTCAGGAAACGCCGATGTTTGCGCTAGATGTCATGCGCAACTATTCTGAGCGCCTGCGTCGGCTGACCAAGCACCCGCTAGATGCCAAAGCTTAGCCATCTGGGTCTTTAAGGCTATTTAAATATCTAAACCGTTACAGTCGCCAGAACCCTTATGACTTCACTCTCTCCTGGTTCAGAAGAAACACTCATAGATTCATCCCTTAAGTTTCAACCTGAGCGATTAATTAACCAAATCTTTCGCTGGGTGACGATCGTCATGGCGGTGAGCGTTGGCATGATCCTGCTTTGGATTACGTACTCGCTGCTCCAAATTGCGCTGCCCGCGATCCAGGCGTTTGGCCTGGGGTTCCTCACCAACAGCACTTGGAATCCTGTCGAAGAGATCTACGGCACCTTTCCCCAAATCTATGGCACCATCCTCAGCGCATTTCTAGCGCTGCTTTTTGCCGTGCCGCTAGGCGTTGGCGTTGCTGTTTTCTTGACCGAAAACTTTTTGCCCCCCAAGGTCGTGACGCCGATCGCCTTCATCATGGAGCTATTGGCTGCGATCCCAAGCGTTGTCTACGGCCTATGGGGCATTTTCGTTTTTCTCCCAGCCATCAGACCTGCCTTGCAGGTGATCAACAAAGCCTTTGGCTGGATTCCTTTTTTCTCCACCGTTCCAGGCGGACGGCATCTCTTTGGTGCATCTCTGGTTCTAGCCATCATGATTTTGCCGACGATCGTGGCTATCTCGCGGGACACGATGACTTCTCTACCGCCCCAGTTGCGTCAAGGGGCTTATGGGCTAGGGGCAACGCGCTGGGAAACCATCACCCGTGTGTTGGTTCCGGCTGGGCTGTCGGGCATTATTGGCTCGGTGATGCTGGCGCTAGGACGCGCTGTGGGCGAAACAATGGCGCTGGCAATGCTGGTGGGCAATGCCAATAAGGCAAACATTTCCTGGTTTTCTCCGGCTTCGACGATCGCTTCATTGATTGCCAACCAGTTTGGTGAGGCCAGCGGTTTGCAGAAATCTTCTCTGTTCTACGGCGCTTTGATTTTGATGATTTTGACGCTGTTGGTTAACATTCTGGCGCAAATGATTGTAGGTCGCTTTCAGCAGGTCGAGTAACGCCCTGGCTAATTTTTGGCTAATTTCTGGTGAACTATGGCTCATTCATCTTCTCAATCCGATCCTTTAGCTAATCCTTTAGCAAACCAGTTTGCCGTTTCTTCAAAGCGAAAGCTGTTTGGCAATGTCATGACGGCTCTGGTGTTTGCCTGTGTGGTGATTGCAGCCATCCCTTTGCTTTCGATCTTGTTCATGGTGATTACAAAAGGTTTGGCAGGGCTGTCTCCTGCTGTTTTCACCGATCTGCCTCCGGCGGCAGGCGTCTCAGGGGGTGGCTTTCGCAACGCGATTATCGGCACCTTGCTAACCTGCTTGATTGGGGCACTGGTCAGCGTTCCCTTTGGCGTTTTGACTGCTGTTTACACGATCGAATTTGGTCGCGGCAACAGGCTATCTCAATTCGTTAGCTTTTGCACAAATATTCTCAGCGGTGTTCCCTCTATCATTGCAGGGCTATTTGCCTATGGGGTTGTGGTGCTGACGACGGGGAGTTTCTCGGCGGTGGCAGGCGGCATTGCGCTGTCGGTGCTGATGCTGCCCATCATCATCCGCACGGCTGAGGAAGGATTTAAGTCAATCCCCCGAGATACGCGGCTAGGAGCGGTGGGCATCGGTGCTACCAATTTTCAAAGCGTGACGCAGATTATCTTACCTGCGGCCATGCCGTTTATTGCGACAGGGGTGACGCTCGCCCTGGCGAGAGCGGCCGGAGAAACGGCTCCTCTGCTGTTTACGGCTTTGTTTAATCAATACGATGCCAAGAGCATCTGGGAACCCACAGCCACACTGTCGGTTTTGATCTACAACTTTGCTATTTCTCCCTACAAAAATCAGCAGGCTTTGGCTTGGGTGGCCGCTCTGATTGTTGTGTGTTTGATCTTGGTGGTCAGCATCCTGGCTCGAATTGTTTCCCGTCGCAAGGTTTACTAAGGTTTTGACATATGAATCCCTCAACTCGGCCAAATTCTACAAGCGATACGTTGACCAACGACAATGTTGTCATCCGGACGGAAAACGTCTCAATTTTCTATGGCGCTTTTCAGGCGGTGCGGAATGTTTTTCTAGATGTGCCTAAACATAATGTGGTGGCTCTAATCGGCCCTTCTGGCTGCGGCAAGAGTACGCTGCTCCGCTGCTACAACCGTCTGAATGATTTGATTCCGGGAGCTAGGGTCGAGGGCAAGATTTCCTATCAGGGCGTTGACCTGTATGACCCCAAAATTGACCCCGTAGAAGTGCGGCGGCGGATTGGCATGGTGTTTCAGAAGGCGAACCCTTTCCCCAAGTCTATTTACGAGAACGTGGCTTTTGGGGCGCGGATTAACGGCTTTAAGGGCAACATGGATGAATTGGTAGAGCGATCGCTCCGGGGTGCGGCACTGTGGGATGAAGTCAAAGACAAGCTGAAGGAAAGCGGTCTGTCGCTTTCGGGCGGACAGCAGCAGCGTCTGTGCATTGCCCGGACGATCGCCATTGAGCCTGAAGTGATTCTGATGGACGAACCCTGCTCGGCACTTGACCCGATCTCGACTCTGCGGGTTGAAGACCTGATGCATGAGCTAAAGAAGCAGTTCACTATCATCATTGTGACCCACAACATGCAGCAGGCTTCTCGCGTGGCAGACATGACGGCATTCTTTAATGCTGAAGCTACCGAGGGCGGTAGCCGTTTTGGCTACCTGGTGGAATATGACAAAACTTACAATATTTTCAACTCGCCTAAGCAGCAAGCGACTCAAGATTATGTAAGTGGTCGATTCGGCTAAGGATCTCAAATTCATTAACCTGCCATAGTTTTCTGGAAGTGCCGCGCGGCACTTCCAGAAAACTGGTCGATT
>DATNPL010000236.1:0-1637 GCA_036703255.1 Coleofasciculaceae cyanobacterium
GGGTAAGATGTCGAGCAGCAGGGGTTCAAAGATTTCCCATTCTGCATCTGTGAGGTCGCTGGAATAAGGCATGGCATCTCAATGAGGGAAGTTGGAGCACCTAATTCCTATTCTAAAAGATCTCAAATGGGTTCTATAGAGTTAATAGCTAGTAGGGTGGACACTGCCCACATCGAACTTTCCTTGCTAGGCCAAAAAACGATCGACGCTCAGTGATAAGAACAAGAAAGACCGCATAACCTGAAATAGAAATGTGCCAGCGATGACGATCAAAGATACAACCAATAATGACGGAATGAATAGCTCCTGTTGAATCAACACTACCTGAATATTTCTATTTTTTGAGTGAATACTGCTAGTTGGAGGTGGGCATTGCCCACCCTACTCGACTACTCGACTATTTTTAACTTTCCCAGCGTAGGAATCAAGATTCACAAAGAAGTTTTTCGTGGTGTAAAAGCACTATTAAGCAAGTGAGGTTGATATGAGGTTTCGATGGCAATTAGCAATATTTGATGACAGTTTTGATAACTTGATGCCAATTATAGAGTATCTCTGTTTACGCAAGGAAGGTAAAGTTAATTGGCAACCAAGCTTGGATGACTCTGGTCTATTTCTAGAGCATGAAGGAAAAGAGCGAATGGGAGTAGATTGGAATTTAGGTATATTAGAGATAGTGGTCAGACAGTTTGAAGCTGCTTTAGTTAGGTTTCAAAAGAATCAAAAAGCAATTATAAGATCAGGCATTTTGGGAAGCGAAAGAGTTCCTTTTCTACTTCTACAGCCATCTAGCAATGAAATTTCTGTTTCATTATTCTTTATTGATGATGAGATCGCTTCAGTGTTTCCTATAGATGGTATTTGTGGTAAAGGTGCTGATTTGTACACTTATGTTGAAGAAAATCGTAATGAAATAGTAAACCAAAGGCAGGAGTCTGGCATAAATGAGTTCAAAAGCTTGCCTTTTCCAAAGGGTGAGTTTGTAGTCAACTTGGAAAAGGAAGTAAAAATTGCCAAAGAGCTTTTAGCAATTGCTCAATCTGAGAGTTAGCAACCTGATCCTTCAGGCACAACATTTGTAGAGCGGTTGCATTCTGCCCTTGTACAGAGTTAGTGCTATTGGGTTTCCTGTTGTCAACCCAACCTACGGCTGGCTCTGATAACCAGCAGAAATTTCAAAGCTGTATATTTCTTGGTCTCTAGTACAGAACTACCATTAGAAATTAACGACTAATATTAAACTGTTAGCATGACAACAGAAAAAGTACCTATCGCCCCTTTATGCCTCGATCGCTACGTAATTCTAAAATCTTTCTAGTCTCGTTGTTTGGGTGTGTTGTTAGTTCAATAGCTATTAACATATTATTAGTTTGGTTTATAAGTCTTCGCTTTGCATGGAACAGTCTTTCTGCACCGCAACAAATTCAAACCATTTTGTTTTTTCTTGGTATAAGTGTATTCATTAGTCTGTTCAAGTTTCTTCCAACAGTTGTTATAGCAATACTCTGGACAGAATTAGGGAGCTATGATGCCGTAGGAGCGTAGGTTTGGGTAGTTAGGATGGGATTTAATCAAAGTCGGGTTCAAGTCTAACATCGAAATAAAGCGCGAAAGCAGATGGTCATTGAAAGCTAGAC
>DATNPL010000002.1:0-3259 GCA_036703255.1 Coleofasciculaceae cyanobacterium
GCACTTGATTGAAAACTTCTTTGCCAAACTCAAGCAGTATCGAGCGATTGCCACCCGTTATGACAAACGAGCGGTCAATTTCCTGGGTGCTATTCACCTTGCCGCAGCTGTCATTTGGCTTATTTGATGACACGCCCTAGATGAGGAGCAACAGCGCAAGTATAGTTTACGCGCTTGTTTTAATTTGAGCTTAAAGCGCTTGAAGCCAGAGCAGTTGCAGCAGTTTAGCTGGCTAGGAGTATTGCCAGAGGCTGTGAATTTAGAAGCGCAAGTAGCAGCAGTGTTGTGGGATTTGTCGCTGTTGAAAGCTAAGAAGGGCTTGATTGATCTGCGAAGGCGATCGTTCCTCACTGATGGGGTGGCGACCCGCGAGGGAGAACGAACCTATCGGGTGCATGACTTAATGCATGACATGGCGCGGAGTTTGATTGAAGAAGGGATACTCGATCTGCTAAGCCAAAGTTCAAACGTCAAACAAGATTTACCTTTAGCTCATCGACAATTCTTAGAACGCTATCGAGAACGGGCAACTGACCGCTGCTGGAACAAATTACTGAACGATGGTTATATCCATCGACATCTGACCTGGCACATGGAGCAGGCAGATTGGGTAGATGAACTCCATGCCTTAATGTCCATGAGTGATGAGCAAGGGCGGCATGCCTGGTTTGAGGCATGTGACCGAATTGGGCAACCTGCCATTTTTGTGGAGGATGTGGCACGGGGATGGAGGCTGGCAGAACAGGGATATGTACAGGATCATGCTGGAGCGATCGCCCTGCAATGCCGCTATGCACTGATTACGGCAACCCTGAATAGCCTGATCAGCAATTTACCGATTGGCATGATGGCGGAGTTTGTTAAGCGAGATTTTTGGACGGTGGAGCAGGCTTGGGCGTATGTGGAGCAAATGCAGGATGAGAAGAAGATAGCGGAAGCCATACAAGCCCTGGCACCGTATCTGTCTAAGCCATTGTTTCAAGTGGCGGTGGGGAAGGGGCGTTCGATTCAGTCCGAGTCCAGTCGGGCATATGTGCTAAGCGAGTTGGCCAAGATCGATGGCGCGGATTTCACAGCGCTGTTGGAGACTGCCCGTTTGATTCAGGGTGAGTCCACTCGGGCAGAGGTGTTGAGCAATTTGGCCAAGATCGATGCAGCCTACTTCACCGAAGCGTTGGAGACTGCACGTTCGATTCAGGATGAGTCCAGTCGGGCAGAGGTGTTGAGCGACTTGGCCAAGATCGATGCAGCCTACTTCACTGAAGCGTTGGAGACTGCACGTTCGATTCAGTTTGAGTCCATTCGAGCAAAGGTGTTGAGCAATTTGGCCAAGATCGATGGCGCGGATTTCACGGCGCTGTTGGAGACTACCCGTTTGATGCAGTCTGAGTCCATTCGAGCAGAGGTGTTGAGCGACTTGGCCAAGATCGATGCAGTCTACTTCACTGAAGCGCTGGAGACTGCCCGTTCGATTCAGAATGAGTTCAGGCGGGCAGAGGTGTTGAGCGACTTGGCCAAGATCGATGCAGCCTACTTCACTGAAGCGTTGGAGACTGCCCGTTTGATTCAGGATGAGGACAGGCGGGCAGAGGTGTTGAGCAATTTGGCCAAGATCAATGCAGCCTGCTTCACCGAAGCGTTGGAGACTGCCCGTTTGATTCAGGATGAGGACAGGCGGGCAGAGGTGTTGAGCAATTTGGCCAAGATCGATGGCGCGGATTTCACAGCGCTGTTGGAGGCTGCCCGTTCGATTCAGGATGAGTCCATTCGAGCATATGTGTTGAGCAATTTGACCAACATCGATGGCGCGAATTTCACTGAAGCGTTGGAGACTGCCCGTTCGATTCAGGATGAGAACAAGTGGGCATATGTGTTGGGCGATTTGGCCAAGATCGATGCAGCCTACTTCACTGAAGCGTTGGAGACTACCCGTTCGATTCAGGATGAGTCCACTCGGGCAGAGGTGTTGAGCAATTTGGCTAAGATCGATGCAGCCTACTTCACTGAAGCGTTGGAGATTGCCCGTTTGATTCAGTCTGAGTACAGGCGGGCAGAGGTGTTGAGCAATTTGGCCAAGATCGATGGCGCGGATTTCACGGTGCTGTTGGAGACTGCCCGTTCGATTCAGGGTGAGTCCACTCGGGCAGAGGTGTTGAGCGACTTGGCCAAGATCGATGGCGCGAATTTCACGGCGCTATTGGAGATTGCCCGTTTGATCCAGTCTGAGTCTAGGCGGGCAGAGATGTTGAGCGATTTAGCCCAACAGGCTCCCCAGGACTTTCTACCAAATATCTGGAAAGCAATTCTCGATCTCGCCCACAAACCCACCCGTGCCCAAGTCCTCAGCGGCTCCCTTCCTATTTTTCCGATCGCAACATTGCCTTATTCTGATTGGCAAACGTACCTGCATCTCCTCGCCTATCGACAGCGATCTGACCTGATGCAATCCCTCGCCATCCTCTATCCCACTATTCTCCATCTCGGCGGCAAAGCAGCGATGCGCGGAGTGGTAAATGCCATGCGAGAAGTCTGTAGTCAGTGGAAGTAAGAAGAGGGAGAGGGAGGGAGAGAGGGTGAGGGGGTGGATTAGGATGGTCGATCGCAGAATTACAGCGGTTTTCAGATGAATAAGCTACAGTGAGCGAACCAACCCAGGGCATCATCCTCGGAAAAAGACTCATTGATAATCTGGGTTAACGCTTGATCAAGGGCTTCTTTGGTTCGAGCTTTAGCCGATCGCAGAAGCTGCTTGAGCTTTGACCAACATAATTCAATGGGTGAAAGGTCGGGGGAGTAAGGAGGCAAAAACACAACTTTTGCACCAACCGCTTCGATTGCCTCTTGAATGACCGCAGCATGATGAACAGGTAAGTTATCCATGACAATAATGGCTCCGACCCATAATTGAGGAATCAGAATCTCTTGGATATAGAACAAGAACACATCGGTATTGACACTGCCAACGACACTCAGGGTGGCAATTAACCCATCGATACTCATGCCCCCAATTAACGAGATGTTCTGCCCCCCCTTGCCAGGAGCCTCACTGTCATACAAGCGTTCACCAATGGGGGCGCGACCCTACAAGCGGGTCAGGGCTAGATGGATGCCTGTTTCATCAATGAATACCAAGTTGCGGGGGTCGATGGTGAAACTCCACAGGCGATAAGCAAACCGCAGATCCTTGACCCGTTGTGTCTCTTGTTGGGCTGCAATCAGTGTTTTTTTTTGACGCTGAGCTTGAGCTTGCACACCGCTT
>DATNPL010000005.1:0-1667 GCA_036703255.1 Coleofasciculaceae cyanobacterium
ACATCTGAGTCGTTGCCATTGCGACTCGTTTAAGTCACCCCGACGGTGAATTGAATTTGGAGGAAGAATCATGGAAGGAGGCTGAACCCATCAGATCTAGGCTAGCTAATCGTTCCAAAGGGTTTTAAAACACGCCCTAGAACAACACCTGTCAAATTACCTCATTATCCCGGTCGATCAACTTCTTTGTCGGCAATGGGCAAAAGTACGTGCCGATCGGCAAAGCTTAGGACGACCAATTTCTTCTCAAGATGCTTGGATTGCGGCAACCGCTCTACGCCATGATTTACCGCTAGTCACTCACAACATCAAAGACTTTCAAGAAATTCCCAATCTACGGCTTATCATCCCCTCCTCCTAACACTATGTTTCTAGCCTCGACAAACGTGCGATCGCCAACTGCAAGTGTTTAAATCCAGTCAAAAGTTTTTACTTCAGTCGCACCTGCAACCGGAAAGTTGGGATCAGCTCTCGATAAACACTTTCAGGAATGACCAATATTCCATAGAGCTGCTGCAAAAGATGAAGTTGGTTGATTGCCGCAAGGTTATTGATGGGTGACGTATCACAAACAATGATCACAGACTACCCATCTCTCGTCAGTTCTGAATATCCTGTTCAAAATCTTCTACATCGTAATGCACTGAAATTTGACGGCTTGCAAGTAAGTGCTGAAAAGCAACACGATGCATACCTGCAAATCGACTAGCTTGAGCCAAGGTCAGCTTCTCCTTCTGAAAAAGCATGACCGAAATTTCTTGCCGCATTTCAGAGTCCGTATGCGGGTTGCCGTCAAAATTTCGTCAGGGACAACAATACTCATGGCTATATCCTTCTCTGTCATTTCTATTCTACGGTTGCTGAAGCGCTCGCCAGGGGTGATGCCGCCACTCGATCGCCACAATCACAACCGCTAGAGGTGAAGTCGTTGCAGGAACATCTGGGTCTTTAGACAGCGGATGCAGCAAATAGTTTACTCGCTACACTGCCATTGTGATGGGTTGCAATGGCAATGTAAGGCATTGCACTGCCAATGTAAGGGCTGCTGATAAGACTGTGATTCGCTGCAATGGCATTGTCACGACTGCAATTAAGATTGCGATCGCCTGCAATGCCATTGTGGTTGATGACAAAGCCATTGCAACTAATCGCAATGGCTTTGTCGTGTCTCTCGTTTCTAGCGCACCAGTATCGTCATGTATTTACCGTTGCCAAAGGGCAAGGGAATGATGGGTGTGAACTTGGCGCGGTCATCCGTTAATCGCTTAACGTAGCATTCGTTGATCAAATGCGTCACCTGATCGCGTGTGCCAATGATCCAGAACTGCGGGCGATCGGCAGGATGGTCTGTCAGCAGTTCGTTGAACTCTGTCGTCATGATAATTACCTTGCTAATGGGTATTTGTAGAGAGGAAAAGCTTAAGGCGTGGTTCGCCAACCACTTGTTTTTGCATTAGCAAGGCATTCGATGACTTAAAATCAACTCAGCCAGCCTTCTGCTATCCCAGAACGGCAGGTTAGCGGTCGTGGGGGTGTGTCAGAAGCCCCCCGCAGCCGCGTCCATACCTTAAGCTCGTTTCACTGGCGTCTCACCAGTTCGGGAAAGCATAAAATAAAAGCGGGATCAATGCAAGCGTACTGAGAAATTTGTTACAGCTTTTGTCAGG
>DATNPL010000004.1:0-1753 GCA_036703255.1 Coleofasciculaceae cyanobacterium
ACGTTGGGAAATGCCACCTGACTCGTAAGCCTCGACAACTTTTTGACGAAAGTCTAGGGAGTAAGGTTTCATATGGGTGTTGCACTGAAAGCACAAGATGCTATAAATAGTACTGCATCAGGCTAATAACCGCTATATCAAATTGCTTGAGGCAAGATTTTGTAGTTCCATTCACCGTGAAAATCATCTTTTTCGAGATGGATGGAATCGAATTGCTCATCGGTGATTTCAATGCCCGTGGGATAACACCCTTCGTCGAGTGCTGCCTTGACGTTCAATCCAGTCGTCGTCGTTGTGTTGGCAATCAAATTGACCACGACTTCTCGACTCACTAAGGGTCTACCTCGCCAGTTTCGAGTAATTTGAGCGAACAAACGGTGCTCAATCTTATTCCATTTACTTGTTCCGGGTGGGAAGTGAGCGACGTGTAAGCTTAAACCAAGTTTGGTTGCCAATTGCTGAAGCTCCCATTTCCATAACCGAGTTCGATAGTTGTTGCTGCCACCACAATCGGCTGTAATCAATAGCTCAGTGGCACTTGGATAAGCAGCTTGACCCATCTGCTCCCACCACTGCTCAATCGTTGCAACGGCTAGTTGTGCGGTGTCATGGTCAATGCCGACACTCACCCATCCTTGATTCAAACTCAGGTCGTAAAGGCCGTAGGGAATGACTTTGCCCAGTTGTTTATCGACAAAGTCATGGGTCTTCACCAGGGTTGGTTCTCCTTTGGGTTCCCATTCCACTCCGGTCTGTTTATAGTTGCCGATGAGTTCTTTTTTCTTCGCATCCACTGAAATCACGGGTTGGTGTCGCTGTTGAAATTGTTTGACGCTTTGGCTGATCTGCTCAAACTGAGCATCACGGTCAATATGGGATTTGCCTTCTTGAGTTTTGCGATTTGACTGTAAGCTGTATCCCATCTCCCACAGCAATCGACAAACGGTGCGTTGACTGACTTGATGCCCCTTTGCTTGGAGTTCTTGGGCTAATTGCGTCGTACTCTTAGTGCTCCATCGCAACGAGCTTTCGGGGTCTCCACGAGTCGCAGGGTCAATCAACTGCTCTAAGTCTTCTAATACCGTTGAATCGCTCTCGGTGACTGGTTTTCGTCCACCTCCTTTGCGTCGCACAGCACCATACTCCTCTAGGGCATATGCTGCTGTCTCTGTAGACTCTAATTCATCGATGCCGCCATGAATTGTTGTTCTCGATAATCCGGTTGCACGACAGACGCTTGTCACTCCACCATGTCCTAGACTCAGTGCTTCGACTGCTGCCCATATCCGCCTACCAGTTTCGTTCAGATACGGGGCAAGTTGTTCATATTTGGCTTGGATCGTTTCTTCAACTTTAGGATCAAGCATTTGAGCACTAAGAAACTAGATTCTCTTAGGTTAGCTCTTAATACCTAAAAGTTCAGGTTATTTCTTCTAGATCCCTAAGGCGCTTAGCGCATCGTTGAATCCTTCAGAAGTCTCTGGTGTTTTGAGCGCAATGAGATTATCGTTGTTCATGGTGTATTCCGGGTCTGGGCAGTTTTTCTCTTATCCAGCAGGATACGCCTTTTTTCTTCTCATCTCATACACCACAAATAACCATAGCTCCTAATACAATACTCTGGACAGAATTAGGGAGCTATGATGCCGTAGGAGCGTAGGTTTGGGTAGTTAGGATGGGATTTAATCAAAGTCGGGTTCAAGTCTAACATCGAAATAAAGCGCGAAAGCAGATGGTCATTGAAAGCTAGACG
>DATNPL010000010.1:0-55589 GCA_036703255.1 Coleofasciculaceae cyanobacterium
GCACTTGATTGAAAACTTCTTTGCCAAACTCAAGCAGTATCGAGCGATTGCCACCCGTTATGACAAACGAGCGGTCAATTTCCTGGGTGCTATTCACCTTGCCGCAGCTGTCATTTGGCTTATTTGATGACACGCCCTAGAGAGAACGGGGAACCCCCTCGATCGCCCCACCCATCCGATCGCCCCCCTCAAACATCAAAGAATCCTGACAAAAGCTGTAACAAATTTCTCAGTACGCTTGCATTGATCCCGCTTTTATTTTATGCTTTCCCGAACTGGTGAGACGCCAGTGACACGAGCTTAAGGTATGGACGCTGATGAGGGAAGTTAGCCGCGACCCCCACCAGCTAACCTGCCGTTCTGGGATAGCAGAAGGCTGGCTGAGTTGATTTTAAGTCATCGAATGCCTTGCTAATGCAAAAACAAGTGGTTGGCGAACCACGCCTTAAGCTTTTCTTCTCTACAAACACCCATTAGCAAGGTAATTATCATGACGACAGAGTTCAACGAACTGCTGACAGACCATCCTGCCGATCGCCCGCAGTTCTGGCTCATCGGCACCCGCGATCAGGTCATGCATTTGATCAACGAATGCTACGTGAAGGGATTAACGGACGATCGCGCCAAGTTCACGCCCATCATTCCCTTGCCCTTTGGCAACGGCAAATACATGACAATATTGGTGCGGTAATCCCAAACCGCTCAGAGTGAGAGGCATGGAGAGGTTGATCTCATTTCTATCCTCCACCTCCTTCAGCATTGGCAGCTTGGTTCAAGGACTAAACTGCCGATGCTGTGGCAGCTTGACTTTCTAGAAAGACTTTAGTAGCGTTTACTTAAATAATTAAGCAACTGTTTAAGTAAAGTAGGTTTTTAAGTAAGGCAAGTGTTCGAGTAGCGTTTTTATTTTAGCGATCGCCTTCAAATCCCCAAGACTACCCTATGGCACATTTATTTGAACCCTTCAACAGTGGCAACGTCACTTTCCGCAACCGCATTGTCGTTTCGCCCATGTGTCAGTACTCCAGCACCGATGGCTATGCCAACGACTGGCATTTGATTCATCTCACCAGTCGGGCGATCGGGGGTGCAGGTTTGGTCTTTACCGAAGCCGCAGCCATTGAGCCAATTGGCCGCATTAGCCCTGCCGATCTAGGCATCTGGTCAGACTCGCACATCGAATTTCTGGCAAAAATCACATCTAGCATTCATCAGTTTGGTGCAGCATCGGGCATTCAGTTAGCCCATGCAGGCAGAAAAGCCAGTACAGCAAAGCCCAGCGAAGGCGGCAGAGCCGTTGATGAAAGCCAAAACGGTTGGCAAACCGCATCTTGCAGCGCGATCGCCTTCGATTCCCATAGCCCCGTACCAAAAGCGCTCAGCCTCGAAGAGATTGGGCAAATTACAACTGCCTTTGTGCAGGCGACTCGCCGCGCCCTAGAGGCCGGGTTTCAAGTGATTGAGCTACATGCAGCCCACGGCTATTTGCTGCATCAGTTTCTTTCACCCTTGGCCAACCAGCGGCAAGATGAATACGGCGGCAGCTTTGAAAACCGGACGCGCCTGCTGCGAGAAACGGTCGAAGCCGTGCGTGCCATTCTACCGGAATCCTACCCGCTCTGGGTGAGAATTTCGGCAACCGACTGGGCAGAAGGCGGCTGGGATATTGAGCAGAGTGTGGCGTTGTGCGACAAGCTCAAATCTTTGGGCGTAGATTTAATCGACTGCTCTTCGGGCGGCATCATTTCGGGGGTGCAAATTCCAGTGGGGGCGGGCTATCAAACGGCCTTTGCCGAGCGTATTCGCCGCGAAGCTCAGATTGCGACCGGAGCTGTCGGCCTGATCACGGCACCCGAACAGGCCGATCATGTGATTCGCACAGGTGCCGCCGATGTTGTGCTGCTAGCCAGAGAGCTATTGCGCAATCCTTACTGGCCTCAACATGCCGCCCAGCGCCTTAGACAAGAAATTCCCCGGCCTGAGCAATACGATCGCGCCTGGCGCTAACTGCCCCTTCTCTACAACCCCTCGCTGATGAAATTGCTTTTACCTGCCGAATTTGCTGCCGAACTAGAGCCGCAGCTTTTGCCCGATCGCTATCCCGACATTCAGATCGCCTGGGTAGACAGTCAGGGCAACTTTGAGGGTGATCCGAGCGATGCCGAAGTTTATCTCAACTGGTTCTATCTCAAGCCAGCGACGCTGCAAAAGGTGTTGGCGGCGGCTCCCCATTTACGATGGCAGCAAACTCCCAGTGCCGGAGTCAACCACATCCTTACTCCTGCCTATTTAGAGCGCAAGATATTACTCACTAACGGTGCCGGAACGTTCGCTGTGCCGATCGCAGAATTTGTCATGGCCTATATCCTCAGTCATGCCAAAAGTTTGCCCAAACTGAGTCATCTACAAGCGCAAAAAATCTGGCTTCGATCGGATTCTGCGGCAGGTGATTTGCCCTTGCAGGAAGTGGAGGGGGCAACGGTGCTGATCGTAGGGGCGGGCAGTATTGGTCAAGAAATTGCCAAACGTGCCCATGCCTTTGATATGCGGGTCTGGGGTTCTCGCCGCAATCCCGAACCTCTTCCCCATTTTGAAAAAATTGTGGGCGCAGGTGAATGGCGATCGCTGCTGCCAGAAACCGACTATCTGGTGTTGGCCATGCCCCTCACGCCTGAGACTCAAGGCATGATAGATGCTGCAACACTGCGGTTGATGCGTCCCACTTCCTACCTGATTAACATTGCCCGAGGAGCCATAATCGATGAGCCAGCGCTGCTCACAGCCTTGCAGCAAGGTTGGATTGCAGGGGCAGGACTAGACACGTTTTGTACTGAGCCACTGCCCGCCGATAGCCCCTTTTGGTCGCTGCCCAATGTGGTAGTTACGCCCCACTGTTCCGGGTTTTCTCCTCGCATTGCCCAACGGACGATCGGTCTGTTTCTCGACAATCTCTCGCGCTACCAAAATGGCGTCGGCTTGCGCAATTTAGTTGATCAAACTGTTGGCTATTAGCGCTTTTTCCATCTTCTCAAAAGCTAACTTTTCTAAGCTAATTTTCTGGATTTTGGGATAGCAAATTCTATCTGCTACGAAATCCCAATTTGCGATCGACTGAGGTTAAGAATTGCAACTTAGCCTGCAATAGTTTTTAGAAGTGCCGCGCTTCCAACAACTATTGGGTTTTACGTAATCCATGATCCTAAAAAAGTGAGAGGATCAGAGACTGACCTCTTGCGTAAATTGTCGTGCGTCTCTGTTACGAAACGATTCAGGCTCTTAAACCAGCATTCACGTAAGAAGTCTCTCCAACCGATATTTATGAGTTAAGTAATGCAATGGCGAATGCTAAACGCCGATCACCCTGGAAAGCCGAGCTAGATGACCTCATGCGCGCTATTGCGGGGGCATTTCTCTTTGGTGCGCCTTTTCTATACACGATGGAAGTGTGGTGGAAAGGAAACTTTACAAAGCCTCCTCGAATGCTGCTGCTGTTGGGTATTGCTTATGCTGTTTTAATTTTGCTGAATCTGCAAGGCGGATTTCGCAAAGGAGGTTTGAAAACATGGATACAAATTTTTACCGAGGCTGTAGAAGCTCTGGCGATCGCGCTTGTCTGTGCCACATTCAGCCTAATCCTTATTGGTGTAATCCGCTTTGAGACTGGGCTTGAGGCCATCATGGGGCGCATCATTACAGAGGCATTGCCCTTTAGTCTTGGGGTTGGGATTGCCAACAATGTTCTCCTGGCAACGGATGAGGACAATGGCAAAAGTGAGGGTAGGGATGATAGCAATGCTCTGATCGAACCCGATCAAGCTTACACAGTTTGGTATGGCACGCTTGCAGATGCTGGCGCTACTGCGCTAGGAGCCATTATTGTTAGCGCCTCGATCGCTCCCACAGACGAAATTCCCATGATTTCCAGCATGATTTCCATACCCTGGCTGCTGATCATCATCGCTGTTTCACTGCTGCTGTCCTACATCATTGTCTTTCAGGCCAGCTTTGGTGGTCAGGCCATTCGGCGATCGCAACCCGGTTTTTTTCAAAGTCCTATGAGTGAAACTTTTGCCTCCTACTTGATTTCTCTGCTGGTTGCTTTGGTGATGCTCTGGCTGTTTCAATTGGTTCGTGTAGGAGATCCGATGACGCAATGGGTGAGCTACACTTTGGTGTTAGGGTTTCCCGCTACGATCGGTGGGGCTGCGGGCAGGTTGGCTTTATGACAAAAAATAAGAAAGGGGGTTCAAACCCACGCACAAAGGCTGAACGAGTTTCTCTCGCTATTTCAATCACACTGCTGGCTGGAGTCATCGGAATTGTGCTCGCGCTGTGGTTCAGCACCTCAAACGAACCCGCACAATTTCACGTTTCTCAAGGCGTAATTCGCAACGAGACAGGGCTTTATTACCTGCCGATTACAGTTACCAATAATGGCTCAGAGACAGGAGCAGAAGTGACCGTAGAAGGCAAACTCAAGCAGGCAGGTGATCCAGAGATGGCGTCTACTACGTTCGACTTTGTTCCAGGGCGATCGAGTGTCGAAGGCATTTTGATCTTTAGTCAGGAACCCACTGCGGCGGAAGTATATGTGACGAGCTATCAACAGCCTTAAACGAAGGCTGGCCGTCCACAAAAATGTCCCTCCTAGTGCCTGTAGCCACAGCTCTAATCCTTCAAGATTGATAGGCAGGGGTGATCCGAACGCAAAGGGGGACAATCCCTACTCTATTGCCGAGCGTTAAGACTGTTGGCCTATCCGTCTGTCGTTTATGCTGGAGAAAACGAATTCGACTGCTTTAATGTTCGTTAAATCATCTCAAAGGTAGGAGGTCACTGTGAACCCGAATAGCTACAGAGGCTGGCAATTTAACCTTGCTGGTATCCGCTTCTGGCTTGTCCTTTTTGCAGTGATCTGGCTGTTGGGATCGATCGGTCTAGGCTGGATCGTCAAGTCAGTCTTTATCTTGCTAGGCTTGCTCATTCTTGCGCCCATCATTGGGTTCTGGGGCTTTCGCTGGTGGCTCAAACGCAACCTTGTTGTAGACCAATGCCCCGTATGTAGCTATGAGTCGGCGGGCATCAATGGTACACAAATGCGTTGCCCTAGCTGTGGAGAACCGCTTCAGATCGAGAAGGGGCAGTTTCAGCGAATTACGCCACCTGGCACGGTCGATGTTCAAGCGATCGATGTTTCAGTAAAGCAAATTGAAGAAGGCTAATCGCTTTCTGTATTCTGATGGCTTAGCCTGATACAGCTCTTTAAGATTCAGTTTAAAACAGAGTCACTTTCAAAAGCTTCGATTCGCAAGGCTTTTAGAAGTGACTCTGTTTAGATTTAAAGCGCTAGGTTTAGGGGATTTTATCTCGTGCATATCAGATAAAATCTCCTAAACCTAGCGCTGACTCTTCAAAGATTTATTCTGGGCTGATCGATAGCGTAAAGGGATAGCTGCCTTGAGCGCGATCGCCTACAAACACCGAGTAGGTACCAGGTTGCCAAACGCCAGGAATTTCGATTGTGCCGCCAGAAGATCCTTCTGCCATAGCGCACTGATTCACAGGTCCCGTAATCCTGAGTGTAGGCTGTCCTGCACCTTGGACGACCTTAAACCGCAAGGGCGTAGTCTGGCTTACCACAACAACCTGGCTGGGTGTGCCAGCGATAAATCCACATTGGCTAGACTGAGAGCCGCCTGAATTACCTGTGACCGTAACGGCACTGGTAAGGGGGGTTTGAATGGGGTTGCCTATGGCAGCTGAAGCGATCGCAAAAGTTGTTGCTAAAATACTCGGGAAAATTAACCAGTTCAATCGTTTCATCCTTCCTCCTCAACGCTGAGCGACTGCTCAAGCGCACATAATAAATGCTGAATTCTAAAGCTTTACCTGATCCTCAGCCTCTACACCCAAGGCTGCTGAACGATTTCTGTGGGGGCAAATATACTATGAAGCTTGACGTTTCACCTTATATTCTGTATGCTAACGCTCCGAATATGGAGACAATCACAGTTTTGTGACAGTTCCTGGAGTGGGAAGCCTCACTTTTCCTCGTGCCGCTGCCACGCCAATTTTGCTGCCCCCACCATCCCGGCCTGATTGCCCAATTCAGCCAAGCAGAGTTGCAATCCGGAGCGAGAGCTAGGCAAAACCCGCTGTTCGATTTCGGCTTGCAAACTGGGAAAAAAGAATTCGGCGCTAGCGCTAATGCCACCGCCAATGATGACTGCTTCAGGGGCAAGAACGTAGAGTAAGCTGGCAATTCCAGTTCCCAGATCGCGCCCGTAGTTTTGCCAAAAGGCGATCGCTTCCCCTTCTCCAGCTCTAGCTTTTTGCGCCAATTCATGCGGCTCTAGCCCACTTCTTCGGCGGATGGCGCGAACGGAGACATATTGCTCTAATGAGCCTCGGTTGCCGCTATTGCAGGGTTCTCCTTCTGGGTTGAGCGTAATCAACCCCAGTTCTCCGGCTGTGCCGTCATGACCGACAAACAGCTTGCCATCTAAAATGACTGAGCCGCCAACGCCTGTGCCCAGAGTCAGCATAATCACATTCCGAAAAGGCTTCCCGGCTCCCAGCCAATACTCTCCCATGCCAGCGCAGTTTGCATCGTTGGCGACGATCGTTGGTTTGCCTGTCTCAGCTTCGAGCCAATCCGCCAAAGGAATATCTCGCCAGCCCTCTAGATTAATGGCAATTCGGGCAACGCGTCCGGCAGCATCGGCTGGCCCCGGCGTGCCAACCCCGATCGCCACACTCTGCTGATCGGGGTCAATCTGGGCGATCGCCCCCAATAAGGTTTCCAGTACAGAGGACGGGTAGGCAGGCTGGGGCGTTGGCAAGGTGAGCGATCGCAAACAGTTGCCTTGAATGTCAAACCGTCCCATCTTAATAGCGGTGCCGCCTAAGTCAATACCAATGACTTCTTGCCGTGGCGCTGGCTGAAGCGTCCTGTCCTGAAGCGTCCCGTCTTGAGGCTTGCCCTGAAGTGTAATGTCCATCTCATGCGATTTTGAAGTGTAGAGATCGTAGCAAGCTAATCTTGTAGCGAACTACTCCTGTCGAGACAGCGGATTAATCAACTCATTCAAGCCTTCGCCCATCAAAGACAGTCCCACCACTAACATCGTGAGCGCCAGCCCTGGAAACAGCGCCGTCCACCAAATCCCAGTAGACAGAGCATCCAGTGCCTGACGCAAAT
Organism: Coleofasciculaceae cyanobacterium; assembly: GCA_036703255.1. Classification (GTDB taxonomy): domain Bacteria; phylum Cyanobacteriota; class Cyanobacteriia; order Elainellales; family Elainellaceae; genus Drouetiella. The sequence goes on from DATNPL010000010.1 coordinate 7,202, forward strand.
CTGTACCCCATTCAGGGGTTTGTTCGGGTAAGCCTAAGCCGAGGAAACCCAGCCCACCGAGAATGAGCACAGCATCGGCAGCATTGAGGGTAAAGAGCACTGGCACACTTTGGATAACGTTGAAAAAGAGATAGCGGGAAAGAACGCGCCAGGTTGATGCCCCCATCGATCGCGCAGCCTCAATAAAGAGTTCTGTCTTGATGCTAATGGTGTGATTACGCACCACCCGATAGTACTGTGGCACATAGGCAATGCTGAGGGCGATCGCGGCATTGCCTACACCCCGACCTACCACAAACGCCAGCGTTACCGAAAGCAGCAACCCCGGCAACGTGTAGATAGTATCCATCAGGAACAAGAGGGTGCGATCGAGCCGCCCGCCTAAGTAGCCGCTAACCATGCCTAAGGGCACACCCACCACCAAACTCAGCAGTGTCGCCAAAACAACGACCTGTAAGGCTGCCTGGGTGCCAAACAGAGTCCGCGAAAACACATCATAGCCCTGCCGACTGGTGCCAAACCAGTGGGCTGCCGAAGGCGCTTCGTGGATAGGGTTTGCCAAGCCTTCCAGCGGATTCTGTAGCCAACCCCAAGATTGCAGCAAGGGTGCTAGCATTGCCGCCAAGACAAACATCAACGTGATTACAGTGCCTGCGATCATCATTTGAATCGACAGGCGGGGATATCGAGAGAGGTTGCGGAGGCTAAAAAACCGAGGTCGGGTGAGGGTCATGAGCAGACGATCGAAGGGCAAGTCTGAATTTTAGCCTGAGGACGAAGCGGTAACAGGTTAGAAAATCATTAGAGAAATCAGAGGATCAATTTTTCCATTTCTATTTGCAAGTCCTGGGTCAAGGCTGCCACAGCCGATCGCCGACTGGTTTTGTAATCTGCCCAGCGATCGCTTACGGCAATCGGTTTTCCCACCGTTAGCTCTGCCTGCTGCCGCCCCAGACGCGGACGAGGTGCGTAGGCTCTGCCCTTAATTTTGTTAACGGTATCAAAGAGCAGAAGTAAAGTTTCAGCAAAGCGATCAACAGAGGGCTTTTCTAAAATGTAGTGTCCGGTAACGCTGACGAAACTCTCAACTAATCGCATATGCCACAGGTGCTGTGCAGCTTCCTCGGCAATGCGATCGGCCAAACCACGATCGACCGGAGATAAATTTTCTAACTCCTTTAGGTCTTCTCGATAGATCCAATCCCAGCCAGACTGCTCCAGCCGCCGACAGCGATCGGCAAAGTTTCCCTTTCCAGGAACACCAAAATACTCCTCTGATACCGTCAAAGCTCCGTTGAGCAGCCTATGGAGTCGAGTTGCGATCAGCTTGTTGGCAGGCAATAAGAGCGGATCGCCAGAGCCTATATCTTCGGCGACTTGCTCAAGCGGAAGACTTTCTGTTTGAGCAGGCTTTAAGTTCTGATGATAAAACTTGCTATAAAACTGCTCCATTGCGGTCAGCAGATGCTCACTAAGCCGCAACAGTCGCTGGTACAGCAAAAGTTCCTGCGGATCGGACAAGATAGAAGACAAATAGGCTCTCTGCTTTTCGACCTCGGCCAGAGCGGGATCGAGGTTAGCGGCATCGTAGGTGGGCAAACCGCAGTCGGTTTCAAGCGAACTCAGCAACTGTTCGATCGCCTTCCAGGGCGGTGACACATAGCGATACTGCACGCCGATCGGCACGATCCAAACAGCTTCTTGACGGCTTGCCTTAAGCAGATCTTCGACGCACCAAAAGCTGAGTTGGGCAATCCCTGGCTCCATCGGGCTAACCACTTCGTTATGCCCGTTCGTTGCGCCTTCTGGAGCTGCCGCAATAGGAAACTGGCCTGAGGCATAGATTTCCCTGGCCGATCGCAGTCCTATTAGATCAAGCTTGCCCCGCCGAATTGGTGTGCAACCTAAATGTCGCAGCATCCAGCCTACCCCCTGGCCTGCCCAGAGCGGAATGCCGCGATCATACATAAAGTGAGCATAAACTGGCAGCTTGAGCGGGATGCCGCGCTGCCGCGCCATGCGGGGAATCTCCCGATCGAGCATATGAAACAGGCAAAAGGGATCATTGGTGCTGGGATGCCGAAACGCCAGCATGAACCGCAGATCACCTGCCTGAAACTTCTGATAGCACTGGATCAGCGTTTCCAGATTATTCACCTGGATATCAACAATTTTGAGTCGCCAGCGTGCCCAGAGAGGCAGCACCATCTCTGCCAGTTTGTGAACGATCGGGCTAAAAGCCGGAGGAATAAATTCGAGAGGTGGCTGAGCCTGGGTAATGGGTTTGGGCAAGGCGATCGCTCCTAAACACGAGCACTCTATACCTTAGCTCAAGTCGCTGCTGAGATTAGGAAATTTGAAACAAAAACGTGACTTTATCCCCTTTACCCAGCGCAATGCGATCGCCAGGTCGCAGTCGGTGACGGTTGCCGCTCGGAAGAGGCGCATTGTTAATGTAGGTGCCATTAGAGCTGCCGACATCTTCAATGTAGTAAAGATCTCCCTCTACGCGAATATCGGCATGAATGCGGGAGACAATCTCAGAGTTAGGAAACCCTGAGACATCGACATCAGGGGGAATGCGATCGTTGGGCTTGCCAATATGAATGACCGCCAAAGTGGTAGGCAACTCTACAGACGTGTTGGTCTGCACATGCAGCAACCGAGCGATCTGGGTTTGCAGTTGAGTGCTGTAGGCTGGAGCCACAACAGGGGGCTGAGCCACGGTTGGCGGCATGATGGCACCCAGAGGAGGAGAAGGCGGCTCCGGCACAGGCGAAGGAGTAGACTGCCGTTCAAAAGGCTGAGGCAAATTAAGGGCGACGCCTTCAGGCAAAGGAGAAGGCTGGATCTCAACGAGCGGCTCTAATGACGGCAGTGGCTCTAGGGGTGCCAGGTCAGGAATATCAAAATCGGGGGTTTCAAAATCAGGAGAGACGGTCGGTGGCTGTGGTTCTGCGGCACTACCGCCTTGAGCTTGGAGATTGAAGCCGCACTGACCGCAAAAGCTGGCGTCTGCCTGAACAGAGGCTCCGCAGCCCGGACATGAAGTCATGGCAGGGAGTGGCGTGTAGCAGGCTTCGCACTGCACCGCAGCATCTGGATTTTGATGATTGCAATTAGGACAAACAATCATGCCGCTCTTCCCTGGCTCACCATAGGTTTATCAGTTTGCATGTGGAACGATATATAGCGTAGGTTACACGAGATTGGAGCCTCTGTTTAACTAGGGACACAGCAATAACGCCATGTCCCTGCTGTTTTTCTATTGCAGATCATTTAATCTGCCATCTTCAGGTTTTGTCCAGCGTCTTGATCCAGTAGCCACCACAGCTCACCAAAGGGTTGGATCAAGCGAGAAGGATACAGGTTGCCATCGGCGCTGGGGGCAAAAACCTGTGCCAAGGCAGGCTGTTTGCTGGCACCTGCCACAATAAACATTACACAGCGCGCCTGGTTAATCAGGGGAATTGTAAAGGTAATGCGAGGCTGCCCGTCTTTGTTGCCCACGGTGACAATATGATCGCAGACCTGCAATGCGTCCGTTTGGGGAAACAAAGACGCCGTATGGGCATCGTCACCCATTCCTAGTAACACCACATCAAGCGTAGGAATTTCTCCGGACTTTAGCTGAAAAAAGTCTTGGAGCTGCTGTTCATGCTGCTGGGCGGCGATCGCTGGATCGGCGGCATCTGTAGGCATGGGGTGAATGTTCGCCTCAGGAATGGGCACTTTGCTCAGCCATGCCTCACGTGCCATGCCTTCATTGCTATCAGGATGGGTAGGAGGGACATAGCGCTCATCGCCCCAAAACACATGAATTTTGTCCCAGGGCAGATCTTGCGCCGCGATCGCTTCATACAGCGGTTTGGGTGTGCTTCCTCCCGATAGGGCGATCGTGAAAATTCCTCGTTCAGCAATGGCTGACGGGATAGTTTCCAAAATAAGCTGGAGCGATCGCGCAATCAGTGCCGCCTTATTGGGCAATATTTCAATAGTTTTGTTCATGGATAAGAAGTTCCTTAACGAGGTGGAGAGCACTATTGACTGTTGGGGGAGTCGCACTTCCCAAAATTATCATCTGATCTCCCCCTTGGCACTCTTCCCTGCTAAGTAGGTCAATCCGTAGGGCTATAGCCATTTTACTTAGGACGTTTTTGGTAGTGTGCGAAGCGCGCCACCAAAAACGTCCCCGCTCTAGCCTCGCTGTCTTGAGCAGACACCCTCACACAGGAAGTAGTGGCTCACCTTTCCTAACAAAATAAAAACCAGAGAACATGGCAGCCTGTTACTCCTCTGCTGTTATGAGGGAACTCTAACCCTGTCCGTAAAAATTCACGCGATAGGATTAATGCTATAACGAGAGGCTGAATCACCTTAAATCGCTGCTGTCGAGCGTCAGTAATTTAGAGTCGGCGATCGAATCTGCAACGCAATGAATGCGATATTAGAGTTTGAAAAGTGCTGGCCGCTACGGAAGTTTTACTCTATCCAAGTTTTAAGCAGTCAAGTTTAAGTAGTCAAGTTTTAAGCATCAAGTTTTAAGCCCATCAGACATCGACATTAACCATGAATCCGAAGAATGCTCTAGGTAGCTCCTCAGTCTCTCTCCTCGCCTCTCGCACCTTGAAAGTCGTAGGTGTCATCGTTGTTCTGGCTGCGCTACTGGACATCGTGATTTTGTCGATGCCGTACCAGTTCTCAGCGCGTCCCTGGCAAATCAACTTTATTACCCAGGTAGTCGATCGCGGCGTGGTGCCTCTGGTTGGGCTGGTGTTGGTGTTGGTCGGCTTCTGGATTGACAGCACCGATGGCGATCGGGCGATCGGCAAAACATTTTGGCAAAGCCCTCGGTTTTACACCTTTGCCTTTGCTAGCCTCATGGGGTTGATTTTTCTGCTGCTGTTTCCGCTGCATCTGAATAATGTGCGTCTGGAATATGCCGACGGCATTACTCAAATTGCCAAGCAAGCCACAGATGCCGAGACTCAGCTCAACACCGGGCTGGCGACAGAACTTGACAAGCAGCGCGCTCAAATTACTCAGCTCATTGGCGCTTCCGATGATCAAATTAACCAACTGGAGCAGGCTGGCCAGCTCACCCAAGAGCAGGCAACTCTGGTACGCCGATTCAAAGCCGATCCTAAGGGGGTCGATCCTTTCTTAAAACAGCGAGAAACTGACCTGCGTACCCCAAACGAGACTGCTATCCGAACTCAGAAGCAGAAAGCTGAGGAAACCTTGCGCACGGAAAGCCTAAAGTCGGGGCTGCGGGTGAGCGTTAGCAGTTTGCTATTGGCGATCGGCTATATGGTTATGGGCTGGATGGGGCTGCGTAGCTTGAGAGAAGAAGCTTAGCCAGAGCCGCATAGGGATAGGTTTATGGGGGCGCTGCGTCCCCATAAAGTTCCTCGGCAGGCCGACAGCCAGGATGACATCAGCTAGTTTTAGAAGTTTGAGTTAGAAGTTTGAGTTAGCCCTTCCCTTGCGGAGGGCATTCTTTTGTTAGCTCAAACTCTTGTCTACCTACATGTTCTCGATCTATATCCTGACGTACAACGAAGAATTAGATATTGCAGCTTGCATTGAGTCGGCAAACCTTTCAGACGATGTGGTGGTGGTGGATTCATGCAGCAGCGATCGCACCGTCGAAATTGCCAAACGCTATTCAGTACGCGTGGTGCAACACAAGTTTGAAAGCCACGGCAAGCAGCGCACCTGGATGCTGGAATCGATTCCACCCCGGCACGAGTGGGTGTATATTCTGGAAGCCGATGAGCGCATGACTCCAGCGTTATTTCAGGAATGCTTGGCAGCCATACAGACACAGGACTATGTTGGCTACTACGTAGCAGAGCGAGTCATGTTTTTGGGGCAGTGGATTCGCCGTAGCACCCAATATCCTCGCTATCAGCTACGGCTACTGCGACAGGGCAAAGTTTGGTTTACCGACTATGGGCACACAGAGCGGGAAGTGTGTGAGGGCAAAACGAATTTCTTGAAAGAGACCTACCCGCACTACACCTGTGGCAAAGGGCTGAGCCGATGGATTGAGAAACACAACCGCTACTCGACGGATGAGGCGATCGAAACCCTGCGCCAAATTAATCAGGGCAAGGTCAATTGGCGTGACCTGGTGTTCGGCAAAACAGAAGTCGATCGCCGCCGAGCTTTAAAGGATTTATCTTTGCGGCTACCGTTTCGCCCGCTGGTGCGCTTCTTTTATATGTACGTTTTGCTGGGTGGCTGGCTAGATGGGCGGGCAGGCTTTGCTTGGTGTACGTTGCAAGCTTTCTATGAATACCTGATTTTGCTGAAAGTTTGGGAAATGCGGCATATGCCGCCTACCTCGCTTGACGCTGCAATTTCTCAAGCTTCTGAGGCGATCGATCGTGAAGTGATTTTTACGCGTGCAGAAAAATCGAGCCTGTAAAGATAAAGGTTGCAACAATTCTTCATAACCCTTACAAATATTAATAGACAAATAATAGAAAGATAGGAGCGACGGCCTTTCCCGGTTTAAGGTAGAGCAGTTCAATTCAGAACAGTTCTTATCCACAACGGTTTAAGCTAGAACGGCAGTCGTGAAAGCTTCCGCAAAGTCATCATTAGCGCTCTAGAAGCCCCTCTGTTTTGACGGAGTTGTCCGTTGAGCAGCTACCCAGAGAGAAGGATATTTGTGCTTCAACGCTTCAAGCAAGACCTAAAAAATGCTTTGATTGCTGGCCTGCTGGTGGTAATTCCCTTGGCCACTACCATCTGGCTGACGACCACGATCGCCTTCTGGGTGATTGATTTTCTGACGCAGATTCCCAAACAGCTCAATCCGTTTAACGATCTACCGCCCCTGGTGGGCGACCTGATGAATTTGGCGATCGGCCTAACGGTTCCCCTGTTCTCAATTTTGCTGATTGGCTTGATGGCACGCAACATTGGCGGACGCTGGCTGCTAGAGGTGGGCGAACGGGTGCTGCAAGCCATCCCGCTGGCAGGGGCGATTTATAAAACCTTGAAACAGCTGCTCGAAACCCTGCTGAAGGATTCCAACAACAAATTTCGGCAGGTCGTCATGGTGGAATATCCACGTAAAGGGATCTGGGCGATCGCATTTGTCACGGCCACTATTGCTCCCCAAATTCAAGTTCACATGCCGGAGCCAATGCTGAGTGTTTTTATCCCCAGCACGCCCAACCCCACAACGGGCTGGTATGCGATCGTCCCAGAAAGTGAAGTCGTGAATCTGTCGATGTCGATTGAGGATGCTTTCAAGATTGTGGTGTCGGGCGGTATTGTGAGTCCTCGTCCCATGCCAATTGTGCCCTTGAGTTCGTTTGAGACACGTCGGCTAGAAACTGTATTAGATCAGCCATTGCCCGAAATTAAACGCTAGGGTCGCGTTTTTGTTGCTGTAGCCCTGACTTCTAGGGCATTGGTGGGCGCACGAAGCGCGCCCACCAATGCACCTTTTCAATATTTAAGTCTTATTGTCTGGCATAGGCGTTCAACGGTTCTTTGATAAACCGGACATAGAGATGCTTAAAGGTCGATTTGAGCACTCGGGGTGCGCCAAAGTCGATCGGCATCATCTGGGTAGGCAATTTCCAGTCTGCGATCTGCAACTCAGCCGGGGTGAGATGGGGAAATGAGATCTCGTTTAATTCTGGGCAGAGTCCGAGTCGTTGGGAAGCTGCGATCGTGGGCACCTGAGCCGGATCGACCTGAAGGATGTCTACGAGGGCGCGATCGAGTGCAAACACATCTGTCGCAGCGCCTAAAACACCGAGCGAACGGGGTTCGCCACCGCTAGGGCCATTCCCTTCATGCCCAATAATGCCATCCAAAATAGTGAGGTTAGGCGCGATCGTCCTCGCGGTTTCGACCAGCATATCGCCAAAGCGATCGCGATCTTTACCCGCCTCCATATGCCACCAAGCTTTCATCTTGCCCGGAACGCAGCCAAACAGATTTTTGACCCCCAGAGTCAGCGTCAGCTGTACATGAGACTTGACCTTGGGGAGGTTAATGACCACATCGGCTTCCATGACTTCTTTGGAGAGCAGCAGATGATTGAACTCTTCGCCTGCGACCTGATAGCGCTGTCCCTTCATCTCGATCACCGGAACGCCTAACTCATCCAAAATCGGCTGGTAGCCATTGGCCAAAGCGACGCCTCTAGCCGTGCCAAAGGCAGGACTATCCGCCAAAAAAGGCTTGCCGCCCGCTTCAATCACCTGCTGTGCAACGCAATACACGACCTCAAAATGAGTCGTGCATTCCTTCATAGGACGTGCGCCCGTGAGCAAATTGGGCTTGAGCAAAACCCGATCGCCAGGTTTAACAAATGCCGCCATGCCGCCGAGGGGCGCTAGCAGCTCCTCTAGAGCAGTTTTTAGAAGGGGACGATCGTAAGATTCAACTCGCAGGAGACTAACTGTAGGCTGCATATCAGATCATCTGAGTAGGGATTAAATAGGTTCTACCAAATCTTCGCCATCTGTAGGACAAAGCCAGATAACTCTGGATCGCCGCTGAGCGCCGAAGGTTAACTTTTTAACTTTAAAGTGGCGATCGTCTGAAATCGAATCTCTTACCGAATCTTTGATGAATATGTCACCATAGACTTGACAGAGCATTTCTGAACATAAAGTTAGCTTAGAGAGTCAGGTTCAACCTTGCAGATTACGTTTCTGGGAACTAGCTCCGGTGTGCCAACGCGATCGCGCAATGTGTCTAGTATTGCGGTGCGGCTGCCCCAGCGGTCTGAAATCTGGCTATTTGACTGTGGCGAGGGCACCCAGCATCAAATTTTGCGCAGCGAACTCAAAAGCAGTCAAATCACCCGAATTTTTGTTACCCATATGCATGGCGATCATGTGTATGGGCTAATGGGATTGTTGGCAAGCTGTGGGCTGGCCGGAAACCCGAGCCGTATTGATATCTATGGGCCGCCCAAGCTAGATGAATATCTCAGAGCTTGCGGGCGATACTCCCAAACGCACTTTCACTATCCGGTTAAAGTCCACACAGTTCAGCCAGGGGTAGTGTTTGAAGATGACGAATTTATAGTGACCTGTGCGCCACTCACCCATCGGGTACCTGCTTTTGGCTACCGCATCGCCGAAAAAGACAAGCCCGGACGGTTTGATGTAGAGCGAGCTACGGCATTGGGTATTCCCTCGGGTCCGCTGTACGGCAAGCTAAAGCGCGGTGAAGCTGTGACTTTGCCAGATGGGCGGGTGATTAACGGTAGTGAGCTATGTGGCGAAACCCAAGTTGGACGCAAGTTTGTTTACTGTACAGACACTATTTATTGCGACAATGCCGTTGAGCTAGCCCAAGATGCTGATGTGTTGATTCATGAAGCGACCTTTGCGCACCAGGATGCTGAACTTGCCTACCAGCGGCTGCATTCTACCTCGACGATGGCGGCTCAGACGGCCTTGGGGGCTAAGGCAAAGCAGCTGATTATGACCCACTTTAGCCCACGCTATGCGCCGGGAAATGCGATCGCCCTAGACGATCTCTTGAAGGAAGCCCAAACTATTTTTCCCAACACAATCATGGCGCATGATTTTTTGACCTACGAAATTCCGCGTCGTCAAACTCAAGAACTTGCAGCTACCCACTGAGGCTATAATTTGGGGTCAGACAACAGGAGCCTGGAAAATTGAAGCACTTGCAGCCTTTTTCACTCTCCCCCTCTTCACCCCTTACCCCTAGATTGAATGTGACAGCTCCCACTCAACTGCTCTGGGCAGTCATAGGTCTAATTTTGACTATTGGTGGCACCCTGCTTGAGGCTTTTATTGCTAGCCCTATGAGCCTCTGGGGACAAGGCGCGCCTGCCTATTCTTTGGGCGTGAGCTGCCAAATTGCTGCGGTGCTGTTGGTGAGCTGTTTGGGAGGCAAGAATGCAGCCGTGATCTCTCAGGTGGCCTATTTGTTGTTGGGGCTATCTTCCTGGTTTAACGTGTTTACCCACGGCGGCGGGCTAGATTATGTCCATCGCCCTAGTTTTGGCTATCTGCTCGGGTTTGTGCCAGGAGCCTGGGTGTGCGGTTGGCTAGCGTTTTGGCTGCCCATGCGGCTAGAGTATATGGCGCTGAGCGGCTTGGCAGGGTTACTCACCATCCATCTGACGGGCATTGGCTATTTGTTTGCAGCAGATTATTTTCATTGGGCGGGGCAAGTGTCTGTGGTGCAAGCCATCGTGACCTATTCGCTCAATCCCTTAGCAGGACAGTTGGCTATAGTCTGTGCTGTAGCAGTGCTTGCCTTCGGGCTGCGCCGTTTAATGTTTTATTAGTAATGGCTGCTAAAAATAGCGTCATTCATCCGATCGCCCCATGAACTTATGAATTTGAAGAATCGCCTATTTTGGATAGCGGCTGCGGTGGGATTGATCTTGGATCAGCTCAGCAAGTTTGCGATCGTGCAAACTTTTCAGCTGGGCGAGACTTTGCCGCTGATTCCAGGGGTCTTTCACTTTACCTACGTGGTCAACAAAGGGGCAGCGTTTAGCCTCTTTAGTGAGCAGGGCGAATGGCTGCGCTGGCTGTCGCTCATTGTCAGTGCAGGGTTAATTTTGCTGGCTTGGCGCACTCGCATGAGTCGTTGGGAGCAGGTGGGCTATGGCAGCGTTTTGGCTGGGGCGTTGGGCAATGGTATCGATCGCTTCACCGCAGGCCAGGTCGTAGACTTTCTAGACTTTCGCATCATTCACTTTGCGGTGTTTAACTTGGCAGATGTTTTTATCAACATTGGCATCTTTTGTCTCCTGGTTGCCGCTTTTCAAAAACCACCACAGACCAATGGCAGCAAGCGACCCCCGCTCTAGCGCTGACCTGCTCGACCTGCCAAAAATTAAATTCCAAAATCTAAAATCCAAAATGGCACCGCTCCTCGATTGAGGAGGGAACACTCTATGTCATAATCCGTAATAGAGTTTCTAATATTTGATCTTTTTAAGAGATTCCTCGTAGATGGGAGCCGCCAATGAGTACAGAAGCGATCGATCCCAAAACCCTAGACAGCTATGAGTGCGGAGCCTGTGGCTACGTTTATGAGCCAACCCAAGGAGACAACACCAGAAGCATTGCCCCAGGCGTAGCTTTTGAAGAGTTGCCCGAAGATTGGAAATGCCCAGTCTGCAATGCCCGTAAACCTCGGTTTAGCAATATTGGTTCCATTAATAGCCCCTCGGGCTTTAAGGAAAATCTGAAGTACGGTTTTGGAGTGAATACGCTAACGCCTGGTCAAAAGAATCTTTTGATCTTCGGGGCTTTGGCGCTAGGTGTGCTGTTTTTCCTTAGCCTTTATGGGTTGAATTAGTCTGTGTGCGGAATGCCTCTTTTATCCAAAGGCAGGCGATTTCAACGGTCTAACTAGACCTCTCGATCAAGCGATCAAAGGGTTCAACTGCTTCAACATTCTGAATTATCAAAATTTTAGTTAAGTCATCGATCAAAACCCCATGCACCCGATTCTGAAGCCGCTCCGGCAAATTGTTCTTGTTCTGGCGGCAGTTCTGCTCTGTAGTAGCTGCGCTAAAGGCTATTTACCCTCGATCAGCACCAACCCGTGGGAGATTATTTCCCTCCCAACAGAAGAAACCTTGTCTGATGTGGCATTTATCGACACGCAGCATGGCTGGATCGTCGGTAAAGGTTCGACCCTTCTAGAAACGCTGGATGGGGGGAAAATTTGGGAAGAACGCAAGCTGGATTTGGGCGGCAGCCTCTATACCTTTAATTCTGTCAGCTTTTCTGGAAACGAAGGGTGGGTTGTGGGGCGTCCCAGTATTCTGTTGCACACCACAGATGCGGGTAAATCCTGGTCACGCATTCCCCTCAGCGAAAAGCTGCCAGGTTCGCCCTATTTGGTCACGGCTCTGGGTCGGCAGTCGGCTGAAATGACGACTGACGTAGGCGCTATTTATCGCACGCAGGACGATGGCAAAACCTGGCAGGCGCTTGTGCAAGAGGCTGTGGGTGTGTCACGAGACATTGAGCGATCGCCCGATGGTAAGTATGTTGCCGTTTCAGCCCGAGGCAGCTTTTACTCGACCTGGGAGCCTGGGCAGAAGGCATGGCAGCCCTATAACCGTAACAGCTCTAGACGTTTGCAAAGCATGGGGTTTGGCAAAGATGGACAGCTTTGGCTGTTGGCGAGAGGTGGCGTTGTGCAGTTTGGAGCCTTCAAAGACGATACAGTTTCTCCAGAGGCCGAAGCTGAGATTAAAGAAGTTGAGGATAAGGCTTCTGGCAAGTGGGGAGAAGCCATCACACCCGAATTTGCTACAAGCTGGGGACTGCTAGATTTGGCTTTCCGCACTCCTGAAGAAGTTTGGGTTTCTGGCGGCAGCGGTAACTTATTGGTTAGTTTTGATGGCGGTCAAACTTGGCAAAAAGATAAGGGGATTGAGAACGTTCCCTCTAATCTTTACAAGATTGTTTTTGTTACTCCTGAACAAGGATTTGTCTTAGGACAAAGAGGCACATTATTGAAATATAATGCTGCTTAATTTCTAGGTAGGAATGAGCGCAAAAAATGCGGCATTTTAAGCATTTAGATTTCAAAAAATCCGGTTGAAGGAAATAGAAAAATCTGCCATTGCTTGTGATGCCTGACTCATTCTCATATGATGTAAGTTAAATGTTCAAGTTGTGATTTCTGAGGGGAGATTGAATGGCTGGTACTACTGGAGAGCGTCCATTTACAGACATTGTTACAAGCATTCGCTATTGGGTCATTCACAGCATCACGATTCCAGCGCTGTTTGTTGCAGGTTGGCTGTTTGTGAGTACGGGTTTGGCTTACGATATCTTTGGCACACCTCGCCCTAACGAGTACTTTACTCAAGAGCGCCAAGAAGTGCCGATCGTCATGGATCGGGACAGTGCTAAGCAGCAAATTGAAGACTTTATTGGCAAGTAGTGTTCTTGACAATTAGACATAGGTAAGCGAGCTAAAAAACTATGACTGGCAATTCCCCAAATCAACCTGTTTCCTATCCCATTTTTACCGTCCGCTGGGCGGCGGTTCACACTTTGGCCGTTCCCACGGTGTTTTTTCTGGGAGCGATCGCGTCCATGCAATTTATTCAGCGCTAGGAGAATCTTGTGGCACCTTTAGACCGGAGTCGTAATCCTAACAACCAGCCTGTAGAGTTGAATCGTACTTCTCTCTACTTGGGTTTGTTGCTCATTTTCGTTCTTGGTATTTTGTTTTCAAGTTACTTCTTCAACTAGTCTGTTTTTCAGCTCGATTGCGAAAGTTGGGCGAGCCGCTTTCAAAGCGATGGCTTTTTAGCAAGATGTTCTTGAAAAGTCAGCTCGCTGGAAGACTAAATGGTGGGCAGTTAAGCCATTCAGTTTCTAGTGCCGAAGTTTTATCGCCCAACTCCATTTAAATTTCATTTGTTTAGGAGGTTAAGAAAAGAATGTTTCAATCTGGTAGAATTCCCCTCTGGATGGTTGGTACGGTTGCAGGGATTGGTGTGCTTGTGGTCGTAGGTCTATTTTTCTACGGCGCTTACGCAGGTCTAGGATCTTCGGTCTAGGGTCTAGCATCCTAATTAAAGTTAAAGAAAGCCCTGATGCAAGCATCAGGGCTTTCTTTGTACAGCAGTAGCCACCTTACTGGGGAGGTTTTTGATGGCTATTTACAGCATTAAATTATGACTCCGGAGATTCTGAATTACGCCGCTTCAGCACTGGCTTAGTTGCGGGTTCCTTGCGCTCACGCGGTACAACGGGTCTAGAAGGACGATCGCCTCCAGAACGCTCTCCTAACGGACGCTCAGGGCGATCGCTTCCAGAACGCTCTCCTGAAGCACGAGGACGGGGTACAGCACCTTCACGTCGAGGTGCGGCTCCGTCCCAACGCTTGTTGCGTCCGGCAGGGGGTGCTCCTCGGCGTGGCCCCTTTGAAAATCTGCTGCCGCCTTCTCCCTTCTGCGGTGGCACGATTTTGATCAAGGTGGCATCTTGGATCGCTAAGATGTTTTCTTGCCGCTGCACATTAAAGTCCCAAAAATAGCCTACCGATTTACCGCCTTCTAGAGCGCCTTTAAGCACTACTTTGAAGGCTTTGGACTGTTTGTCTGCTTGGCGTTGAATTCGACGAATCTTCACCAGAACCTGTTCAGTATCTGGAGAATAGAAAACAACTTCTCCTCGTACAGAGAAGTAGCGATCGTCAATATCTTCTTCTACAGGCGTTCCGGATGCAGGTTCAGAAGGCGGTTCGGGAGAAGCGGACGCTTTAACCTCTGTGTCAGCAGGGACTACAGGAGCACTAGCCTCTTCGGGAGCGATCGCCTCCTCAACAAGTTCATCGTCTGCTGCTTCCTCCCCAATTCCACTCTCTGCCACTGCGGGGTTGAGATTCTCAGGCTCCCAGACTCCGACAATTTGGACATGCAGGTCATACTCTTTTTCACGAGTTCGCGGATAAACCACCCACAGATGAGATTGCTCTAAATCCAAATGCTTTTTCACCAGGCTCATCACCCGCCCTAGCAGCACAGCATCAATGGCAACCCCATCATCTGTAATGAGGAAGCCTCGGGTAAACTGCTCCTCCGAAGGCGCGTATTTGCCGCGCACCAGCCCGATCGCTCGATATTGCATCGGCTCACTAGCCGGTGGAATAGGCTGCTGACGAATGACCGTAGATTTTTGCGGCTCTTGTACCACAATCTCTTGCGTCACAGTCTCTTGCGGCAGAGGTGCAGACTCTTCTGTTAGCGAGGCTTGTGGCAAAGCTTCCTCTGGCAAAGTCGCTTCCGGCAAAGTCTCCTCTGGCAATTTTGCAGGCTCAACGGGAGGTCTACTAGGAGGCGTTGCAGGAGAAGGCTTTGAAAGGCTAACTGAGGTATCTGCCGGATCGGGAACTGTAGATGACATGACTTCTGGTGAGGTAGGAGGAGCGATGGGCGATGAATCTGGAAGCTGATCCATGGGTTCTGATGGCGATGGTTCTGCTGATGAGGGTTCCACTGACAAAGGGTCTTTAGAGGACGAACTCACCTGAGCATCGTAATGAGCATCAGCGCGAGCCTTAGAGGATGAACTCGTTTTGGGCGATCGAGGGGATTTGCTCTCGGCAGAACTCATAAAACCTCCTTCAAAACGCGGCTGCCTTTCAGGCTCACCGCTAACCAACACAGCAGCTTGAGCAGGAGCACCAGATCATATGCTCCTGTAACCATCCAATCCTAATGCAGGATTAAACACTAGGCTAACATTCAGGCTCAAGCTACTCTGTGATTGATTCGCAAAAAGGCTATGGGTAACGGCTCATACACGATTCATCCAATCTGTTTATACATCCCTCAATCGCTGTAATCAGGCATGTCTGGGTAGGACTTGGCCGAGATTCATCATAGCCACATACTGAGTTACCCTTGCTTTATCAGGGCTAGCCCTATTGGGTGTGGCTCTCAATAGACTGGATTGTATGAATATTTTTTGTGTGAATGTTTTTTGAAAGCGATGAACCCTTGTGCAGTTCTGCCGCGCTCGTGCAAGCAGGAATATTCTGAAATGAGTTTTTTCTCACAGTCACCCCTGCCTGATCTTCATGTATCCATTTTGTTAAGGAGGGTGCGTCTGGGCAGATGTAGTTAATAATGGTTGAGGTTAGCGGCAATTGAGTTTGGGGTTGTCTTGTGTCTAAGCAGCGGAATCGTTGGGTGGTCATTGCAGTTTTATCGATTGCCACTCTTGCTTTTGTGGGAGTTTCAGTGATTGTGCCTTTTACAGAGGCGCTTCAAAATAAAGGTTCAGTTGCCAGCTCTCCCTCGCCCAGCCTCAGCCCTAGCGCCTCACCCAAAGAAGATTTAGAAGCTCAGGCTAAAGGCTATGAGCTAGTGTTGCAAAGAGAGCCAGGCAACCAAATTGCGCTGCGAGGTCTGGTCGATACGCGCATTGCTCAAAGCCGAACCGATCCCAGCAAAATTACGACTATTATTGCGCCGCTAGAGAAACTAGCAAAGCTCAATCCTGATCAATCCAATTACAGCGTGCTGCTGGCGCAGGCCAAACAGCAGGTGGGCGATCGCGAAGGCGCAGCCCAAGCCTATCGCACCGTGCTAGAAACCGATCGCGGCGATATGAATGCCCTCAAAGGCTTAACTGACCTGCTGATGCAGCAAGAGCGACCTGAAGCTGCGATCGGGCTGCTGCAAGATACTTTAAAGTCCGCAGATGAAGCGAATAAAGCCAACCCTGGCACAGTAGACGTAATTTCGGTACAGTTGCTGCTGGGGCAGGTGTATGCCACTCAGCAGCGCTATGATGAGGCGCTGGCTATCTACGACAAAGCGGTTCAGGCTAACAAAGAAGATTTTCGTCCAGTTTTGGGTAAAGCGCTTGTTCTGCAAGATCAGGGCAAAACTGAAGAAGCTCAACCGCTATTTACCTCTGCGGCGGCTTTAGCGCCTGCACAATACAAAGATCAAATTAATCAGCTTGCGTCGGGTCAGTCGCCTAGCCCTGCGGCCAGCGTTGCACCGCCAGTCGCTCCATCAGAAGCCGCTCCCAGTGTAGCCTCTCCATCCACCAGTCCGTCTCCGGCAGAGGTGAGTCCAGAAGCGCCTTAGAGATGGCGGATTTCTCATCCAAGCATAAATTCGTCCGAGCATAAATTCGTTGAAGCGCGCGCTTCAACAAAATTATGCTCGGGTCTAGCTTGGAGAGTTTTGAGGCTGTGGGCTAGGCGTTTGCGCAGGGCAGGCTTCTGGCTTGTAGTCATAGTTCAACTGAAGCACGTAGGCTTCTTTCTCGCCTGTCGCCTCAAAGCGATGCGCGATCGCATCTTCGATGGCCTGTTGGTTAAAAATTCGGTATTTAGAGCCGCGTAGAATTTGAGGCCGCTTTTCCGTTTCATCGACAACTTTGCCATCCGCATCCACGAGCACCCCGACCCAGGGCAACTGCTCGGTTGGCAAATCGGCTTGCAATGGGCAGGCCGCTTCTGGGTAAACCGCCTCAAGTTCTATCGGCTCCTTGAGATTAATTTGCTTAAATTTCTGTTCATCCCCGCCTAGCCAAGCCACTGCCACCTCTAACCAAGTGCCCATGTTGGCAGAGATAGCGCCATTGCCAATGCCTGTATCGTCAGTGGCTAGCCGGGAAATTTCTTCTCGGCGCTGGCGAATTCTCTCGGTCTGCGCCTGACGGATCTCATCGAGCGATCGCGGTTGAGGCTGGCTTGTTTCAGGTTGGTTTGCCGCCGTCGAGCCAGGGGTTGGGGAAGGGGTCTGCAAACTAACTGGAGAGGCAGGACTCGGCTGAGAACGGGGTTCTCCATTAGCCTGAGAAGGGGTAGCAGGCTGCGCTGGAGTCGGCAACGTTGACGGCGCAGGCGGATAGGGTGAGACGGGTAGCGGCTCAGCCGTAGAGTATTGCCGGAGAAGATCGCGAATCGGATCAGAGGATGTGCTGGTCGAGGGATATCCCGTGTAGGGAGGCAGCTCCAGCGTTGATGGATCAGGCAGAGGATTGAGCGAATAATTGAACTGTGACGGCAGGGGTTGCTGCGCGATCGGCGGCAGCTCTATCAGCGAATTAGAAATTTCGGGTAAACGGCTTTCTTCCGTAGGCGTTAACTCTACGACTTCTACCGACTGCTTAATTTCTGGTTCTCCCGTATCCAAAACTGCGCTCGGCATCAGAGGCAGCAGCGCAAACATCAAGGCATGTACACCTAGAGAAGCGATTGCAGCGATCGCTGAGGAGTTTTGCGAAAGTCGATAAAGTGTTGAGGGAAGCGCCTTGGTTTCTAAAGCTGGCATAAATCCGATCTCATTAACCGCAATTCTTAAAAAATCTATGACCAGAGTAGCGAAGTTTGCGCAGACATACCACGTCCTAATTCTCTGCGCCAACGCGCTACTCTTTGCAATTTCTCTTTACAATCTGAACCCCTGCAAATTTCAATATTGGGCTGAAGCATTAGGCTGAAGCGAGTCAGACGTAGGCTCTGTTCATCCCATCTCGTAAGAGCTTAAGCATGGCAACCTGCCTCTAGCTTAAGTCTCGATCTTAAAGTCTGCCAGACACAACCTTCAAAAACATCCGTTTTCAAATTCTCAAAAACGGATAATGGATCGATAGTACCGCCCTCTATCCTCTTCAATTTCCCCAGCTTTTTCTAGAGATCAGGACAGGGGAAACGAGACAAAAGTTGCAGGCACCCTGTTGATCTTCTTACGAAGAAACTTGAGTGGGGCTTCATCATTCTAGAGAGATGAGAGAAGATAATGCTGTTTCGATCGTAATAAGCAAGATTTTTGTGGTGTAAGAGAGTGAATTTCATCCCCCCTTTCGATCTCAACGAACAATTTAAGCTAATTGGTGAAGAGGTTAGCGCTGCTGCCTTAGCCATCTTGGCTTCGGGTCGTTACATTGGTGGTGCATCGGTAGAGCAGTTTGAGCAGCAGTTTGCCCAGTACATTGGCACAAGCTCCTGCGTAGGCTGTAATTCTGGAACAGATGCCCTGTTTTTAGCCCTGCGATCGCTCGATATTGGCGCTGGCGATGAGGTCATTACCTCCCCTTTTACCTTTATCGCAACGGCAGGCGTAATTAGTGCTGTAGGGGCTAAGCCTGTTTTCACAGACATTGATACCCAAACCTTTAATTTGGATCTTGACCAGATTGAGGCGGCCATCACGCCGCGCACAAAGGTCATTATTCCAGTCCATTTGTTTGGACAGCCCGTTGATATGACTCGGCTAATGGCGATCGCGCACTCCCATAACTTATGGGTGATTGAAGATTGCGCCCAATCGACAGGGGCGACTTGGCAAGGCACAAAACTGGGCAGCATTGGGCATATTGGCTGCTTTAGCTTTTACCCGACTAAAAACTTGGGAGCTTGTGGCGATGGTGGAGCAGCAACCACTAATGATGCTGCGATCGCGGCCAAGCTGCATATGCTGCGAGATCATGGGCAGCGGCAACGCTATACCTGCGAAGCAATTGGAGTGAACAGCCGCCTAGATGCCCTGCAAGCTGCGATTCTGAGTATTAAGCTGCGCCATCTGGACATTTGGAATGCCCAACGCCAAGCCATTGCCGATCGCTATTGTCAAATGTTGCAACCTTTGCCTGGAGTGGTGCCGCCCCAAGCGATTACAGGTGGCATCAGCGTTTGGAATCAATACACGATCCGGGTTTTGCCTAACGCATCTGAGTCAGACAGCAGCTTGCGAGATCGAGTTCGTCAACAGCTTCAGCAGCAGGGCGTAGGCTCTATGATTTACTACCCCTACCCCCTGCATCTTCAGCCCGTCTATGCCGAGTTGGGCTATGCATCTGGCGATTTGCCTGTTTCAGAACAAATGGCTCAGCAAGTGCTCAGTCTACCTATGTTCCCAGAACTGTCGGCAATGCAACAAGAGCAAGTGGTTCATACCCTGAAGGATTGCCTGGTCTAGCGGGAATACATTCTCTGCTTCGCGGTGAAAGCGTGAGAGGACTATCCCATCTAAGTCATCTGGCTGTTTGAAAGCTGTTTAAAGATTGTTGCGAGGAGGAAATTTGCCTACCCTGTCTCTTGTAGCGGGGTAGCAAATTCGGAACTTTTACAAAATATTCACTAATACTAATGGCGGACCTGATTCTCCACGCTATAATTCTCATCATAGAGAAGCCGTAGCAGACTAGCGTCTCTCAGGTTGCCAGTGGTTAAATCGGCACTATGTGCTGATCCAGGTCTGCTTCAGCAAAGCTTTTGACTTACTTTCGATCGCTGGGTGTCTGTCTCCTGTGGAAGATGCCTATCGAACTGTTAGTGATGGGTTGTTCATTCAACTGTCTCCTCTCGCATCCTTCTGGTTGGCACATGCAGCTAGGGGTGGCGATGAGATCGCTTTTATCCAGAGCTTGATCTATCGAAGCATCCACTTCAGATAGTTTCGCTCTGTGGCTTTCACACATCATGTCAAACTTTTACCCACCCAAGCTTAAGTCCAGCACAGACGGCACAGATGAAGCCATTGCCCCTGGGACCGACCGTTTTTGAGGAAATTGCATGTCGAAGCAAATTATTATCGCCGAGCAGCACCGGATTGCGGCTGTTTTTTCAGAAGATCAAATTCAAGAACTTATCGTTGCAAAAGGTAACCATCAGGTCAGCGACATCTATCTCGGCATTGTTGAGAATGTTTTGCCGGGGATCGACGCCGCATTTGTCAATATTGGAGACAGCGAACGCAACGGATTTATCCATGTCACCGATTTAGGCCCAGTACGGCTGAGAAAGTCGGCAGGTTCAATTACTGAGCTATTAGCACCTCAGCAGAAGGTTCTCGTACAAATTATGAAGGAGCCGACGGGGAATAAAGGCCCCAGGCTCACCGGAAATATTAGTCTACCAGGTCGTTATCTAGTCTTAATGCCCTTTGGTCGAGGGGTCAACCTTTCTCGGCGCATCCGTAGCGAAGCTGAGCGCAACCGTCTGCGGGCACTTGCTATTTTGATCAAGCCAGCAGGCATGGGATTGCTGGTGCGAACTGAAGCGGAAGGTATGCCTGAAGAGGCCATTATTGAAGATCTCGAAACCTTGCAAAAGCAGTGGGAGAACATTCAGCAAGAGGCAATGACGACCCGCCCTCCCAGCCTGCTGAATCGGGATGATGACTTCATTCAGCGCGTTTTACGAGATGTTTACAGCACTGATGTCAACCGCATTGTCGTTGACTCCCATACAGGGCTAAAGCGTGTCAAACAGCACTTGGTCAACTGGAGCGGGGGCAAGACGCCGCAAGGAGTTCTGGTTGATCATCACCGCGATCGCCTCCCCATCCTGGAGTACTTCCGGGTCAACGCTGCCATTCGCGAGGCGCTTAAGCCTCGTGTAGACCTGCCCTCTGGCGGTTACATTGTGATTGAACGCACCGAAGCGCTGACCGTCATAGATGTCAACTCAGGGTCTTTCACAAGGTCTGCAACAGCTCGCGAGACTGTCCTGTGGACTAACTCTGAAGCGGCTACCGAAATTGCTCGACAGCTCCGGCTGCGCAACATTGCTGGAGTGATTATTGTTGACTTTATAGACATGGATGCTCGCCGTGACCAGCTTCAAGTCTTAGAGCAGTTCAATAAAGCGTTGCGATCGGACAAAGCTCGGCCTCAAATTGCCCAACTGACTGAATTAGGGCTAGTCGAATTGACGCGCAAGCGCCAGGGGCAAAACATCTATGAGTTGTTTGGTCGTCCTTGCCAAACCTGTAGCGGTTCAGGGCTGATTGTTCATCTTCCAGGTGAGCTAGCCCATGAAACACCAGAGCCGCTGGAAGCCTTGCGGACATCATCTCCCTCAGAATCCCGCGTTCCGGCTCTGCGAGAGAATTGGGAAAGACCGGGTGACAGATCCAGCGACAGAAACGACAGGTTCAACGACAGGTCGGGCGAACGGGCAGGAAGCGAACGAGCAGGATATGACCCAGAAACACTCGACCTTGATGCATCGCCTGATTTACAGGAGCTAGACTTAACCAATCATCCCAACTATCAAGAGCGGGGCAAAGATAGCCGTCGTCGTCGCCGGACGCGCCTTAAGGTGGGTGAACCTGTCATGCGGGGGAGTACTGTTCCAGCGCTCAAATCGGACATCGAAGCAGAAGACGAGCCGATACCTGTAGTTGAAGAACCGACTCCTGCGCCGCGCAATTTGAGAGAGGCTCGGCCTGAGAAGCCTGAGCGTGGACGGACAGCCCGACGTGAGAAACCTCCTGCTGAACCGCCTCAAGTGATTTCTGTAGAGATGACCCCTGAGGAGCAAGAAATCTATGCGCTCATGGGAATTTCGCCTATGGTGTTGGCAACAGAAACGGTCAAAGATCCTAAATCTGCCATTATTTCTGTAACTTTGCCAGGGCAAAGCGTCCGTTCTCCCAGTGTTTCACTGACTGCTCCGGCGGCGGAAACGTCAGATGCGGAAGAACTGGATGAAGACTTTTCTGATCCAGAAGATTTTGAGACAGAACCGCTCGCTGAAATCTCCAGGGACGAGGCTCCAGCCGTAACCTATGCTGAACCGGACGATCGAGACACTGAAGCCGATAGCCATCCCTCAGAGGATGTTTCAGAGCAAGCGCCTGATGCTGATGCCCCGCGCCGCCGCCGTCGCCGTCGATCGTCTGTTTCCCTATCGGGTGACTCTAGTACAGACGCAGGCTAATTGAGCCGCCCTATGAAACAGCTTGACTTTCTAGCTCTGTCGGATGTGCTCAGCAGTGAGCCGTCCTGTACTCAAGGGCAAGATTTTGGGGTGGCAGGAATCGATGAAGTAGGGCGAGGTGCTTTGTTTGGCCCCGTTGTAGCTGCCGCCGTAATCTTGCCCCTCGCTGCCTATGATCACCTGACAAATGCAGGAATTGCAGATAGCAAATCTCTGTCAGCCGCACGCCGACAACATCTGGCACAAGAGATCAAAACAATAGCGATCGCTTGTGAGATTGGCCTTGCATCTGTCAAAGAAATCGATCGCTTCAACATCCTCCAGGCAACTTTCTTGGCCATGAAGCGCGCTATAAAACGGCTATATCCTCAGCCAGAGTTCTGCCTAGTAGATGGTAACCAAAAGATTCCAGGCTTGCTTATTCCCCAAAAGACGATCGTCAAAGGCGACCAAAAACTAGTGGCGATTGCCGCTGCTAGCATTATTGCTAAGGTGTGGCGAGATGAACTCATCACGCGTCTTGCTGTTCGCTATCCAGGTTATGATCTGAGCGCCAATAAAGGATATGGCACTGCAAAACACTGTGCAGCATTGCAGGAGATCGGAATCTCTGCGCAACACCGTCGATCCTTTAGTCCTTGTCAGCTAGCGGCTCAGTTGATTTGAGTCTTTCAAGCCGGCCATCTCTACGCGATCGGGCTATCATGCGATCGGACTATTGGGAGATAGCAATGCTGGCTCAGCCATTGAAGGTTCAGCATCTTGGACTTGAGTTATGGCCCATTGACGATAATCTGACAAGAGCTGATGCATTAATCGCTGCTTAATCGTGAGTAAGACGCTGTACAGCAGTCCATTGCCAGTGGCTTCTAGAATAGGCTTAGGGGTGAGCCATAGGGGCGGGGGCATCTCGACCTGAACCTGCAAATCTGCCTTGCCCTTGAGGTAAGTTACGCCATTTTCGACTGAAGGCGTGAGCTGTCCGACAAGGTTAAGGCCAAAGCGTTGATTAATGTACTCTATGCCGCGAATTTCACAGGCAGTAGACTTTAATCGAATCGAGCCATCAGCTTCTGACCAAACCCGCATATCCACGGTGGGCTGAATGCTGAGCATGAGGAAACTTAGAGGGCGCATCTTGAGTCGAAATACATCTGCCCCTAACTGTTCTACACGACTCGAATCCACTAGAGATTGGATTAGGCGCTGGGGCTGCCGTAAATAGTGTTGAATAGGGATGGGCTGTTCTGGAACAATCAGTTCAACAGATTGCGAAGCAGAAAAACAGGTGGACATACTGGGCTTACCATCATCATCTAGGTGCTAAAGCGGGCCGTAATATTCAAGTAACAGTTTTCTGTTGCATGAGGCTTGCTGATGCAATAGAAAATTAATACATTCATTACTTTTTGAGGGCTACCCTGAAGCGATTAACTAAATTTTACATTTTTTCCAAGGAATCTACCTTGACAATACAAAATTTAAGTTCCAAGACGCCTCTATGGGTCTTTAAGGATGGCAAATTAATTAACCTGTAATAGTTTTTTGGAGGTGCTGCGCGGAGCGCAGCACCTCCAAAAAACTATTGGATTTTATGAATGTTTCAATTCAAAGCACAGTTCTCTAAAGTTCATTAACTGCTTCTACTCTATGGAAATATCGATCGCTCATTTAGGCCCTGCTGGAACTTATGCCGAAAGTGCTGCTCTGGCCTATGCCAAGTGGCTCCAGACAGCAACAGGTCAAGTTTCAACCCTCTATCCCTATGCCAGCATTGCCCAAGCTATTCGTGCGACTGCTGACGGCAAGGCTGATATAGCGGTTGTTCCCGTTGAGAATTCTATTGAAGGCAGCGTCACGGTTACGCTCGACACGCTCTGGCAGTTAGATCATCTGCATATCCAGCAGGCTCTAACTCTGCCGATCGCCCATGCTTTGCTATCTACAGCCACGGCTATAGACGCGATCGAGGTCGTTTACTCCCATCCACAGGCTTTAGCCCAGTGCCAGATGTGGCTTGAGCGATTTTTGCCTTCTGTTTCACTTGTCCCTACAAATTCAACAACAGAAGCTCTACAGTATCTGAGAGATAACCCGCAAGCAGGGGCGATTTCTTCGCAGCGGGCAGCACAGCTTTATGACCTCCCTATTTTGGCCTATCCGATCAACGATCATCCTGACAACTGCACTCGCTTTTGGGTGTTAAGCTTGAAGTCGCCCGAAAACGGGAGCCAGACTTCTCTGGCGTTTAGCCTACCTGCCAATACGCCGGGTGCTTTGGTGAAGCCGCTGCAAATTTTCGCCCAGCGTCAAATCAATATGAGCCGAATTGAATCTCGACCGACCAAGCGATCGCTAGGCGATTACCTGTTCTTTGTTGATTTGGAAACCGATTTACAGTCTGCCAAAGCTCAGTCGGCTCTGGCAGAACTACGAGCTTGCACAGAAACCATCAAAATATTGGGCAGCTACGATGTTTTGCCGATAGGGGAGGTTCTACCTAGTTCTAGCGCCCGCTCGGAAGGTTGATCTATCTCAGCTCTTGCCCAGAAATCACTCAAATACGCCTTTGAGAGCTGTTCGTGCTGCTAAGTGATTACGGGTTGAGGTGAGAATCTCAGACTCGCGCTCCAACCGCGCAGCAGTATCCTGCATCTCTAGTAAAATCTGTTGCTCAAGGGCAACCCCGTGCAAATTACCAGCAACCCAGTAAGAGAGCTCCACAGGCAGTTCGGGCACATCATCTGGCAAAACAATTTCCTGACCCGTGAGCTTAGTTGACAGATGTACAACATCCCGTAAGAGTTGATCGACTTCACCTGCTAGCTGGCTCAGATTTCGGTCTGTTGGCTGATCTTCAACCCACTCGACAAGCCCTACATAATAGGGCTTTTCACGGACATACTCTAAAACCCGAAAGCGCTGCTGCCCTAGAGTCAAGATCTTCATGCGATCGTCAGGCAACCGCTGATGCTGCACCACTTCAGCACAGCAACCGACGTTGGCGATACGTCCTTGTGACGGATCAACCATCAGGACGCCGAAACGGCCATCGCTTTGCAAGATGGTATTCATCATGATGCGATAACGAGGCTCAAAGATTTGTAGGGGAAGCTGGCTACCAGGAAACAAGACTACTTCAGACAGTGGAAAAAGGGGAAGCTCACGAACGGCGACAGATGAGGAAAATGTCATTGCAACTCTAATTTCCGCGAAAAGAAGCTGATACTTAAGTGAAATATTGCCTTAAAAATTATCCTGATTACAAACTCTATGCGAATCCCTAGTCTGCGGGTTAAGCATTGCCCAACTTCTTGTGATGCTGCTCTCTAAAAAGCTTTTTCTAAATAACGCCTATTTCTAGGTGGAATGTTCTCCTAAAAAATAGAGCAGCCAACCTACGAGGTTAAGCCACTCTTAATAGTTTATCGTATTGCGCTAATCTGTCCGAAACCAGAAATCTGAAATTTATTACAGCTTCACTTCAATATCTACACCAGCAGGCAGATCCAGCTTCATCAGTGCATCGATGGTTTTTGAAGAAGGTTGGTAGATGTCAATAATGCGGCGGTGGGTGCGGGTTTCGAAGTGCTCCCGGGAATCTTTGTCAACGTGAGGCGATCGCAGCACACAATAGATTCGGCGCTTTGTCGGTAGGGGAATAGGGCCAACGGCTGTTGCATTAGTGCGGTTGGCCGTGTCTACAATTTTTTCACAGGAAGTATCTAGTAGACGGCGATCGAAAGCTTTGAGGCGAATCCGAATTTTTTGCTGCTGAATAGTTGCCATTTAAATTACCAGAGTTGAATTTTCTAGGTTCAGAGTATGAGAGACAAAAGAAGAATCAAGACAATCGGCAACTAGCTTTAGAAACTAGCTGCCGATTGCAAGCTGAGATCTAGCTATTTCAAGATTTTGGAAACGACGCCAGCTCCAATGGTGCGACCACCCTCACGGATAGCAAAACGCATCCCTTGCTCAATTGCGATCGGGTTGATCAGCTCAACGGTCATTTTGATCCGATCTCCCGGCATCACCATTTCCGCTTCGCTACCATCGTCTGCCGTGAAAGAGGCGATCGTGCCTGTTACATCAGTGGTACGGACGTAGAACTGAGGCTTGTAACCTGGGAAAAAGGGAGTCTTACGACCACCTTCTTTTTCTTGAAGCACATACACTTCACCCTCAAACTGGGTGTGTGGCTTAATTGAACCAGGCTTGGCAATCACCATACCCCGCTCAATATCGGTCTTCTGGATACCTCGAAGCAACAGACCAGCGTTATCACCCGCCATCCCTTCATCAAGACTCTTCTTAAACATCTCAATGCCGGTAACGGTTGTGCTACGGCTGTCGCGGATGCCGATGATTTCCACCGTTTCACCCACTTTGACCTTACCCCGCTCAATCCGACCGGTAGCCACAGTACCCCGACCCGTAATGGTGAAGACATCTTCTACAGCCATCAAGAAAGGCTTATCGATGTCGCGCTCAGGAGTAGGAATGAAAGAATCCACAGCTTCCATCAGCTCATAGATTTTGTCAGTCCACTCGTTATCTCCCTTAATGGTTTTCGGGTTCTTCTGCATTTGCTCCAAAGCCATCAACCCTGAACCGCGAATGATAGGAACATCATCGCCAGGGAAATCGTAATCGCTGAGAAGTTCCCGCAGCTCAAGCTCCACCAGCTCAAGCAGTTCCTCATCATCGACTTGGTCGATCTTGTTCAAGAAAACCACAATGCTAGGAACCCCAACCTGCTTTGCCAACAGAATGTGCTCTTTGGTCTGTGGCATGGCACCATCGGTAGCCGCAACCACTAGAATTGCACCATCCATTTGCGCCGCACCCGTGATCATGTTTTTCACATAGTCAGCGTGACCGGGGCAATCCACATGGGCATAGTGGCGCTCAGTGGTTTCATACTCCACGTGAGCAGTGTTGATCGTAATACCCCGCGCTTTTTCTTCAGGCGCAGCATCGATCTGGTCATAATTTTTCGCTTGAGCCTGTCCCAGCGCTGCAAGAGTCATTGTAATTGCAGCAGTCAGGGTTGTTTTGCCGTGGTCAACGTGACCAATGGTGCCGATATTAACGTGAGGTTTAGTCCGTTCAAACTTTGCGCGTGCCATGTATCTATCCGTTCCTCTTTACTGACTATGCGTTCCCTTTGCTCTTCGCAATGATGGTTTCAGCGACGTTGCGAGGTACCTCGTCATAGGTGCTGAATTCCATCGAGAATATGCCACGACCTTGGGTCTTTGACCGAATATCGGTAGCATATCCAAACATTTCTGCCAGGGGTACTTTAGCAGTAACCTTGGCAATGCCTTGCTCAGTGTCTTGGCCTTCAATTTGCCCTCGGCGAGAGTTCAAATCACCGATTACGTTGCCGATGAAGTCCTCAGGAACTTCGACTTCAACCTTCATGGTTGGCTCTAGCAAGACTGGAGAAGCCTTCATCACAGCTTCCTTAATTGCCATTGAACCAGCAATTTTGAAAGCCATTTCTGAAGAGTCTACATCATGATAAGAGCCGTCCACCATTGTAACCTTGAGATCAATAACAGGATATCCTGCCAAGATGCCAGACTCACAAGCTTCCTTCATCCCCTGTTCAGCCGGAGCAATATACTCTTTGGGAACGGTACCACCCACAATTTTAGAGACAAATTCAAACCCTGTGCCGGGTTCACTAGGTTCAAGTTGAATCACAACGTGCCCGTATTGACCTTTGCCACCACTCTGGCGAACAAACTTGCCTTCGGCACGCACAGATTTGCGAATTGTCTCTCGGTATGCCACCTGAGGCGCACCCACGTTAGCTTCTACCTTGTATTCTCGCTTCATGCGATCGACAAGGATATCCAAATGAAGCTCACCCATTCCGGCAATTACCGTCTGGTTGGTTTCCGAATCAACGCTAACGCGGAAGGTTGGATCTTCTTCAGACAGAGCCTGTAGCGCTTTGGAAAGCTTTTCCATATCTTGCTTGGTTTTCGGCTCAACTGCAACCGAAATCACAGGCTCTGGGACAAATAGCGACTCCAGGATAATGGGCGAACCCTCATCACAAAGCGTATCACCCGTAAAAGTGTCCTTTAGACCCAACGCAGCGCCCAAATCGCCTGCCCTCAGCTCATCCACCTCTTGGCGATCGTCTGCCTTAAGGATAATCAAGCGAGAAATCCGCTCTTTCTTATCCTTAGAGGCATTGTAGACGTAGCTACCCTTAGTCAGCACTCCAGAATAGACTCGCACAAAAGTCAGGCGACCATAGGGATCGGCCATGATCTTGAAGGCCAGCGCAGCAGTTGGCTCAGTATCGCTAGCAAGGCGAGTTGCGGTGCTGCCGTCTGGAAGCAGCCCTTGAATAGGACGAACCTCAAGCGGCGAAGGCAAATAGTCAACTACCGCATCTAGCAGAAGCTGGACCCCCTTGTTTTTGAAGGCTGAACCGCAAATCAGCGGTACAATCTTGCCTGCAACAGTGCCAATGCGAAGACCCTTACGAATCTCAGCTTCGGTGAGTTCTTCACCCCCGAGATACTTCTCAATCAGCACGTCGTCTGTTTCGGCAACCGATTCAACCAGCTTGGCGTGATACTCCTGAGCTAGGTCTCTCATGTCCTCAGGAATTTCAATTTCCTCTGGCTTTGATCCCAACTCATCGACGTAAATATACGCCTTCATCTTGACCAGATCGACAATGCCTTTGAAGACATCTTCACTGCCGATGGGCAGCTGAATGGGCACAGCATTAGCGCGAAGGCGATCGCGAATTTGCTCATAGACTCTATAGAAATTCGCACCTGTCCGATCCATCTTATTGATGAAGACGATACGAGGAACGCTGTAGCGATCGGCCTGCCGCCAAACCGTCTCAGACTGAGGCTGCACACCTCCCACCGAACAGAAAACCGCAATTACCCCATCCAAAACCCGCATGGATCGCTCCACCTCAATGGTGAAGTCAACGTGACCTGGCGTGTCAATGATGTTGATGCGATGGTCATTCCAGCTTGTGCTAATCGCAGCAGCAGTAATGGTGATACCGCGCTCCCGCTCTTGCTCCATCCAATCAGTGACTGCTGTCCCTTCATGAACCTCGCCGATTTTATGCACAACGCCAGAGTAGAACAAAATTCTCTCGGTTGTCGTTGTTTTGCCCGCATCAATGTGAGCGGCAATTCCAATATTACGAACCCGATCTAGCGGGATAGTGCGTGCCACAGCGACCTCCTTGTCTTGTGCCGCAGCGCCCCCTTGCAAAGGCTGCGTCTGTTAAGATTTTATACTTTATTTATAGCTAACGTGTTGTTTTTACAAAGTTGATGAGGACTCATGGCACAGGCGACTTGCCATCCCAACGCTTTGGCAGCGCTTTAATAGCGATAGTGGGCAAATGCCTTGTTCGCTTCAGCCATACGATGGGTTTCTTCACGCTTACGAATCGCACTTCCAGTTTCGTTGGCTGCATCCATGAGTTCATTCGCCAATTTGCCTGCCATTGTTCGGCCAGAGCGCTGACGTGCAAACTGAGAAAGCCAGCGTAGTGCCAGTGCAGTGCCTCGATCAGAACGGACTTCCATAGGAACTTGGTAAGTTGCACCACCGACCCTACGAGCCTTTACTTCAACTAGAGGAGTTGCGTTCTTGACAGCTCGCTCAAACAGCTCAAGAGGATCTGAACCTGTTCGCTCTTCGATCATCTTAAAGGCATCATAAATAATGCCGTAAGCAATAGATTTCTTACCGCTCTTCATAAGCCGTGACACCATCATGGTAACCACTCGGCTGTTATGAACCGGATCGGGCTGAATTGGACGCTTTTGAACAACAGTACGACGAGACATAGGTCAGTTCTAGGGGATAAAGCTTTAACGAGGCTATTGGGGTTAACAACGGGTCAGGATGGAAGGAATTCCAGACAAGCTGAATTCTAGATAAGCTACAGCCTGAATTTACAATCTCCTAAGACGGCAAGCGTGACAGTGGTTCAGACTCGCTCTACCCGATTCAATGAGACGAATTCGGACTTCCAGCATCTCAGCGCTAGTGCGCTCGGATGCGAAAAATTGCGATATGTCAAAGTAATCTCTGAGTCGATTCGATAGCGCAACCAACTCAGAAACCTGCCAATTACTTTGCCGCTTTAGGACGCTTAGCTCCATACTTGGAGCGCCCTTGCTTACGATCCTTCACTCCAGCCGTGTCTAGCGTTCCGCGAATGATGTGATATCTGACACCAGGCAAATCCTTAACCCGACCGCCGCGAATCATCACGACAGAGTGTTCTTGTAGGTTGTGCCCGATGCCGGGAATGTAAGCCGTGACCTCAAACCCTGAGGTGAGACGAACCCGCGCCACTTTACGTAGAGCGGAGTTTGGCTTCTTAGGCGTAGTTGTATAAACCCGGGTGCAGACACCCCGGCGCTGAGGACAGCTCTTCAAAGCAGGAGATTTTGTCTTCTTCTTGGCTTTGTTACGTTCGTTGTGGATGAGTTGCTGAATCGTTGGCATGACTTAGAGCAAATTTCGCCTCTGGTCTTGACGGGTTACTGAAATTGATCGATCTCGACTTTTCACAGTCTTCAACTATACCGATTTTATTGGGTTTCTGTCAATTTGTGTTTCCGAAGAAAAGATAAGTTTGCTAAAAGTTAGGGGAATGGGGCTATCTCAGCGTCAAGCTGAGGGTATTATCGATCGCTTGAGATTTGCCTCGCAGATCAATTGCGCCAAACCGGGTGAAGTATTGGCTAACTTCTTCAGGAAAGCTAGGGAAATTAAATTCGGCATCACCGTCCGCAATGTCTGCCCAAAAATAGCGTAGGGCAGGAACCAGCTCTTCCGCTTGAGCTATGGAGAGGTTCAGCGGCGGCTGGGTCAAAAGCTTGATGACAAAAGGAACCGAGCGATCGCCCATCCACTCTCGCGAAAAATACTGTAAATCTGCCTGTCCAGGCACTGTCAAAACCCGCCGTGACTCTATCTGGAGCTGACTGGCCTGATCTGTGGACGAACTATCTTGCTGATAGCGAAGAATGCGATAGGGGTGAGGATAGCTAACGAGCGATCCGGTTGTAACTTCATAAATAGGCTGATAACCCTTAGCCTGATGCCGTGACACATCTTGAATATGGAGATGCCCTGTAAATAACAGACTAACCCCAAACTCTTGAAGCATCTGCAACAAAAGACCCGCATTTTCGAGCATGTATCGACGCCCCAAAGGATTATGAGATTGATTAGGGAGATGCTCAATCACGTTATGATGCACCATGACGAAGACGACCCCCTGTAAATTGGTCAGGGTGTGGTTGAGCCAGGACAACTGCTCTGGATCTAAATATCCTGCATGCAGCTGTTTGCCTTGACTATCAAAACCGTTGGAGTTAAGGCCAATGATGTGAACACCCGGCAGGATTTCTCGACTGTAGTAGGGGCGATCGCCATGAACATAGCCAAATTTTTCGTAATAGAGCGGAAAATCGGCCAGCCCGATCGATCGATCGGTGGGAAATTGTTCTACCACATCGTGGTTTCCAGGAATAACACAGACCGGATAAGGAAGCTGGGCGAGGCGATCGGCTAACCAAACATGGTTTTCGGGTTCGCCATGTTGAGTCAAATCGCCTGGGATCAGTAAGAAATCGAGGTCGTGCGACTCTAACTCTTGTAAAACAACCTCTAGCGCCGGAATACTGTACTCAACGAGATGAAAGCGACTAGGGTGATTCCAAATGGTGTGGGGAAGGGCAATATGGGGATCGCTCAAGATAGCGAACCGAAGGTTAAGCGTCATAGGAAAGCAGGGAGATACGGCGAAATTTGGGCAAGAAATGCTCTACATCTCCTAAGCTACACCTTGATTCAGTTCTGTATGTGGTGGGGATAGGATAGGGCAGGATCAAATCGCAGGTTCACGATTGGCCGATTTTAGCAATGGGCGATCGCTGTAGTTTGGGCTGGTTTTATAGCCGTAGCCATGATTCTCAGGCCGTTTTCGTGGCGCGAAGTTCTACAAAAAATCCCATCTTGACCGTTTTGAGTAGAGCAGTGATTTCAGGCTGAACACGGCAAATATTTTTTGAATGGGTATAACCGAGAGAGGAGAAAACGCAATTGGCGATCGTTCGTGTGCGACAGCATGTCAACCCATTAAGTCAGAAGTATCAGCAGTCGGCAGTTCCGCCAGACTGGGCACAGGTCTATAGCAATTTATCGTTGCCGTTGCATCTAGATATTGGCTGCGGCAAAGGCGTTTTTCTACTCAAAATTGCCCAGCAGCAGCCCAATTGGAACTACCTGGGGTTAGAGATCCGGGAGCCACTGGTTTTAGAAGCACAGCTCCGGCAGAAAGAACTAGGACTAAGGAACCTGCACTACATTTTTTGTAATGTAAACAATTCCCTGCGATCGCTTCTTACCGCTTTACCTGCTGGATCTTTACAGCAGATTAGCATTCAATTTCCTGACCCTTGGTTTAAAAAACGGCACCAGAAGAGACGAGTCGTGCAGCCTGACCTGGTGGAAGAACTTGCGCTGCATCTAGCGCCTGGTGGTCTGGTGTTCCTTCAATCTGATGTGAAGGCCGTAGAAGAGGAAATGTGCGATCGCTTTCAGGAGCATCCGGCCTTTGTCCGGCAGAGCCTTGACTGGCTAGAGGTTAACCCCCTTGCTGTGCCGACAGAACGGGAGCAATCTACTTTACTGCGCGGAGAACCTGTCTATCGAGCCATGTTTGAGCGGCGCTAGATCACAAATCTGCCCAACGCACTATCCAGATTCTTAGGTAATCGATCGCCTTGAGTCTTTAAATCCAGGAGGGCAACCAGCGGCGCATTTGAATTTCGATCGGGGAGAGCGGTAGTCCTAGATAAATGGGCATCCAGAAAATGAAGGCAAGCAATATCAAAGCAATAATGGCATAGCCCATTCTTCTACGCGGACGCAGCGGACTTTGCAGCCAGCGATCGAGCAGCAGCGCCAGCCCTAACAGCGCAAATATGAACGACTCCATGTAGTGATACAGAAAAGCACAGCGGCTGACTTCGAGCCAGGGCAGCAGATTAGCAGACCAGTTGAGCGCCAGGTACAGCGTTATCCAACTGGCAGTATTGAATCCAGCATCACGGAATCCAGCATCACGGAGTCCAGCACCGGATGCTGCTACCTGATCGCCAACCGTGACCCACTGCCATATCTGGTGCGCAAATAGCCCAAAGAGCAAAACGATCGCCATTGTGGAAAACCACCAGAGAAATGGGTTGCCCATCGCATGGACGTCATAGATGACGCTGCCTGCATTTTGAGGGAGAGGCGGCCCAACGACCGAGGGAAGTTGATTGACGCTATTAGAGGTTTTATAGAAATAGGCGATCGGGCGCAGCATTAACGGCCAGCTAAACCATAGAGAACAGTAGGGATGGGCATTCACGCCTCCCACCCGTTTGTGATAGTCAAAGGTTTTAGCTTGCAACGTGAAGAAATCATCACCCGAAGGATCTATTTGCATATAGGGCAGCCAGGACAAGTAATAAACTGCCGCTGGAATAGCCGCAAAACAGATGAAAATATGTCCTATGTGTAACTGCGTTAGGTTTTGAAACGGAGTTGGTGATATGGGAAGGCGATCGCCCTGCTCTCGCTTCGTCTCACTTGAAGTTGCTTTCGATCTAATCCAATGCAAGATCCAGCCAGCAGCCCAGACCAAACCTGCGCCCAACAAAAAGCCTAGCCCGTTCCACTTAATCGCAGCAGAAGCGCCAAAGCCAATTCCAGCCGCACTGAGCCAGAACCATCTTTGTCCGCCTTGTGCCCGCAACGCGATGAGAAAAAAGAGGTGCCCCAGCAGCCCAAACAGCAAGAGGTAAACATTGTTGAGGGCATAGCGCGACTCAACCAAAAACAGGCCATCTGCTGACAGCAGCAGCCCTGCAAGTAGGGCATAGCTGCGACGATGGCAGAGTTGATAGGCGATCGCTGCGACGACTAGCGGCAAAAACGATCCGGTGAGCGCATTGAGCCAGCGATAGCTGTAGGGAGAGATGAGTAAACCAGCCAACCCATTTTTGAGGCTGTGATCACCCCAAGGCATTTTCTCCCCTAGCCAGATGCCAAACGCAATGATGTACGTGCTAAGGGGCGGATGACCCGTAAAGATAATCTCGCCCTTGAGAAAGTGGCTAGCAAACCGGGCGTAGTAGATTTCATCAAACACTAGGGTGTTGAAGCGACTTAGCCCCCAAAAGCGTAGGGCTAGAGAAAGCAGAAAAATAGCCGCTATGCCCAGCCAAAACCAGGGGGAGAATCGGCTGGAAGATTTGGGCTGAGGGGATTTGGGAGCGATCGCAGGCATAACAGCAGCAGAATCATTGAACTGTTCTATAAGCTACTGTAAATGGGCGCAGTCTGGACGGCTTGCAAGGGAGAATTTCTAGGCGATCGCGGTTTGCTTTGGCCGCCTGGATTTGCTGAACTGCCCCTGCGAACGCGAAATCTTGACGCTATTTTTGCCCACTCGATATTGACCTTGCTGGAACGTGAACCCTAAATTTACGACTTCTACCCGAGCCAAAATCATTGCTCATCGTGGGGCTGAGGCCAAAGAAAATACGATCGCTGCCTTTGAACGGGCGATCGCCTTGGGAGCAGATGGCGTGGAATTTGATGTGCGATCGACTCAAGATCATGTCTTAATAGTTCATCACGATCCAGAGGTGAAGGGGCATTTGATTCGAGAAGTCACCTGGCAAGAATTGCAGACTATTGCGCCTGAGATCCCGACTTTGCAGGACACGATCGCCCGCTGCCAAGGACGCACCTTTATGGATATTGAGTTAAAAGAACCGGGCTATGAAGTGGCGATCGTCCAACAGATCCAGTCTCTATCTCTTGACAGCTTTGCAATCACCTCCTTTCATCTAGAAGCAATTGCTGCCATCAAACACATGGCACCTGAAATAGCGATCGGTTTTTTGGTAGAACAGGAAACGAGTGAGGCGGATGATTTATCTCCTGAGCTATGGCGCGATCGGCTACAAACTATTGGCGTAAATTTCATAGCGCCGAACTGGCAAATGTTAGAAACAGAATGGCTGAGGCAAATAGTTCCTCCCGATCTGCCTTTTTGGGTATGGACAGTAAATCAGCCTACGGTAATCAAATCTCTTCTGGCTGACTCTAGAATTGCAGGTATTATCACCGATCGGCTCGCTTTGGCTCTGAAGCTGCGATCGCCCTGAGTCTAGCCTCCTGCCTCTGTCTTTGCCTGACTCAAAAAGATCTATTCAGAACTTTTCAACCTGCAAAATTTTTCTCAAAAGCTCAGAAATCAATCATCTTTCTATTGTTTATCTTCCAATAAAATTAAACCTTTAGCGTGAATCGTTGTGTAGCTCTGCCGCGCAGCAATCCACGCCTTCACGCAAGAGATTTATCAAAGAACAAATGTATTGATTGATAGAACGGGCGTATTAATACATAATAGAACACGCGTATTGATTCATAAATTGAACAGATCTATCCAAAATTTTGCTTTCGAGGAAAATCGCGAACTCCAAATTGCAACCTCTATATAGATTATTGGGATGATCTGAACACCATTATTGGGGCATGAGCATTCGGGCATGAATCCAGAGCAGCCGCTAGGTTCCGTTATTCAAGGTTCTCTGAGCCAAGGATTAGAAGTACGTCTCCACGCCGATGTTTTGGTAGAAGACATGCGGGTGGGCAAATTTCTGGTGGTGCAAGGGGTGCGATCGCGCTTCTTTTGTATGCTGACGGATGTAGCTTTGGGAACATCCAGTCCGCGCATTCTCTCTAATCCGCCTGATCCCAGCAACCTGTTTTTGCAGGAAGTCCTTGCCGGAACCGGAACCTACGGCACGATCAACCTTACCCCCATGCTGATGTTTACGCCGACTGAGGGAAGTAGTTCAGACTCGACCAAGGAGTCAGGCAAGGGCAAGACAAAAAAATCTGCTGGGGGCAAGCTTGGCTCCTACGAATCTCAAACGAATGCCGTAGAATTGCAGCCTGTCAAAACGATTCCCAGCCACTTTAGCCAGGTTTATGATGCGGCTCATCGAGATTTTCGGGCTGTTTTTGGCTGGGAAGATGATCCCAATCGCCGCAACTTTGCCATCGGTCAGCCGATTGATATGGATGTGCCCATCTGTATTGATCTCGATCGCTTCGTTGAGCGCAGCAATGGCGTTTTCGGCAAATCGGGGACGGGCAAATCGTTTCTGACCCGGCTATTACTATCGGGCATTATTCGCAAGCGGGCTGCTGTCAATCTGATTTTTGACATGCACTCAGAATATGGGTGGGAGGCAACCCGAGAAGGCAAGCAATTCAGCACGGTGAAAGGCTTGCGGCAGTTGTTTCCCGATCGCGTTCAGGTCTATACGCTTGATCCCGAATCTACAAAGCGGCGGGGCGTGCGCGATGCCCAAGAGCTTTACATTAGCTATGACCAGATTGACGTAGAAGATCTGGCGCTTGTGCGAGGCGAACTCAATCTCTCGGAAGCCAGCCTAGAGAATGCGATTATTTTGCGCAATGAG
Organism: Coleofasciculaceae cyanobacterium; assembly: GCA_036703255.1. GTDB lineage: Bacteria > Cyanobacteriota > Cyanobacteriia > Elainellales > Elainellaceae > Drouetiella. Next base: position 43,972 of record DATNPL010000010.1, read on the forward strand.
TTTGGCAAGACCTGGATTACGCGCCTCATGTCTATGAGCAATGAGGAGATTCAGGAGTTCTGCGAGGTCAAGATGGGCAGCAAGTCTTCCATCATGGCACTCCAGCGCAAGCTGACGCGTCTGGACGATTTGAAATATCTGCGGAACACTTGTCCCAAAAACTACGTCGGACAAATTCTAGAGTCTTTAGAAGCTGGAAAGCATGTCGTGATCGAGTTTGGCTCTCAGTCAAATATGCTGTCCTACATGCTGGCTACAAACGTCATTGCGCGCCGGATTCACGGCAGCTACGTCCACAAAGCCGAAAAATTTTTGCAGACTAAAAATCCGAGCGATCGCCCCCATCAGCTCGTCATTACCATTGAAGAAGCCCATCGCTTCCTTGATCCCAGCACCGTTCGTCAGACCATTTTTGGTACGATCGCCCGCGAAATGCGCAAATACTTCGTGACTCTCCTCGTCGTCGATCAGCGACCCTCTGGCATTGATAACGAGGTCATGTCTCAAGTCGGTACGCGAATCACGGCGCTATTAAACGACGAAAAAGATATTGATGCCATTTTTACGGGGGTGTCTGGGGGGCAAGCTTTGCGATCGGTCTTGGCAAAGCTCGATTCCAAGCAGCAGGCGCTTATCTTGGGTCATGCGGTACCCATGCCTGTTGTCGTGCGCACCCGCCCCTATGACGAGACTTTCTATGCTGAAATAGGCGATCGGGCTTGGGAAGAAATGCCGAATGAGCCTCTATTTCGGGCAGCTGAAGCGGCTAAGGCTGATCTAGGCTTCTAGGCGACAGCACTGCAAAAGGGCTGGGTTCGGTTATCCCTCTAGATTTCCCGTACCTTTGTGTTGGGAGAATCTTGCATGATATTAACAGTCACCTCAATTCAACCTGAAGTCACTGGAATTCGCCTACCTCATAGAGACTGACTAACCCAAATGGGGCGCTAAAAGGCTTAGCTGCTTAAAGACACTCAACTTTGGAAGACATTCTTAAGAGTTGAAAAATTCCCCCAAGTTCATCCGATCGGACGAGTGACTCCCTCTTTACGGAACCCTAAACTTGTATTACAATTGTAATTTCAATCAGGTAAACTCGTAACGATTTCGCCTTTTGAGTTCTTCACTCCCTACTCTTCATAGACCTGTTGGTCTGTTGGCTCTGGGAGCGATCGTCATTCACTGCATAAGTCCCTTGGCCACACAGCTCAGCCTGAAAATAAGCCTCTTAGCCTAGAAGTTCTCAGCCTAACAGTTCTCAGTATAGATTTTTCATAACCCTGCTTGGGTAGACCTATCTTGAAGTTTGGTGAATATTCGCTACAAAGAAGAATTGCCACGGACTGCAAGACAGGTTCTGAACAGATATTCACCTGGTATAGATTGTTTCAACCCTAGCTGTTGCCTCATTTCTAGCCATTAGTCAGCCGTTAGTTATTGTCTCGGCTTTTCAATGCTACAGCCTACAGCGCTTATTCTAGCGTGCCGTCCGCAGATAGTTTATATGCAAATAGTTGACCGCCTAACTACTGTGAGACAAGCAAATGTGGGATTACAAAACTGCATGGTATTGAAAAACTAAAGTTTTCGGGACGTCGTATTTCTATTAATCCTGTTTATAAGGAGTTCTCTGTAGTCCTATGCCCAGCGTAAATATCGACATTCAAGCCAACAAGGGCAAAGCCAGCAAGCCAGCATTTACTGCGGACATGGTGCGCACCTATTTGCACGAGATTGGTCGTGTGCCTCTGCTAACCCATGAGCAAGAAATTGTTTTTGGGAAGCAGGTTCAGCAGTTGATGTTGCTTTTGGAAGCAAAGGACAGACTCACAGAAAAGCTAGATCGTGAGCCAAACCCTGCTGAATGGGCCGCAGAAGTGCAAATGAGCGAGGCAGACCTGACGCAAGCCCTACGTCTGGGTCAGCGCGCTAAGCAGAAAATGATTGCCGCAAATTTGCGGCTGGTCGTGGCGATCGCCAAGAAATACCAGAAGCGCAACTTAGAGTTTCTTGATCTGATTCAGGAAGGCACTTTGGGTCTAGAGCGTGGCGTTGAGAAGTTTGATCCGGTACGAGGCTACAAATTCTCTACCTATGCCTACTGGTGGATTCGGCAAGCCATTACCCGTGCGATCGCTCAACAGGCGCGTACCATTCGTCTGCCGATTCATATTACCGAAAAGCTGAACAAAATCAAGAAGGTTCAGCGAGAGCTGACGCAGCAGCTAGGACGCAGCCCCAATCCCGCAGAGATCGGGGAAGCCCTAGAGCTTGAGCCAAGCCAAATTCGTGAGTATCTCATGATGGCGCGGCAGCCTGTCTCTCTGGAGCTGCGAATTGGCGACAACCAAGACACGGAGCTGCAAGATCTGCTAGAGGATGAAAATGCTTCTCCAGAAACCTACGCAACGCAAGAGTCGTTACGGCAAGACTTGGAAGGGATGCTAGCTGAACTGACGCCTCAGCAGCGCGAGGTGCTGGTTTTACGGTTTGGTCTAGCTGATGGCAACGAGCTATCCCTTGCCAAAGTGGGGCAGCGCATGAACATTAGTCGTGAACGCGTTCGGCAGCTAGAGCGGCAGGCGCTCGATCACCTCCGTCGTCGTAAAGCGAATGTGCGGGCATACCTAGCCAGCTAATACTTAGCCAGCTAATGGTGTGTCGCTCTGAATTCTGCTCTGAGCCTCAGATCAGGTTGACTGGCACAGTCCCTTTGACACCTGCTTTACTCAGGACGTTTTTGGTGGCTCACTACCAAAAACGTCTTTGTTTTCACCTTGCTATCTACAGCTACATTCAGTTGGGTTAGGCAATATGAAACCCAGCATTAGGTCTGGTTTCGTTAATCTACCCGACCTCAGGCTAAAAATTGGGTTACTGTGACGCTCTCTGCATAACAGTAACCCAAACGGCTGATATATAAAGAAGTTCGATCGCCTGAGTCTGATAAATTCAGTCGCTCAGTTCAGACAATAGGTGGAGGTGGGTCAGGCTTTTTCAACTTAAGCTGAGTTTAATAAAGCAAGCGATTTGTTTTGCAAAGCCAGACTGAGCAAACAGCGCTGGGGAAACATCACTGAGTCTGTAGAGGCGTGAAAAACATCAAGCCTCTATGGCAGAAATGGCAACTTATTTATGTCACTCAAAGTAAGTTGTTTCATTCACTCAAGCTGTGAGCAAATCAATAGAATTCAGCCAATTTTCTAGAATTCAGTCTGGAATCTAGCTGAAAGGAAGTGTAGCTATAAAAGTCTGCGAGAAAACTAGATTTTAGGCTGAAATACAGCGATTGAAACGGTTTGTAACAGCCTTTGTGAAGTCTTCTAAGCGGATGTGCTTGGGGATACATCCTCCCCAGTAAAGTGAAATCAGTCACTTGTTTTAGTTGTTCCTGATACAAATGGAGGAAACTGCGGTGCTTTACCCATCTATCAACACTTCAAGACCGTGGTTCACTCTGGCTAAGCAAATCAAACAATCTGCGGCTAGCCTAGCCTTGGGTGCTGGATTTGCGATCGCCGGATTAGCCGCTTTTCCTGCCAATGCCGAAACTTTAACCTTAGCCCAGAGCGGTTTTACTGCATCTCCTGAGTCCCATGCTCTCACCGATGGCACCTATCTCTACGGACAGTCTCAGGTGGCCGAGCAAATGGGTTCAGCCTACATGGTGTTTGAAGTGAACCAAGGTAAGCTTCTGGGTGCGTTTTATATGCCTCGCTCTTCTTTTGACTGTTTCTATGGCAACCTTGAGGCCGATCGCGTTGCTTTGACGGTCGTAGATAGCTATGAGAAGAGTGCATATCCTTATGATGTAGCGTTAGAGACTTCTGCTCCTGTAGCGATGGCAGGCGAAGAAACCATTTCAGCGCCCGTCGGCCTAGAGGGATTTCAGCGCTTAGAGAACCTGAGCGAGAATGATCAACGCATTTTGTCTACCTGCAAGGCAAACTATCAAGATCAGATCTAATTGCTTGGCTAAGGTGAGGGTGAGAGCTGTGAGGCGTTAGCGGCAAGACAAGGCGCTATTTTTGCAAGAGGTTAGGTTTGTAAAAAACAATCAGCCCAGCGCTCTTTAGCCTATCCTCCATACAGATCTTCAAGTCATATAGGTAAGGATGCCGTACTCCTGGGGTGCGGCATTCGCTGTATCTGCGGTATGGGTAAATTGTCTAAGATCAAAAGAGGGGTTGGAGAAGCAGAGTGAGCGATCGAATTGAGGTTGTTTCGTTTGAGGATGCAAAGGTTGCCATTCAGATGATTCGTCATCAGGTATTTCAGCAAGAGCAAGGTGTCGAGTCAGAGCTAGATTTTGATGGATTAGATGGCTTGACACCCCACTTTCTGGTCTACCGACAAGAACAGCCTGTGGGGACTGCGCGACTTCGCTTTTTGGACGCAGGTTTAGAGAGGCAGAGCGTCAAGCTAGAGCGAATGGCAGTTCTATCTGCTTATCGAGGGCAGGGTATTGGTAGAGAGCTGTTACAGGCAGCGATCGCTTTTGCTCAGAGTCAAGGCGTTGCAGAGATTCGGCTCAATGCTCAGACGCATGCAAAAGCCTTCTATCAAAAGCTGGGATTTAAGCCTTACGGGAGTGAATTTGATGAGGCTGGCATTGCCCACATTGCAATGAAAAAACATCTATAAGAGTAGTTAGAAACCAGCCATGCATTAAAACGTTATCTTAATTTCAAAAATGTAACCTTAGGCATTGAAATGTAATTTTAATCACTTAAATATAGGCATTTCAAAACAATTGTTAAAAATAAATTTTCTCTGGTCGTCAGTAATTATTTCTTCCCTACACTGAGAGCATCAGAAGCAGGCTGCTGGGAGATTGGCCTGCGGCGATCGAGTCAAAGAGTTTAGTTTGCGAAAGGTAAAATACAGGGATCAATCTTCGGATGGATAAAGGCTCTATAGGTTTCGTCTTACGATTGAGTTCAATAATTCGCTTTTGCTCCTTCTGCATACCTCATAGGTGATGGCTACGAAACTGTAAAGACCCCAAGTTCGGCATTCAGAGTCTTCATGGATTCCACGGAGATTTTGGCAAACTGGCTTCAAAATGACGGTGTAGTCCACCTTACAAAATTTTGATTTTTCGATACACAATTTTATGCTGCAAGGTTTGCCTTGCTGCTCGACTTTTGTGACTGCAAAACATTTTCATAATCTTTTGGTGCAATAAATATATGAATACGCTTAATGACTGCCCTTGCTGTTCAGAACCGCTACTGCGCCACGCTCGTCACGGTCACATTTACTGGTTTTGCTCCCACTGTCATCGAGAAATGCCTAATTTAAGTTCAGCGATCGCCCATGCGCGTTCCAAAGCAAAAGCCCTACAGCTAGAAAATTTGGCAGAACTTCTCAATCGCGTATGATTCTGCTCTAAGGTTTTTGCATATTTTAAAAAAATCCCCTATTTAGGGGATTTTTTTAAGCTAAGGAATGTTTTCAATCTCACACTTCGGTATTCTGAATTAACCGCTTACCTTTCACAACAATTTGACCTTTTCAATCCGTTATTTCAAAGAAAGTTATGCACCTCATCCTCTATAGCAAACCCGGATGCCATCTTTGTGAAGGGTTACAGAGCAAACTAGAGCAAGTTCAAAATCCTCTGATAGAGCTAGAGATTCGGGACATTACGACCCGCGAGGATTGGTTTCAGGCTTACCAGTATGAAATTCCAGTTTTGTACATTCTTCCAGACGTGAGCATGCAGCGTGATGCCCAGACAGAGAAGCCATCTGCCCTTCTAATTCCGCTGCCTCGTATTTCTGCACGGGCATCAGTCCGACAAATTGAGCAAGTCCTGCAAAAATCCCTAGTGGAAACCTCGAAAAATGAGGCAAAATGAGCGCAAGCTTAAAGGCTGAAGCAAAACAGGCATAAGGAGTTGTTGACATGAAACTAAGAGATTTACTGGCGACGCTACCTGCCATATCTCTGCCCCCGCATCCTGCTCTAGATCAAGAAGTCAGGGGATTGGCAACCAATTCTCACGCCTGTCAGCCTGGAGATCTGTTCATTGGCATGCCTGGAACCCGAGTAGATGGGGGAGAGTTTGGGGCAAGCGCGATCGCCGCTGGAGCCATTGCAGCCTTAGTATCGCCCTCGGCAGCACAAAAAATCTTGGCGGATGCTGCTGACCGCAATGCTTGTGTCGTGGCGTATGCAGATATGTCTCGCGCCTGTGCCCAGGTTGCCGCGACCTTCTACGACAATCCAGGGCAAAAGATGTCGCTGGTGGGTGTGACAGGCACCAATGGCAAAACGACTACCACCCATCTGATTGAATTCTTGCTGAATCAGACGCAACAGACGACTGCGCTATTTGGCACGCTCTATAGCCGTTGGGCAGGGCATCAGCAGACTGCCGTCCACACAACCCCTTTTGCGCCAGACTTGCAGGCTCATCTAAGTGAAGCGGTATATGCGGGCTGTCAGTTTGCCGTCATGGAGGTGAGTTCCCACGCTTTGGCGCAGGGGCGGGTCTGGGGGTGTCCTTTTGCGGTGTCAGTTTTCACTAACTTGACTCAAGACCACTTGGATTATCACAAAGATTTAGAAGACTACTTTGAAGCGAAGGCTTTGCTGTTTCACCCAGATTATCTCAAGGGGTTGGCTGTTGTGAACCTGGATGATGCCTACGGGCGCAGGTTGATCGATCGCCTCCCTGCCGAAAAAGTCTGGTCTTACAGCGTTGAAAATTCGATCGCTGATTTGTGGATGAGCGATTTGGTCTATGAACCCGAGGGGGTACGGGGCATTTTGCACAGTCCGCAAGGAGACACAGCATTTCACTCTCCTCTGGTGGGTCAGTTTAACTTAGCCAATTTGCTGGCGGCAACAGGAGCAGCGCTGCACTTAGGAGTGGACTTGGCAACTCTTGCACAAGCGCTGCCTCAGTTTACGGGCGTTCCCGGCAGAATGGAGCAAGTACAGCTTCAAGCCAATCAAGACATCAGCGTCATCGTAGACTATGCCCATACGCCCGACAGCCTGGAAAATATGTTGAAAGCCGCCCGACCGTTTATTTCAGGTCGCATGATCTGCGTGTTTGGCTGCGGCGGCGATCGCGATCGCACAAAGCGTCCCTTGATGGGTGGCATTGCAGCTCATCAGTCGGATTGGGCGATCGTCACCTCTGATAACCCACGCACCGAAGACCCTGAGCGCATTTTGCAAGATATCCTAACGGGAATTCCTGCCAGTGCCAACCCAACGGTCATTGGCGATCGCGCTGAAGCCATTCGCACGGCAATTTTGGCAGCAGAACCTGGGGATGGCGTGCTGATTGCGGGGAAAGGCCATGAGGACTATCAGATTCTAGGTACCGAAAAAGTTCACTTTGACGATCGGGAGCAGGCTCGTAGTGCCTTGGCTCAACGCTTAACGCAGGCCGCTCAGGCTGTATAGGCTCATTAATTTTCAATCCTAAGCGTCAGGAGCACCGAGGCTAATTTTTGAGAACGTTCCCCTGCGAACGCTCTCAAAAAAACCATAGCGAAATGAACCAATTCCCGATAGATTCATAATTTTCGGGAAAAACGGTATTAGATAGAATTAGGGGCATTATCACCACCGTTAAGCGTCACATTCATTTCCTGCAAACATACCCTTATGAACCTTTCTCGTTCGCCTGATGCGTCTCTCTATGAATTAGCCACAGGGTTTTCGCCTGCCTCCGAACCCCTAAAAATTAGCCCAACAACCTTCAAATCGATGTTGGGGCTAGTTTTTGATTTATTAGTTGACCAAAATATTGCAGCAACGGTTTGGCTAAAGCTGCCCAAGGGTGATGTTTGGCAGAACGAGATTCAGCGCTTTTGTCAGTCGGCTACAGCGCCTTACCGCCTGTTCAACTTGCAGACGCAGCCAGACTTAGAGAAAGAGGAAGGCAAAGGCAAGAAAGCAAAAGCGAAATCTCAGGGTACTTTGCCCTGGGATTTGGCAGAAAATAATCTAGAAGTGACCGATCTGGCGCTAGAGCAAGCCTTAGCCCAGAACCACAAGGAGCCGATTGCTGAAGCCCCAGAAGGTTCTCAGGTTTACACGCTGCCTTTAGCCGCCGAAAGTCAGCTTAAGCGTGAATATTTTTTGCTGGTTACGGCACCCGAGTTTTATGGGTTGGTTTTAGCGCATCGCCCTCGATCGGGGCAGCCTAAAGTTGAGCTAGGGCGATCGGAAAAGATAACCAAACTACCGTCATCTGGCGAGGATGCCCTAGAGCAAAAGCATCCGCTGTTGGGACTCTGTACGTTTGAAGCCACTACGCTGCAACAGGTGCTAGACGGAATTAATCGCGCTATTTGTTTTGGCCAACCCGAAACCCAATCGAGTGATGAGCTGACGAAGCTGTTAATCTCTTGGGAGCAGCTAGTCGAGACGGGGGGCATCACAACGCTTAACCCCATCTTGCTGGGCAACCTGCTGGTAAAGCAGATTCAGCGGCAGGAAGATATTTGGCGTAGTAGTGCGACGCATCGAAGGCAGTCTGAAGGGGTTTCTGCGCTGCGCCTGGAAAATGAGGAGTTGCTAAACACCATTCAGCAAAAAGATGAGTTCATCAAAATTATGGGGCAAGAGTTGCGCACGCCGCTGACTAGCATGAAAACAGCGCTCTCGTTGCTGAACTCGCCCAGTATCAAGCCGCCCCAGCGCCAAAGATATATGGATATGCTGAGCCAGGAGTGCGATCGCCAAAGCTCTCTCATCACCAGTGTTTTGGATCTGGTGCAGATTGAAAGTACAGTCGAGTCCGTCCCGATGGAATCTCTGCGGCTCTCAGATATCGTGCCGGGCGTTGTAAGCACCTACCAGCCGCTAGCTCAAGAGAAAGGCATTATGCTGGGCTACACTATTCCAGAAGATCTGTCGGCTGTTTCTTGCTTTAGCCCTTGGCTGAAGCAAATTGTGATTCACCTGCTGCACAACAGCATTAAATTTACAGCCAGCTCAGGGCAGGTTTGGGTTCGCGCCAAAGAGCTGGGTGACTATGTGCAAATTGAGTTCCGCGATACGGGTATTGGCATTGCCCAAGCCGATCTGCCCAAAATTTTCGATCGCTTCTATCGGGTACGCATTGCTGCGGGAGAAGACTCCAGTGGCTCTGGCTTGGGTTTATCGATCGTGCAACAGCTTCTCTTGCGCTGCGGCGGCTCAATTGCGGTCAAGAGCAAAGTTACTGAAGGCTCAGTATTTACTGTGATGCTGCCTGTTTTTCAAAGAAGCTAAGGCTCTGGTAAAAGCTGATATTGCAAGCTAAAGCTATGGGTCACAGCCAGTGTGGGGCAACACATGGGGTCGTTGGGGCCTTGAGTCACCATGCTGACGTTGATCTGGCCTGACTCGATCGCCATTGACTGAAACTGAATGCGATCGCCCAACAGCACCGGAATTGAGGGTTTTAGCGTGCCCTCTTGGTTCACTGAAGCGACGAGATAAGTGAACACACCCGAACCGCCTGTATTCAGGGTCAGCAGACTGACGGCATCCTCAATGCGATCGCCATTTAAATCGCCAAACACAAACGTCCCTCGCTGCGTTGCGAAAGTGAGAGAGAGCTGTCGGGCTGCATCTTCGTATCGGCCATTGGTTAGCTTGACTGAGATCATCTCTGGCGTAGCGTAGGATGGATTCTGCGGAATGGTGTAGGTGGCGTTCTTTAGCGTCTCAGCTTTTTGGCACCAGGCTTGCTTTGCAGGTGTCCACACCTCGCGGGTCAGGCAGTTATACCAGAGTAAATTGGGTGAAAGTGCATTGGGCGAAAGTGAATCTGGCGTAGATTGCGCCAGAGTAGTCGATGGGTAGGTGACTCCTATGAGTCCAACGATCGCTGCTAGCCTTAATGCCTGGATTTTCACACACTTACTTTTCATAAACAGCTCAGAATAATGGCTACGGCCATACAAGAGTTTGAATTTTAGCGGCTAGATGCAGCGAGCGAAACACCGCTTGTCTTTAGCCCTATTCAACCATGCTTTCTGTGTGCTGTAGACTTTTTGGCGTGGATAGCGATCAAAAAATCATGACCTGAAGATCATGACCCTTGCGCGGGTAGCCACGCAGCGACTCAGACGCAGCCAGAGTTTTGTGGACTTTAGGATAGAGAAATAGATTAGAAAAGACTCTCTCGTCATAGCGATCGCTTTTGTCAAGCTTGAATCCTCTCTCGATCGGGCGAACTTCGCTTACAGGCAATTTGTCTATACTTATATTAAGTAGAGTTAATTAACCTACTGATATGCTGTAAAGAATTAAAAAACAAATGGAGTTCCGCTTCGTCGATCGGCTGCTGATCTTCCTGAAGATCTCCTCTGAAACATCTTTTTCAAACTATTTCGGCTGAAATATCTTGGCTGAAACGAAATGATTGCAGCATCACGGCGAGGCAGCGTCGCTGACTTGTAGTAACTTAATTAACCCAAAATTGACTCACCAACAGAGGTTTTTGTGGCTCTATACGCAGAATTGCATCGTCATTTAGGGGGTTCCGTAGTGCCTCGCGTGCTATGGCGCTACTTTCAGCGCAATCAGGCAGGTGTCGCCGAACCTTTCGATAGCTATGAGGCTTTCGAGGATTTCTACACCCGCCCTCGCAAAACCCTAGATGAATATCTGGAATTGCATACGATCGTTGAAAAAGTTCAGACCCGAGAGACACTGCCCTACTTTATCTATCGTCTGATTCGCGGTGCCTATGTGTTTGAAAACCTGGCCTATCTAGAGTTGCGCTACACGCCCTATTTGCGCACGCCAGAGCATCTTAGCCAAACTGAGCGAATTGATCAGATGGCTGAAATTGTTGAAACCGTGGGTCAGGCCAGCCAAGCCGTTGAGTATCCCATCGTCACCAGCCAGATCTTATGTATGCACTCTCGCCTGCCCTACGAGGTGAATAAGGCGATCGTTGATTTGGCTGCCGATGCCCATCAATATGTTTGCGGCATCGATGTCGCAGGGGGTGATGCTCACTATCGCGCTCGGCTGGATGAATTTGTAGAGCTATATGCCTATGCGCGATCGCTAGGGCTTAACACTACCGGGCATCTCTACGAGACAACGGAGGGCTGCTATCCCGAACTGCTGCCCTACCTGATGCGGATTGGGCATGGTATTCAAATTCCGCTGCTCTATCCTGAGCTGCTGCCTCAGATTGCGCGGGAAGGTCAGTGTTTGGAGGTTTGTCCTACGACTTACACCAAGACGGGAACACTAGAGAGCCTGCACCAGCTTAAGGTTGTGTTCGATCGCTGTCTGGAGGCAGGCGTCGATATTGCTATTTGCACCGACAACGCCGGATTGCACAATGTCAGACTGCCGTTTGAGTATGAGAATTTGCTCACTTACGACATTATCGGCTTTGAGGAGCTAAAAGCCTGCCAAGATGCAGCTTTCCGCCATGCCTTTGCCTGGAAGCACAAGCAGCGTCCGGCTTCAATCTTGGAAGGAATCTTGCATTCTGAGTTGAATCTAGTCGGTTAGCACGAAAAGCCTTTGACACTCTATAGTCAACAGCTTTGCGTCAACGGCTTCCCAACTTCTGTCATTAGGAGTGCAAATTCATTAACTTGTAACAGTTTTTGGAAGTGCCGCGCGGAGCGCGGCAC